>NZ_MWMM01000003.1:0-564487 GCF_002189605.1 Pseudobacillus badius
TAAGGCAAAATTAAAGGGCATGAGCCCGGTTGATTATCGGAATCATGCCCTTGAGGCAGCCTAACATTTGTGTCTAACTTTTTGGGTTCAGATCATTGCCTTCAGGATGTCTTTTTGCGAACTGGTCCCTCTCATAGCTTAAATTCATAATAAAAAAACTTCTCATCTTTCACCCAGCCGTCCGATTCATATAAATGCTGGGCTGATTTATTGTCTACCGCTGTCTGCAATTGCAATCCTTTGGCGCCCGTTTCTTTTGCAAATTGTTTGGCAGCCTGCAGCAGCGCTCTCCCTGCTCCTTTATTGCGGCTGTCCGCTGTGACAAACAAATCGTTTAAAATCCATACTCGCTTCATAGCCACAGAAGAAAACGTTGGATACAACTGAGTGAACCCGATAGATTGGCCGTTTTCAACCGCCATAAAAATGACCGATTCCTCCTTTTCCAGACGCTCACGGATAAAGCTCTCTGCGGCCTCCTTATTAGAAGGCTGCTCGTAAAAAACTCTATATGCATCGAACAGCTCAGCCACACTGCGTACATCTTCCTGTGTTACTTGATAGACGTTCATCTCTATTCCCCCTATGCAATGTCTCTACTACTCAAAGTATATCATTACAACTGGAAATAAAAAGAATTTTCTATCTTTTTAGCTGTTTATCTATCACTTACGCACTTGCATATGCCGCTCAAGTGATTTCATAGTTTAACCAAGCAGCTTTACTCGCACCGACTTTATCATATAAAGCTTGCGCAGCCAGATTATCATGAGCGGTTTCCCAAATCATGTGAGAATAGCCATTCTCCCTCATATAACGGATGCAAGTCTGCAGCAGCTGCTCTCCAATTTTTTGTCCCCTTATTCTCGGCGTCACATATAAATCATAGAGAAAAGCCATTCTCTTTACTTCAAGTGTATTGAAAGTAAAATACAATGTCGCAAAACCGGCAAGGTCCCCTCCGCTCCTGTCCGCTACAAATTGGATGCCTTCGTAAGGATGTTGAATTAAATGCTTAATCAATGTTTCCAATGATTCTTCACTCGGGCGGTCACACTTGTAGAAGTCGACGATGTACTCATACATCAGTTCCATCAATTGCGGAACATCTTTTTCCTCAGCAGGTCGAATATGAAGGGTTTCCATGTCCTATCCATCTCCTTCATTCCTCTTATTTAAAAAAACGAACAGATTGTCAGCAAAACTGTCTTTTCATTTGGCTCACACCTTTGTTACAAACAAAGCTCTCTCTTTAATAAGAAAGCTCAGCCGGCTCCAAGGCTCCCAAAACGCCATATAGAAAGCTTTGAACAGCCTCTATATCCCCTTCTTCAATCCCCAGCCTCTGCGGCCAATAGTCACGATCTTCAATATCCTCTTCGCACATCAATACCATTCGGTGGTTTTGCAGCGAGAGAACGATGCTGTTGCCTAAAAATTGCTTCGTGTTAATAATGGCAAAATCATAACGATGCTCCTCCGTCATCAAGCAAACAAACCGATTGGATTGCAGCTCTGATTCATCCATCAGGAAAGTAATATCCATGGCCATTCCTCCTTTTTTCGTTTTTTTAGCAAACAAATTTATTTGCGCTCATTTCTTTTTGTTGTGGAATATAAAAGCAAGAATTGTGCCATTTTGAAAGCAAAGGCATAGGCCAAGGCGGCCTGGCGCCTGAACACCCTCCAACGTCGGCGCGAGCAAACCATGAACAGTCACGTTTATTCAAAATTGGATGGCTTTACCCTATTTTGAATAAAGAGAAAAACCTTTTATCGTTTTCAGGAGGTTTTCAGGAGGTTTTCAGGATAATCTGCTATTCTAAAAGTAAAAAACATGATTGCAGAGGAGGATGGTCTGATGAATATTTTATTTGCGGAAGATGACGAGCGTTTAGGAAAGCTTATTCACCATTTATTGCAAAAAGAGTTCAGTTGCGCCGACTGGGTCAAGGACGGAAAAACGGCCTGCGATTATGCGCAATTTACGCAGTACGATGTGATCATTCTTGATTGGATGATGCCTAAGATGAGCGGGATTGAAGCGTGCCAGCACCTAAGAAAAAATGGATACAAAGGAGGCATCTTGTTTCTGACTGCCAAGGATTCACTGGAGGATGTGATTGAAGGACTGGATGCCGGCGCCGATGATTATATCGTCAAGCCTTTTAAGTTTGAGGAGCTTGCCGCGAGATTGCGGGCCCTGTCGCGGAGAATCGACAAGCCCTTTGAAGAAGTGCTCTCCTGCGGTAATTTAAAGTTAAATTTAAATACGCGGACAGTGACCCGCGGCGGTGAAATCATTGAGCTGTCCAAAAAGGAGTACGATTTGCTTGAATTATTTATTCGCAATCAGAATTACGTATTAACACGGGAGATTTTGCTTGAAAGAATTTGGGGATTTGATGTGGAGGTAACTGAAAATGCCCTTGATGCCTTAGTGAAGCTGCTCCGAAAAAAGGTGGATCAGCCTGGAGAGCCATCTATCATTAAAAATGTAAGAGGCGTCGGTTATATTTTGAGGAATGCTGATGTTTAATTCCGTCAAGTCCAAGCTGACTTTCCTGTTTACCGGATCATTGCTCGTCATTCTTGTTATTTTCATTTTTACCTTGTATATATTTATTTCAGGAGCCATCAAAAACAATGAGCTACATGAACTTTCACAGTTCTATGGCGAAGAGGAGCATGAGTGGGCAGAGGAGCTGCTTGAGCTCCATCATGAAGATATTGATTTTGAACCGGACCGCAGCACTTTTTATTATCTGTTTGATGAAAATGGCCGGCTAGTCAAAGGGGATGAAACAGTTAAGGGCCTCTCGCTCTATATTACACGCAACAACCTGCAACAGCAGGAGGACGAATATGTGAAAGAGCTGGAATGGGAAAGCGCCCATTTGCTGCTGGTCCGTTACGATCTACAACAGGGCCAGCAAATGATTGGAAGTGTGATCATTGGTATGGATATCACCTCCGAGAAGCATTTAATCCAAAAAATCATTTGGATCCTTATCGCGCTTGCTGTCTTATTCAGCCTCCTGTTTGCTTGGATGGGCTATTTCTTTGCAGGACAAGCCATGCGGCCGATTCAGCAAGCATATCTGACACAGAAAAAGTTTGTCTCGGATGCCTCCCACGAACTGCGGACGCCGCTTAGCGTTTTTTACAGCTCGATCGAAATTCTCGATAAGGAAAAAGAAAACTTAAGCCCTTTCAGCCAAGATGTTTTAGACGATGTCAAAAAAGAAGCGGAATTGATGCATCAGCTGCTCAATGATCTGCTGCTGCTGGCACGCAGTGATCAAGGTCATTTTGAACTTGAACTGAAGGAATTTGATCTTTCTATGCTGTTACAGAATTTGCTCGACAGATTTTCACGTGTGCTCCCTGCCTCCCTGCAGCTGGAAAGCGAGATTGCCGCCGGCCTTCACATAAAAGGCGACTCAGAACGCCTCCAGCAGCTGTTTTATATTTTATTGGATAATGCTTCCCATTACACAGAGACGGGAGTGATTAGCTGTACTGCAAAGAAAGCAGGAGAGAAAATAATCGTAGTGATAAAGGACACAGGCAGCGGCATTTCGCCAGATGATTTGCCTCATATCTTTGACCGCTTTTACCGGGCAGACCCGTCACGTAATCGAAATGGCTCTGGCATCGGCCTTTCCATTGCCAAAATGATTGCAGAAGCCCACGGCGCAAAAATCACCGTAAAAAGCGAGCTCGACAATGGGACTGAATTTACAATTACTTTTGCTTAACATTCACAAAAGCCACAAAAAAAACGCCGTTATGGCGTTTTTTTTGTGGGCTGAAAAAGAGCCTCTGCATACCGAAGCGCAAGCAGCAACGCAACAAGAACCGCGCTTCCTGCATAAACAGAGGCAATGCCGAGCTGTTCTGTGTCCGTACCGATGAACAAACCGTGAAGCATCATAAACACCCAGGCAGGCAGTACAAGTAAATGAACCTTTTTCCAAAGTCCTCTTCCCAGCTTCTTCATAAAGAAATCGGATGTCGCCAGCACAATCAGGAAAAGAAAGAAGGAAAAAATGCCAAAAGCCGAATACACAGGTGCATAGTCATCCATGAAAGGTATAATTATTTCTGCAATTTGATAAGAAACGTACTCATCTTTCCAGAGCATCACCATATGAAACAACATAACTAGAAATCCGATCCAGCCGCTCGTTTGATGAAGTTCAAGCATCAGCGGCTTTTTTTTCTTCAACATCGTCATGCTGCTTAATAAGCCGGCAGAAACGGAAAAAGTCATCAGAAAGAAGGCAAGAAGCCCCGAAAAGCGGATGAAATGCCAAGTAGAAAAAAACTCCAGGCTCATACGCCAACACCTCCTGTTGTCAATCGTCCATCCGGCTGAACAAGCACAAATTGAAAACGGCCGCCAAGCTTCTGCAACTGACCGCCCGCCTGTTCAAGACCGGCCATGAAACAAAGCTTAGCCCCTACCTCAGCATCCAGACATGACTCAGCCAAAACAGTGGATTGGACAATAACCGGCTCAACCGGCTTTCCCGTTCTTCCATCTAACAAATGATGCTTCTTCTCTTCCCCCTGCCACCAGCTGCGGTAGACGAGGTTAGAGGTGGCGATGCTTCCATTTTGAAAGCTGAATGAGCCGATCTCGCGCCCTTCTTGAAATGGGTCCATTACACCGATTCTCCACGTCTTTTCTCCATTTGACCAAGCCTGTATATCCCCTCCGCCATCTACAATTCCAAAGCGGCTCCGTGCATGGATTCGCAGCCATCTGGCTGCCGCTTCCACCGCATAGCCTTTGGCTATTCCTCCAAGATCGATGTTGTGCTTCGTTTTCTTTGTGATGGTGCCGTTACTGTGAAACATCAGCGGCTCTGCTTCCAGTTCTTCGGTCAATGCCTCTCCTTGTTCCTTTGGGGCTGTGACAAAAGGAAAAGACTGTTTATACCCATGAGCCTCCATCTGGTTGAGCATATAAGGAGAAAAACATCCTTCTGTTTTCAACCGATAACTCTCAGCTGTTTTCAACAAATCGTACAAAACAGGAGAGACAGAAACAACGGCTCCCTCTGCAGCTTGATTGAACATCCACAATTCATTGTGCGTGCGAAATCTTGAAAAAGCGCAATCAAAATAGTGAAGCAACGAACGAATAGTTTCTTTCCAATCCGGCTGTTCACTATTGGAAATTGAGACAAAAAACGAACTGTCCATGACTTCCACTTCAAGTGTATTAGTCTCTTTTCGACTTTCTTGACATGCGATCACTTTCCCCATTCCCTTCATTGGCTGCTTGAACCGAAAAGCTGCTCCAATCAAGTTTCAAAAGTTCTTTTTCCCGCTGGCTCATCGTATCATTTGCCTCTGCTGCCAATGTATTTGTATCATTACCCTCTGCTTGAAAATCGTCCAATTGTCCAAGAATAAAAGCGGAGAAGGCAATTCCCGACATACCTACTATCCACTTAGCCTTCGCATTTTTCTTCATCATTTCACCTCATTCATCAAATAGACTGCAGCACGATCGTTTGGCTGCCTTCATTCCAGCTCACCCGGTAACCGAATGTATTAGCTATGACCGAAACTGGCAAGTACACGGACTTCTCGAAAAAATACGCTTCTGAAGGCATAGGTGTCTTTACCATATTTTCATAAGCTGCGTTTGAGCCTGAACGCACGATCAGCTCATCTCTCCCTTTGGACACCTCTAGAATTCTGCTCTGTTTATGATACGTATAATCCGCCTGAAGCAGATTCGCCATCTTTTCCCCTGAGACCAGCAGCTGGCCATTTCGGGGAATCACGTAAAGCTGTTCGCTCTCCTTGTTTAACTGAACAGCGACTTCCTGCGCTTCCTGAAAAGGCAGGCTGCTATCTGCCGCAACACCCGTATCCCGCGTCCACATGTTCCAATAAGAAGACGGACTAGGCGCCTCATATTCATAGCCTTCCTCCTCTTCCCAATCGTCATCATCATCGTCCCATTCATGCTCCTCTACTTTGCCTTCACCATATTCATGCTCATACTCATCATCATCCGCGCTCGCCAACTGTCCTGAAGAAAAACCGAAAAAGAGCACGAACATCATTAAAAGAGATGCCATCCATTTTTTTCGCATGTTATTCCCCCCTTTGCTTACTAATGTACTCTCTATTTCTGAAAACAAAATGAAAGAGAAGGGAAAAAACGCTCTTCAAAAAAAGAAAAGGGGCGCCCATTCCGCTCCCCTTTTCTTCTCCATCCTTTTATAAAATTTTCACATAAAACGTGCGTATCCGCGGTCCATCGAACTCACAAAAATAAATGCCCTGCCAGGTCCCTAACAACAAACGGCCGGCTGCAATAATCACATGCTGCGACGAACCGACTGTACTCGCCTTCATATGTGCAGCTGTATTCCCCTCTGCATGGCGATCCAGCTCATGAGACCATGGATACACCTCGTCAAACCGCCGAAGCATATCCTGCTTTACATCAGGATCAGCATTCTCATTAATCGTCACACCCGCCGTCGTATGAGGACAATACACCACCGCCGCTCCCTCTATGATCGCTTCCTCTGTGACAAACTGCTGCACCTGCTCTGTCACCTCAATCATCTGGTCACGGCTAGTTGTCGTTAACGTGAACTTTTTGAGCATAAGCCCCTTCCTTTCTGATTACATTCTTTCTTTTATCTATCGTATCTCATGTTTTTGAAGGGTTCAAAAATAAAAGTTAAAGCTTCGGATCTTTAGCCGATTCAGTAATTGAAGAAGTTATAAAGGAAAGCAGTGAAAACATGATCATCTATGAACAAATAAAAGCTGTATTGGATTCCAAAATAAATCAATTACTCACGCCATCTGATGTAAAAGCAGCTTTATTTAGGCAATTCCATTCGAATCCTGCAAGCGTTATTTTATCCGACTATTGCTATAACCGGATGAATAACGGAGCGATCTTCAATCATCATTTATTTGAGTACGTCAATAGGGGGATTTATAACTATCTAGGAGAACGCTATCCATACACAGGCTTAATTTTTCACAGACCTAAAGGTTCTAAAGAAGACATAGTTGTTGGAGAATGGAAAAATGGCGTAAAAACAATTTATAAACAGAGCTTCTATGGAGAAGACGGGGTTAAATTCATCAGCAAAGAGCAGATGATCACGCTTTATGAAGAATACAACAAAATGTTGAGATATGAAATGAGTTTATTAAACTGCCAACCTACGGAATTGTGCCACCTGATAGGCAGAATCGGCGAATTCCTATGTGCCATTCATACAAACGGCAATTTATCAAGACATGCTAATCAGCACGGCTTCGATGTGATCAGCAAAGGAAGGCGAATAAGCGTAAAAACGACTGCCCAAACAAACGGGTTTATTACGGTCAACAAAAATACATTTTCGCATTTTGATGATTTCTTTGTCGTGCACTATCTTGATGGTGAATTTAAAGTTGCATATTATGGCCCTAAAGAAGAATTGCTGGACATTGCCAGAACGTACAACAACAAGCTTGAAATCGATCTAAAAAGATTAAAAAACAAACACAGGCTTGTTCGTTGAATTTCCAATAACTTAGTCACCCGCACAAATTTTAATTTTGATGTACAAGGCATTCCACTTCGAGTTTTTAACAAGTCCTACTGGCATCTTTACATTATTCATTTATTAAGCATAGAAATTGTTCGCTTTACCAGGGGGTTGAAAGAGGAAGATAATTTATTTTGCCAAATATTTATTGGTTATTCCTGTGGCTTTACTGGTGATTGGCTTGCCTTTTGCCGTGATTGTCCCGCTGATTTGGCTCAAACGATGGAGCGAAAGCTGATTTAAAGACAGGTATCTGATCCCATTTAATCCGCACATCAAAACCCCCTGCAAAGAACCACTTGACAGGGGGCAGTCTATTTTGGCATTATTCGTCGCCAGTTGACGGCGATTGGCGGTCCGTCCGGCAGCTCTCACAAATATGCAGCCTGCTGGCCTGCCATTGATCTTCACTGCTTTCCAGCGTTTCCTCCTGTCCGCAAACTTCACAGACCTTCATTGTCCATCACCCTTTCTTAAACCATTACACATTGGGTTCTACCTCAAAGCCCAAGTCGGTGATAGCTTGCTGGAAGTCCGTGTAGGAAGCTGCCTCTTCATTGTAGGTGAAGGAGGCTTCGCGGCTGGCCGCATGGACTTCCGTTCTTCTGACTCCCCATACTGATTCCAGAGCTTGAGAGACTTTTTCTGCCTCTTGCTCGGTCAGCTGATTTTTTATTTTAATAACTCCTTTTTGCATGACAGGCACCTCCTTCAATTACTGGGATTCCTTCTTGTCCTGATGGAAAGACTGTCCCATTCCTTGCAAAAACTCCATCATCACTGCCAGGGAAGCGCGGGCTTCGGGAGTGCGCATGCTTTTTCCCAGCTGCCACATGCTGGGCTCCTCATTGTTTTCCAGACTTTTTGAAGCTCTTTGAAGCCCGTGATTTACGCCATCTAGAGTATTCGCCAATTGCTCCGGGTTAATCGCTCCTAAAAACTTCACCGCATTCATTCCATTTTTAATCACGTTGTGCATCCCCGGCTGGTTCATCTGCTGGATAGCAATAGCTCCTACGTCTGTACGCTGCTCAAGCAAGCCTTTTATCATGTTGAGAACGCCCATCTCGTGAAGGTTCTTTACGATGGCGATCATACTGATAATCGCCTCTTGGTTGTCCGCTAATTCTTTCATGATCGCCGCTGCTGCCTGGGACTGTTCCTCCTGCTCATTCGGGAGGCTTCTGCTAATTTGCCTGACTGCCTTCGCCATACTCATCCCCCTTTATTTGGATCATCTCATTAATCGGCGTGAAATCCGGCCGTTTCCACTTTTCCTCCACTCTTACGCTGATCTGGGGAACGCGGTTTCCAAACCGGTGATTCACATGGGGCAGCGGAGATTCTCCGCTTTCTTCGATAACCTCCATCTTGACACTCATCTCTTTATAATTCGGTGTGTGGGTAATTTTATCGTGATAGCTGCTCGTTAAACGATTAACCGCTTCTTGTTCCTCCATGGAATTCATCGTTAAATACAGCTCGTTGCCCCTTACACGGTCTGTGACTATCGCTCTGACTTTCACATGCCCGTAAGGAGAAGTTAACCGCACTAGCGCTCCATCTGAAACACCTCTCTGTTCAGCAAGTTCAGGCGATATTTCCAGCCACGGATGCGGAACTTTATGCGTCAGCCCTTCTGATTTATAGGTCATATTTCCTTCATGGAAGTGCTCCAGCAAGCGGCCGTTGTTCAAATGCAAATCATATTCCTCTCCTGCTTCATAAGGAGGTGTAAAGTCAACCGGATACAATCTTGCCTTGCCATCAGGGAAGGCAAAACGCTCCCGATAAAGAAGAGGTGTATCCGTTCCATCAGCAGCCACCGGCCATACAAGGCTATTCCATCCTTCTAGCCTCTCATAGCTTACCCCGGCAAAAATCGGAGCAAGCCGGGCCGCTTCGTCCATAATTTCGCTTGGATGCTGATAATTCCAGTCAGCTCCCAGCCTTCTAGCCAACTCCTGAAAAATCATCCAGTCTGGTTTAGAGTCGCCCAGCGGCTCCATTACCTTATGAAACCTTTGAATTCTCCGCTCTGTATTCGTAAAGGTTCCTTCCTTCTCAGGGCTTGGTGCAGCCGGGAGAATAACATCGGCATATTGGGCGGTGCGGCTGAAGAAAACATCTTGAACAACAAAAAAGTCCAGCTGCTCAAAGTGCGCTTCTACATGGTTGGAATTAGAATCTACAAGAGCCATTTCTTCTCCAAACAAATACATCGCCTTAATTTGGCCTGTTTGAATTCCTTCCACCATTTGATGATTGTTAAAGCCTGGCTCTGCCGGCAAATCAACGCCCCATGCTTTTTCATAACGTTTTCTTACGCCTTCATCCTGAACAGGCTCATATCCAGGAAACCAGGCCGGCATCGTTCCGAAATCACAAGCTCCCTGCACATTATTATGCCCTCTGAGCGGATAAGCTCCTGTGCCAGGGCGGCCGAAGTTGCCAGTAATCAACAGCAAATTGGCAATCGCTGTACTGGCATCGGTTGCTCCCATATGCTGTGTAATGCCCATTGCCCAAAGAGCGCACACTGATTTTGCTTCATGAATCATGGTAGCTACCTGAATCAGCTGTTCTTTCGCAAGACCGGTCGCCTCCTCGGCATACTCCAGCGTGAATTTCTCCAACGATAGAATATACTCGTCCAAGCCGTTCACCCGATTGTTTAGAAACTCTTGATCTTCCCAGCCTTGGTCCAATATATATTTTGTGACGGCAGAGATCCAAATAAGATCGGTGCTTGGCTTCGGACGGAAAAACAGATTTGCCCTTTGCGCCAGTTCGTTTTCCCTTAAATCCGCCACAATCAGCTTTTGCCCATTTAATTTGTGAGCCCTTTTCACTCTCGTGGCCAATACCGGATGCGACTCTGCCGCATTCGCTCCGATTACAAGGATCAATTCTGATTGCTCAATGTCTTGTATCGTTCCGGAATCTCCGCCGATACCCACTGTTCTCATCAGTCCCGCAGTAGCCGGAGACTGGCAATATCGTGAACAGTTATCCACATTGTTGGTGCCCATAACGGCACGTGCCAGTTTCTGGAATAAAAAGTTTTCTTCGTTTGTACATTTGGAGGAAGCGATATAGCCAATGGAATCAGCCCCATGCTGCTCCTTAATGGCGGTCAATTGACTGGCGATTAAGTCGAGCGCTTCCTCCCATGTCGCTTCGACAAATTCATCCTCCCGCCGGATTAAAGGCTTTGTCAGCCGCTCCTCGCTGTTGACAAAATCCCAGCCCCACTTTCCTTTTACACAAGTTGAGATACCGTTGACAGGCGCCTCAGCGGAAGGTTCAATTTTTAAAATCTGCCGGTCCTTTGTCCACATTTCAAAGCTGCAGCCGACCCCGCAATATGTACAAACCGTTTTCGTCCGCTTAATGCGTGATTTCCTCATGGCCGCCTCTACCTCGGATATCGCAAAGATCTCTTTATAGCCAGGCTCTACTTCTTTAGTTAAGTCGATCATCGGCTCCAGGATTTTCGGGGGAATCGCCGTCAAATACCCAGCTTCGCCGAGCATGGATTTTTCCATTAATGCATTGCATGGACAAACAGTTACACAATGCCCGCATGATACACACGAGGATTCATCAATCGGAACATCATTATCCCAAATCACCCTGGGAGCGTTCCGGCTCCAATCGATAGTGAGCGTTTCGTTGACCTGCAAGTCCTGGCAAGCCTCGACACACCTTCCGCACAAAATACACTGGTCAGGCTCGTATCGGTAAAAAGGATGCGAATGATCCGGGGGATAAGGCTTCGCTTCAAATTCATACTTTTGATGTTCAATCTCTAAATACTCGGCCGTATTGTGAACTGTGCAATTCCCGTTATTATTATCACAAACCGTACAATAGAGCTCATGGTTTTTCAGTATGCGCGACATCGCTTCATATTGAGCTTCCCGCACTGGCTTTGACAGGGTATCCACCTGCATGCCTGGTTCCGCTTTTACAGAACAGGCCCGCACCATCTCTCCCCCTACCTGCACAAAGCACGTATCACACGTTTGAATGGTTCCCAGGTTCGGATGGTAGCAAATACTAGGGATGAAATAGTTTCCTGACTGAGCGGCTTGTAAGATTGTTTGCCCAGGTGTAGCTGTAAACTCCTTATCATTGATGCGAATGGAGAATGAAGATCCTGACATTTTTATTCCTCCTTGCTTTCAAAACTGCTGTCTGGCACAAGCTCCTGCCGATAAGCTGTCCAATAAAACACGGAAACAAATAAAGTTCCTCCTATAGCATTCCCAATAAATACAAGAATAAAATTGCGAAAATAGTCCATCCAATTAAAGTGCCCTTCAAAGATAGCAGCCGGTATAATAAACATATTGGCGACCACATGTTGAAAACCAATGGCGACAAATGCCATGATAGGAAACCAAATCGCCAATATCTTTCCGCCGATGCCGTCCGCTCCATACGCCATCCAAACAGCCATCCCGACGAGCCAGTTGCAGCCGATCGCCGAAAATAAAACTGCCAGCGGCTCAGATTCCAATTTCGCTGCCGCTGTGGAGACGGTTTTTTCTAAATATGGCCCAGATGCCGTCAATTCAGCTATATGGCCGAAAAAATAAGCAACGAAGAGGGCTCCTATGAAATTGCTTATTGTAATCCAGAACCAATTCTTTATCAGCTGTGCTGCCGTGATACGCTTGGCAAGACAAGCCATCGAAACAGCCATCATGTTGCCTGTTAATAGCTCTCCTCCGGCAATGATAATCAGCATAAGCCCCACCGGAAACACCGCAGCTCCTAAAAAGGCCGAGAAAGAGCCCCACTCATGAGGCAGACTGGCAATCACCCGTATATCCGCGAGATAACCAATGGAGATAAATGCCCCTCCTAAAAACCCTAACAACAGGACACTTAGAAACGGCAAGTGTACTTTTTTTGTTCCGGCTTCTATTGCCAGACGCGCAATATGCTGAGGATTGTGATAAGCCACCTCCCTCCTCCTTTCTTTTGCTTTTTTGGTATAGTATCTCCTGCAATCGAAACTTCATGAATAAATCAAGGGTGATTTCTTTGGTATATAACAAAAGAACACAGGTTATCTTTTTACATAGGAATCTTTTTCAGAAGCCAAGGAATAAGGAGGACATACATCATGGAAAAAGAGCTGTTATTTGAGAGAATAAAGGGGATGATCCTATCTTCCTCCAAGAAGCCAAAATATATGTCTATCTCCACAGTAAAGGTTGCTGACATTCTAGGTGTAAGACCGAACGATGCCGAGGAAGAATTGCAAAGACTTGTTCACGAGGGCAAGCTTATTAAATCAAAGCTGGAAGAAGCGCCGCATAGCGAGGTTTATTCTTTGCCTTAAGCTTGCCGGGACCCGAATAAAAAGGCTGTCGTGATACAGCCTTTTTTTCGAGCTCCTTGTTCATAAAGAAGCTTCTAAGATTAAAATCTGATAAATCCAATTGTTTGACAGCGGCTTTTTTATCGTTTTAAACTAATAAAGTCAATAAGCTTACTTTTTATTTATCTTATCGATATAACGAATGGTTTAGATGGAGGGTTTTGTATGTCAAAGGTTTTATTTATTAAAGCAAATCCGCGCCCGATTGATCAGTCGGTCAGCGTAAAGCTGTATCATGCTTTTGTAGACAGCTACAAGGAAACACATCCTCATGATGAAATAACCGAGCTTGATTTATTTCAAGAAGAGCTGCCTTATTACGGCACGGAGATGATTAACGGCATGTTCAAGACTGCGCGCGGCTTAGAGCTGACAGCAGAGGAACAAGCAGCCACAGCGACAGTGAATAAATATTTAAACCAATTTCTTGAGGCAGATAAAGTAATGATCGCCTTCCCGCTCTGGAACTTCACGGTTCCGGCAGCCCTGCACACGTATTTAGATTATTTGTCACAGGCTGGAAAAACATTTAAATACACGCCAGAGGGTCCTGTCGGCTTGCTTACTGATAAAAAAGTGGCACTTCTGCAAGCACGCGGCGGCATTTATTCTGAAGGGCCGGCCAAGGCAACAGAAATGTCTTTGAATTATGTAAGAAACATGCTTAGCTTCTGGGGAATCACAGATATGACAACGGTGGTTGTTGAAGGCCACAACCAATTCCCTGACAGAGCAGAAGAAATAATTGAAGAAGGAATGAAACAAGCGGCAACGGCGGCTGCTTCCTTTTAATCAAAACAAAGAGGATGACCTGAGGTCATCCTCTTTCTCTTTCCGAAACACGCCGCAAAGAAGATCCAGTATTTATCCTCCTGCTGCAGGACCGGGAGCCGCAGCCGTTCTTCTTCCCAGCTCCTGGTCTAAGATCAATAAAGCGGCTGGATTGTTTTGCGCAAGCTTTAACCGGTCGACAATCGTTTGTGCTTGCGCTTCCTCATCTACCTGCTCTCTTAAAAACTCTTGGAAAAGGACGGCTGTTTGCTGATCATGCTGAGCTGCGTAGTTATAAGCCTGACGATAAGAATTTGTAACAAATCGTTCATGCTCCAGCACCTTTTGAAACGTCTCCAGCGGCGTGCCGAATGCAGCCGGCTGAGCCGGAAGCGCTTGAATTTCCACTTGTCCGCCGCGGTCGGTTACATAATCGATTAACTTCAGCATATGCGTCCTTTCCTCTTCAGCCTGCAGTCTCAGCCACCTGGCCATCCCCGTATAATTGCGGCTGGCCATGTAAGCAGACATAGCTAAATATAAGGTAGTGGAAACATGCTCGACTTGAATTAAATTGTTGAGCAGCTTTTGAATTTGTTCATTAAGCATAGCGATCCTCCCTCAGTAAGTCCTGCTTCTCCTCATGCACGCTTGCGGACGGTAAAGTTATCCTGAAGCAGCAGCCAATTTTGCGGAAAGGCAAGGCCGAGCTTCCAATACATCATTCCCCTCAGTCCAAATTGCTTAATTAAATCGAACTTCGCCTGAATGCTGCGGGCATCCTCAAACCATACTTCATGCTGCAGGCCGGCAGCATCAATATAGCGGAAGAATGGAGCCTGTGCCTCATTATCATATTGAATTTCCGCATTTTCCCTTAAAGCGATGGCAATCGCCTGTTGCGGGCTGACCGCTCTTGCCGGAGGACCTCCTGCCGGCGGGTAAGGCGCGGTCCAATCATAGCCGTATAAATTTTGGCCAAGCAAAATTTTATCGCGCGGAATTACACTTACCGCATAGCGCACTACATTGCGGACCGGTCCGATCGGGCTGACTGCTTGCGGCTCGCTATATGTGTATCCCCATTCATAAGTCATCAGCGCAGTAAGATCAACAATGCTGCCGATTGCCGCATAATCGTGCGCGCCGTAAATGCCTGTCGTCACATCGCTCGCTTTAGGAGCAATGGCGTTCGACAGCATCAATCCAGCTGCATGAAACCGGTCCCTGGCTCTCCGCAAAAATGTATTGTATAACTCCCGGTCTTCAGGCAGCAGCAGCTCAAAGTCAAAATGAATATCTCCGTAGCCCACTTCATTGGCGACTTGGATAATGTTTCCGAACAACTGGTTCTGGGCCGCATCATTTGTAAAAATGGCATGAGCCAAATCAGGGCTGAAACGATATTCTTCAAGGTTGCTGACAACCATGGCATTAACGGTTCCAGCCGCACTGGCGATCGCCGGGATGCCATCAATCGACGGTGCAATCAAAGAGCCGTCACGGTTCATCTGGTAGCTGAACATAGCAAGATACGTTAAAGAGCCGACACGGTTACGCACCTCATTAATCATTGCCTGACTGACTGTTGCCTGCGGCTCCACGTAGAGCAGCGCATCAATGGTCGGCTTTGGCCGCGGAGGAATATACAGGCGCTGGCCGATTCGGAGAAAAGACGAAGCAGGAAGATTATTAATGCGGGCAAGTTCATTGACGGACAGGCCATATATCCTTGCAATAGAGGAAAGGGATTGTCCCCGTTGCACCCAATGATAGCTTCCCGTAATGGGAATGACTAATGCCTGACCTACGACCAGCCGCGAAGGATCAGGCAATTCATTCGCCTGTGCAATCGATTGCACGGAAGTTCCATAAATAGCAGCGATACTGTATAAGCTTTGCCCTCGCCGGACAACATGAATTTGCAAAATAAACACCCGCCTTTCTAAGTGAAAGCTCGCTTCATAATCAAGTATATTTTTCGTACAGGCCTAGTATTCAGTGAAAATTCTTATTTGCGGACTAGATAGCAGCCAAATGCCGGGCAAATGACTTATAATAACGGCATAAACATTGGAAAGGAGTGCACAAAATGGATTCATTTATGAAACGAGCCGTGGAGCTGGCGGCGGAGAATGTCAAAAATGGCGGGCAGCCGTTCGGAGCTGTGCTTGTAAAAGATAGCCGGATCATCGCTGAAGGAGTCAATGAGCTTCATAAAAAGCATGACATAAGCGCGCATGCGGAAATGCTCGCCATTCGGAGGGCACAGGAAAAATTGGCAACGAACAATTTAGCCGGGTATGCCATGTATGCGAGCGGAGAGCCTTGCCCAATGTGCTTCGCTGCCATGTACTTTGCCGGAATTACAGACGCTTTTTATTGCGTGCCTGTTGAAGAAGCCGCTGATGCTGGACTGGCAACATCCGGACTGATTTATAAAGACTTGAAAAAATCAAAAGAAGAGCGAACCCTTTCTATGGTCCATATGCCTTTAGATCAAGATCAGGAAAATCCGCTGATCCTTTGGAAAAAATGGACAAAAGAAAAAAGCTAGCCCATTTAAGCTAGCTTTTTCAACTCATGGCGTTCTTCAATACGTTTTTCAATTTTTTCAATCGCTTGCTTGTCTTTCAGCAATTGTTCTTTATTCTCTCGAATCAATTCCTCAAGAGACTTTTTGTGTTTAATACGCAAGTTTTTACACTCCCTTATCTATATTTGGCCGTTGGACCTTTAATTAAAGAATAACTGTGATAGAATTTTCTGAAAAATACTATCTACCCTTAATATATACCATTTTCATTGTTTTTAAACGTTCGGATTTTGACAATTGTATGAAGTTTACACATCAAGCGACCAATTACTAAGGAGGCAGAAAATAATGACTGTACACAGCTTTCATTTAAAAGCAAATTGGCCGGGACTGCGCAATGACGTAGGCTATATTGAAGCCGGCCAGTTAAAAACCGAGGTATCGATTCCGCCGGAAATGGATGGTCCTGGTATCGGGACGAATCCCGATGAAATGCTGCTTGGGGCTGCCGCTACGTGCTACATGATTACGCTAGCAGCAATGATGGAGCGCAGCGGACTGGAGAAAGAAAGTCTGACAATGGAATCAGAAGGCATCGTTGAAGTAACGAACGGAGTAATTACATACAAAACCATTATCCATCGCCCCGCCATTACACTGACAGCCGACGCCACGGACAAGCATATGTCTCTAGCAAGCAAGCTCGCCAAAAAAGCTGAAACATCGTGTATGATCAGCCGCGCGCTTCAGGGCAATGTCGACATCCAACTAGAGCCTTCCATCCAAAAACTGTCCGGCAGCTAACAGCCAGGCAGTTTTTTTTGCGGAGAGATTTATGCTCGCGATTTTGTCTGTTATGCGCGCAAAGTCTGCTTTTATGCACGCAATCTCAGCCGTTATGCGCGCAAACCATACTGTTGTACTCGCAGACAGGCTATTTATTCACAAACAGCCATCTTTTTCTGCATGTTATCGGAAGAAATCTGTACGTTACTAGCATTCTTACGCGTCTTGTCTGTATAAGAGATACAAGCAATTGGATTTGTCATACAATGGAACTAACAAAGACAACAGCAAGGGGGAACGGCAATGAAGGTATCACTTGATATTGATAGCGATTATGAGGAAACGAGAGTAACCATTCAGTGCAAGGAGGTAGATGATTCCATTAAAGATATACTCGATTTTTTGAAGGGCAGAGAGATAGAGTTTATTGTCGGTAAAAATGGCGAAATGCAGCACATTCTAAAGCCGGCTGTTATTCACTGCTTTTATGCCAGTAAAGATGAAGTGTTCGCTGTCACAGATGATGGTGAATTTAAAGTAAGAGAAAAGCTGTATGAACTGGAACAGCTGCTGTCCCCCAAGCAGTTTGTCCGCCTCTCTAAATCGGTGATTGCTAATCTGCATGAGCTCAGCCGTTTCGAGGCGTCATTTAACGGCACACTTTGTGTTCACTTCAAGTCTGGAAAAAAAGAATATGTCACACGGCACTATGTCAGCTCCATCAAAGCTGCGTTAAAAATTAACAGGAGGAAATCATTATGAAAACCTTTGCAGTCAGAAGTATAGCCGGCATCTTCTTCGGCGCCTTCCTTACTGTCATGATCACCATTTGCCTCATTTATTTCGGAAATAAAGAAATACTTGAAGGCCAGCTATTCATTAAGAATGCCTTCGCTAACATGTTTTGCGGATGGTTTTTCTCGGTTACCCCGCTCTATTTTGAAATAAAGTCTCTTCACCTCTGGCAGCAAACAGCCCTGCATTTCGTCACTGTCACGTTTCTTTACTTCGTTCTTTCCTTCGGAGTTGGCTGGGTTACCCTAAGTATAGAGAGCGTTCTCTCATTTGCCGGCCTGTTCGTTGGCCTATATGCAATCATTTGGATTTGCTTCTACCTTTATTTTAAGAATGAAGCAAAAAAACTAAACGACGACTTACAGCACATTTAATTATCTGCGTGAATGAAGGCAGCTGTATCGCATAAAGCTGAAAATTTGGTAAAAAAAACTGTCCGGCAGCTAACAGCCGGGCAGTTTTTTTACGGAAAGATTTATGCTCGCAATTTTGTCTGTTATGCGCGTAAAGTCTGCTTTTATGCACGCAATTGCAGCCGTTATGCGCGAAATCCATACGGATACGCACGCCGGCAAGCCTTTTATAAACACCTACCCTTTTTTACCTGCTTCACAACAAATTCCCCGCTGGACTGGCTATTACTAAGTGTAATAAGGAGTGAATTAGCGTTCCTCGGCACATTTAGCACGGTTACTTTTAGGGTGATTTCATATTCAATGCCAGGCTTCATTTCTTCTGAAGGCTCAGGAAGGGCCGCTTTTTCTATAGAAACAATATACGCATTTTCAAACTGCGGAAGCCTGACATGGTAGACGCTTCTTATGGATTGCGATATTTGCGGATGGAATTGAGAAATAAGCACGTCTTCCATATCCTCCATGCTTACCTTCTCGGCATTTGCAGTACAGGTGCCCGCAAAAAGGGTTAAAAACAATAACATCATAAAATAAACGGTCTTTTTCAACAGTCTCACCTTTCTTTCACGCTTAGTTTTTTCTAAATGCTTTGCCTTTATGAGCGTTAACTTATGCCACTTGCCAAAAGTGGCTATCCTAAAAGAAAGACGAACAGGAGGAAGAAAAGCATGATTTATGAGCATCCCCGAATTAAGCAGTATGTATTGCAGCAGTACGAAGAATATTTGCAGTTATTCGACGGCAAAATAAAAAGAGAGTATGTACAAACCCGGTTCGGACGGACGCACGTATTGCAGCTTGGAAAAGAGAACGGACGGCCTTTATTCATTTTTCACGGGGCCAATTGCTTGAACCCGATGACCCTTTCCTGGTTTGAGGGGCTGTTTGCGGATTATAAGATTTATGCGCCAGATACGATTGGCCATCCGGGCTTTAGCGATGAAAGAAGAATCAATCCTGAGGATCGCAGCTTCGCCCTCTGGACGAACGATTTATTAAATCATTATGGCATCGATTCCTGTGCCTTCGCTGGTGTTTCTTACGGAGGAGGCATTGTATTGCGGCTTGCTGCTTTTTTTCCAGAGAAAATCAGCAGTTCTATTCTTGTCGTTCCCGCCGGCATTAGCCCCTTCTCTAAATGGTGGACGATTAAACGAATGCTGCTTCCTTTTACTTTGTATCAGCTGAACGATTCAACAAAACAAATCCATGCAGTGGCTGATGCAATGTCTGCCGGCAAAATGAAAACAATTGACCGGGAAATTATTGCTACGATCTTTCAGCATGTCAAACTCGAACATGATTTGCCAAAATTGACGACGAAAGCGGAACTGCAGCGTTATCGCTCTCCAACGCTTATCATCGCCGGCATGCAGGACGTATTTTTTCCGGAAGGCCAGCTCTTCCAAAGGGCGGCTCCTCTTTTTGGCGATTTGCTGGAATGGCGGGCTTATAATATGGGGCACTTCCCTGCTATTCATCATCTGGAAAGAATGAATGAAGATATGAAGGCCTTTCTGCTTCGCCATTATCACTAACTAACTTTTTCCTCTACTGCTGAATGGGAATTTCTGTTACAGTAGGGAAAAAGATGAAAAAACAGAGCATCTACAAAAGCGATCAAGGAAAACAGCTGATTCTGCAGCAATATGAACAATATTTGCAGACCTTGCCTTTACATATAACAAGAGACTATGCACCAACAAGATTTGGCCGGACACATGTTTTAAGAATGGGAAAAGAGGATGGAAAGCCGCTGTTTATTCTCCAAGGCGGCAATTGTATTCATCCGATGACCTTGTCCTGGTTCAGCCCGTTGCTGAAGGATTATAAAGTCTATGCCCCTGATACAATCGGCCATCCGGGCTTTAGCGATGAAACACGGATCTCAGCCAAAGATGACAGCTTTGCCTTATGGCTCAGCGATCTTCTTGATTATTATGATATCGAGCGGGCAGCCTTCATTGGCCCTTCTTATGGCGGAGGAATTATTTTACGGCTCGCTGCTTTTTTTCCTGAGAGAATTGCCTGTTCAGCGCTGGTATCGCCAGCCGGCGTCAGCATCGGCTCAAAACTTAAAATGATAAAAGAGATCTTGCTTCCTTTGTTTCTTTATAAAGCAGGCCATTCATCCCAGCCTCTCGAAACACTTGCCGCTTCCTTGTCTAACGGCAGCGTGCAGGCAATCGACAAGGAAATGATCGGACTGATTTTTACACACGTTTCCCTGGAACAGAACATGCCTAAATTAACAACCCAAAAAGAACTGGCAGGTGCTCGCTTCCCTGCTTTGGTCGTTGCAGGAGAAGGCGATATCTTCTTTCCTGCGGAGAAACTATTTCCAAGAGCGGCCGCTATTTTCGGCGACTTACTGGAATGGCGCGCTTACCATATGGGCCACTTCCCTTCGCCCGCGCACATGGAGAAGATAAACACTGATATAGAAAGCTTTCTAATAAAGCACTATTAGCAAAAGCAAGGGCTGTTTTTCCAAACAGCCCTTGCTCAGCTTATTTTTTCTTTTTACTTTTCTCTTTATTGGCCGCATCGGCGCGATTGAATTCATGCTGGTATAACACCTCTTGCGTATCACTGAGCCCGTTGCTTTTGTCCGTCATTTGCTTGTGCGGTTCTTTTCTCATTTTCCTTCTCCTTTCCTCTGTTTATCCCTTACCTTTCCCAGAGGAAGGAGGCTTTAATCGGACAAAGGCATCATTAGCTTCGAGGCCATAAAATAACCGCTACTCCAAGCAGACAAATAAAGGCACCCGTCCAATCAAAAGAATCAGGCGTCTTTTTATCAACAAGCCAGCCCCAAAGCAAGCTCAAAACGATAAAAACGCCGCCATACGCAGCATATACCCGGCCAAAGCTTGGGAACAGTTGCCACGTAGCAATCACTCCGTATAATACCAAGGCGATTCCGCCAAGCAAACCGTACCAGCCAGGGCGGCCTTCTCGAAGCCACTGCCATATTAAATAGCCGCCGCCAATTTCAGCTATTCCTGCTAAAACAAACAAAGCTGTTGCTCTCATCGCTTTTCTAACTCCTTTTTGGCATTTTCTTCTCATGTTAAACGATGGAATGCGACGCGTAAACCTCGTCGTTTTTTGTATAATCATTCACAGTGGATGTTTTCAAAGTGTCCACAACTTTTAGAAATTTCCTGATGTTTCCGGTTAACGGATTAGGTACAATGAAAGAAAAGGGGGATGAACAATGGACATGACCTACAAAAACATTTTAATTGCAGTAGATGGATCGGATGAAGCAAAAAGTGGATTTGAGAAAGCAGTAGAGATTGCCAAGCGCAATGAGGCGGCTCTTCATATCGTACATATCGTGGACAACGGCTATTTTGCTTCCGTGGAAGCACTGGCCCACGCCTCTATTCCAGACTACAACGAAAAGCAAGGGGAAAAACTGCTTGCAGAGTACAAGGAAGCAGCAGAAGCAGCCGGAGCACCAAGCGTTCACACTATCATGGAAACGGGTTCGCCCAAATCGCTGATTCCAAATAAAATTGCCGATCAGGCTCAAGCTGACTTAATCATCTGCGGGGCAACTGGCATTCATGGCATGGAGCGGGTGTTCCTCGGAAGCGTTTCGGAACGCATCACCCGCACGGCTAAATGCGATGTATTAATCGTTCGCAACTAAAGAAAAAACAGCAAAAGCCTCCTTCACCACCCGTGCTCCAGCCAGCTGTCGATTACATTCTGGCTGGAGCATTTATTCCATCACCTCCGCCTAAGTATTCCTATTGTGCAGCCTCATCGGCGGCATATCTGCATGAACCTTTTCTTCCTTATACACAAAAACGGAGCCCGACAGAAAGCTTTGTCGGGCTCCGTTTTATGAAGATCGCTATCGATCTGAAGAAAACATGTATTGCCGTTCATTGAAGGTCATGGAGAAAATCAAGCTGATGGCAAACATGTTCCCCATCAGTGAACTTCCCCCATAGCTGATGAATGGCAGCGGAATACCTGTGATCGGCAGAAGTCCGATCGTCATGCCAATGTTTTGAAACGCATGGAACGTAATCATCGCAATAACTCCGGCGCACATATACGTATAGTAAGGAATCTTTGTGCCTAAAGCTAGTTTAGTAATATGATAGACTAACAAAAAGAACAGGCTGACGACAATGCTGGCGCCGATAAAGCCGTATTCCTCACCGATGATGCTGAAGATAAAGTCCGTATGGCTTTCCGGAAGATAAACTTCCCGGTAGCCAAACCCTTTTCCCATCGTCTGTCCCGAGCCGATCGCAAGCAACGATCTCGTTAAGTGAAACCCGGTGGAGCTCTCATACGTGTAGGGGTCCAGCCACGAATAAATACGGCCGAACTGGTACTGTTTCACGCCAAGATATTTTTCCAACAGGAGCGGATGCCAAAGCACCATATAGAAAATACCAGCAGTCAGCGCGGCGGCCGAGCCGAACAGCGGCAACAGAATTTTCCAGGTAATACCAGAAACAAAGATCATGCCGAGCAGGATCGATAAAAACACAAGTGATGTTCCAAGGTCAGGCTGCTGCATAACAAGCAGGAGCGGAAACAATGTAACAAGCCCCAGCTTAATAAGCAGCCACATATCGGAGCGAATCGTCTTCACCGGATTTTTTTGATGATGGACGATCAGCACGCGGGCAAGCGTCAAAATTAAAAAAACTTTAATAAATTCCGATGGCTGCAGCGACAATCCCGGCAGCTGAAACCAGCTTTTTGCGCCGTTAATTCGGGGAGCAATGCTTGGCGGAGACACGATCAACAGCATCAGCAGCACAAGGCCAAGACCATATAAATACCAGGCCATGCCCATTAACTGCTCGGAGTCAAACCGGACAACAACCAAAATGATCCCGATGCCGACCATATAGTAAAGAACTTGCTTCAAGACGAAGTTGCTGTCATACTGGCCTGTTGTCTGGGCGCTGTAAATCGCAATGCAACTTGTTATAAACATCATTAACAATATTAATATCAAGCCGTAATCGATACGGCTGGAGTTTTTATTTGGAGAAGTCATGAAAGGATGCCTCTTTCTTATAAAATTACACATCTTACATTATAACGTTAAAGTGTAATTTCACAACAGTTTAACATTGACTAGTATAAGAAAACTGCTGGAAAAAATGGAGCGTCCTTTTCTTTTCCTGCCGCTAATCCCAATGATTGAACACAAGCTCCCCTACAGTACACGGCTGCCAGTGGACAATTTGTCCCATCTCCGCGCTATTCAAGTCATTTTCTTGCCCAACTGAAAACACGGGGGCAGTTCTTATCTTTAACAATTGATTTAATTCTTTCGCTTCACAAACATAAAAGCCTTTAAAGATTTCACTTAACACCGGTTCATCGTAAAAAATAATATGCTTAAAAGACACCGAGGCCGCAAAAGCGATAATTGGATAGTGGGCATTCATCAAAATATGGATTCGCTTCGTTCCATTGTCAAGAACAGCTTCAAAAAAATTCGTATCGACACGCGGCGGCTGAAAGGTTATCAGCTCCGCCTCTATGCTCCGTGCAGCTTCAAAACACAATCTCTTAAAGAGCTTCCCGTCATTTCGCGGGGGCGGATTTTCGCCGCTATTATAAAATCCTGTGATTCCATAGGATAAATGCATCGCACTGCTCCTCTCAATATGTAGAAGTTCTCCCTTATTATAAAAAAAGCAGCCGCTTTCCACTCCCATTTAACAAAAGCTTAAAGAAATTGAAATCTTTTATTTGTCTCCAGCCTGTCCAAGTCATACAATGGAAATCAGAATGATAACTGAAGGAGAATGAAAAATGGAAAGAGTGCAAAGTAAAGATCAGTTTCAACAACTAATTTCCCAAGAAAAACCGGTAATTATGAAATTTACGGCCGGCTGGTGTCCGGATTGCCGCCGCATGGATATGTTCATTGATGATATTATCGCTGAATATACCCAATATGATTGGTATGAAATCGATCGTGATGAATTTCCTGAACTCGCAGAAAAGTATGATGTGATGGGCATTCCAAGCTTGTTAATCTTTAAAAACAGCGAAAAGCAAGCCCATCTTCACAGTGCCAATGCCAAATCACCAGAACAAGTCATTGAATTTCTGCAATCTATCTAAATCCTCTGCGTCCCGGTGCCTGCTGCCGGGACGCTTTTCATCGCAAGGCTGTGGGAGGAGGGCTGCTTTTCTCTCTCAGCCGATGCGCTAAGCTCAGAAACGATAGGACGATGCCTGTCTCCTTATCACTGAGCCTGTGCTTTAAAAGGCTCCTTTTCCTTTTTTTCGGCCAAGCCAGCATGCCGGAATTCACCAGCGAGGATGCCCGCTGCTCCCCCTGACGCATAAGCGAGTGCCCACAATTCATCTGATAACAAAAAGATGGTGAGTGACAAAAGGACATAAACCGGCCATGCATACCAAAGCGACATAAAGAGATGATCCTCTCCCCGTTCCCTCCAAAGGATGCCTTTAGAGAGAACAAACCGGTAAACAGCGGAAATATACAAAAAGAAACAGACGGCTCCTAGCAGAGCGACTCCAGCAAAGGCCCAATCCATATAAAAAGCAATAAGAAAAGAAGTGAAAAACCACACACCAAAGACAACAAGAATATAAGGGTTTATAAGAAATTCTCTGATTTTCATGTTTTTTGCTCCTCTCTTCTTTCTATACCTTATGCGCGCAGCCCGATATAAAGACACGCAACAAAAAAGACACAACATTTTGTTCAATTCTGTTAATAATTTTTGTAAACCTCCGATAACAAAAGAAGAAACAATTCCTTCACAAATCCACAAGGCTCTGCTGCCTTAAAGGATGGGAATTATTAGGAGTGGAAGTATGAACTTTTTGAGAATAAAGCCGAGGAGAACCGCTGAAAGAAGTGGTTCTTCAACAGTGCCGGCAGCCGGGCGGCTGTCGATACGTCCGGGAGACAAGCTGATGAATCAAATTAATATGATCAACTTGTCTGAACGGGACCTAGGCATCGTTAAAACGCTTCAGCCTCTCGTGGAAGAGCACCTGGATTGTATCGTTAACACATTTTACGATGCCATCGGCAAACAGCCCAAACTGCTGGATATTATCAATGAACACAGCAGTGTGGATCGATTAAAAAAAACACTAAGACAGCATATGAAAGAGTTATTCAACGGAGAAATTAATGAAGAGTTTATTGAAAAACGGCGGCGCATTGCCAACGTACACGTGCGCATCGGACTGAAAACACAATGGTACATGTCCGCCTTTCAAGAGCTTTTCAACTCTTTAATTTGGCTGATTTCCCAAGAAGACCGAACAACTGATGAGAAAATCGAAGCTATTTCCTCTGTCTCCAAGCTATTAAATTTAGAACAGCAGCTCGTTCTTGAAGCCTATGAAAACGAAGAAGAGCGGCTCCGCCTGATCGTCCAGCAAAAAAGAGAATCAATGATTGCGAGCGTGCATTCTGTTTCCCAAGAACTTGCTGCTATTTCGGAAGAGACAAGTGCTTCGCTCAAGGAACTCAGCTTAAAGTCTGACTCCATCTTGCAGCTTTCCAAAGAAGGAATGACCCTCGCTGACGAATCGGCCAGCCATTCCGTTCGCGGACAAACCATGCTGAAAGATCAGGGAGAAAAACTGCAAGACATCCGAACAGCTGTCTTGGACATTCAGGCATTCTCCACTGAGCTGAACCACATCGCATCCAGCATCACAGAAGTCATTACTATCGTTGGCAACATTGCCGGCCAGACGAATTTGCTGGCATTGAATGCTTCGATTGAAGCGGCGCGCGCGGGCGAGTACGGCAAAGGCTTTGCTGTCGTTGCGGAAGAAATCCGCAAGCTTTCCGATCAAACAAAAACATCTACTGCAAATGTGTCCGATCATATCATGAAAACAAATCACTTAATCGGCCAAATGAGCCAATCAGTTGATAAAGTAAATGATTTAGTCATAGAAGGCATGGAAAGCATGGGAAAAACAGATGAAGATTTTAACGAATTACTGGAGCTCATCACTAATACGAAAAAGCAAAATCATCGTATTGAAGAAGAGATGGCTCAGCTTAATCGCATCGTCGATGAAATTGACCATGCTTCCCAGGAGGTCGCTAATTCCGCTGTTGCCTTGAGCGACTCGACCGACGACCTTCACCATGACAATTAATACTGAAAAAGCACTCCGCTAGTCGATGGGAGTGTTTTTTTCGCGGTTTTGAGCCCCCTGATACAAGAACGTTTGCCTCTTCACTCCCGGAAACGAAAAAGAAACGTCGAGAAAATAACCTTTCTCCACGCTTTCTTTTCGTTCAAGCCCAACCCTATAAGCCGGGCAAACTCATTTTTAATTAGTTGGCACAACAGCCCATTCCACTTTTTCTTCAATTAACTTAAGCACGCTATTTAATGTAGCATCTTGCTTCTGGCCCTCTTCATAAGCCTCTCTCATAACTGAAAGAAATTGCTGCAGATCTTGTGTCATGTGTTAAGCTCCTTTAGTTTAAAATGTGATTAGGCTGCTTCCTTGTACTGCCCAGGGCGAAGCTGTTCTGTTCCGTCCCGGCAAGTAAGCTTGATGCAAAGAGAACTACTTGTTCCCTTTCCTCCTTTTCCACCTTGTTTCACTTTTTAAACAGAGTCTGCTTAAACTTCCACCCATTCCTCCGCCCATTTAGAGATTTCTTTCATAACAGGCTGAAGCGCTCTTCCTTTCTCCGTCAGCTCATATTCTACACGCACAGGCACTTCTGCATACACCTTCCGGGTAACAAGTTCTTCTTCTTCCATTTCTTTCAAACGCTCTGTCAGCAGCTTGCCGCTGATTGGAAGGTCCGCTTTAATTTCCGAGAACCGTTGCGGCCCGGAAAGAAGCTGATTAATAATCAAGCCCGTCCACCGCTTTCCGAGCATCTGCATTCCCTTTTCAAATTTAGGGCAAAGCTGAAAATTTCCCATCAATTTCACCTCTTCATAGCCTTATTATACCCTTTTTTCTCTAAAAAGAAATCTATTTACTTTAATGAACAAAGTTACTTGACATACCTTTATTTTTATTTTATATTTAGTTACGAAATGTAACAAACGAAGTTTTTAAGCTTTAGTCTATATTCGCCGCCTCTATGGCGGAAAATCATGAAAAGAAAGAAGGAAATGAAAATGGCAAAAGACTTTTATACTGCAGTAGAAGAAAGACGTTCTATTTATGTCATCAGCAAAGATCACGCGGTATCAAACGAGCGTATTCAAGAAGTGGTTGAGTTCGCAGTAAAACACACACCAACTTCTTTTAACTCCCAATCTGGCCGGGTTGTTGTTTTATTTAATCAGCATCATGACAAATTTTGGGATTTAACGAAAGAAACTTTGCGTGAAATTGTTCCAGCAAAAGACTTTGGCCCAACAGAACAAAAAATGGAAATGTTCAAAGCCGGTTCTGGCACCGTTCTCTTTTTCGAAGACGAAGAAGCAGTAAGAGCTCTTCAAGAACAATTCCCGACATACAGCGATAAATTTCCAGAATACTCCCTGCAATCATCCGGCATGCTGCAATTTATTGTCTGGACGGCATTAGAACAAGAGGGCCTCGGTGCTACCCTTCAGCACTATCAGCCGCTTATTGATGAAAAAGTCCGCAACGAGTGGAATATTCCTGCCTCTTGGAAACTTCATGCTCAAATGCCATTCGGCCAGCCCGTGGCACCTGCTGGCGACAAGGAATTCCAGCCGCTGAGCGAACGTATGAAAGTGTTCAAATAAGATCAATAAACAAGGGCTTATCCAGCTATTTTGGCTGAATAAGCCCTTTTTCCATATAAAAAACCTTTCGGTGAAATGATACAATAAGGAAAGAGAAATTAAACAAAAGGCGGTGTCTTTATGTATAAATTTGTGATGCCCGAAATTATTTTTGGCAGCGGGTCAATGAAGCATACCGGGGAAAGCTGTACCCGCCTCGGGGCCAAGCGAGTGCTGATTGTTACGGACGAAGGAGTCACTCAGGCCGGCTGGTCAGACTTGGTGGAAACAAGCTGTCGAGAAGCAGGTCTCGCCTCGTTTCTCTTTTCCAATGTCAGCATTAATCCTAAGGATAAAGAAGTGGAAAGCTGTGCCCGCGCTTATCTGGACTATGAGTGCGATGCTCTAGTGGGAGTAGGAGGCGGAAGCGCAATTGATACTGCCAAGGCAGCCGCCGTGCTTGCGACAAACGGAGGACATATTCGTGACTATGAAGGGGTAGACCGTATTTCTTCACCGCTCCCCCCGCTGGTGATGGTGCCGACAACTGCCGGATCAGGCTCTGAAGTGTCTCAATTTTCTGTCATCCTTGATACAGACCGGCAGAAAAAAATGACGATTGTCTCTAAATCTCTTGTTCCGGATATCGCCGTAGTGGATCCTGATGCTCTTTCGACAAAAAGTTCGTATTTGACCGCTTCTACAGGCCTTGATGTCATCACTCATGCCATCGAATCCTTCGTTAGTGTGGCGGCTACTCCGCTTACAGATGTTCACGCCAAAAACGCCTTGGCTTTATCGTCCCGTTATTTGCGCCCTTCTGTTGCCTCCAAATACAACAAAGAGGCGAAAGAGCAAATGGCAATGGCAAGCCTGCATGCGGGCCTGGCTTTTTCCAATGCTATTCTTGGCGCCGTGCATGCGATGGCTCATGCAATCGGCGGCCGTTACCCTTTTCTTCACGGCGATATTAATGCAGTTCTCCTGCCTCATGTCATGGAGTTCAATCTGCTGGCATCACCCGATAAATTTAAAGAAATCGCTTCTCTCATGGGAGAAGATGTACAATCACTTTCTCCGTCAGCGGCCGGGGAAAAGGCGATCAGCTTTGTCAAAAAGCTATCCATCGACATCGGCGCTCCACTGACATTATCAGAAATGGGATTTGAAGAAGCTTTTATCCCTGAAATTAGTGAAACAGCCTTAGCGGATGCCTGCATGATTACCAATCCGCGCGACATTACTGCGGAGGAAGTGGCCTCGCTTCTCCGCAAAGCTTTATAGGTGACAGCGATGAAAAAACAGGAAATGATTGAATTGCTGACAGGCGTTCGATCATCAAAACAAAACTACTATACAGAATTAAAAACAACGGTAGAGGAATTAAAGAAACGAAACAGCCAGCTGGAATTAATGAATGAAGTGATGAGAAGCTTTAATATGAATATGTCTGTTCAAGAAATGCTGGAAAAAACATTAAAAAGGCTCGGGGACATCTATCCAATCAAACGTGTCAGCCTTGCTCTGTTTGATGGCAAAGAGCTCCGTCTATCTTATGTTTCTCCGGAAGAAGCGCTCTATTTAAAAAAGGAGACGCCTTTTCCTCACAAAAATTCTCTATATTATGAAGTGTTTGCCACAGGACAAGAAAGGATCTATCAGAAAGGGGACGCCTGCGAGTTCTTTGAAAAAGAAGCTTTTCAGCAGCTCAGCCTTCAATCTGTCTTTCTCTTCCCCTTGACAAGCCGGGGAAAAATCATTGGAGTGCTGTCACTGGGCGGATTTTCTCCCTTTTCTTACGATGCCAATGACCAGGCGTTCCTTTTGCATTTAGCCGGACAGATTGCGGTCTGTGTTGAAAATGCCCGGTTGTATGAAGAAGTTTTTGCCGGCAAGCAGCAATGGGAAGAAACCTTCCGCGCCGTCTCTGATGCTATTTTGATTATTTCTCCGAACGGGACCGTTTTATCAAAAAATGATGCCGCTGTGTCTGCCTGGCCACTGGAAGACTTTGAAGATATTCGCCCATTCATACAAGAGGCCTCTCGATCTGCAAACAATCCGTTTGAAGAAACCGTGAAGTCCCATAAGCCGCACTATGCCGAATTGCGGTTCCAAAATAAGTTTTATGACTGCTCCTGCTACCCGCTTTTCGGAGAGGAAGCTGCTCTTCATGCTGTTATTTTGTACAGTAAAGATGTCACGGAAAAACGGCAGATGGAGGCCCAGCTCCTTCATTCCGGCCAACTGGCAGCAATCGGGGAAATGGCAGCGGGAGTCGCGCATGAGCTGAACAATCCGTTAACCGCCATCATCGGCAACACACAGCTGCTGTTGCGAAGGAACGATATAAATGAACAAATCAAGCCTCTGCTCGATGACATCGACCTTTGCGGAAAGCGCTGCCGAACCATTATACGCAGCTTGCTCGCTTTTTCTAGACAGGAGGAGTTTGCTTTTAAACCCTGTTCTTTAAATCAAGCTGTGACAGAGGCTCTAAGTTTGACGCGCCGGCAAATTGAAAAGCAAAACATCCAATTAGATATCAGGCTGGCTGATTCCCTTCCTCTTATCAATGGAAATTTACAGCAGCTGAGCCAAATTGCTGTGAACCTGCTTATTAATGCCAAGGATGCTTTAGAGGAAGTAACAGACAGAAAACGCAAGTTGATCATTGAAACAGCAACTGATCAACAGTCAGCTTTTTTGAAAGTAATAGATAACGGCAGCGGAATTGATGCTGCTATTGCCAATGAAATTTTCCATCCTTTTTTTACTACGAAGGCAGCAAGCAGCGGGACCGGTCTTGGGCTGCCCGTCAGCTTTGGAATTGCTAAATCACATGGAGGCCGGCTCTTTGCAGAAAGTATACAGCCGCACAGGACAATATTCACGTTATCCATCCCCCTCTTAAATGAAAGGCTGTGAATGAACTGATGAAACACATTTTAATCGTGGAAGATGAACGGGAAGTTGCCCGTTTTCTAGAACGTCTCTTTCGCTTGAAAGGATATGAAACGACTCATGTTGAAAGTGGCCGTCGTTTTGACCAAATGAGCGATTATTCGTCCTTTCAGCTGGCCTTTATTGATATCCGGCTCCCTGACCGCAATGGGCTTGATATTTTGCATGATTTAAAGAAGAGGGCTCCCCATTGCTCTTGCATCATCATGACGGGCTACAGTACGGTGAAAACGGCTGTAGAAGCCATTAAAAAGGGAGCTGCTGACTTTATTGAAAAACCATTCGAAGATATTGAAGCCATTGAACAGCTAGCTGATCGCCTGTTGAAAAACTCTTTCCTAAGTAGTAAGGAAGCCGGCTATGCAGTCCTTGCCGAACAGCTTGGCTGCTTTCTTGGCACGAACCCCCAAATGCATGAATTATATCAGTTTGCTTATAAAATCGCTTCTAAGAATATTACTATTTTAATAGAAGGGGAAACAGGCACAGGAAAAGAAGTACTGGCCAATTATATTCACGCGGCGAGCGAACGGAAGGATAAACCATTTGTCGGCATCAACTGCGGAGCCATTTCGGAATCCTTGCTTGAGAGTGAACTGTTCGGCCATGTGAAAGGGGCTTTTACCGGCGCTGCAGCTGAGCGGGTCGGCTATTTTGAAGCTGCTTCGTCCGGCACGCTATTCCTCGATGAAATCGCGGAGGCAACTCCAGCTACCCAAGTAAAGCTTCTGCGGGTGCTCGAAACGGGGGAGTTTATGAAAATCGGGGGAACTGTCCCAAGACGGACCACCGCTCGCATCATTGCCGCTTCACATGTCAACCTGGAAAAAGCGGTTCGCCAGAACTCTTTCCGCGAGGATCTGCTCTATCGCCTGGATGTCGTGAAATTGACCATTCCCCCGCTTAGGGAACGGCGGGAGGATATTCCCTTTCTTATTCAATCACTCATTCAGCAAACAAATGAGAAGATCGTTTTCGCCGAGGAAACCATTGAACAAATGGTGCGCTATGACTGGCCTGGAAATATGAGAGAGCTTGCCAATGTGATCCGCCGCACGGCTGCTCTAGCACATGAAGGCATGATCATTCCTCCTCACTTGCTGCCCGGAAAAGTAAACGGCCAGCATCCAGCTGTCCAGACGGCCGCTTTGAATACACAAGGTGATTTTCTCAATGACTGGCGACAGCTGTCCCGCAAAGTAGAGCATCTATATAAAGGCGAGCAGACTGTTCAGTTAAACGAGCTGCTCCAGACCATGAAAAGAATGGAAAAAGATCTCATTGTAGCGGTTATCCACAGCACCTTGAAAGAAACTGCCGGTAACCGTGAACAGGCAGCTTCCCGGCTCGGCCTGTCCAAAAGACAAATACGCTACTATTTAAATGAAAAATAAAAGCAGCCGGCTCATGTGCCGGCTGCTTGCTTTTAATCAAAAAAATCCAAGCGCCTCCTCGCTGTAGCTCACAAGCAGGTTTTTCGTTTGCTGGTAGTGAGACAGCATCATCAAGTGATTTTCACGCCCGATGCCCGACATTTTATAACCTCCGAAAGCGGCATGGGCCGGGTATTGATGGTAACAGTTTGTCCATACACGCCCCGCTTGAATGCTGCGGCCGAAGCGGTACGCCCGGTTCATGTGCCTGGACCAGACACCGGCTCCAAGCCCGTACAGCGTGTCGTTGGCGATCGCCAGCGCCTCCTCTTCATCCTTAAAAGTGGTGACGGAGACGACCGGTCCGAAAATCTCTTCCTGGAAGATGCGCATCTTATTCGTGCCTTTAAAGACAGTTGGCTGGATATAGTAGCCGTTTTCCAGCCCGGCGATGGTGTTTCGTCCGCCGCCCGCGAGGCACTCCGCTCCTTCCTGGCTGCCGATATCTATATAGGAGAGGATTTTCTCCATTTGTTCACTGGAGGCTTGTGCGCCCATCATCGTGTCTGTATCCAGCGGGTTGCCGGTTTGGATTTGCTGGACGCGCTGCAGGGCGCGTTCCATAAACTGATCGTAAATGCTTTCATGAATCAAGGCTCGGGACGGGCAGGTGCACACTTCCCCCTGATTCAAGGCAAACAGCACAAATCCTTCAATTGCTTTATTCAAAAAGGCATCGTCCTTCTCCATGATATCCTCAAAGAAGATGTTCGGCGATTTTCCGCCCAGCTCCAGCGTGACCGGGATCAGATTTTGGGAAGCGTATTGCATGATGAGCCGTCCGGTCGTTGTTTCGCCGGTAAAGGCGATCTTGGCAATGCGCTGGCTGGACGCAAGCGGCTTGCCGGCCTCCAGCCCGAATCCGTTAACAATATTGACGACACCCGGCGGCAGCAAGTCCTGAATCAGCTCCATAAACACGAGAATAGAGACCGGTGTCTGCTCAGCCGGCTTCAGCACGACACAGTTGCCGGCAGCCAAGGCCGGGGCGAGCTTCCAAACGCCCATTAACAGCGGGAAATTCCACGGAATGATTTGTCCGACCACGCCGAGCGGCTCATGAAAATGATAAGCCACCGTCTCATCGTCAATCTGGCTGAGTGAGCCTGATTGCGCGCGGATGGCCCCCGCAAAATAGCGGAAATGGTCAATCGCCAACGGCAGATCAGCGTTCAGCGTTTCCCGGACAGCTTTGCCGTTGTCCCACGTTTCCGCAACCGCAAGCATGTCCAGATTTTCCTCCATGCGGTCAGCGATTTTATTTAAAAGGTTGGCTCTTTCCGCCGCAGAGGTCCGTCCCCAGGCATCCTTGGCGGCATGAGCCGCATCCAAAGCAAGTTCAATGTCCTCCGCCTGCGAACGGGCGACCTCGCAAAACACCTCGCCCGTTACCGGTGACACATTTTCAAAATATCGGCTGCCGACAGGCGCTTGCCACTGTCCATTAATAAAGTTTTCATAGCGTTTCTTAAAGGTTACTTTTGACCCTTCCTGTCCTGGATTTGCATAGATCATTACGCCTCGCCCTTTCACTTTGAATATATCTGCTAAACGGCTGTCCTGCTGTTTTTACATGGTCAAGACGATCCGGCCGTTAATTTTTCCTTGTACCATCTTCTCAAATACTTCATTAATTTCATCAAGCGGAGCTGTTTCAATCTGGGCCTTTACTTTTCCTCTAGCGGCAAAATCAAGCGCTTCCTTCATATCCAAGCGCGTGCCGACGATTGACCCTTTGACTGTTACTCCATTTAATACAGTATCGAAAATCGGGATTGGCAATTCATCGTTCGGCAGGCCGACGACCACTAATGTTCCGCCGCGTTTAACAGATTGGTAAGCCTGCTCGAATGCTTTCTTCGTAACTGCTACACTGACTGCTGCTTGCACACCGCCTACCCGGTTCTGAATAGCTTCGACTGGATTTTCCTTCATGCCATTTACCGCTTCATCCGCGCCGAGTTTTTTAGCCAGTTCAAGCTTGTCATCTGAAATATCTACAGCTACTACATTAAAGCCCATTGCCTTGGCATATTGGAGAGCGATGTGCCCCAAACCGCCAATGCCGTAAATGGCGACCCAATCTCCCGGCTTGGCTCCTGACACTTTAAGTGCTTTATAGGTGGTTACTCCAGCACATAAAATCGGAGCTGCTTCCACAGAACTAAGCGCATCTGGGATTTTTGCTACATAGTCGGCTGCTGCAAGACAATACTCCGCATAACCGCCATCAACAGAATAACCGCCGTTTTCTTGATTTGGACAAAGGGTTTCTTGTCCTTGCAAACAGTATTCACACTCGCCGCACGCCGAATATAGCCAGGGAATACCGACACGGTCTCCCACTTTTAATGAAGTGACGCCTTCCCCGACCTCTTCGACCACTCCGACTCCTTCATGACCAGGGATAAGCGGCAGTTTCGGCTTTACCGGCCAGTCGCCATGAGCAGCGTGCAAGTCGGTATGACACACACCGCATGCCTCGATTTTCACAAGTGCTTCTCCAGGTCCCGGCTTTGGCTTCGATACGTCCTTCACCTCTAAATCTTGCTTAAACTCATTGACCACCGCAGCCTTCATAAAGCTTGTACCCGCTTTTTTGCCTTCTTGCACAATTGTCTCCTTCATAACGCTTCCCCCTTTGTTTGATTATTCAGTCTCTTTGTTGCAAGGAGCGTGCCAGCCTTAAACAGCTGATATGATAAGGGCTTTAACGAACAGCAGCCAACAAATCGGCTATTTGGGCCGATTTTTCGGCTTAGTCAGACAACAAATCGGCCCTCCTCTTAAAAGTCAGCTTCAGCCCAATGAAAACAAAGGACAGCTCTGTCCTCCTTAAACAACGGAAAACAGAACTGTCCTTTCTGATAAGCAATTTGCCAAAAAATCAGGCTTAAGCAAACGCTTCTTTTGTAGTTACTTTTTTCAGCGCTTCTTCATCGGCAATCACTGTCACATTGGGGTGTGAAAGCAGAGCCGATGCCGGAAAGCTCTCATCTGCTTCCCCTTGCAGTAAGCGTGCCATGGCATCGGCTTTTGATTCGCCTGAAGCCAGCAAGACAATTTCCTTGGCACGCATAATCGTTTGAATGCCCATCGTCAGCGCATGTGTCGGTACTTCATCCAGATTGGAGAAATAGCGGGCGTTGTCTTTTCGTGTGGATTCATCCAGCGTGACAACATGAGTTGTAGAGTCAAAGGAAGTACCCGGCTCATTAAACCCAATGTGGCCGTTCCCTCCAATACCAAGCACTTGGACATCCATCTGGCCTGCTTCTGCGATAGCTTGCTCATATTGAAGACATTCTTCCTGCCAATCCTCTGCTTCGCCATTTGGCAAATGAATTTGGTCATTCGGAATATCAATATGGTCAAATAACTGCTCTCTCATGTATGAATAGTAGCTATTGCGGTCTTTCCGCGGAAGACCGGCATATTCATCCAGATTAAATGTTGTGACTTGCTTGTAGCTTGTACCGGCCGTCCGATGATCCGTCACCAGCTGCTCATACATTCCTTCCGGCGTTCCCCCTGTTGCCAGTCCGAGGATCATCTCAGGGTTTTTCTTTACCCTTTCCAGTACGAACTTGGCAGCTTGTTCGCTTAATTCCTTGTAGTCTTTTACTCTTATAACATCCATATCCCTTACTCCTTTAAAAATATAAAAATTAGTCTATGCCAAAAGCTCGCTGCTGATCGTTCACTCGTTTTTTCTCTCAGTGCCAGTAAGACCGGCTGAAAGCGCGCAGCATCTCCTCTGCATCAATACAGCAAAAAGAATGACAATCACCAGGCTGATTGAACATAGCTAAAGACAAAACGACGGCTGATTCTATCGTTTTATTTATTATTACCATACACCTGACAAATAAGCTATCGCCTAATGGGGGTGTTTGGTTGCTTTTTATGAAAATTACGTTATTTTGCTTTCATATTATTGACTTGCTGACCCAGCCAGATGATCGTGTACAATAAAAGGAGAGGTGAAGCTAATGAGGGAAGACAAAACAAGCATCCCGGCTGAATGCTGGAGAGCCATTATAGAATGTGACGAGGCATATGACGGCGTATTTTTTTACGGCGTGCAAACAACTGGAATTTTCTGCCGCCCTTCCTGCAAATCAAAAGCACCTAACCAAGAAAATGTCCGCATTTTCAAAAATGCTTCCGCAGCGCTGCAAGAACAGTTCCGGCCTTGCAAACGCTGCAAGCCTGATGCTCTTCTTCTGCCCGCCGAAGAGTGGATTGGCCAAATCGCCAAATGGATCGATCAGCATTACAGCCAGACGCTTACCTTATCCATGTTAGCTGAGGCGTTTCATGGCAGCCCTTTTTATTTGCAACGGTTATTTAAACAGCTGAAGGGACTATCGCCAGCGGAATACCTTCAACAAGTCCGGTTGAAACAAGCGATGAACCAGCTGGAGGAGACAGAGCAATCCATTGCCCTCATCAGCTCAAATGTCGGGTTTTCGAGTACACCTTATTTTATTACATTGTTTAAGAGAACCTTCGGATGCACGCCGTCTGCTTATCGGAAGCTGGCTCATAATAAAAAAGTGGAGGAATGAAGATGAAGCCAACAGAACGAATCATTCACTGGACGACTATGGCTTGCGGACAATGGCAGTTGTATGCAGCAAAAACGGAGAAAGGGCTTTGTTATGTCAGCTCTCCCGGCCAATCCTATGCCTCATTCGAACAGGCTCTTCATAAGCGTTTTCCCCAGGCGGTTTTGGCAGAAAACGCGAAGGAATTGCAGCCGTTTACAGAGGAGCTGACCGAGTATTTGCAAGGAAAACGGCAGGCTTTTTCACTTCCTGTCGATATAAAAGGAACGCCTTTTCAGGAAAAAATATGGGAGACCTTGACCAAGATTCCGTATGGACAGACGTGCTCTTATTCGGATATTGCCAACCTGATTGAAAACCCTAAAGCCGTCCGGGCTGTCGGTGCGGCGATCGGCGCCAATCCTGTCTTAATCGCGGTACCGTGTCATCGGGTGATCGCAAAGAACGGGGCTATAACCGGTTACCGCGGGGGCATTGAGATGAAGCAGGCATTGCTGGAGCTGGAAGCAAACATAGGCAGCACGGCCAGCCTTTCGCGCAGATTTCTTTAATGAAGCCATAAAAATTCAACAGAAAAAAGCTTGCTGATGGTCCAGGCAAGCTTTTTTTGATAAATATTATGCTCCGTAAACAAGGATGTCCACCCTGCCATGTTCCGCCGTAATCTCCGCATAGCCGCCCACAGGCAGTGTGGCTATTGGATCTGTGTGGCCAAAGCTGACATTAGCAAGTACAGGAATGCCGTCAAGCTCCGGCTTATTTTTCAGAAGCGAGACCAGGGCTGCTTCGGTAATATCAGATTCTTTTTGGAAACGGCCAATCAAGACCGCTTTTAAGTCTTTCGCCTCCGGTAAATGAAGAATCGACTGCAAATCGCGGTCGAATTTCATTAAGTGAGTCTCGTTGTCATCTTCAATAAACAGCACCGCACCCTTTAAAGAAGGCATAAATTCCGTTCCCTGCAGCAAATTAAGCGTACAGAGATTGCCGCCGATCAGCCTTCCTTCCGCCTTTCCTTCGTTGACCGCCAACGGGCCCTCATTTGGATAATATGTGCGGTCTTCCTGATCTAAATACCACTTATCATCGCTCCACGTATCTGGAGCTTCCAATTCAAACGGCGCATCATTCGTTAAGGCAGCCAGCATTCCCTGAATTGTATAGTCCGCCATCTGCTTCATGCCAAAGGTGGAGAAGAAGGGACCTGAATAAGTAATTAATCCTGTTTTGCGGTAAATAGCCAGCTGCAGCGCTGTAATGTCGCTGTAGCCTATTAAGATTTTAGGGTTGTTTCGAATCAGCTCATAATCTATGCGGGCGAGCAGCTGATTGGCATTATAACCGCCAATGGCTGTGAAAATGGCTTTCACATTTGGATCGCCAAATGCCTCATGCAGATCAGCCAGCCGGTTTTCCACAGATGTGGAAAACACAAGATCATGCTCATCAACATAGCGGCCGAAAGTAACATGAAATCCAAGTCCCTCCAGCCGTTCTTTCGCCAGTTCTATTTGTTTTCCTTTTACAATTGCCATGCTCATTGACGGCGCAATGACCCGAATTTCATCTCCGGGCTGCAAACGCGGTGGCTGCATATTTCTTCCCTCCAGCTTTCTGACAAATTCATGATGTAATTAATTTAAGCGCCGCTTCGCAGCAGGCCTGATCCTGTTCGAGCGAACCGCCGCTTACTCCGATGCCCCCTGCCAAGTCTTCTCCGCAGCGTACCGGGTAGCCGCCGCCGAACACGGTCAGCCGCTTCGTATGCACAATACCGGTTTTCAGTGACGGCTTATCTTTAATAACATCATACCATTCATGTGTAGGCCGTCCAAACGCAGCAGCCGTATAGGCTTTATCCTGGGCAATTTCAATGCTTAATAACGGTGCCCGGTCCATTCTGGAAAAAGCGAGCAAATTTCCGCCGCCATCCACAATGGCTACGTTCACAGCAATCCCCAGCTCCTTCGCCTTTCCCTTTGCCGCCTGAACCATTTGCTCAGCCAAGTCGCTGGAGATTGTCTTTTGTTCAATAAACCCCTTCATGCCTCTTTCCCCCTTGCTTTGTTCTAAAGGAAGCTTGCTTTTCTAGCTATATTAAGAAAAGACGGCACAGTGGCCGCCTTTACCTGCTATGTACATTCTCTTTGTACATTTCCTGCATTCTTTCTTTAATTATGTGCATAACTTTTTCAACTTTACTGTCATCCCGATAAGCTTCTTCATAAGCTTCCTGCATGAGCAACAATAACTGTTCCTGTTCTTGCACCTTCATTTGTTTACCTCGATTATCCACTAGTTTTCTTTCCCTGCCGAAACAAGTTTATCATACTATAAAATTTTGAAACTTCCAAGAAAAAAGCAAATTATTTCCTTTTGTGTCACATTTGCAAGAAATAAGCCGAACAGCATCTGTGTCCGGCCCTCTTTTCTCCTGTCATTTGACCATGAGATCATGTAATAAGGTTGTATTTATTATCGTTTCACAAACATTTGTGTATAGTAAATGCCATAGTCGCCGCCTTTAGCGATGCCTATCCCCATTTCAGCATAATCCGGGCTTAAAATATTCGCACGGTGGCCAGGACTGTTCATCCAGCCTTTCATTACAGCTTCTGCCGTACTGTAGCCAGCGGCAATATTTTCACCGGCAAAGGTGTAATGAATGCCAAACCGGTCCATCATTTTGAACGGGCTGCCGTATGTCGGAGAGGTATGGTCAAAATAATTGTTCTTTGCCATGTCTTCTGATTTTAGGCGGGCCACTTTTGCGACATCATCGGCATAGCGCAGCGCGCCTAATCCGGCTTTCGCCCGCTCCTGGTTAACGAGCTGCAGAATTTGCTGTGAAATGTCTGCCTGATGATCAGTGACTGGCTGTTTGGCAGGCGGCTGCGGATCGGTCAATTTCTGATCTTGTCCGCTGGCCTCATTATGCTTAAGGATATTGCTAATAAAGACAGCCAGCTGACCTCTTGTCACTTTTCCATCCGGTGAGAAGGTAGTGGCCGATGTTCCCGATGTTACGCCTGCACCCGCAAGTGTTCCGATGTATTCAGCTGCCCAGTGATTCGCTGGCACATCAGCAAACACTGGTCCTTTGGCTCTTGGCAAGTCAAAAGCTGTCACTAAAATTTTGGCCAATTCCGCTCTTGTAAGCATACGGTTCGGATAAAAATGCTCCGTTTTAGAAAATACCCCTTGCTGCGTTAAGGCGGCAATATATGGATAAGCTCTTGTGCCGGAAGGAGAAATATCCTTAAACGGCAATCCGCTTGCCTGTTGCGCCTTTACATTCAGCGCCCGCCCAATAAAAATGGCGCTTTCTGCCCGGGTTACGTTCGCGCCCGCCCGGAAGGTCCCATCATTAAACCCAGTGATAATTCCCCGCTCTGCCATTTTTTCAATTTGCGGATACGCCCAATACCCGCTGGAAATATCACTGAAAGCTGCTTCTGCAGGAGCAGCCCAAAGACTGCCGGAAAGCATGAGCGCCGCTGCTGCCGCTCCCATTTTTTTTGATAGTTTCATAAATGTCCACCTCTGCTAAGTAAGTGATGATCTAATAATCCGCCTTATTATATCAATTTCTACAACCAACCTCATCGCCTGATTGACCTATTATGCATATAGGAAAAAGATTTCAGTCCGCTCTGATTGACATCAAAAAAATAACGATTTTTTTACACTTTCTGTATAAAACTATTTTTCTCTTAAATAAAAAAAATAAACATAAATTTTTTTATTTGACATGCTGTTGACACATTTGTCCTTTATAGTAAGAATATCAAATCGTTATTGAAGTCTTTCTGCATATAGGAGGAATAAATAGATGAAGAAAAAAACGATGTCGTATGTAATGAGCGGCGCCCTCTCCATTGGCATTTTAGGATCTGCTCCTTCCATGACAGCTGCAGGCCCGGCAACGACAAAAGCGGAAATGACGTCTTATAAATATAAAGAAGGCCAGCAAATAAAGCCGATCAAAGATTTTTCTGACGTCATGCGCGAGCAAGCAGAAGCATTGGGCATTCATTCTGAAAACAAAGATATAGAAACACTTGCTAAAGAAGTACGGGAAGCAAAAGTACAGCAACAGGCGGCTGCCTTTGGCATTGATACAGCAAATAAAGACTTTCACACTCTCAAGCAAGAAATCCGCAAAGCCCAGCAATCACTGAACGAAAAGCGCTAAATGGAATCTTTTCCTTAAGCTGTCACCTTGGCAGCTTATTTGCTTTTTCATTATAATGAAGAAAAACGAGGTGAAGCAAGGTGACAGCTGTACTGCTAGCAGAAGATGAACTGGCCATCAGCCAAGTATTAAAAGCCTATTTAGTCAAAGCCGGCTTTCATGTTTTCCAAGCTTTTGACGGACAGCAAGCGATTGATTTATTCTATTCGGAGCCGCCTGACCTGGTGCTGCTGGATGTCATGATGCCCAAAGCAGACGGCTGGACGGTGCTTAAAGAGATTCGTCAAACCAGCTCCTGCCCGGTCATCATGCTGACCGCACTCGGTGATGTGAACTATCGGCTGAAGGGTCTCAATGATGGAGCAGACGATTATATTGCCAAGCCATTTAACGGCGAGGAGGTCATTGCCCGGGTCAAGGCCGTACTCAGGCGATCAGGCGGCGACACAGCTTCTTCGGCAGTTAAACATTACGGGACCTTAGCGATTGACAGCTCGGCGCACCGGGTGACATTGAAAGGCGTGGACCTGGCACTGACGCCGCGTGACTTATCGGTCCTGCTGTTTCTTGCCTCCCAGCCAAACAGAACGTTTACACGCGAACAGCTTATTGAGCACGTTTGGGGACAAGACTACGACGGAAGCGACCGCGCAGTAGACCTATCCATTAAACGGCTTCGCAAAGCCTTGCAAAACTGGCCGGAAACAGAAGGAGAAATTAAAACATTACGGGGATTGGGGTATCAATTTTGTGTTCATGAAGACAACTAGAAGAATTTCTTTGCTGCGTTACTGGACAACACGTTATGTCGCCGCCCTTTGCCTTGGCCTCTTGATCGCTGCCATGCTGACAGTTATTTGGCTGCAGCATACAATGCTGAACAACCGGCTTGAAGTATCAGAATTTATTGCTGAAGAATTAGCCAACCGGATCGCCGGCAGCCAAGAAGGAAAGGCCGTTTCTCCGACTATTGATAAAAACATGCTAAAAAGCCGCGAGCTTTTTTTACAATCGGATCACCCTCCGGCTATTTATATTACAGATCCAAAGGGGCAGGTGCTTTCAGCTAACCAGCCGGCCTCCGGGATTGAGACGAGCTCATTTGCCGTCTCTCTTTTACAGAAAAAAGGCGATGTTATTAAGCTTTCTCCTGAAGCAGCAAACGGCTCCCGCATGTGGATGATTAAAAAGCCGATCATGGTTGATGATATCACCTTTGGCTGGGTCGTCATGCTTCAGCCGGAGAATGAGCTTGAAAATGTGACGGAGGAATACCGCCTCCTGACAGGCTTGATCATTAGTCTGGGCTTATTTGGATGGGCGGCGATTTATATTTTGTCGCGCCGGCTGGCAACGCCAATCAGCCAAGTGGCTAAAGCGGCCAAGCAAATCCAAGAAGGCAATTATGAAGTGCGGCTTCCGGAGCAAATTAAGGAACAGGAAGTATATGACCTTGTTCATTCATTTAAGGAAATGGCCCAAAAGCTTCAGCAGCTGGAGTCGCTGCGCGCAGAATTGCTGGCTGGAGTGACCCATGAATTAAAAACGCCAGTTACGTCTATCAGCGGCCTGCTGCAAGCGGTGAAGGACGGAGTAGTGACAGGGGAAGAAGCCGAAAACTTTATCGATATCTCTTTAAAAGAAACAACGAAAATGCAGAAAATGGTCAACGATTTATTAGAGTTTAATTCGTTTTCTGCAAATGCTTTGCCTGTAGCTGTTGAGGAACATGCTGTGAACGAACTAATATCAGAAATTGTCCACCAATGGCATTTAGGACAAGAAACTGAGGACATCACCGTCTCGCTGTCTCCGTTGCCAGATAAACGCTCCATTTCAACTGATGCCGTCCGGCTTCAGCAAATCATTGTGAATCTGCTGAATAACGCCCGGCATGCGGTTGATGCCAAAGGGAAAATTGAGGTTATTTTATCAGAACAAGAAGATGGAATGCTTTCAATCGAAGTGAAGGATAACGGCAGCGGCATCCCTCCTGCTGAACAGGATTTGATCTTTGAACGCTTTTACCGCGGCGAGCATAAAAAATATAAAGTGCGCGGCCTCGGGCTTGGCCTTCCTTACAGCAAGCTGCTGGCGCAAGCGTTAAAAGGAGAGCTCACATTAAAGCAAAGCTCGCCTTTTGGCACGACTTTTCAAATTTTGCTTCCGCTGTCCTAGCTGTTTAGTTAAACCGCCAGCCGGCTTCGCTAACAGGAAAGTAAAAGGCTGACTCTGCAGCAAGAGAGTCAGCCTTTTTGATTATACTTCCGGCTCGAATGTTTTGCAGTCCGTTTCTTTCGTAGTAGCCGCTTGGTTTCCTTTATGGCTGACAACATAAATGCGGTCTGCTGTACATTCATTTCCTTGGGCCCAATAAGCACAGTTGTTTACTTCACATAAGACGTCTTTTGCCAAGACTTACACCCCCTCCTTTGTAGCTTCCACAAAAATATCCGCTTCATTCCCTCCTTATTTTGGACAGGCAAAAGGGCTTGCCGCTGCCGGCAAGCCCTTTTTTCGATGTTACGCTCTCTCAAATGTCTGACAGTCCGTTTCCTCTACGTTCGATGCCTTATGGCCTTGCTGGCTGACAACCAGGATCTCATCAGCGGAACAGCGGTTTCCTTTTTCCCAATACACACAGTTATTTACTTCACATAAGACACCGTCTAATACATCTTTCTTCAATGTTCTCTCCTCCTCTAATGTTTTTATTTCGGGTCGTGAGGCGGGGTGCTATGCATATATGCCGGAGCAGGAGCAAGCTTTGGTTTTTCTCCGTAAATGACCGGCATTTCTTCATACTCAAACATTTGTCCATCTGGTGCTGTGCCTTCCGCCCAGCTTCCTTTTCTGCTGTCTTCTCCTTCAGAAAAGTTATACAATTTATGGGAAAAATCTGTTGCTTCATATTCAGCCGGCACCGTGGAAGGAACGACAACCCCTTCTTTTTCTTCCAGCTCTTTAATTGCTGCTATCCACTGGTTTTGATGCATGGTATCGCGCGCCAGCAAAAAGGACAGCATCTCTTTGACACCACGGTCCTCAGTCATCTCGTATAACCGGGCTACCTGCAGCCGTCCTTGAGACTCTGCATTTAAGTTGGCGCGGAAATCAGCCAGCAAATTGCCGCTCGCCACGATGTAACCGGCACTCCACGGCACGCCTGTGCTATTTTCCGGCATGGCCCCCAGCCCTGAGACAATCGCATGATGCGGATTCATCCCGCCCATTACAGCACCGATGACGGGGTCTTTAGCCGCCTTTTCCTGCTCATTAACCGGCGCTTTATCTAATAGGCGTGCGATCATTGTCGCAATCATTTCTACATGTCCAAGCTCCTCTGTTCCTGTATCTAAAATCAAATCCTTATACTTTTCGTTGCCTCTTGTGTTCCATCCTTGAAAAAGATATTGCATAGCCACTGAAATTTCACCGAACTGCCCGCCGAGAATTTCCTGCAATTGCTTTGCATATACTGGATCCGGCTTATCTGGTTTTGCGTGGAATTGAAGTTCTTTCTTATGGAAAAACATACACTACCACCTTTGCTGTTTTAGTAAGCTGCCGATGAGATCCGGCTATTGTCAAGATAGTATGTTATTCCACGCTTTTCCTTTTTTAAACAACCCTTAAGATAAAAATGACCTTGATATTTCACCTTCTTAGGATGAAATTCCAACCGGGGGCTTGAGAATAAAAAATAACCTCCGCAAAAGCAAGGCTTTGCTGGAGGTTATGTCTCTTACTTCAATCCTGCTTGTACTTCCTTCACCATTTCAGAAACGGATTGCAATCCGCCGCCGGATAAGTACCAATAACCAGGGTCGAGGTAAACAATATTATCGTTTTTATAGGCGTTTGTATTCTTCACCAAGTCATTTTCAATCACTTGTTTGGCAGAGGAACCGCCGCCCTCTGCAACAACTGCGCCCCGATCAACAACAAACAAGTAATCAGGATTTTTCTCCACGATATATTCAAAGGAAATGCTTTGTCCGTGAGTAGACACCTCGATATTTTCATCAGCCGGTTGGACTCCGAATACATCATGGATCAAGCCAAAGCGGGACCCTGGACCGTAAGCGCTGACCTTTCCGTCATTTGCTAACACAACTAAAGCTTTTTTATCTTCCTTCGATGCCTGTTCCTTCAATTGACCGATTTCTTCTTCCACTTTTGCCAATTCTGTTTTTACTTCCTCTTCTTTCCCGAAAATTTCACCTATTGTTGTTGCATTGTTTTTGAATGAATTCATATAATCAGCCGGATCCACCCCTAAGTAAATAGTCGGAGCGATTTCCGCAAATTGATCATACAATTCAGCCTGGCGTCCGGAAATAATAATTAAATCTGGCGACAATTCATTGACCTTCTCAAAATCAGGCTCTTTCAAGCTCCCTGTGTTCTCATACTTATCCTCTTCATACTTGGACAAATACTTAGGAATATTTTCTTTCGGAAGGCCCGTTACCTCCACACCCAGCTTGTCCAGCGTATCAAGGGAACCAAAATCAAATACCACTACTTTTGCCGGGTTTTTCTTTACCTTCGTTTCACCCAGTTCATGGTTGACAGTTACTTCTTCCGCTTCTTTTTCCGGCTTGCTGCCTGTTTCTTTTTCGTTACTAGAACCGCAGGCCGCCATAATCATGGCAACCAGTGCCATCATGAATAATAAAGATAATTTCTTCCACATCATTCTCTTCTCCTCTGTCTTTTACTTAAAATACACACAAATTTTTTCATTATTGACTGTTTCAATTTTCATATCAATTTCATAAATTTCCTTCAAAACCTGGCACTCCATCATTTCATCAACCGTACCTTCTTTGGCAACCTTGCCGTCCTTCAACGCAACGATGTAATCGGAATAACAGGAAGCGAAGTTAATATCATGGATCACAATCACGACTGTTTTTCCAAGTTCATTGACCAGGCGGCGCAGCACTTTCATAATTTGCACTGAATGCTTCATATCAAGGTTATTCAAAGGCTCGTCCAACAGCACATATTCTGTATCCTGGGCGATGACCATAGCAATAAATGCCCGCTGGCGCTGACCGCCGCTTAGCTGATCAATATACTTATTTTGAATGTCGCCAAGCTCCATATAACGAATGGCTTCATCTACATGCTTCCAGTCTTCCCGGGACAACTTCCCCTGAGAATAAGGAAAGCGTCCGAATGAAACCAGCTCGCGAATGGTTAAGCGCAGATTTAGATGGTTAGATTGTTTTAAAATCGCCACTTTCTTAGCCAGCTCTTTGCTTTTCGCCTGGTTAACATGCTCTCCGTCAATCAATATCTCTCCGTCGTCTTTAGCAATCAGCCGGCTAATCATGGATAGAAGGGTGCTTTTCCCTGCCCCATTCGGCCCGATAAAAGAAGTAATCTTTCCTTTCGGAATCGATACGGAAACCTGGTCAATCACAGCCTTGTTTCCATATCTTTTTGATACATTTTTAACCTCTACCATTTTTTATTCTCCTTTAATAATAAGTAGATAAAGTAGATGCCACCGACAAAGTTAATGATGACGCTCAATGTCGTGCTGAATGTAAACACCCGTTCAACGATCAGCTGGCCGCCGACAAGAGCGATAATGCTAATTAAGATCGAACCAGCCAATAAATAGGAATGCTTAAACGTCCGAAACATTTCGTAAGCCACGTTCACGACGAGCAGCCCAAGAAAGGTAATCGGGCCTACCAGCGCAGTTGATACAGAAATGAGAACAGCGACGACAATCAGCAAGCGCTTAACCGTATAATCATAATCCACACCAAGGTTGATCGCCTGCTCTTTGCCAAGTGACAGGACATCCAAGTATTTCATAAAGCGAATAAAATAAAGGGATGTGAACGCGAGCACAATGACCGCAATCGTCAAAACGTCAGTCTGAACATTATTGAAGCTGGCAAACATTCGGTCCTGAATGATTTGGAACTCATTCGGGTCAATGAGCACTTGCATAAAAGACGTAAAGCTTTGAAAGAACGTGCCAAAAATCAAGCCAATCAATAAAAGAAAATAAATATTCTCTCCTTCGCGCTTAAACAGGATCTTATAGAGAATGCCGGCAAACACCACCATCAGGATCACTGAAATCACAAAGTTCAACTGCTTGTTCATTAAAGTTAAGTTGGCGGAGCCGAATACGAAAATTAACACTGTCTGGATTAGCATGTAAAGCGAATCCAAGCCCAAAATGCTCGGCGTTAAAATCCGATTATTGGTGATGGTCTGGAACACCAATGTGGAAAAGGCAATCGCCGCTCCAGTCAAAACAATAGCGAAAATCTTCATTCCTCTGCGCGGCAAAGCATAATCCCAATTGTTTCCCAGTCCAGTGAACAAAAAGGCAACAATCAACAGGACAGCCATTGCCGACAGGAGGATCAGTTTTTTCCCATTACTCATACGCCTTTCTCCTCATCAGCAAATATAAAAAGATGCCGCTGCCGATGACCCCGACAGTCAGTCCGATCGGAATCTCATATGGATAAATGATCACACGGCCGATGATGTCGCAAAACAGAACAAAAACTGCCCCAAGCAGCGCGGTGTGGGATAAACTCTTTTTCAAATGGTCTCCCTGGTAAATCGAAACGATGTTCGGAATGATTAATCCTAAGAAAGGAATCATGCCGACCGTTAATACGACTAATGTAGCGGACAAGGCTACGATAACGAGGCCAATATTGACGACACGCTTATAATTTAAGCCGAGATTCATGGCGAAATCCTCCCCCATGCCGGCCAAGGTAAAGCGTTCCGCATATATGTATGCAATGACTAAAAGCGGAATACTAATATAAAGCAATTCGTATCGTCCAGAGATCACCATGGAGAAATCCCCTTGCAGCCAGGCGGCCATATTCTGGATCAAATCATATTTATAAGCAAAGAAAGTAGCAATCGATGTTAAAATATTCCCGAACATTAATCCAACAAGCGGAATAAACACCGTATCTTTAAATTTGATCTTATCCAGGATTTTCATAAATAAAAAGGTGCCGGCCAGTGCAAAAAGGAATGCAACCACCATCTTTTCAATTGGGCTTGCGGCTGTAAATAAAATAAGCGAGACTAAAATCCCAAGCCGGGCGGAATCAAGCGTTCCTGCTGTAGTCGGTGAAACAAACCGGTTTCTGCTTAATTGCTGCATGATCAGACCGCTGATGCTCAGGCTCATTCCGGCAATAATAATGCTGACAAGGCGCGGAATCCGGCTCTTCCATACAATCTGCGTTTGATCATCTGTCAGATTAAATAAATGAAGCGGAGAAATATGCGTCACTCCAATAAATAAAGAACCAATGGACAAAACGATCAGCGCCATCACTAAGTATCTTTTTTTCATAACCACATTCCCTACATAAAAGCTGTCAGTTCAAAAGAAAAGCGAAAATGAAATTCATTATCAATAAGGGTTAAAAAAATAAGCCTTATTAATTGTGGAACAGGCTCTCCAGTAAAATGGCCGAACGCCGCTCGTATATTTCAACAAAAGCAGTCACGAATATTCATTGCTCGCCTTTTCTGTTAACTGATATTTATTCTCATTAATAATGTTAAATGATAATGCTTATCATTGTCAATAGCTAATTGGCAGTTCTGGTAATTAGCAAGTTAACGCCCCCCTGTTCGGCTTGTTTCCGTTCATTAAAAATAAGAGCGACCCAAAAGTCATGACACATGACTTTTTGAGCCGCCCTCTTCACCTCAATCAGCGGAGAAAGATCCGGCTTTTTCTCTACCTGGTTTTATTTTAAAGCCGTATTGGACAGTCCCCTGTACTTCTTTAGCCCGTTACAACCGGTTCGCCGTGATGCAGCGGCGGAGGCACAAGCCAGCCGTTATTTTTATTCAATTGAAGAAAACGGCCGCCCAATGCCGCTTTCTGGTTATGAAATTGCAAAAACATCGCTGCAATATCTTCGCGGATACATTGGCCAATCACCTGGCTGCAGGCAGCCAATCCCGCTGCGATATTGCTGGAGATGATCGTGGATATCTCATGGTCTTGGAAACGGGCACCATCAGGAATGCTGTTAACATCCGCAAGCGGCCGCTCCATCGGGCCCGGAGGAAGTCCAATGCCATTCGCTTTCAATAGCTGTGCAAGCTGCTCTGCTTCCATCTGTGCTTGCTGGATAGACTCTTCTATGAGCTCTTTCAATTGTTTATCCCCTGCATGATTCAGCAATGTCTGGTAACTGCCGATCATGCCATTTGCTGCAAATAAGGAAGACCATACGCTCATTACTTCTCCGTAATGCATCGGCTCATTTTTCGGATTTCCGCTTAGAATTCCCATATTCATCCCCCTGACTTATCGATTGCTTGTGTGTCTCAGCACACAAATATAGTTTCACCCGAACGCTCCGTCTTATGTGCCGGCAATGATTTTTCATTTCAAAAATGAAAGGCAGTATCGTATGATTATATGTATGAAAAAAAATTAGGAGGACGATTCACCATGAAGACAATTGCTTCTTTCCTCGTCCGTTTTCATAAAGTCATTCTTGTGTTGTGGCTGGCAGCCGCAGTGATTATGGGCATGTTCGCCCTTAAGCTGCCCTCTCTGCTTGAAGGCGATGGATTTCGGATGGACGGAGAATATGAACAAGTTGAAAAAGAGCTGACGAGCACCTTTGATTTCCCGGAATCCACTATTATGATGCTGTTTGAAAAAGAGAAAAGCCAATCAGAAGCGGACTTTAAAGAAACCATCGGCCAAACGCTCGCTAAAGCCGACAGCTTAAAAGCTGTTTCTGCCATTGAGTCTCCTTTAAACAACCCGTCGCTTTTGAAAGCAGATACCGCTTACGGTCTTATACACATAGATGATAAAGCGGAAGATGCGGCAGCTGTGATTGATGATTTAAAGCAGCAAATCAAAGGCAAGGAAGGAATCAAATTAACAGGGCAGCCTGTCATTTCGGAAGATATTAACGAAGCGAGCCAGAATGATTTGAAACAAGCAGAGCTCATTGGCCTTCCGGTTGCCTTGCTCGTGCTTTTGCTTGCCTTTGGCACCGTTACGGCTTCTGTTCTGCCATTGATTGTTGGCGGCATTACTATCGTCATTGGTTTTGGATTGCTTGCCTTGATCGGCAAGGAAGTAGATCTCGCAATTTTCATTTTAAACATCGCGCCGATGGTTGGCCTGGCTTTGTCGATTGACTTTTCGCTTTTATTTATCAACCGCTATAAGGAAGAGTTTCAAAAACAAACAAAGACAGACGCCTTAATCACAACCATTACGACAGCCGGCCATTCAATTCTCTTCTCCGCTGTCTGTGTATTTATCGGCCTTGGTTCTATGCTGCTGATCGATATTGATATTTTCAAAAATGTGGCCATCGGCGGAATGGTGGTTATTGCCATCGCTGTGCTTGGATCTCTTACATTGCTTCCAGCCCTTCTATATGTGCTGGATAAGCGGATTTATAAATGGCGGCTGCTGCGTACAGATAAAGACACCAGCGGACGCTGGCGGGCATTTGCGGCTGCTGTAATGAAGCGGCCTGTATTAATCACCATTGCAGCGATCGCCATTTTGATTGCCGGAGTCCTCCCTGTCAAGGACATGAAGCTCGCCATTCCAACGGCCGACGCTTTGCCAAAAACCTTTGATTCGCGGATCGCTTATGAAAAAATCGAACAGGAATTTATGGGAGAAAACAAAAGCACCATTTATGCGATTGCTGAACGAAAAGATGGCTGGCTGACCGAAGCCGGATTAAAACAAATGAAAAAGCTCACGGCTTCCTTTCTCTCTGAAAAACATGTGAATGAAGTGGATACTGTTTTTTCTGCCAGCAATATAAAAGAACCGGAGCAGCTGGCGGCCGCCCTGAAACAGCCGCAAATGAAGGAACAGCTTCGGCCGGCCATCAAGCCGTTCGTGCGCGGGGAAAAGCTGATGATCCCGATTCATTTAGATGTGGAAGCGAATTCGGACGCTGCCCAAACGCTGGCCCGTCAATGGAGCGATAAAAACTGGCCTGTCTCGATTCAATTTGGAGGGCATCCAAAATTCAACCAAGAAATTTATGATGAAATTTTCGATAAAATCGGTGTGATTCTCGCGATCATTTTGTTATCAACGTTTGTGATTCTAATGTTCGCCTTCCGTTCGATTATTATTCCGCTCAAAGCCATTTTAATGAATGTTCTTGGACTTACCTCCACATTCGGCATTCTCGTCTGGCTATTCCAAGGCGGTCACTTTGGCCTTCATGAGATGGACATTTCTCTGCTCTTGCCTGTGCTCGTCTTTAGTCTTGTCTTTGGCTTAAGCATGGATTATGAAGTCTTTTTAATTTCCCGCATCCGTGAATACTACCTGGAAACGGGAGATAACACTTATTCTACTGTGGAGGGCCTGGCTAATACGAGCAAGGTGATTACGGCTGCTGCCCTCATTATGATCGTCATTACCGGAGCATTTGCCTTTACCGGTGTCGTGCCTGTTAAGCAGATTGGCATCGGCATCGCCCTTGCCATCGCGATTGATGCCACTATTATTCGCCTGCTGCTTGTGCCGAGCTTGATGAAGCTGCTTGGCGATTGGAATTGGTGGTATCCGTTCCGCACAAAAAGCAAGCAGACAAAGGAACTTTAATCTAACTAAAAAGAGGGGCTGGACCAAAAGTCATGTTTCATGACCATTTGGGCCAGCCCCTTGTTTCATTTTCTTTTCTTGTTCATTGGTCTTCTTCTTGCCGAAGTTCTTTCCGGCTTCAGCCGTTCACGGCCTTCCCGCTCTTGTTGATCTTCCGCAGATGAAACGCCATTCGCAACGGTTTTCCGTTCAAGCGGCCGGCCCAGCTCTTTTTCGATGAGGCGGAGAAATTCTTTATCCTTCAAAGCCGCAAAGGTATACGCCACTCCGTCTTCGCCGGCTCTCCCCGTGCGCCCGATCCGGTGAATGTAGCTCTCCATATCATGAGGAATATCATAGTTGAATACGTGAGTGACTCCTTCCACATCGAGTCCGCGGGAGGCGACATCTGTTGCAGCCAGCAGATGCAGCTCCGCTTCGCGAAATCTTTTCATTACCCGTTCCCGCTTTGCCTGTGACAAGTCCCCGTGCAGTTCATCAATGTTGTAGCCTTTCGCCTTTAACTCATCGCACAGCTTGCTGACACGGCGTTTTGTCCGGCAAAAAATAATGCCTAAAAACGGCTGCACCTCATCAATTACCTCACAAAGCGCCAGCTGCTTGCGTCGATCCGTCGTTTCAACTACAAATTGCTTCGTTTGCTCGACTGTCACCTCTTTGCTCTTGATATGTACTGACTGCGGGTTTTTCATATATTTTTTTGCCAGCTGGCGGACGTTTTTTGGCATGGTTGCTGAAAACAAAGCTGTCTGTCTCGTAAAAGGAGTTTCCTTTATAATGGCCTCCACTTCATCTAAAAATCCGATGTGAAGCATTTGATCCGCTTCATCAAGCACGAGCATTGACACTTCAGTTAAATCAATCGTTCCGCGGCGCACATGATCAAGAAGCCGCCCAGGCGTGGCGACCACAATATGAACTTGCTTATCAAGCCGCCGAATTTGCTGCTCTACATCTTGGCCTCCATAAGCTGCCAGCACATGTATGCCGCTCTCTGCTTCCAACAGGCCTCTCAGCTCTTCGGTTATTTGCAGCGCAAGCTCTCGCGTTGGCGTGACGATCAATCCCTGAACCTCCTGCTTTTCTTCTGTTATTTTTTCAAGCATTGGCAGTAAAAAGGCAAACGTCTTTCCTGTTCCTGTTTTTGCCTGGGCAATAACATCTTCTCCCTTCATCAAAAGCGGAATTGCTTTTTCTTGCACAGGGGTGGGCGATTCTATGCTCTTTTCCTTTAATTTTCCGGCCCATGCCGGGTTTACTCCTAATTGTATAAATGATGACAAGCCATTCACCTCTTTCTTTATTTTCTCTATATGCTAATGAACAGAGTCTTTCCATTATACACGGCTCTGCTGACTTATGAATATATTTCAAGTTGAAGGAGTAAGACGAGGAGAAAAACCGTTTTCCAGAAAGCATAAAGCGCCATCTCCTGATCGAGATGGCGCTCTCTCTTTTAATGAGCTGACATATTTCCTGGTGTACCAGTTGCCGGCGCATATGACTGCATTATTTGCTGCATGTCCTGCTGGGCAAATTGCGGTACTTGGTAATAATGATGTTTGTTTTGGTAAATGGAAAGCTCGTACGCCATCTCAATACAGTTCGGGATCGAATCAGCCAACACGCGGCGCACAACTGGATTTGTTGATTCCAAAGCTGCCATTGTTTTCATGGAAGCAGTGGACTTCACTGCCCCAAGCATCGCTCCTGAGACGAACGCATCGTTAATCTCAGATGTAGATTGCATCGGTTTTTTTGGCTGTGTTGGTGTTAAGCCATAGATAAAGTCATTATCCTGCTGCATTTTATAGCTTTGGGTCGGGACAGCCGGATCTTGGCCAGATTGGAAACAATCCAGCGTGGTATTGTATTCCTGCTGCATGAACTGATACTGACGGTCAAGAATATCGAGCAGCTCCTGATCTTTCACGTGAGAACGAAGCATCATGTATTCATTCATCGTACCTACCGCACCGGATAAGACTTCATGAACATCAAGCACCTCGTGAGCTCCGTGATTCATTTGCGGCGACACAGCACCTGTATGCATGTTCGTATGAGTCTGTTCGTTTTGATTCATCAAAGTAAATCCCTCCTGTAGTTGAGTGGTACGCCGTTAGTATGCTGCGGCGGATTTTTATTTATACAAGTAAAAGCAGACAAATTCCTTAACCAAATCCAAGGCATATAATAGCAGGAATGCGATAACAGGAGGAGATCTTTTGATGAATGAACATCGCCATTTAGCCTGGCATGAAACGATGGAACTGCATGAGCTGACAGTCTTTCAATCCCTCGGATTAATGAAGTTGAAGAAAACCTATCCTAAGATCACTGATCCAGAGCTGAAAAAGATTTATCAGCAAGCCATTCACAGCCTGACCGGGAATATCCAGGAGTTGCTCCGCTTTTACAGGATGGCTCCGCACATGCAGCGGGAAGAAAATCTGCGTGTCGATGAATTACCGTTTTATGCTGGTGACCTGCTCGCTTTTTTAAAAACAGCGGTGCGTAACTTAGCCATTGCCATTACGGAAACGGCTACCCCTGCGCTGCGTGCTGTGCTCGTCAAACAGCTCAATGGAGCGATCGAATCCCACACCGCTATTTACAATTATATGTACAAAAAAGGGTATTACCCTTCTTACGATTTAAATAGGCTGCTGCAAAACGATGTGACTATCGCTAACACAGCTCTCTCGCAAAAAATATAAACAACAGGCGGATCTCTCTTCCAAGAGCAGCTCCGCCTGTTGTTTGTTTATGGACTCCGGGAAGTGTTTGTATAAGAAAAGAATAATTTTTTGCTTGAGCATCAAACTATTTTTACAAGGAGGTTAGACACATGGAACATGTAAGAGCGTTACTGATCAAATTTGTCGTCGTAACAGCAGCTGTATGGGTCATTATGGGCGCATTCTACGGCATTGACCTTGGAGAAATTCTGACGATCAGTATTCTTTTAACTATCGCTGCCTATATCCTCGGTGATTTATTTGTCCTGCCGCGTTACGGCAATATGACAGCCGTCGCTGCGGATTTCGGCTTAGCATACATTGGAATTTGGATCGTCGGAAGTGCCGTGATTAATGAAAATATTTCGCTTGGGTGGGCCAGCTTCTGGACAGCAGCTGTCATCGCCTCTGCCGAAGTTCTTTTCCACTTTTATCTAATGAGAAGCGTATTTACTACTGGTCAGGATAGAAGCTACATTGAGCGGGACCCGGCGTTTTCCGCAGAGATGGCAGAAGAAACAGACATTCACAAGGAAGACGTTTACACGGAAGAAGAAGAGAAATAAGTCAGCGGCCGTACAGGCCCTGACTTTCTCTTTCCTGTGAGCAATTATCTTGTTCCCAATTTCTTTTTGTTGTATTATTTAAATGCAAAATACTTAAGCTTCTAAATACTATTCAGAAATGAGGGAAAACGATGAAGCTGGAAGGAAAAGTAGCGATCGTAACTGGCGGTGCTGGCGGCATCGGGCATGGCATGTCACTCGCCTTGGCAAAAGAGGGCGCACATGTCGTGATCGTGGATGTAAATGAAGAAAATGGACAGAAAGTTTTAGAAGAGGTCAGCCAACTGAAGGAAGGCCTGCTTTTCATAAAGGATATTTCTGTAAGAGAAAATATTGAATCAATTGTTCAGGATACAGTGAAACATTTCGGTAAAATCGATATATTAATTAACAACGCTCACGCATCAAGAAACGTGCCTTTTATTGAAACAACGATGGAGCACCTTGATCTCTCTTTTGGAACAGGCTTTTATCCAACATTCCATTTCATGCAAGCCTGCTATCCGGAACTAAAGAAAACAAAAGGGAAAGTTATTAACTTTGCATCAGGAGCAGGTCTTGAGGGACAAGTAACCCAGGCTTCTTATGCAGCAGCCAAAGAAGCGATCCGCGCCATTTCACGCGTAGCAGCGAACGAATGGGGCGTAGACGGCATTAACGTCAACGTGATCTCTCCAATTGCTCTTACTCCTGGCATGGAACATTGGCGGGCTCATAACGAAGAAGCGTACGACCAAATGGTTGAAAAAATTCCGCTTCGCCGACTCGGTGATCCAGAACAAGACATTGGACGGACAGCTGTATTTCTGGCAAGCGCTGACTCAGATTACATTACCGGACAAACCATTATGGTTGATGGCGGTTCCGTTAAACTACGTTAATAGGGGGACGTTAGAATGAAACGATTAGAAAATAAAGTAGCTATTATTACAGGGGGCGCCTCTGGAATCGGCGAGCGGATGGTACACCGCTTCAGTGAAGAAGGAGCAACAGTTATTGCCGCTGATATTAACGAAGCAGCGCTAGCTGAAATAAGCAAGGTTGACAACGTACATGGCATGAAATTAAACGTTGCTTCTGATGAAGACTGGGAACAACTATTAAAAACGGTAAAAGAAAAATTCGGCAAAATTGATATTCTTGTCAATAACGCCGGGATTTCCTCGGAAAAACCGCCTGAAGAAGTTACGATTGAAGACTGGCAAAAAATGCTTTCCATCAATGGCTTTGGCCCATTCCTTGGAATCAGACATGTCGTTCCTTACATGGCCGAACAAAAACAAGGATCAATCGTCAATATTTCTTCTTTTACAGCCCAAATCGGAATGGGATTTAATCCATATTCTGCTTCTAAAGGATCTGTGCGCGCCATTTCCAAAGCGGCGGCTACTCAATACGGGCGGATGGGCATTCGCGTCAACGCACTCTTCCCTGGAATTATCGAAACACCGATGACCAAGAACCTTGAATCTACTAAAAGCTACGTAGAACAAATGGTAGCGGCTACTCCGCTGCAGCGTTTAGGGCAGCCTGAAGATATTGCAAATGCTGCTTTGTATTTAGCCTCTGATGAAGCTTCTTTCATCACTGGTGCAGAGCTTGTTATTGATGGCGGTTTTTCTGCCCAATAACACGGTCGGCGGTTGTCCGCCTCTCATAGATTTTTATACTTTAACACATCCTATCAATCAAAAAGCTAGCCCGGAAGCTACAATCAAATAACTTCTCGGGTTAGCTTTATTTTTTGTTATAATCAACTAAGAACCGCAGGATAGAAAGCAGGGATTTTATGGAACAAGAATCGGTTTTTGAACTTTTACATGCGATGGATCAAGTCACCAATAAATTAATTATTCAATGGAATCGAACGTTTAATGAAAATCTAGGCGTTTCTCACATTTTAGTATTGAGTCACTTATATGAACACGGCAAAAGCCGCCCTTCCGATATTGCCAAAGCACTCGGCTTGACCCCGCCGTCTTTAACACACTTATCGGAAAAACTTATTTCTAAAAAGCTGGCAGTTCGTCTTGCTGATGAAAATGACCGGCGAATTCTTTATCTGGAGATTACAGAGCTCGGCCATGAAATGCTGCATAGAGCACACAAAGAAGGACAAGAATTGCGAAAGAAGCTGTTTGAAAAATTAACGTCCGAAGAGCGCCGGCAGCTGCGGGTCATCTACGAAAAGTTAAATAGCTAAGCCAGGCTGTATGGGCACTTCCAGACGCATGATGTTGATCTGTTTGGAAGTGCCCATACAGTTTCTGCGATTCTAAAAACCTGTTTGCCCATCCTTCTTGAGTAAACACTGGACTGCTTCTCAAAAAAATCTGTTTAATGATTTAAAAGCGACTTTCCCCACTCCCTCTCTCATATCATAGTAAAACAGCAGCCAAAAACTTTACCGGGGTGAATGTTTGTATGCAAAGCTGGATGATTGAGATGATGGAGCAATTTGGCTACATCGGCATTTTTCTGTTGATTGCTATCGAAAACATCTTTCCGCCGATTCCTTCTGAAGTTATCCTCACTTTTGGAGGCACCATGACCACTTTTTCAACACTGACCGTTCCCGGTGTCGTCCTGGCGGCAACAGGCGGATCGATTACCGGAGCCGTTATCTTATATAAAGCGGGCAACCTGCTTGATGTCGGACGGCTTGAAAAGGTCATTGACCGCTGGGGACATGTTCTCCATCTCAACAAAAAAGATATTTACAAAGCGGATCACTGGTTCAATGATTATGGGTACTGGACTGTTCTCGTCTGCCGGGTCATCCCGTTCTTGCGCAGCTTGATTTCCATTCCGGCCGGCATGGCACGAATGAGATTTTCGCTTTTTTTGCTTTTCACCACGATCGGCACCTTTGTATGGAACCTTCTTCTTGTCTATGCCGGGGCTTTGTTTGGGGAATCATGGGAGCAAATCGTTCTTTTTGTGGACATGTATGCCGCGGTCATTTATGCGTTAGTTGGTGCCGGCCTAACGATTCTCCTGTTCCTTTTAGCAGTTAAAAGAAAATAGGAAAGCAGAGGCTGGCTTGCGGCCAAGCCTCTGCTTTCTCCTCTTTGTTTATGCTGCTAATTCCCATATAGTCTGAGAGTGAAGTATTCTTTCAGCTCATGTAAAGACATCATCTGAATATTGACCGTTGCGGCTGGCTCTGAAGAATAACACACAGAGCAGCAATAAGCCGGAAAACTGGGGGCAAACAAGAAGTTCCATTTCCCGGCCAATTCGGCAGGCGAATACAAAACCGGAGGAGCAGTTAGATTAAATTCAATCGATGTAAGGGCTCTTCCTGCTATCCCTGTCCCTTCCGCTTTAAAAAGGGCTTCTTTTAACGTCCAGTATGTATATAAAGCGAACAACTTTTCCTCCTTAGTCTCCATTGTTTGGAAGGTTCGCTGTTCGCTTTTGCTAAGAAATTCAGAAATGACTTCTAAATCAATGTCGCCTACCTTTTCAATATCGACGCCAATTTTCCCGTTTGGATGAAACGCACAAGCAATGAACTCTTCAGAATGAGACATGCTGATCTGCCCCGAAAACTGCTCCACGTAAGGCTGGCCGCTCGCCGTTCGTTTAATCGGCCGCTGTCCTGTGTGATGACGTTCCATTAAATAACGGGCTAATAGCGTGCCAATAAAAGAGTTCATCTGGTCTTCTTTCCTTCGGTAACGACGCACATGGGCCCGTTCCTCATCTGTCAAAACAGAATAAAGAGCGGGAGAGAATTGCTCCCCCTTTGTTCTTTCAGTAATCAACAATTCAATCAATCTGTCTGGCTCCTCACAAGTATTTTTATTTATAGACTCCGAGAAATTGACGGCGGGAACGCTTCCCGCCGTCAAACACCAAGCCGCTCTTCTTAACAGGAACGATTAAAAATAAAAACGCTTGTTTTTATAGCACTTGCCTGCAATGAGCAAGCAAGAGAGCAGCTAAAAAACAAGCGTTTGCCAATTGTGTAAACTTTCTCTTTACTATCTGTTACGGCTGCGGAAAATAACCAATCTCCGTGGCATAAGAGATCATTTTGGCGAAAAACTCTTCATCTATTTTTGGACAGCTGACATTCGTCTTTTGCAGCAGCTGCTTCGTCTCTGGACAAGTATAGCGATAAGGAGAATCCTTGGCGCCATCTCCTTCCAGCTGAGCAATGGTCAGCTGCAAAATTTCATGATCGATATCTGGATCGCCAAACAGCCACTTTTCATATGCTTCAGGCTCTTTCAGCTTGATGTCATATCCGCACGTTCTCAAATGCTTGATCATATCTGAATAATGGATCTGCACTTGATTACAAATATGAAGCACCCGCCCGGCGGATTCCTCCTGCAGCGCTAAAGCAACAATACTCTCACTTGCATAATCTATAGGTGTATAATCTACATGCCAATCTACTTTTGGGGCAGCTTTTAAAGCCAGCATCGTTTTCAGCATCCGGTAGTAAGCGTTGCTGTCGATATTCTTTTGGAACCTTCCTGTCCGTGAATGGCAAGTTAAATTGCCGGCACGGTAAATCGTTACCGGAATATTTGCGTCAACAGCTGCTCTAAACAACAGCTTTTCTGATTGAAGTTTGCTATTTACATATACATTCGTTAAGGAAGCATTCAGCCAGTCCTCCATGCTTGCCATTGCATCCCACTTTCCTTCTAATGCAAGGTCCTCAGGAATACCAAGAGTAGAAATATAGTGGAAACGCAAGCCCTTCCGTTTTTCGGCAAACTTAAGAAGAGACTCTGTGCTTTGCTTATTCACCTTCGAAAAATGATCCGTTTCCCCGAAGTGCCTAACATCCGCCCCACAGTGAATAATGCTGTCGATCTGCTTTTCTATAAGATGTTGATCGTCTTTAGAGAGCCCAAGATCTTCCTTCTCTAAATCTCCGACTATCACCTTGACACGTTGGCCGGCTTCCATTTCTAACTCTGTGCCAAAGTAATGGACAAGTACATTCCATAGCCGGCTCTTTGCCTGCTCAGAGGATTCTCCGCGTACTAAGCAGTAGACATCCGCTTTCGTTTGGCGCAGCAGTTGCTCTAAAATATGAGAGCCTAAGTAGCCCGTTGCTCCAGTCAGCAATATATGATGGGCAGCCAGCAAATGCTCCGGCTCCTTATTTCCAATCTTTATTGGTTTTTCTGGCAAATCAATGACCTCATGAACAGCCGCTGTTTTTTCTGTATTTGCTGCAGCAGCAGACAGCTCCAGCGCCCGCGCCCGCGCCGCCAGCTCAGCAACTGTCGGGTACATAAAAAAGTCATTAATTTTGAGCTGAGGATATGCAGGCTTTAACAATACAAGCGTTTCCAGGATCTTCAGCGAGTGGCCGCCAATTTCAAAAAAGTTATCATAAATGTCGACAGCAGGCAGCTTCAGCGAGGTCTTCCATGCTTCTGCAATCACGCTTTCTGTTTCTGTCCGCGGCAAGTTCTTCACAACCGGGTGCTCCTGCTTAATGAGTTCATAAGCCGCAAGCGTCCGGCGGTCAATCTTTCCTGAAGGTGAAACAGGCATTTCTTCAACATACTGAATGTAAGCCGGGACCATATATTTAGGGAGCTTCTCTAGCAGAAAATTCCGCACCTCTAATGAAGAAAGCTCCTCTCCTGCTACACTCGTATAGAAAGCGGCCAGAACATTGAGCCCCTCTTCATCAACTTTTGGAATAACTGCCGCATCTTTGACCTGTTCATGGCTTGTTAGCGCATCCTCTACCTCTCCAATTTCAATGCGGTGTCCCCTAATCTTTATTTGCGAATCTTTTCGGCTGACATATTCGATTTCTCCAGATGGAAGCAGCCGCACCACATCCCCGGACCGGTAAAGCACAGAGCTGAAACGGTCATGAAACAAATTTGGAATAAACGCCGACTTTGTCTTATCCGGCTGATTCAAGTATCCGCGGGCAACCCCGGCCGAACTGATCAGCAGCTCGCCCGGCACCCCAATCGGGCACAATTGATCTGCCTCGTTGACAACATACACCGCATGATTATCAAGCGGATGCCCGATCGGTACAGTAGGAGTAGCGAGCATTCCTTCATTTACTTTATAGAAAGTGGCCATCACCGTACATTCTGTCGGTCCGTACATGTTGTAAATATCGATATGGCGGCCAAATTTCTTGCGGAAAGCGAAGGCGGTTTCCATGATTAACGCTTCACCGCCAACGGTTATTTGGCGAATGTTTTTAAACTTTCTAACCCCTTCTTCAGAAAGCTTTGCTACCAATTCATTAAAGAAGATAGTCGGCAAAATGGCGATCGATGTCACTTCTTCTCTTTCAACAGCTTCCGCAAAGGCTTCTACTGACATTCTCTCCTCATCGGAAAGCAAGTAGAGCCGTGCACCGTTAAAGAGTGCGCTAAACGTGTCATAAATAGAGGCATCAAAGCTATAAGGCGCAAATTGACAAAGAACATCCTTGTGAGTAAAGCCCATTTCTTTGGTTGACCAATTAATTAAATTGATGACTCCCTTATGGCGAATCAGCGTGCCTTTAGGGCGGCCGGTAGAACCTGATGTATAAATCACGTAAGCCAGCTGGTCAGCTGTTACCTGTTGATCAACTGGGCTGCAAGGATACTTTGCAGAGTCTCTCTCTGAGAAAATACAGTAGGCTTTATCTTGCGGCACAAGCTTTCTAAATGCGTCCATATACGCAGAGTCCACTAAGGCCCGCTGTGAATGAGTGTCCTTGATAATATAGCTGTTGCGCTCAACCGGATGATCGGGATCAAGCGGCACATAAGCCCCGCCCGCCTTCAGCACGCCAAGTATGGAAATGATAGTTCCAATGCTTCGTTTCATGAAAATAGGAACAAGCTCCTCTTTAGCCAAGCCTTTATCTAGAAGCATATGGGCCACCTGATTGGAGCGTTGTTCAAGCTCTGCATAAGTGATGCTGTGCCCATGAGAAGACACGGCCATTTGGTTTGGAAAGCGCTCAGCTGCTTCTGAAACTAGGTGATGTATGGCTGCCGTTTCTTGGAACGAAGCCGCTGTTTCATTTAAACGCTTATACATCTCTTGTTCCTCAGCCGTAATAATGGGAATGGCCTGAAACGGAACCTCTAAATGATCAGCTCTAGTCATGTAGGCAACAATCTGCTCAAAATAGGCTGAAAAACGCGCGATTGTTTCCGGCAGGAAAAGGGCTGCATTGTACTCAATCACCAGCGACAGTCCTGTGCCATCTGTAAAAAGCTGAAACGCTAAATCGGACGGTTCTGCTCCAGGTTGGTTTCCGAAAGAAAAAGTAGTGCTATACCCTGTCCCTTCTTCTTTCTTCAGCAGCTCCTTCCAATTAAAACGGCTATGAGCAGCGGCATCTCTCATTTTTTGATTAACTTGCTTCAAAACGTCCATAACCGTTCGGCAATCGGTAAAACCGGCTCTTATCGGAACAACACTTTCCTGATCCGCTGCTATTCCCAGCATGATTTCTTCTTCATTGGTGAGTCTGTGAAGGAGAAGAAGATAGGCAGAGATAAAAAACGGACGGAAACTAGCCTGTTTTTGCTCTAGTGCGTCAAACACCTCTTGAACGGAGCATGCTTTCAACTGTACGGTCAGTGTCTGAAAATCCGCTTCACTTGCCGCATGCTTTTGCTTATCCACCGGCAAATGTAAAGGCGGCAGCGGGCTGGTCAGTTCTTTTTCCCAATAATCTTTTGATGTAAATTGCGAAGAGAGCATTGTTTGGGCCATTCGTTCATACCTCCACGATTATCATTAAATTTTAAACATAGAAATAGACTGCTGCAGCTTTTGGAAAAGCTTGTTCATCTCCTCAGCATCTTCCGCAATAAGACTCATGTTTCCTTTTTGCGCTTCCGTCATTCCGCTAATGCCGGCTGATGTTTCCGTGTTGCTTTTAGCAATGCCGCTTAGCTGTTCAATGACAGCAGCCACTTCTTCGGACTCGGCAGCAATTTGCTGGGTAGAAGCTGAAATCTCCTGAACCTGGCCGCTTACCTTGCGAATGTCAGTCATAATGCCGGCAAATATATCGGTTAATTCGCTGCTGCTGTTCACACTGGTGGAAACAGTCTGTACACCGATGGAGATCGAAGAAACAGCTTTATCTACCTCATTTTGAATAATGGAAATTAAACCTTTAATTTGTTCAGCGGATTCACGGGATTGCTCTGCAAGCTTGCGAACTTCATCAGCAACGACCGCAAAGCCTTTTCCATGCTCGCCAGCCCGCGCCGCTTCAATCGCTGCATTCAAAGCAAGCAAATTCGTCTGCTCGGCAATCTCACTGATTAAATTAACAATGCCGGAAATCTCCGCGGACTTTTCATTCAGTTCCTGAAGAGCTTGAGATGAGTTGCCTACAGATTTTTCTGCTGAGTTCATTTGTGAAATAATGTCGCTCACTGCCTTGTTTCCTGTCTTCGCGCGAGTTTCCAGCTCTCCCGCCTTGCTGCTGACGTCTGATGAATAGTCAGCAATCGTTGTAATACCTGACACAATTTCATTAATAGAAGACGAACTGTCAAAGGTAGCCTTCTCTTGATTTTTCATTTGCTCTGACATTTGCTGCAATTCAGACACGACAAAGTTATAATGCTCGCTTCCTTCCTTCACAGCCGCGGAAAGCTTTTCGGAATAGTCTGCATTGCGCTCATACGCTTCTTTGATTGCATAAATAATTTGTCCCATGGCAGTAACCATTTCATTAAATTTCTTGTTTAACTGCCCTATTTCATCGTCGCCTTCTTTTAAGGAAATCTCAAAGCTGCCATCCCTGAATGTCTCGATTCCCTTGCCTAATTCCTTAAGAGGAGCAATGGATTTTCGGACAAGATAAAATTGCACGGTTAACAAAATGGCCAGAATGATAAGTAAAGCGATTGAGCAATAAACGAGCAAGTCACGTTTGCCCTTCGCCACAATGCTGGCATCAATATCAATGCCGTAGTAAGCGGTGATTTCTCCTTGATCATTTTTAAATGGCTTTAGAACTGTCATCCATGTTCCGTAGTTATCGCTATAAACCTTTGTATACACAATTTCCCCGGTTGACAGCATTTCAGCAACAGCTTCACTAATCACTTTCGGCTGTTCATATAAATCTCCTAAAACCATGCCGTCCCCCTTGAATGCCTCCAATACGTGAGAAGGCATTGAAATAATGGACGTTTTGTTGCCTCCCTCTAGTTCAGTGCCGAATATATAAGCTTGAGCCACTTGCGGGTTATTTTCAGACACAGTATCAAAATAACTGCGAAGCTCCTTATGAAGAGCCGAATCTTCCTCTTTATCCGCTGCTGCATCCATAATTTCTTGATCGTTGAGTTTATCAGACGTACGCTCTAAAATTTTCTCTGCTTGACTGTGAACTTGTTTCTCAAGCACCTGGCCTTGGATCACATAGCCGCAGCCAATCAGTGCCAAGCCGACTAAAATAATGTTTAACATTGATGATGCCAATATTCTTGCTAAAAAGCTTTTTCGAAGTAATTTAAACATTGTCCTTCTCCATTCCTGTTGTATGTAGATCCAGAGATAAGTGAAACCATCCATATAACATGTGCTTTTTTAAATTCCCTCAGAATAGCGAGGCATCAAAGCTTCGCTTGCTTTATTTACGCCTCTTATCTATCCACCCCTTCAAATATAGGACTTAAGTCATTTAGAAAGAATAAAAAACCGGTTTTTTTGTGAGATTAGTATCTTTTACCCAGGACATATTCTAGCAAACATTTGACAAATTTCAACAATCTTCCCTGAAACCACAACTAATTACCCACAAAAAAAGCAGGATAAATCAAGCTTTGAATAGCTCGATTTATCCTGCTTCATCCGTAAATCTATTCTTTCTGAAACCTCTTCATTATGGCAGAAAAAGAACGGTCTCTGCTACAAGAAAGAAACTGGATCACTTAAACGCCGTACCAGTTCAATCCTTCCTTGCCAAGATCCACCCACACATGCTTTGTTTCTGTATACATATCCATCGCCTGAACACCGAGTTCGCGGCCGAATCCGCTTTGCTTCGTGCCGCCAAACGGCGCCGTGCTGTCGAGCATGCTGAATGTGTTCACATATACAGTTCCGGCCTTGAGCCCGCGGGCCATTCGGTGCGCCCGCTTCAAATCATTCGTCCAAACTCCGGATGCCAGTCCGTAAAGAGTGTCATTGGCTTTTTTCAAGGCATCTTCCTCATCCTTAAAGCGAATGACAGAAACGACCGGTCCAAAAATCTCCTCTTGAGCAATCGTCATCTGGTTGGTCACATTTTCAAAGATTGTCGGCGTATAATAGTAGCCGCCGCCAGCATCTTTAAACCGTTCTCCTCCTGTTGCCAGCTGGGCCCCTTGCTCAAGGCCGGCAGCAACGTAGTGTTCAATCCTCTGCAGCTGCTGCTCGGATACTTGCGGGCCCATTTGCGTGGATGACTCAAGCGGATTGCCGACACGGATGCTTTGCACCTTCCGCACATATTCACTCATAAATTTATCGTACACACTCTCTTGGACAAACAATCGGGAACCGGCTGCACATACTTGTCCCTGCGCAAAGTATATTCCGAACATAGAGCCGTTTACGGCATCCTCGATGTTGGCATCTTCGAACACAATATTCGGTGACTTGCCGCCAAGTTCAAGACTGACCGGCTTCAGGTTTTGACTGGCGGCCTGCATAATCAGTCGTCCGGTTGCTGTGGAGCCTGTGAACGCGATTTTATCTACTTGCGGATGAGCAGAAAGGGCAGCCCCTGCATCTGCTCCGAAGCCCGGCACCACATTGATTACGCCGTCCGGAATGCCAGCTTCCTGAAAGAGCTTCACCATTTCCAAAATGCTGACTGGTGTTTGCTCGGCCGGCTTAATCACGATCGTATTCCCGGCAGCAAGAGCTGGAGCCAGCTTCCACATTGTCAGCATTAGCGGAAAATTCCATGGCACAATTGCCCCGATTACACCGAGTGGTTCTTTCAATGTGTAATTAAAGCGATTAGCTGGAGAAGCCAGCGTTTCCCCCTGCACTTTGTTTGCTAATCCCGCATAAAACTCCAGGACATCAATCGTAGCCGGCATCGCGATGAAGCTTGTCTCATTGATTGGCAGTCCGTTATCCTCCGATTCAATCGCTGCCAGTCTATCTGCGTTTTCCCAAAGCAGCTGAGCGGCTTTATAAAGAAGGCGCCCCCGGTCCCCAGGAGCCATCTCTGCCCAGGGACCGGATTCAAAGGCCCGGCGTGCCGCTTGAACAGCCTGATCGATATCCGCCTTTCCTCCTTCCGCTACAACAGCATGCACTTCACCCGTGCCCGGATTCACTGATTCAAATGTTTTGCCTGATACACTGTCTGTCCACTTTCCATCAATAAAAAGCTGATATGCTTTCGTCATTTATACCCCCGCCTTCTTTGCTGAATAAGCCAGTTCTAACAGCTTTACTACCTCTTGTTCCGTTACATCTCTGGGGTTCACCATAATGCTAATCTCTTCGTTTAAGGTGGCTTCCGCCAGTTGTTCAAACTGTTCACGCTTCACGCCGGCCTCTTCCAGTGAAGGAATATTAATGCTTTGTGATAGCTCTCTCACGGCTGCCACCGCCTGATCAGCTGCTTCTTTGTCAGATAAGCCCTCGACTGAAATTCCCATGGCTTGAGCGATATCTCTGAAGCGCTTTTGTACTTTCTCATCCTGCGCGTTGTATTCCATCACATCAGGAAGCATACACGCATTGGCCACGCCGTGGGGCAGACCGCAATATACGCTCAGCGGATGGGCAATCGCATGAACAAGTCCCAGAAGAGCTGAATTAAAGGCATAGGCCGCCATCATGCTGCCAAGCAGCATATTTGTCCGGGCCTCGATATTGCTGCCGTTTTTATAAGCTTCTGCTAAATTTTTATAGATAAGCTCCACCGCTTTTAACGCATTCACATCGCTAGGCACTGATGCCAGCTTGGAAACATAAGATTCAATGGCATGCGTAAGAGCATCCATGCCAGTCGCTGCTGTGACGGCGGGCGGAAGCCCCACCGTTAAATCCGGGTCAACTAAGGCAACATCCGCTCCGCAATGACGGCCGCCAATCACCATCTTCTTTTCTCCCGCCGTGTCTGTAATGACGCTGACAGCTGTTACTTCGCTTCCAGTTCCGGCTGTTGTCGGAATCGCGATTAACGGCTTTGTCGGATTTTTGACGAGGTTCAAGCCTTCATATTGATGAATAGGGCCTGGATTCGTTATTAACACGTTAATTGCTTTTGCCGCATCGATCGGGCTTCCCCCGCCGACAGCCACGATTGCCTCCACCTGTTCCTTTACAGCTAACTCAGCCCCCTCCTCTAAAATCGTGTCCGGCGGGTTCGGTACGACATTAGCGAACTCGACAACTTCTATCTTCTTTGCCTTTAAATATGTAATGACCTGGCCAACAATCCCTGCTTGCTTGACACCTTGATCGTATACGCATAGTACCTTCTTTGCATTGAACTCCTCCAGCACTTCCCCGACTTTCTTCACGCTTCCCCGTCCAAAAGTGACGTGGCTTGGAATACCAAATTGAAACTCCATTCTTCTCTCCCCTTTCACCCTTTTGCTATTTAGCTAGCAACTTTTATGCCAACAATAAGCTCCTGTTGCTGTCAGCACTCGGGGTGTTCGGCTTTCCGTATTGTCCTGAAACGTGGCACATTACCTGTCACAAAATAGAACACTGTCACATTTTGGCACAAGAAGTTTATTCCTGCCGTCATTTATAGTATAATTGTTAGAAAATTCACTACTTTAATGCGAGGCGGGACTCGAAAGATGATTAGAAATGCGCTGAACGATAAGCAAACATGGCTAAAACATTCTTGGAGACGCTGTCAGGAGCTTGGGTTTGACCGGAACGGACAACCGGTCTTTTATAAGGCAGAGGGACATTCATTAAAACAGTTGCTGGAGAAAAATGAACGGCTTATTGACGCATCAAAAGCAGTATTTCAGAGGTTGGATAAATTTTTGAAGAACTATCATTACCGGGCCGATTTACTGGATCATGAGGGATATATCCTCCATTCTTATGGAGGAACAGGCCAAGCAGATTTTTTAAATGAGGAGGCTTTGGCAATTGGCACTTGTTGGGGGGAGAACTTTCGCGGCACTAATGCCGTCAGCTTCAGCATTGAACATAAAGTGCCGGTAAATATTCACGGGAATGAACATTTCTTTCAAGAGAACCACGTATTAACCTGTTCAGCAAGCCCAATTTTCGATGAGTCCGGCCAAGTCGCGGCAATCGTCAACTTCAGCTCGCGCAGCACAAATATACAAGATCATGCGTTAATTATGTCTATGCTGGCTGCTGAAGCGATCGAGCATCGGCTGCTAACAGAGCATATCAAAGCAGAAAACAAATGGCTTATTCGGGAAACAGAAGCCTTGAGGAGCTGCCACTCTAAAGGAGTCATTACCATCAATGAAGACAACCGCATTATTTACGCCAACACGGAAGCAAAAAAACTGTTAGGCCTGGATTGTGTCGGAACCATTTTCTCTTCTTTTCAGGAGGGAACAGTCCATGCAACAGTCAGCGGACCGTCAAAAAGCACCCACATTATTCAATCGCAGTCACCGGTCCGCAAGCATCATACCTTCGACCGGATGGTTGCCTCCTGCCCGAAGATTAAACAAGCGGTTCTTCTTTCCCAAAAGGCGGCTCATACGGACTTTTCGCTTTTTATTCATGGAGAAAGCGGAACAGGCAAAGAGTTGTTTGCCCAGTCTATTCACAGAGCAAGCAAGCGATCGAACAAGCCGTTTATCGCTGTCAATTGCAGCGCCTTAGCAGAACATTTAATTGAGAGTGAGCTTTTCGGCTATAAAAAAGGCGCTTTTACAGGAGCGGACAACGCCGGAAGCCTGGGGAAATTTCGGGCGGCTGATGGAGGAACGATTTTTTTAGATGAAATTGGCGATATGCCTTTGCCAGCGCAAAGTGCTCTTCTTCGTGTGCTGGAGGAGCGGGAAGTTATGCCTGTTGGCGATCATCGAACATATCCTGTTGATGTACGCCTGATTGCAGCTACTCACCGCAACTTGCTTGAAGAAATTGAAAAAGGCACCTTCCGGGCGGACCTCTACTATCGCTTAAATGAAATTGTCTTATCCATTCCGCCGCTCAGGGAACGCGGAGACTTGCTTCAACTGGCCCGCCACTTCCTCTTCACACTCTCCGGCCATGCACAGCAATTTACCTCCGAAGCGGAAAACAAGCTCCTTAGCCACCATTGGCCGGGCAACATCCGGGAATTAAAGAACATAGTGACACAAGCAAGCTTTCTTGCTGATGGCCGCTGGATCGATATTCAGCATATAAAGCTCCCGCCGCAGGAGCAGCAAATAGCCGCTTCTGCTTCTTCAAGCTCCCTACCGGCTGCTCATACATTAGAAGACGCGGAAAGACTGCTGATTGAACAGTCGTTAAGAGCAAGCCGCCATAATATTTCACAAGCGGCCAAACAGCTTGGCATATCTCGAAATACGCTTTACCGAAAATTAAAGCGGTATCAGTTGATCCCCTAAGCAGCAAATCTGAGCAAAATCGTTTGCTCGGATTTGCCCTCTTTCTATCAATTGCGGGCATCCGCTTCTCCAGAGGATTCTTCCATTGCCGAGCCCTTCTTTTTTTGCCTAAAGCGTTGTTCATTAATTCCTCTATATGTAAAATATGATTATTGCCGGACAAAAGAGTTGTTTGAAGAGAAAAGGCGGCGGCTACACTGAGAAAGCAGGCTTTCTTTATTTACGTATTTAGAATGTTGACTACCAATCAGCAAAAGAAACTAGGTGTAATACATGCTGTCTTTTAACAGAGAAAAACTTTTCCAGATGATAAAAATTATTTTCCCTATCACTTTGTTTATACTTGCGGCCGTAGAAATTAAGCAATTTTCCAACGGCTTGGACAGGATCTTAATCCAAACAGAAATAGAGCACTTGCACCCGATGGAGCTTCTGCTTACTTTAATTGTGCCCCTGTGCGGCGTCTTTCCGATGTTTTTTTACGATGTCATTCTAGTTCGCATACTCGCTATTAAGGTACAGCCGAAAAAACTGATAAAGCAGTCCTTTATCACCAATTCCTTTTCTAATTTAATTGGATTTGGCGGACTGGTCGGAGTGATGCTCAGGACGTACTTTTATAATGATTACAAGCCCGATAAACGAAGACTGCTGACGGCTATTACGTCTGTTTCCTTGTTTTATCTTACCGGTATTTCTTTATTCGCCTGGATTATTCCTGTCGCTTATAAACATTTCTCTCTGGTTGCCAATACAAAGTGGCTGCTCTTAGCTGTACTGGCAGTCGGACTGTATCTTCCCGTCTTTGCTTTGGTCTATGTCTATCAAAATAGAAAAGGAAAGCAATCATTGATCGATTGGCGCACAGCCGCCGTTCTTTTGCTCATTTCCTCGCTGGAATGGATAGCAGCTTTCTCGGTGATTTGGATATTAAGCAGGGTATTGAACGTTCCGCTGCCTTTTCATGAACTTGTGCCTATTTTTATTGTAGCGTCCTGTGCCGGGATAGCGAGCATGATTCCCGGCGGTCTTGGCTCGTTTGATTTAGTGTTCATTTGGGGCACGCAACATTTAAATATAGCCGATGAAAAAGTGCTCATTGTGCTGCTCTTTTACCGGGCAGGTTATTTTTTGCTTCCGTTTTTGCTGGCTGCTTTCTTATTTATTAAAGAATATTGGGACAAATGGAATCAAGCCTGGGACAACCTGCCAAATGCTATTGGGCAAAAGGTCAGCCATGTTTTATTGACGATTCTTATATTTGCTTCCGGGCTTATTCTGCTTTTATCAGCGGCCGTACCAGGGATATTGGAGAGAATCAAAGTGGCTCATGAATTTTTATCCTTTCCTATCATGAATCTCTCCCATCAGCTTTCAGTCGCAGCCGGGTTTATGCTGCTCGGCTTGTCACGGGGGATTAATTATCATGTAAAACGGGCTTATCAGCTTGGAATGGCTGTGCTTGGCTTTGCTGCCCTGTTTTCCCTGTTCAAAGGCATTGATTACGAGGAAGCCGCCTTTATGGTGGTTGTGGCTCTTCTTCTGAAGGCTTCTCAAAGAAGCTTTTACAGGGAAAGCTATGTATTAACTTGGGGAAAGGCTCTCTTTGACCTGACGCTGTTTTCAGCGATTACCTGCATGTATTTGCTGATTGGCTATTTGAACTTGCCGTCAGCAAAGCTTAATGTTCCAAAAGCGTTGGCCCCCTATGTTATTACCAGCTATACCGATTTATTCTTCAGTGCATCGATCGGTCTAATCATCGCTTTTTTTATATTCGCTGTCGGCTATCTGATCCGCAAGCCGAAACAGCGGCTACTTGAAAGACCAGAAAATCAGGAGGCAAGAATTCTGAACCACCTCAATCAATACAAAGGGAATGTCCTGGCCCACCTCATTTTCCTGCATGACAAATACGTCTATTGGAACAAAGAAAGAACGGTCCTGTTCTCTTATCAGACATATGCCGATAAACTAGTCATACTCGGCAATCCACTTGGAAAGAAGGCAGACTTTCCGGCTGCTATTGAGGAATTTATGAGGGCGGCCGACCTGTATGGCTACACGCTTGCTTTCTATGAAGTAAGCGATGAAATGCTTCCTTCTCTTCATGAGTACGGCTATGACTTTTTTAAACTCGGGGAAGAAGCCACAGTTGATTTGACTAGCTTTTCTTTATCAGGAAAAAGGAGAAAAGGGGAAAGAGCAGTTAAAAACAAGTTTGAGCGCGAGCACTATCGTTTTGACGTTATAGCTCCTCCCTTCCAACCAGAGTTGATGAATGAATTGCACGAGGTTTCAGAGCAATGGCTGCAAGGAAGAGAAGAAAAAGGCTTCTCTCTGGGTTTTTTTGATGAAGACTATCTCCATAAATCAGAAGTAGCCGTCGTTCAAACTGCTAATGGGCAAATCATTGGGTTTGCCAGCCTGATGCCGGTATACGATGGCGGGCAAACAGTTTCTGTGGATTTAATGAGGTTTAGGCCGGATGCCCCGCCTGGCACGATGGACTTTATCTTTCTTTCACTATTTGAATGGTCGAAAGAACAAGGCTATTCCTTCTTTCATCTAGGTATGGCTCCACTGTCTAATGTCGGAACCTCCAGGTTTTCATTTTTAAGCGAAAAAATTGCTGCTCAAATATTTTTGCACGGTCAATTCTTTTACCAATTCCAAGGCTTAAGAAGATTCAAAGAAAAATACGCCGACTTATGGGAAGCTAAATATCTTGCTTACCGCAAAAAGTCCTCTTTGCCTTTTACCATGGCGCAAATTACTTTTTTAATTAGCAAGAAAAGAAAAGCCTGATCAAGACGGACCGGTCCAAAAGGTGATGAAACGTCACTTTTTGAGCCGGTCCGTTTTTCTTTTCGAGGCTGACCTCTATTTTAGCAGGCGCTTTTCTCAGGAACCGCTGCTTTTAATTGTCACTCATATACGCCATGCTCAACAATCTCAAGATAATCACCGAGCTCTTTCATGAACAAGCCGGGATCTTCCAAAAAATCATACTGCTTATTTTGCTGCAGCAGCTGGTATTTAGCCGACATCTGTTCCACAACGAAAGCGGTCATTTGAATGACCCGTTCTTTTGTCACCCCAGGCCGCAGCTTCTTTTCAACAATCAGTTCAGCCGGATACAGGCGGCTTTGGATAAACTCAGCTCCGTATTCAGCTGATTGCTGCTGAAGCAGCTCCTCTATTTCTGCCGCAACCGCCTTGGGCGGATGCAGGAAAACATCCATAAGAAATTGCGCCTCCTGCTTATAAGGAGAAAGCGCCCGCTGCTTCAGCAGGACCGCCTCTTTAATCCGTTCGAAGAAATCAGTGGATTGTATATGATCCATGGCGGCAAGCGTTTTCTCTGTTAAGCGTTCGCTGACGTAAGAAACAAGATATAAATAGAGGTTTTTTTTGCTTTTAAAATAGTGAAAGAGAATTCCCTTGGAAATACCGGCACGGCTCGTAATCACATCAGTTGATGTTTTTTCATAGCCGTTTTTGGCAAATTCTTCGATCGCTACTTGCAAAATGAACTCTTTCTTTGCCTGAGGCTGTTTTTCAAAAGCTTCATACAACGTTACACACCTCGAACTTTCTTTATTAAACAGAAATGTCTTTTCTTTTATATACCCAAAATGCCGCAAAAAAGCAAAGAGAGCTAACCGATAGCATCACCAAAACAGCTAACGGGTCCAGTTGCTTTTCGTTTACGATGGCAGCCGCATCTGCATAATAAAACGGACTGGCATACTTTAGCGCCTCAATTTTCTCGGATAGGTTTGACATCATATTGAAAAAGTAAGCGATGATGACGACCGCAATAGAAATAGCTAATGTATTTCTCGTTTTTCTCATAATCGCTGACAGCAAATAAGCAAGGGCAGCAAACGTAAGATGAAGCAAGAACGCACCGATCGCGAGGAAAGCAAATATTTTATACGGCACATCGTAGCCTTTCGCAAATTGAAAACCAATCAGGCTGGCCCCTGCAGCCGTGGCATTCAGGATGAAAAGATTGAGAATCACAACGGCTGCCTTTTGAGCAACAATTTCAGTTCTTGATACCGGCTTTGCCAGCAAAAACTCAATCGTCTTTTCGCTCTCTTCCTTGGCCAGCATATTCGACGCGAGAATAGCCGCATAGATACTGCCAAGGAGTGTCGTCATCATATATACCTCTACCCCGTAAAATCCTATCAGGGTGCCAAGGCTTAGCTCGTTCATCTTAAACATATCCTTCATAGAATCCGGGTAGGCCGCAAATAATTGATCCATGCTCTCCTGCTGCTCCGCAAATTGAGGAAAAATGCTTAACAGCCAAATAATCAGCCCTGCCAGGATCAAGCTCCAAACCAGTAAAGATTTGCGGCTGCGCTTCCACTCTCTTCGTATGATCATCAGTCTCCACCTCAGCTTTCGTAATAATGCATAAACACTTCTTCCAATGACGGCTCTTCTATTAATACATCCTTTAACGGCAAACCGCTCAGCTCCTTTAAAAGCAGCTGAATATCTCCGCTGTAGAGGATTTTTAGTTCACTTGCTTTTGCCTCACAGCTGATGATGCCCGCCAATTCGATGGATACACTCTCAGCTCCATCCACCACAACAGTAATATTCTTTACTTTATTTTTCGTCAGGCTTTCAATGGTTTCCACTTTCATAAGCTGTCCTTCCTTGATGATAGCCACCCGATCACATAGTTTTTGGACCTCGCTTAAAATGTGGGAGGAAAAAAACACCGTAGCCCCCCGCTTTTGCTCTTCATGCAGCAAATCAAAAAAATGATGCTGCATTAATGGATCAAGCCCGCTGGTTGGCTCATCCAGAATGATCAGATCAGGCTCATGCAGAAGCGCCTGGACGATGCCCGTCTTTTTGCGGTTGCCAAATGAAAGGTCTTCAATCTTCCGGTCCAAATGCAGATCGAGCCGGGAAGCCAGTTGTTTCAAGCGCTCTTCTTTAAAGCTCTTATGAAAACGCCCCGAATAAGTTAATAAATCAATGACTCTCATATCATCATAATAGTGGACCTCTGACGGCAAATAACCGACACGCTCTCTGATTTCCTTTGATTCTCTTACAATATCCTTGCCGAAAATGGAGGCGCTGCCGCTTGTAGGGTAAATAAAATTCAATAGCGTGCGGATGGTAGTGCTCTTTCCGGCACCATTTGGCCCAATGAAGCCAAAGATTTCCCCCTCTTCAATCGAAAACGATACGTCTGCAATCCCCCGGTTACGTCTATAAGATTTGGTTAGCTGGTGAAGTTCAACAATCTCCATTCCCTCTCCTCCTTTTATTCGGACGGATCAAAATTGACTCGTTAGTCAATATCAGTTTAATATCTATTGACTGACTGGTCAATGGACTTTTTAAATTTTCCATGCTTTGTGCATAAAATTTCATGATTTTCCCTCATTGTTTACACCAAAACTTCACAAATAATGGCTACAATAAGAAGAAAAGAGGGAACGAAAGCGAGGAATACCTATGAACGGATTAAAAGTTATGATCATAGATGATGAAGAAGCAATGAGGCAGCTTGTATCCACATTTTTAGAAAAAGAAGGGTACACAGTCATTCAAGCAGCAAATGGCATGGAGGCGCTGTCGGCTATTGACCAGCAAATGCCCGACTTATTAATTGTCGATGTCATGATGCCTTACATGGATGGCTATTCTTTCACAAAAGAGGTTAAAAGAAAATATGATCTGCCGCTTATTTTTTTATCTGCTAAAGGAGAAGAATGGGATAAGATCCATGGTTTAAAGCTTGGAGGAGATGATTATATCGTCAAGCCGTTCCATCCGGGCGAATTGCTGGCAAGAATAGAATCTGTCTTAAGAAGAGCCAATCCTTCATCGCGGCCAACAGACCGCTATACAATCGGGCCGCTTGCCCTCGATGCCAACGCCTACAAAGCGACAGTCAACGGCAAGGCCCTTTCGCTTACATTAAAAGAATACGAGCTGCTCGTGCGGCTGGCGCAAAACCCTGGAAAAGTGTTTTCAAGAGAGCAGCTGCTTCAATTAGTCTGGGGAGAGGATTATAATGGCAGTGAAAGAACGGTAGATACACATGTGAAAACGCTGCGGCTAAAGTTAAAAGACCAGGCGTCACTCATTCAAACCGTCTGGGGAGTCGGCTATAAATTTGAGGTGTGAGAGTGAAAAAGAATTTTACATTAAGCCAAAAAGTGCTCTTGCTTATTTTATCCTGCATCGTCTTTACGATTGTCTTTTCTTTTTTCTTTTTGCACTTTTTATACAAAGATCTATACTTGAAGAGCATTAGAGAATCTGTGATTTATCAGGGAGAACGAACGGCTTCCCACTATCATTACGGCACCTTGAGCAAGGAAATTATTGAAAAGATCCATTGGTATAACATCGTATCAGAATATGAAATTATCGTCGTTGATAATTTGGATGAGCTTTCTACTTACTTCCCTTACAAAGTCGACTACAAAGCGCTTGTCAATCGGCATGACCGCAAGCAGCTGGAACAGGGCAAGTATGTTATGAAGGAAGGCTATGTCAAAGAGTTCGAGCGTGAAATTATCGGAGCGGTCTTTCCGATCATGGGCGAAACAGGCTTGATCGGCTTCGTCTATATTTACGTGCCGCTGGCAGCTCTGCAGGAAGTGTTTCAAGGCAGCCTGCCTATCTTAATTTTAACCGGCACTCTGTTTTTCCTTTTGCTGGTGCTTGTTGTCAACCGCATCCGGCAGTCGCTGTTTCAGCCGCTTACGGAAATTCAGCAGTTTTCTCAAGAGGTTTCCAAAGGCAATTATTCCAGCCGGCTCCCGGTCCGGGGCAACGATGAAATCGGCCAGCTGGCGCGGGCGTTTAATAAAATGAGCTCCTCATTGGAAGAGCAGGATATTCGAAAAAAAGAATTTCTATCAAACGTCGTTCATGAACTGAGAACACCTTTAACGTATATTAGCGGCTACGCCCAAGCTCTCAAACAGCAAATTTATTCTTCTCCTGAAGAAGCCCAGCAATACTTGAACACCATTGACAAAGAAACGGACCGGCTCAAAAAGCTGATTCATGACCTTGTTGATTTGGATCACCTTCAGGAGACGATGTATATGCTTAATAAAGAGCCGATCGCTGTCGCCCAGCTGCTGCTGGATACACTTCAGCTGTTTGACATTCACATTGGTGAAAAGAAGCTGCGAACAGAAGTAAACTTTCAAGAAGACCTGATCATTGACGGCGACTCTAAACGGATTCAGCAAGTCATGTACAATGTGATCGACAATGCCATTAAATATTCTTGTGAGGGCGGCTTGCTGGGCATTCACTTAACAGCAGAAAATAACGAGATGGTTCTTCAAGTCACGAACCAGGGAATCGGCATCCAGGAAGCAGATCTTGAACGGATTGGCGAACGGTTTTTCCGGACGGATAAAGCAAGGAGCCGTGCGACCGGCGGCACCGGTCTGGGCCTTTCCATCGTGAAGGAAATTATCAGGCTGCACGGCGGCACTTTTTCTATCCGCAGCGAGACACCAGAAGAAACGGCTGTTACGATTCGGCTGCCGTTGCTCGCTGATCCTGCTGTTTAAAAATCGCTACAGATTCCTCACACAAACTTCACAATTATTGTTTATGCTGTAGGAACGCAAACAGCCTTTATCGTTTATGTTGAATCTAAGTAAAACGCTGAAGCCTCTGTCTATCAGTGCAAGAGGATGAGCACCAAGTTACAGAGAAAGCGGATAGTCATCAACAGCCCGCCTTCTCTTGATGACGAATGATATAACCGAAAGAAGGGGACAGCATGAAAAAAACATGGCTGCTTGTGCTAAGCATAGCGCTGATTATTCTTTCAGCTTGCGGCCTGACTGAGCCGAAACCTTATCAAATGAAGCCATTTACTTTTACTGATCACAACAACAAAGCCTTTGGCAGCAAGGAGCTGAAAGGGAAAGTCTGGGTCGCCAACTTTATTTTCACTAGCTGCGACACCGTCTGTCCGCCGATGACGGCTAATATGGCTGAATTGCAAAAGCGCCTGAAGGACGAAAACCTTCCGGTAGAGCTTGTTTCTTTTAGCGTGGACCCGGCTGTAGATACACCGGAAAAGCTGAAAAAGTATATGGCTTCCTTTACAGAAGATGATTCAAACTGGCACATGCTCACCGGCTACACGCAAGAACAAATCGAAACGTTTGGAAGGGAAGAATTCCAAACGTTGATTCAAAAGCCGGAATCATCTGATCAGGTTATTCATAACACTAATTTTTACTTAGTGGATCAAAATGGAGAAATTGTGAATGAGTACAGCTTTAATTTAAACTCTCACAGCGAGGATATCATCAAAGACGTGAAAAAAGCCTTGTCACAATAAACGATGGGCTTTCACACAAAGACACATCGAATCGGAGGAATTACTATGCGAAAATTATTTTGGACGATCACCTTTGTTCTTGCTCTGGCAGCTTTAGCCGCATGCAGCAATGAGACAACAAAAGAAGCGGAAGAGCCTAAAAAGTCACTGCAGCCGCTCAAAGCTGAACTTGATATTCCCGACACGATTGCTGTGAACGAAAAGGTTCAGTTGAAAGCAGCTGTGTCCCAGGGTGATGAGAAAGTAGCCGATGCCAAGAAAGTGCAATTTGAAATATGGGAAGAAGACAAAAAAGAAGACAGCCAGATGATTAAAGCTAAAAACAATAAAGACGGCACATACACAGCCGAAACTACTTTTGACCGTGATGGTTTATTTACCGTCCAAGTACATGTAGACGCACGTGACCTTCACACGATGCCATTAAAGAAAGTGACGGTTGGAAAAGGCGCTGCTGAGGGCCAGCAAGCGCCTCATGAAGAACATGCGGCGAATGAGCATAGCCATGGCGAAAAACCAAAGGATGATCATGGCCATGGAGAACATGCTAAAGGATTTTCCATGCATTTTGCGAAACCAGAGCATGTAAAGGCAAACACCGATACACCACTGACTGTTCACTTGCAAATGGATGAGTCGCCCCTGGAAAAAGCGCAAGTCCGCTATGAAATTTCGAACGCCAAAACCGAGGACAAGCACGCTTGGGCTGATGCGAAAGAAGCGAAGCCAGGCGAATATACAGGCTCCTATACGTTCCCTGATGCCGGTGAATTTACTGTCGTAGTCCATGTAGAAAATAAAGATGGCTTACATGAACATGAAGAGCATCAACTGACCGTTGCCAAATAAGATAAGAGACCGCAAAAAGCCGTTCTTTCACTGACTGCAAGTCGATGAAAGAACGGCTTTTCTTAATCTATTTCTTTAGTGCGATTCATCCTCTTTTTGTCTTTGTCCCATTGTAATGCGGCGGTCACAAATCGCCTCCACATCTTCCTGATCATGTGTGACCACCATGCAGGTCATGTTCGCTTTCTTTAAAATCACGCATAAATCCGCGCGAATTTCCGCTTTTAAATCGGCATCCAAGTTACTGAACGGCTCATCCATCAGCAAAACATTCGGCTTCGGCGCAAGTGCCCGCGCCAAAGCGATCCGCTGCTGCTGGCCGCCGCTCAATTCATGGGGATACCGCTCGGAAAATTTCTCCATTTTCACCAGTTCCAGCATTTCAGCAATCCGCGGCTCTCTCTCCCGGCGCGGAAGCCGGGATAACCCGAACATAATATTTTCTTTGACTGTCATGTGCGGGAATAGTGCATAGTCTTGGAATACCATCCCTACTCCCCTGTTTTCCGGCTGAACAAATAGTTTATCTGTCACTACCGGCTTTTCTGCAATATAAATTGAACCTTGCCACGGCATCTCCAATCCGGCAATTAAACGAAGCAGCGTGCTTTTTCCGCTGCCGCTCGGGCCGACGATCCCGACAATTTCATCTTTCTGAATTGTCATGGATACGTCATTAATGACCGGCTCCCCCGCAGAAGAAAAAGAAAAAACCAGATTTCTGATATCGACAATTTTCATTCTTTCACCTTCTTATTTACCATTTGCAGAACAATGATCGACAAGGCGCTGATCGCAATAATAATCAGCGATGAAATGGATGCTTCATGAATCCGCTCATCTTTAGCAAATTGGTATGTCTTTGTTGACAATGTTTCAAAGTTAAACGGCCGCAGCAGCAGCGCCAGCGGCAGCTCCTTGCATATTTCCACGAAGGTTAAGATAAACCCGCTGAAAATAGCCCCTTTGAGCAGCGGCAATTCTACCTTGAAAAATGTTTTTGTGACACCGCTGCCAAGCATCCGCGAAGCCTCTGCGTATTTGATGCCGATTTTCTCATAACCGACCTCTACTGCATTATAGCCGGTTGCCATAAAGCGAATCACATAGCCGGTGATCAACATAACAATAGATAAACTCAAGATTAACGGAGCATCAGCCATCCCCATCATTTCATATAACGGGGCAAGCCATTGATCAAGGCCGATAAATATCGCAAGCACTCCAATGGCAATAATAGCGCCGGGAATAGAGTACCCTGTCGTCACCCATTTCGCTAAGAAATAAGTAAAGGCGGATGGCTTGCGGCAGACATTTGCCACGATAACCGCCAAAATCATGACGAGCATGGTTGAAATCAAGGCAACGTAAAGCGTCTGATACAGCAATGTAGAGAACGTATCATTCCATACTGTATCAAATGTCAGTACAGCCCAAGCAATTAACTGGATAAACGGAATGAAAAATCCGGCCAAAAACACAGCTGTACAGTAAACAAAAGCGGCAGCAGCCCCGACTCCTTTCAGCTTCATAGCGGCAAGGGGCCTTGACTTCGCCGGCAAATGGTAGCGCTGGCGGCGCCTTAACAAGCGTTCAATAATGAACAAGCCAACGACAATGAGCATCAGCCAAGCAGCCAGTCTCATCGCTGTCTGCACATCATACATGCCAAACCATGTTTGAAAAATCGCTGTAGTGATCGTATGAATGCCAAAATAACTTGTGACCCCATAGTCGCTCAGCACTTCATAAATAACAAGAACGACCCCGCTTATAACTGCCGGCCGGGCAAGGGGAAGCACGACCTTCCAAAAAATAAAAAACGGTTTTCTTCCAAGCAGCCTGGCATTTTCAAAAAACGAAGCACTTTGATTCTCTAAAAAAGATTTGGTAATTAAAAATACGTACGGATATAAAAAGAGAGTAAAAATAAAGATGGCTCCGCGCAAAGAGGAAATGTTCAGCCACTCCGGATTGATTTGGTAGCCAAATTCATTTCGCAGCGTTGCTTGCACCACTCCCGTATAGCTGAGCATAGTCCTGTAGGTGTAAGCAGCAATATAAGGCGGAATCGCCAGCGGCAAAATTAATCCCCAGCGAAAAAAACGCTTAAACGGAAAGTCATAGGCCGTTACAAGCCAAGCCAGCGTCACCCCTAAAATCGCTGTCAGCACCCCTGTTGAAATCACTAAAATGAATGTTTCTTTTACATATGTCCCCAGCAAGTACTCGCGGATATGAAACCAGTTTTCGTTCGGCTTCAAAAATAAAGAGGAGAAAACAAAGAGAATGGGCAACAGTATGACTGTCGCCCCAATTAGACTGATTGCCCACCAACCGTTAAATTCTTTACGAATTGAACGTCTTATCAGCTTTCGTTTCACTTTTATTTCCAGCCTACTTTATTAAAGATCTCAATCGCTTTTTGGTTGTATTCGCCAAGCTTTTCAAAGTTTAAATCCTGCATTTTAAAGTCACCCCATGATTGAAGCAGCTCTGGCTTCTCCGCTTTTTCATTTACCGGGAATTCATAGTTGTTCGCTGACAAAAATTCTTGTGCTTCCTGATCAGTCACATACTCAATCAATTTAGTTGCGTTATTCGGATGCTTGCTGTGCTTCGTTAAGCCGATTCCGCTAATATTGACATGGGTGCCGTTTGTTTCTTGGTTCGGGAAGAACACACCAAGCCCTTCTGCTACTTTCACTTCTTCTGGATCTTCTGAATTAGCCAATAATCCAACATAGTAGGTATTCATAATCGCTACGTCACCAACACCGGCTGCAATCGCCTTCGCTTGGTCACGGTCACCGCCGTCAGGCTGGCGGGCAAAGTTTTTCACAATGCCGGATGCCCACTTTTCAGCTTCTTTTTCACCATTTAATTCAATGAAAGAAGCAAGCAGCGACTGATTGTACATATTTGTAGAAGAACGAGCTAGTACTTTTCCTTTCCACTTATCACTCGTTAAATCTTCATACGTTGATAACTCTTCCGGCTTCACTCTGTCTTTTGAGTAGACGATCACACGCGCTCTTGTAGACATGCCGACCCAATTGTTATCTTGATCGCGGAATTTTTCTGGAACGTTCTTTTCAACCGTTTCAGATTCAACCGGCTGCAAAATGCCTGTTTTCTTGGCATTGGAAAGAACGCCGCCGTCCACTGTCACGAATAAATCAGCTTCCGTGCTTTTTCCTTCACGCTTTAAACGTTCGATCAGCTCTTCCGCTTCTCCTTTTACCACGTTTACTTTGATGCCCGTCTCTTCTGTAAATTTCTTGAATACTTCATCATCTGCTTCATAATGACGAGCTGTATAGACATTTACCACTTTCTCTTCCTGTTTTTTCGGTGCTGCTTTTTCTGGCTCCGCTTCTTTCTCGTTAGCTCCGCATCCAGCAAGGCCGAGCGCAAGCACAGCGCTTGCCAGCATTGGTTTAAACAATTTTCTCATATTCATACATTCCTGCCTTTTCTATTTATTTCCTGATAATGATAATTGTTATCATTTCGCTGATTTCATTCTATTGTCTTTTTAACAAAAGGTCAATGGAAATTTCGGAATAATTATTTAACAAATATTTGAACGCTCTATCTAAAGACTCCTTCTGTCTGATCAAGCCCCCTGTTAGCGCCGCCTCAACAAAAAAACCCATCGAAACGATGGGCTATCCAGTTGGTTAATTGTTAATATACTTTTCAAATACTTCGCCAAAGTCTTTTACATGATACTGCTCTCGAACGGATGTCATCCATGTAAAGCCAAAGTCTGTCAGTTCGCGATATGTATTTCCCAGTTGCTTTTCATCCGTGCGCGAGTTTTGTAAAATGTGGACCGCTTTATCAAGACTTTGGGAAGCCATATCGATGTACACGCTGTTTTCATAAGTGATTTCCGCAATGCGAAGCAATGCCTTATATAAATCTTTCAATTGCTCTATCTGGTCTTTTCTGACATCAATATCAAACATTTGGCTGCCTAGCTGAAATTTAATCTCTACATCCATATCGATTTTTCCAGCTGTCTCCAATACAACATTAGCAATCTTGTATTGAGCGTAAGGATAACGCTTTAATGTCCTTTTGGACGATACCGCACTTTCTCCATCCACATGGATCAGCGCAAGGTTCGTAAAGCAATATTCATCTGCCTTCGTTTTAATTAAAAAATAAATTTTCTCCTCGTCTTCATGCATTACATAATCATCAGCGTCCGCCTTATCATAATCTGCCGGCGAAATAATTGTTCCGATATCCGATAATCCGAGCGCATCAGCTGCTATTTTTTTAAACATTTTCTTATCCTCCCCGCCAAAGCGTATGTATTAAATCAATTCTCCCTAATTTTAACAAGAGCCTGCCAGTAAGAAAACTGTTTTTTTCCAAAAAATGAGCGGTCTCTTTCCTTGATCAGATTCTCTTTTTATTCAATCTCCAGCTGTTTCTATTGGCGGATGAATACTTTTTAAGACAGAAACAAACCGCTCTTGATCCTTTGGCGAAATGAGGGCCAATTCAAAATCAGCGCCATAAATAATTTCAAGGCGGTCAACAGATAACGCGGGGGCCGCCAATGGATTTTTGGTTTTTGCCACTTTTGTAATCTCTTTAATAAGGATTTTCTTCTTGATCGGGCCATTTTTAATAATCAGCCAATCATCGCAGATGTAATAGCCTGTCGCAAACCAGCTCCAAGCGAGCCAAACGGCTAGAGGAAGTGTGAAAATCAGCACCTTATGATCTTCTTCAATAAACAGAGAGCTGACACAAGCTCCTATCAATAGCCAGTAGAGAATGGAGAGCCACCAATCTTTTTTAGAAGGAAAGTACATAAAATCATCCTCTCTTCACTGGATATACGTGACGAAGGGCAGCTAAGTTTCGTAAAACCGGCAATCAACAGCTTTTTTCAGAAAATTGCTTTCTTTTTTCTCTTTTATTTTATAATATATATCTAAATGATATATAACAAAATGATATAAGGAGACAACATGAGAAAAGAAAATCACACAAAGCACGCCATACTTGGCTTGCTGACAACCGGCTGCCATTCCGGATATTCAATTAAACAAATGATGGATAGAAGCTTAAATCACTTTTGGAAAGTCAGCTACGGGCAAATTTACCCGACGCTGAAGCAGCTTGTTGATGAAGAGCTGGCGACGGTAGAAGAGACGGCACAGGAAAAGAAGCCTGACAAAAAAGAATATTTTATCACGCCTAAAGGAAAAAAAGCCCTCCAGCAGTGGGTGCAAACACCTATCCAGGAAATCCCTGCTGAAAAAAATGAGTGGTTATTAAAACTGTTCTTCAGCCAGCCTGAAGACCGCGAGAGCCTTTTATCCCATCTATCCACTTATTCGCAAAAGCTTCATGAACGCTTTCAAGCCTATGAAGCGATTGAACAGATGATCGAGAGCAATTATGCCGATAAGCAAGAAGCCCAATTTTGGCTGATGACATTGGATTATGGACAACGGACCACACGGGCTGCTATCGAATGGTGCGAGTGCACAATGAAGAAAATTGACCAATTATAAGGAGGAAGTTCGATGTCTCAAAACAAAGTATTCTCCGGGCGTTATACAGCAAAGTCAGAGGATGAGATTGTCATTTTCATAATCGGCATGCGCATAAACAAATGGCGGGCCGTCCACAAATGGGTGCCGGTGTTTAAAGCGATGCCGCCAATGATTCGCGAGCTCTATACAAACAAAGAGCTGGGATTTTTATCGATGGAATCCTTTTTTGGATTGCGGACAACTTTAATGGTGCAATATTGGCGCTCCCTTGACGAGTTATTAGCCTATGCGAAGGAACAAACTCACCTTACTGCCTGGAAAAACTTTAATCAACTCGTTGGAGATAACGAGGCTGTGGGAATTTATCATGAAACCTATATCGTGCCTAAGGGCAAATATGAATGCATTTATGGAAATATGCCCATCTACGGATTGGCACGCGCTACAGGCCACAAGCCCGTTGCACCGGCATTGAACTCTGCCCGCCAGCGTCTGCAGGAAAAGGCCTAGTTCCCCTTCATTACCGAAACACAGCTTAAAGAGACCTGTTACCTTCCACATTAACGGAACGCGAAAAAACAGGAGTCATGCTTGGGCGGCCTACTTCCGAGTACAACTCTTCCATCAAGTCATAAATAAAGGAAAAATCAATCGCTGCCTTCATTTGATAAACCAGATGCTTCTCTGGTACAAGCTGGTCTAGAGCGCTCCCATCTATTTGGTTTCGTTGGATAGGATGATTGCGAAAGCATCTTCATTGCCTCAAGCGTTTGATCGATTTATGTTCACATAGGTAATCATTATACAGCTACCCTAACTTTGTGCACTCTGTTGATTGGAATGGAAGGCACGAAGACTCCAGCGGGATCAGCGGGACAGGTGAGACCCCGCAGGCGCTTTGGCGGCGAGGAGGCTCACCGCCCGCCCCGCGGAAAGCGAAGCGCCTGGAATGGAAAGCAACAGACCCGTTTGCAAGAAAATAAAAAGACTGCTGATGTTCCATTCAGCCGCTTGATAACGGCAGGATGACCCCATTTTCAAACAGATATAGCTTCCTCTTTTTGTACCCCTGTTGGTTGAAATGAAAGGCGCGAAGACTCCGGCGGGATCAGCGGGACAGGCGAGACCCCGCTGGCGCTTGTGCGGCGAGGAGGCTCACCGCCCGCCCCGCGGAAAGCGAAGCAGCCTGGAATGGAAAGCAACAGAACCCCTTCACAAGCAAAATAAAAAGACTGTAGACAAACTCAATTTCCATTAAGTTTTGTCTACAGTCTGAGACTTATTATAAATAACTCTTTTTATTTAGTTTTATACGGTGCTGTCCCTTGATAAGCTTTTTCCAGCATTTCCTCAGCAGCTACAAAAAATACTCCGAACACAAAAACAAATCCTGCGCCCACTACTGCTCCGATGCCCATAGGAGTCAATACACTGGAACCGCTTGCAAAGAATCCAATTAAAAAGGCAATAATCCCGAGCGCAAGCACTGTACCGCCGAGATATTTCACAGCGTTTAACATTCTCCACCTGTTTTCCATTTCATCCATCTCCCTTTCTTTTATTATTTCCCCACTTCACAGTTTTGTCAATTATTTTTTATAATTTAGACACATTTAATCCGTTATATACTATTGACTTTTTAAATCCACAACGAATCGCTCCGTCAACCTATTGAAATATAAATAAATGGTCTGTCTATCCGACTATCTATCAGCAGCCTGGCAGACATCCGTTTCTGCTCTCAATTTATCATTGTTCTGAAAACACTAATATATTGTATATTTCTATATAGCCTTTTTTCCTGTATACTATAGAGAGATAATATAGAATTTAATGCAGGATGGTGAACTTCCATGCCGATACCTATCGATCATTCAAAGCCAGTAAGAAAATCCGCAAAAGAAAGCGCATTCATTCAACTGCAGCAATGGATTATTGATGGCACCTTGCAGCCGGGGGAAAAATTGAATGACAAAGAGCTTGCCGAAGCACTAGGGGTCAGCAGAACTCCGATTCGCGAGTCGCTTCAGCTTCTCGAAGCCCAAGGCTTTGTTAAAATGTATCCGGGTAAATCAACGCGGGTGACGCAAGTAGAAGAAGAATCGATGAAAGATCTCCTTCCTCCGCTGGCCGCTCTGCAGGCGCTAGCAGCGGAACTAGCAGTTCCTCATTTGACAGATGCGGTCATCTCTCTTCTGGAAAATACAAACGAACAGTTCGCCCAGGCTGTCCAGGCGAAAAATTATTTTCAAGCTTTAAAGATTGATGAAGAGTTTCATCAAATTATCGTTGATACAGCCAACAATCCGTATCTTTCCAACATGATCCCCTTTCTTCAAGCTCATGTAAGAAGGCTGTTTTTTCATATCTCCATGATCTTGACGGAAAAGTCGATTAAAGAACATACGGCCATTATTGATTACTTAAAGAATCGAGATACGGCAGGCGCTGCTGACAGCATGAGAAAAAACTGGCTCCGCTCTATTGAAGACTTTCGCCCGCTGACATCAAAACAACTATAAAAAGCCGGTCCCTAAGGGAGCCGGCTTTTTATTAAGCTTCAACAGTTGCAAGTTTTTGAATATAAACAATCGCACCTGTCACAACAATCACGATGAGAACAGGCAAGAGCCATCCAAGCCCTTGGCTGTACAATGGCAAGGCTTGTTCATAAAAAGATACCACTGCTTTCATCCAGTTAAAGTACGGAATAGAGAAAGAGTCACAAAACGTCTTTAATCCGTCAATCGTGCTGATCATCAAGGCAGCGATCGTTGCCGATACATACACAATCCGTGAATGGCTGAACAGCGGCGACAAGAAGGTCAGCAGCATTAATGTAATCGCGAGCGGATACAAGAACATTAACACTGGAATAGAGTACATAATAATATTCGATAATCCGAAGTTCGCAATTCCGAACGAAAACAAGGAAAAGAAGACAACGAACTTTTTATAACTGATTTTTGGCGTTAACGTGTGAAAATACTCACCGCACGCTGTAATTAATCCAATGCTGGTCGTTAAACAAGCAAGAATAATAATCAGCGACAGCATAATCGTTCCAAAGCCTCCAAAGTAATAAGAAGCAGCGCTGTTCAATACGGCGCCTCCCGTATCAAACACACCAAATTTTTCTGTGCTGGTTGCGCCCAGATAAGCAATTCCCACATAAATCACACCAAGGAAAAAGATTGCCACAACGCCGGCTTTCACTGTTGCGGATAAAACTTCCCGATTAGATGTCACACCCATTGCACGAATAGCTTGAATGACAATAATACCAAATACAAGCGAGGCCAGCGCATCCATTGTATTGTAGCCTTCCAAGAAGCCTTTCACAAAAGCCCCGTTTGTATAGATCTCTTGCGGCGCTTGAATGGCTCCCATTGGCTTGACAATCACTGTAATAAGTAAAACAAAGATCAGTACAATCAGTGCCGGAGATAGTATTTTCCCCACCCGATCAACAATTTTTGAAGGGTTTAATGACAGCCACATGGTGATTCCAAAGAATATGAATGTGAAAATGAGCAAGCCTCCGCGAGCAAAATCTTCCCCCACAAAGGGTGCAATTCCGATATCATACGCTACTGTTCCTGTACGGGGCGTAGCAAAAAACGGACCAATTGTTAAATAAAGCAGTGAAGTAAAGACCATCGCGTATATAGGGTGAATCCGGCTTGCCAGTTCCTGGAGGTTTGCACTTCCGGAAAAGCCCATTGCCAAAATGCCGAGGAAAGGCAGACCCACTCCTGTAGTTAAAAAGCCAATGACTGCCGGCCATACATTTGTTCCGGCATTTTGGCCAAGCTGTGCCGGAAAAATAAGATTGCCCGCTCCGAAGAATAAAGCAAACAACATGACTCCTATGGCAAGATAAGCTGAAAAAGGTAATTTCGTCTTCATAATTATTAGTTCCTTTCTAAGATGCAATATCTATTTTCGTCCACTAAGGCTTCAAGACGAAGTATGCAATATATCGCTAGAACTATATTACTTCTATTGCTCCATAATTTCAATATATTATTGTAAAATATTTTGAAGATTTAAAAATGATAAAAATCATTCCCATGAATAAGGTGTTATTCCTCTTTCTTCCTAATTGAAAGCAGGTTCTTGCCTGCCCCATAAATGAAAGCTTTCCCCTTTCAATAACCGATAAACCTCCATTTTCATGCAAAAGAGCATTCGGCAGCTAAGCCGAATGCTCTTCACACTGTTACGCATGATTCAATTAGATAAAGCGCACGACTTCTTCTAAAGGAAGGCGTGTCGTTTGGTAAGCCGGAGCAGCTGCTTTTCCAACCGCAATCAACACAATCGGCATGTACCTTTCGGACAGCTCAAATCTTTCAGCAAACTTCTGCTTGTCAAATCCGCCCATTGTGACGGTATCATAGCCGTTAGCTTTGGCAATCAGCATCAGCTGCATGGATACAAGCCCGGCATCAAAAGAAGCAATATTTGCTCTCGCCTCAAATGGCGCATTTGGATAAGTATTGTTCGTGCTTTGAATGACCTTCTTCATGCTTTCTTCATCGATAAAGCCTGCCTCATAGCTGCTTTGATAGACCTTTTCCGCGCTCTTGTACATTTCCGTATCGCCTAGCACAGCGATGACCGCAGAAGCCGTCTCTACTTGCTCCTGGTTGTAAGCAATTCCCCGGAGCTCCTTCTTCATCTCTTGATCGTCAATGACGAGAAAGCGCCACGGCTGCAAGTTGCTGGATGAAGGAGCAAGCGTTGCTTCTTGGAGCATTTCCTCTATTTTATGTCGTGGAATTATATAGTTTGGATCATATTTTCTAACAGATTTTCGCTCGCGGATCACTTCCGATAAGCTGCACATAGTTGTTTCCATGTTCTTTCCCTCCTCATTGAACTTACTTTAAGTAAGTTCAAGAATAAGATTACTATTAGTAAGTTGGGCTGTCAAATACAATGTGATAAAATTTATTTAAAACACATTGAGGTTAGCGCGATGAGTAAACAAAACGAGTTTGATTGTCTTCAAAGCAAAAACAGGAACGCTGCAGGCATTTGCGATAATTTTCACCATACAATCGAGTTTATTGGAAAGCGCTGGATGGGAGTCATTATCTATACTTTACTGAAAGGAGAGAAAAGGTACCACGAATTATTAAACGAAATTCCAGGGATTTCTGATCGGCTCCTGACTGAAAGACTGCGCGAATTAGAAAATGAAGGGCTCATAGTCAAGGAGACATTCGAAGCTTCTCCAAGAAAAGTCACCTATCAATTAACCCCGCTTGGCCAGGAGTTAGAAAAGGTGATCCGCGCTGTGATGGAATGGGTGGGGAAGGCTTCTTCTTCTTAAACACCTATGCAGCGTTAAGGTAATCACTTTCCTTTCTATTTTATTTGCAATAACTGGCATCGTCTCATTCGTCACATGATGAACAGAAAGGTCCTGTTAAGGCGGATGGGCATTCATTGGCCCATATTCTAGATTTATTTGATTCTGGAAGGATTGAAATGAATTGAATGAAATAGGCAAACTACATGGATGACGTTTTTCCTGTGCTTCCTAATAATACCTGTATCTGTTTTGTTTAAAAATAAAAGGTAATGGGATCGCTGCCCATTACCTTTACTATGTATTAGGAATCTATACCAATAAATCCTCCATATACTCCTTTATCGTTGTGATAGAATTTACTTACTAGTAAGTTTGAGGGTCTCCAACTAGGCATAATAGGCACGTATGAAAAAAGGGACATTGCAACGAGGTTCAACTCCCGTTCAATATCCCTAATTTATATCATCGTTAATATACGAGTACTTCCACCATATTATGTATTGGTGGAGACGGTGGGAGTCGAACCCACGTCCAAAGATAACGCCACTTGAACGTCTACGAGCGTAGTCGATATATTGGGGTTTCACTGTTCCTTTTGCCTATCGACGGGCGTCCGGACAGCTAGCCTGATTGATCTCTTCCTTTGTCCCCAGGCGGAGAACTCCGGCGTAGTCCACTAAGTTTGGACCCCTTACCCGACTACATGGACGATAGCGGGAGGAGCAGCTGAACCTATATTAGGCAGCTAAAGCTAAATCTTTTTTGCCAGTTATATTTAGGCGTTTGCGTTGGTGCGAAGACGGCCCTCCGGCTCGCAGCCCAAGCTCGAACTATCCCTGTCGAATCCGTAACGTCCCCATTATAGAAATAGGAACCGGACGATATGTCCGATGCTCAGCTACAGTTCTTATTATACCATTTTCAGCAGAAAAAGCAACAACCGTTCCCCTTTTACCCTTTCTGCCGCTCTCTAAACGCCCGCTCGATGTCCCGCTTCGCTTCTTTTCTTTTCAGGTCCTCACGTTTGTCATATTTCTTTTTCCCTTTCGCGAGTCCAATTAGCAATTTAGCATAGCCATCCTTTAAATACATTTTCAACGGCACGATCGAATAACCGGCCTCTTTTGTTTCTCCGATCAGCTGGTCAATTTGCTTGCGGTGCAACAGCAGCTTTCTCGTTCTAAGCGGTTCATGATTATAGCGGTTGCCTTGTTCATACGGGCTTATATGCATGTTATAGACGAACAGTTCCCCTTTATAAATCCGGGCGAACGCATCTTTCAGATTCACTCTTCCGGCACGGACGGCTTTAATCTCGGTTCCTTGCAGCACAATCCCTGCCTCATAGGTTTCTTCAATGAAAAAATCATGATGCGCCTTTTTATTTTGCGCAATTACCTTTCCTTCTCCCTTTGGCATATCTCTTCACCTTCCGTTATTCAGTCCAGCCTGGCAGCTTTGAAGCTGCCAGGCGTCTCTTATCCTTTATTTCTGCGTCTTTTCTTTGCTTGTTTTTTCGCTACGCCTTCATAGTACTTGCCGCGCTTTTTCTTTTTTTCCGGCGGCTGGTTCGTCCACTCGCCACCCGCTCCTTCCTCGCTATTGCCTTGCGGGCCGCTCGCTTTTTTGTTCTTTGCTTTCACATTAATTGTTCTTGCCTGTTCCTGCGGGCGCTTTTTCGTATTTTTCATGCCGACCACTTCAAAGTCAATAGATTGTTCATCCTTATTGACATCTCGTACCCGGACTGTAATCTGATCACCGATGCGGAACACATTGCCCGTACGCTCGCCAATCATGGCATATTGCTGCTCGTCATAGCGATAGTAGTCATCCGTCATATACGAAACGTGAACCAGGCCTTCGATTGTATTTTCCAGTTCAACAAACATGCCGAAGTTCGTCACCGAACTAATGATGCCGTCAAATTCTTCCCCGATTTTATCGAGCATAAATTCTGCTTTTTTGAGTTCATCCGTGTCGCGCTCCGCATCGACAGCCCGGCGCTCCATATTAGATGTATGCTCGGCAATTTCCGCCAGCCGCGCTTCCCATTTCGCTTGCGTAGCCGGATCCACACGCCCTTCGATTAAATAGGTGCGAATCAAACGATGCACAATTAAATCCGGATAGCGGCGGATCGGAGAAGTAAAATGAGTATAAAAATCAGTCGATAGCCCAAAATGCCCCAAGCTCTCATCAAAGTATTTCGCTTGCTGCATGGAGCGAAGCATCACTGTGGAAATAATCACTTCTTCCGGTTTTCCTTCAATTGCTTCCAGCACCTCTTGCAGTGCACGCGGATGCACAGAATTAGCAGTTCCCTTGACAACGAGACCGAAATTGGTAATAAACTCAAAGAAACGCTGGAGCTTATCTTCTTTCGGGTCTTCATGGATACGGTAGATAAACGGCACATCCATCCAGTGGAAGTGCTCCGCTACGGCTTCATTGGCCGCCAGCATGAATTCTTCAATTAAGCGTTCCGCTACCGAACGCTCCCGCAGTACAATATCAACCGGCTTGCCTTCCTCATCCACGATGACTTTTGATTCTTTAAAATCAAAGTCAATCGCTCCGCGTTTTTCCCGCTTATTATGCAGGATAGCTGCCAGCTCCTCCATCTGCTCAAACAGCGGCACAAGCGGTTCATACTTAGCTCGAAGCTCTTCATCTTTTTCCACGAGGATTTGATTTACATCGCTGTATGTCATTCTTTCTGTCGTCTTAATGACACTTTGGAAAATTTCATGCCCGACTACTTCTCCAGACGGGTTAATTTCCATCTCACAAGACAAGGTCAGCCGGTCTACTTTAGGATTAAGCGAGCAGATGCCGTTAGAAAGGCGATGCGGAATCATCGGGATCACACGGTCAACCAAGTATACACTTGTACCGCGCTCATAGGCCTCCTCATCAATAGGCGATCCTTCTGTCACATAATAGCTGACATCAGCAATATGGACACCAAGCTTGTAGTTGCCGTTCTCCAGCTTTGTCACCGTCACGGCATCGTCTAAATCTTTGGCATCGGCTCCGTCAATCGTGACAATCGTTTCGCCTCGCAGATCCCGGCGGCCTTCTATATCCTTGTCACTGATCGTTTCCGGCACAGCATGGGCCTGAGCCATCACTTCTTCCGGGAATTCCTGGGGCAGTCCGTGCTTGTAAATAATCGAGATAATATCGACGCCCGGGTCATTTTTGTGGCCGAGAATTTGAATAACTTCCCCCTCAGCACTTTTGCGCCCATCCGGATAGGAGGTGATTTTCACGACTACCTTGTGGCCTTCTACAGCTCCGTGGGCGGCTTCTTTCGGAATAAAAATATCGCTCGCAAACTTTTTGTCATCAGGAATCACAAAGCCAAAATGCTTGCTGTCGGTATATGTACCAACAATCTCCGTTTTTCCTCGCTCTAAAATACGGACGACTGCCCCCTCGCGCCGCGATCCGCTCGTCTCAGATGTAATGCGGACGAGCGCAATGTCCCCGTTTAAGGCGCCATTTGTCTCATGAGGAGGGATAAATACGTCATCCATTCCTGGCTCTTCCGGGATTAAAAAGGCAAAGCCCTTTGAATGACCAGAAATTTTGCCTCGTATTAAATTCATTTTTTCAGGAAGCCCGTAACGGTTGGCCCGTGTACGAACGACCAGCCCTTTCTCTTCCATGTAAACAAGCGCCTTCACAAAGTCCTTAAACTCGGCAGAATCTTCAATCTGCATCATCTCTTCCAGCTCTTTAACAGTGAGAGGTTTATAAGACTCTTCTTTCATATAAGTCAGCAGCCTGTCGACTAATTCATTTTGCTGATCCATAACAATCCCTCCTTGCATTTTATCTTACACATTCCAGTCCAGCCGTTCCAAGAAAGCATAAATGTCTTCGTGAAGCTGTTCTTTTTCTTTATCCAGTGTAATCACATGGCCGGACTCTTCATACCATTTTATTTCCTTCATTGTTGATTCGATCTCATTGTAGATAATGTTCGCGCTTTCCGGGTTAATCATCTCGTCATGACGGGCTTGGACGATAAAGGATGGTGCATAGATCATATCTATATTGTTGCGCACGTCGGCAATGAGATGCTGTAAGGCTTTCAACGTGTTCATCGGTGTTTTTTTGAACGCTTCTATCTCTTGTTCAATTACCTCGTCCGATTTTCCTTCAAACTTTTTAAATTGGCGGGCATAGTCTACCACTCCTTGATACATAACCTCTTCGCTTTTGATATACATCGGCGCGCACATCGTGACAATTCCTTTCACAGGGAGCGTATAGCTGAGCTTTAAGGAAAAGACCCCGCCGAGTGATAAGCCGGCTACGGCGATTTCCTGATAGCCAAGGCTCTTCAAATGCTCATAGCCGTCCATTACATCCTGCCACCAGTCCTCTGGGCCGGTGTGAACCAGCTCCTCCGGCGGAACTCCATGTCCCTTGTAATGCGGAGCATGTGAGGTGTATCCTCTCTTTTCCAAAAAGCGGCCAAGCATCCGCACATCGGAAGAGTTTCCGGTGAACCCATGAAGCAGCAAAACCGCCCGCTTTCCAGCTTCAAATGTAAATGGTTTCGGCAAACGTAATTTCATAGTACAAAAAACCCCTTTTCTCTAGTATGAACCGTTCCACAGACATTCATTATCATTTTACGAAATAATGTCCTTGGAAACCAGCGAGAGGAACTAATTCATGGAGAGAAAAGGCAAGAAAAGATTTTCTTGTAAGAAAATGAAAGAGGAAAGAACCATTCAGCAAGGCTTTTTCAATCAATTACATCTCATCAGGCGCTTCAATGCCCAGCAAAGCCAGCCCCTCCTTCAATAGTTGGGCCACAGCTGAAACAAAAGCCAGACGGGAAAGCTGCTGCTCATCTTCCTCCAGTACCTTCACCTCTGCATAATATTTGTTGAAGGCTTGAGCCAGCTGAATCGTATGCTTGGCAATCCGTGAAGGATCAAACTCATTGATTGCTTTTTCAATGGCTTCCGGAAAGGACATCATCAGGCTGACCGCTTCCCATTCTTTTTCACCGGATAACACAACCGTTCGTTTCTCTTCTGCATGAAAGCCGGCTTTCCGCAAAATCGAACAGGCTCTGGCATGAGTATATTGCACATACGGCCCCGTTTCCCCTTCAAACCGCAGAATATCTTCCAGCGAAAAATCAATGTTATTCAGCCGGTAATTTTTCAAGTCATTAAACACAATCGCTCCGACGCCAACTTGTCTGGCGATCTCTTCCTTATTCGCCAGCCCGGGGTTTTTCAGTTCAATATTCTTTTTCGCCAAAGCAATCGATTCTTGCAAAACTTCTTCAAGCAACACAACCTGTCCTTTTCTCGTGGACATTTTCTTGCCGTCTTTGCGCATCATGCCAAACGGAATATGGATCAGTTCGTCAGCCCAACTCTCCCCCATTTTCTTTAACACGCTTGTTAATTGCTTGAAATGGAGGCGTTGCTCGCCGCCTACTACATACAGAGACTGGGCAAAATGATACGTTTCCTTGCGATAGAAGGCAGCTGCTAAATCTCTTGTTGCATACAAAGTGGCTCCGTCTGACTTTTTGATTAAGCAAGGCGGCAGTTCTTCTTCCGCTAACAGCACGACTTGAGCCTGTTCCGATTCAGTAAGCAGCCCTTTCTCCTCCAACCGCCGGACGATTCGATCCATTTTGTCGTTGTAAAAGGCTTCTCCTGCATACGAGTCAAATTCAATATTTAATAGCTGATAAATTCGCGAAAAATCTTTGAGCGATTCTTCCCGGAACCATTCCCACAGAACAACTGCCTCCTGGTCGCCATCCTCCAGCCGTTTAAACCATTGGCGGCCTTCCGCCTCCAGCTCCGGATTCCGCTCTGCCTCATCGTGGAACTTCACATAAAGAGCGAGCAATTCTTTAATCGGGTGCTCCTTTACTTTCTGTTCATCCCCCCACTTCTTATACGCAGCAATCAGCTTGCCGAACTGCGTGCCCCAGTCGCCGAGATGATTGATCTTTACAGGTCTGTATCCGCCTTTAGCAAGCAGCAGGGCGAGCGACTGTCCGATCACGGCAGAACGAAGATGACCCATGGAAAATGGCTTGGCGATGTTCGGTGAGGACATATCGATAACTATTACTTCCCCTTTGCCGATATGGAGCGTTCCATATTGTTCTTTTTTCGCCATCACCTCTTCAAGCACCAATTTCGTTACATATTTCTTGTCCAAAAAAGCATTTACATACCCGCCGGCCGCCTCCACCTTTTCAAAGAGCGGAGACTGAACTGCACAGCTTAGCTGCTCTGCAATGCTTTGCGGGGCCATCCGCTGGATTTTGGCTAGCGAAAAACACGGAAAAGCCAAATCGCCATGCTCAGCATGCTTCGGTTTTTCAATCAGCTGCTGGATTTCCTCTTTTGGCAAATCGTCCTTTAGCACTTGATATAAAGCTGCAGCAAACTCTTCACTGAATCTCATTCTTTTTCTCCTCCCGGCAAAAAAATAAAAAACTCCCGCCTCTTCTATATAAGAGACGAGAGTTGATACTTCGCGGTGCCACTCTTTTTGTTCCGTAACGAAACCAGCTTTGTTCTGTTAACGGGCGAGTCCCGGCCGGCCCTACACTATCATTCAGGCAGGCGTCTCCGAAGTGCGGTTCATCATTTGAGTTCGACCAGGCTTCCACCATCCCCGATTCTCTATCTTCCCTCTTCATGATTACTCTCTTCATCATTGACATTCTTGTTTGGCAATATTTTATATTTCTACTTACTATACTGCTGTTATTTTGTTTCGGCAACAGTCTTTTTATGTTTTGCAGCTATTTGCAGCGCAGCCAGGCCCGTAAAGTCATGAACAATTGTGGCCGCTAAGAGAGAGGTAATTTGAGCCGGATCGTAAGGAGGAAGCACTTCCACTAAATCAAATCCGATAAAATTAAAGCCGGTCAGCGAACGAACCATTTCCAGCGTTTCGAAGCTCGTCGGCCCTCCTACTTCCAGCGTGCCTGTTCCCGGCGCACAGGAGGGGTCAACAAAATCAATATCAAATGTCAAAAAGCAGGGCGTGTCGCCGATCTTCTCTCTTATTTCCGCTACTACGTCTGCGATTCCGCGTACTTTCAGCTCCTGAGTCGTAATAAGGTTGTACCCAAGGTCGGTACTGGAGCGAATATCCCCTGGATGGTTCAGTGTGCCCCGAATGCCAATCTGGAAGACTTTTTCATTTTGCAGCAGCCCTTCTTCATGCGCCCGGATAAAAGTCGAACCGTGCCAATATTTTTCTTCGTAGTATGTATCCCATGTATCGGTATGCGAGTCAAAATGAATCATCGCTACCGGACCGTATACTTTCGCAGCAGCCCGCAGGTTCGCAAGAGTGACAGAATGATCTCCTCCCAGAGCGATCGGGATGATATGCTGCTTCATCAAACCTAAAACAGTTTCCTCCATCAATCCATAGCTTCTGTGAATATTATGCGGAATCACCGGCACGTCCCCGATATCAATGGCGTTTGTTTCTTCAAAAGGAAACACTCGAAGCACCGGGTGATACGGAAACAGCGTCATAGACGACTGCCGAATAGCCTGCGGGGCAAAACGGGCTCCTACCCGGAAGGAAGCGGCCGTGTCAAAAGGCAGGCCAACGATGGCCACACGGGCGTCTTCGTGTTCAGCAGGCAAGCGCATAAAAGAACCTGTCGTGCAAAATTCCGGTTTTACATCTGGCGACAAAGGATATTTCATTTCATCTTTCCTCCCCACACACTTTTATTCCATTGAATTGCAAGTTGCATGCCAGCAATGAAAGTTCCGAAATACCGAGTGCTTCCCTTCTAGCCTTCCGCCCATTATGCACTATGGCATTTATTATTCAAGAATAAATAACCTTCCCCCATTCAACATACCTCCTATCACGAGAGGCGCCTAACGAGGTATTTCCCGCTTCTTGAATTGCTATTTCTCTATTATTTCATGCGGAGGCCTAATCATTTAGAAAGCTGACTGCACCTGTAGCGAAACCGCTCAAAAAAGGACACAAAAAAAGACTGTGAATCAAGCGGCACAAAGCCGGCTTGTCTCACAGCCCTTTTGATATTACAGCCCGAAATACGATACGGCAATCGTTAAAACAAAAAACAAAACAGCGAGCACCACGGTTACACGGTGTAAAATTAAATCAATGCCGCGTGCTTTCTGTTTGCCAAAAAGCTGTTCCGCTCCGCCGGAAATTGCTCCGGAAAGCCCGGCGCTTTTTCCTGTTTGCAAAAGAACAACAGCGATTAACGCAATGGATACAATCACAAGCAAAGTTACTAACAAAGTGTGCATTATGGTTCTACCTCCATCAACGAACATACGAATAAGATAACCTTACCATAAAACAGCCAAAAAGTGAACAACTTCCCCTAGCCTCCTGCCTGGCAGAACACAAAAAGCCGCTGCCCCATCAGTGGAGATGAGGCAGCGGCTTGAACCGTCTTATTTCTTTAAGTTATAGAATGTTTGGTTTCCAAGATATTGGGCAAGGTCGCCAAGCTGGTCTTCAATACGAAGCAGCTGGTTGTATTTTGCCACACGGTCTGTTCTTGAAGGTGCGCCTGTTTTAATTTGGCCGGCGTTTGTGGCCACAGCAATGTCAGCAATAGTTGCATCTTCTGTTTCACCAGAGCGGTGAGAGATAACAGCTGTATAGCCAGCGCGCTTGGCCATTTCGATTGCATCGAAAGTTTCAGTTAACGTACCGATTTGATTCACTTTAATCAGAATCGCATTGCCGACTCCTTGCTCAATTCCTTTGGCAAGCTTTTCTGTATTTGTTACGAATAAATCATCGCCGACAAGCTGGACTTTGCTGCCGATGCGCTCAGTCAGCATTTTGTGTCCTTCCCAGTCATTTTCATCTAATCCGTCTTCGATAGAAACGATCGGATATTTAGAAACCATTTCCTCGTACCAATCAACCATTTCGGCAGAAGTTTTTACAACTCCCTCTCCGCTTAAATGATATTTGCCGTCTTCTTTATTATAAAACTCAGAAGAAGCCGCATCCATCGCTAATTTCACTTGCTCTCCAGGCGTATAGCCGGCTTTTTCAATTGCTTCAATGATCGTTTGCAAAGCTTCCTCATTGGATTTTAAGTTTGGTGCAAAACCGCCCTCGTCTCCTACTGCTGTGTTTAATCCTTTTTCTTTTAAAACTGATTTTAAGCTGTGGAAGATTTCTGCTCCCATGCGAAGAGCTTCCTTGAAGTTTTCTGCTCCAACCGGCATAACCATAAACTCTTGAATATCCACATTGTTATCAGCATGCTCGCCGCCGTTTAAGATATTCATCATTGGTACCGGTAATTGCTTCGCATTCACTCCGCCAAGATATTCATACAAATGAACACCGAGGAAGTCAGCCGCCGCATGTGCCACAGCCATAGATACGCCAAGAATCGCATTAGCGCCTAATTTGCCTTTATTCTCTGTTCCATCCAATTCAATCATCGCCCGGTCAATGCCGATTTGATCAAGCACCTCAAAGCTGCCGACAAGCTCAGGGGCAATGACATCATTTACGTTCTCAACGGCTTTCAATACTCCTTTGCCAAGATAACGGCTTTTATCGCCGTCGCGCAGTTCGACTGCTTCGTATTCTCCAGTGGAAGCACCAGATGGCACAAGCGCTCTTCCGAAAGCTCCGGATTGTGTATACACTTCTACTTCTACTGTCGGATTTCCACGGGAATCTAATACTTCGCGTGCATAAATATCAGTAATAATTGGCATAACATTCTCTCCTTTTATGTGAATCATTTATTTTTTATTAAAGATGTTCCAGTCATTTCCGCTGGTTTGTCAATTTTCAGCAAATCAAGCATCGTTGGTGCCAAATCTCCCAAAATGCCGCCGGCGCGCAATTCTGCGCCTTCCTTTGTCACGATGACCGGCACAGGGTTTGTCGTATGAGCTGTCATCGGATCGCCGCCCGGTGTAATCACCTCATCCGCATTTCCATGATCCGCTGTAATAATGGCTGTTCCGCCTTTAGAAATAATTAAATCAACCACGCGGCCAAGGCACTCGTCGACGGTTTCCACAGCTTTGATTGTCGGCTGCAAAAGCCCCGAGTGGCCGACCATGTCAGGATTGGCGAAGTTTAAGATGATTGCATCCTGCCGGTCGTTATGAATTTCATCAAGCAGTGCCTCTGTGACTTCATAGGCGCTCATTTCCGGTTTTAAGTCATAGGTAGCGACTTTCGGAGAATCGATCAAGATCCGCTTTTCTCCTGGAAATTCTTGTTCTCTGCCTCCGCTCATAAAAAAGGTAACATGCGGATACTTTTCTGTTTCCGCAATGCGCAGCTGGTTTAAGTTATGGGCAGACAACACTTCCCCAATGGTATTCATCAAATCGACTTTATTGAAAGCAATGTCCCCTTTAACTGTTGCACTGTAAGGAGCCATGCAAACAAATTGAAGGTTTTGCGGCAGCCTGTCGCCGCGGTCAAAGCCTGCAAATTCTTCGTTCGTAAAAACATTGGATAATTGAATAGCCCGGTCCGGACGGAAGTTGAAGAAAATAATCGCATCGTTGTCTTCTACTTTCGCCACCGGCTGATCCGCTTCATCCGTTAAAACGGCCGGTACAACGAATTCATCATAAATTCCGTTTGCATACGAATCTTCTACTACTTCAAGAGGGTCCTTGAAAAACGGCGCTTCGTTATACACCAGGGCCCGGTAGGTTTTTTCGACACGGTCCCAGCGTTTATCCCGGTCCATTGCATAATAACGGCCGGAAATCGTGGCAAATTGCCCCACTCCGTATTCCTTCATCTTTTCCAGTGTTTCTGTAATGTAGCCTTTTGCCGTTTGCGGCCCGACGTCACGGCCGTCCAAAAAGGCGTGAAGATATACTTTTTCTAATCCTTCTTGCGCGGCAAGCTTCAGTAAAGCAAACAAATGTTCAATATGGCTGTGAACACCGCCATCAGACAGCAGCCCGAACAAGTGAAGAGCCGATCCATGCTTCTTTGCATGCTGAATTGCGGCTAAAAAAGCTTCATTCTTAAAAAATTCACCTTCGCGGATCGAAATATTAATCCGCGTTAACGTTTGATAAACAATACGGCCGGCACCAATATTCAAATGCCCTACTTCCGAGTTCCCCATCTGGCCTTCCGGAAGGCCTACCGCTTCGCCGCTCGCCGTAAGCGTGGAGTGGGGAAATTGCTCCCAATAGCGGTCAAAGTTCGGCTTCTTCGCCTGAGCGACTGCGTTTCCTTTCGTCTCCTCGCGGCAGGCAAAGCCATCTAAAATAATCAGGGCAACCGGTGATTTAGCCATGGTTAACGGCCTCCAGCAATTGCAGAAATGACGCAGGTTCTAAGCTGGCACCGCCTACAAGCGCTCCATCAATATCAGGCTGAGCCATAAATTCACCGATGTTAGCCGGCTTTACGCTGCCGCCATATTGAATGCGAACTTGGTCCGCTGTCTCTTGGGAGAATTGCTCCGCCACCGTTTGGCGGATATGGGCGCATACGGCATTTGCGTCTTCTGCTGTAGAAGATCTTCCCGTTCCAATCGCCCAGATCGGTTCATAAGCAATGACCGCTTCTCCTGCCTGTTCAGCTGTCAGCCCTGCCAAGGCTTTTTCAATTTGGCCAGCGACAAAGGAATTCGTTTCGCCGTTTTCACGCTGTTCGAGCGTTTCGCCGCAGCAGACAATTGGTGTCATATTGAATTTAAAAGCTGCCCGAACCTTTTTATTCACTGTCTCATCTGTTTCATTGAACATTTCACGGCGTTCAGAGTGGCCGATAATCACATACTTCACTCCGATATCAGCCAGAGCTTTCGGGCTGATTTCGCCAGTGAATGCGCCGTTTTCTTCAAAATGCATCGTTTGGGCGCCGATCTCTACATCAGATTCTTGCACCGTTTGAACAAGCTGCTCTAAAAACAGGGCAGGAGCGCAAATAACGCTGTCAACTATGCTGGCATCAGGCACCAGACTTTTCACTTCTTCAGCGAAGCTTTTTGCTTCTGCTGCCGTTTTATGCATTTTCCAATTTCCTGCGATAATAGGTTTGCGCATAAAGCTTCATCCTTTCTCATTTGTGATTTTACTTGTCGTCTAAAGCCACAATTCCCGGAAGCTGTTTTCCTTCCATGAACTCAAGAGAAGCACCGCCGCCAGTTGAGATGTGGCTCATCTTATCTGCCAAGCGGAACTTCTCAACCGCTGCTGCCGAATCTCCGCCGCCGATTACTGAATATGTACCTTCCGCTTCAGCAAGCGCCGTTGCCACTGCTTTTGTTCCCGCGGCAAACTTGTCCATTTCAAACACACCCATCGGCCCGTTCCAAATCACAAGCTTAGACTCTTGAATAGCTTCCTTGTAGAGTTCTGCCGTCTTTGGTCCAATATCAAGCGCCATCCACTCTTCCGGAATTTCATCAATCGCCACAACTTTTGCTTCTGCATTCTCGGAAAACTCATTGGCAACTACCGCATCAATCGGCATAAGGAACTTGACGCCTTTGTCTTCCGCTTTTTTCATAAACTGCTTCGCTAAGTCAATTTTATCCTCTTCAAGCAATGATTTTCCAATTTCATAGCCTTTTGCTTTAACAAACGTGAAAGCGAGGCCGCCGCCGATGATTAAATTGTCCACTTTATCGAGCAGATGATCAATGACATCAATTTTGTCCTTTACCTTAGCACCGCCGATAATAGCCGTAAATGGGCGCTCCGGATTAGATAACGCTTTGCCGAGAACATCCAGCTCTTTTTCCATAAGGAACCCAGCGGCTGCCGGCAAATAATGGGCAATCCCTTCTGTTGACGCATGAGCACGGTGAGCCGCGCCAAAGGCATCATTAACATAGAGGTCAGCCAAAGCAGCAAACTTCTTGGCTAGCTCTTCATCATTTTTCTCTTCTCCCGGATAAAAACGGACGTTTTCCAGCAATAGCACGTCGCCATCTTTCATAGCAGCTACTTCTTGTTCAACTGCTTCGCCAAAAGCTTCATCAACTTTTTTGACTTCTTTGCCAAAGAGCTGGGATAGGTGGGATGCGACAGGCGTTAAGCGCAATTCTTCTTTCACTTCGCCTTTCGGACGGCCCAGATGGCTCGCCAAAATCACTTTTGCTCCTTGCTCAGACAAGTATTGGATGGTCGGCAAAGCCGCCCGAATGCGCGTATCATCTGTAACGGCTCCATCTTTCATCGGCACGTTAAAGTCCACACGGCAAAACACGCGTTTTCCTTTCACATCCAAGTCTTTCATCGTCTTTTTGTTCATCTAAAAAGGTCCTCCCTCTTCAATAAAAAGATAAATTAAAAAGGAGGGGGATCTTTTTTCCCCGCTCCCCTTTCATCCCATTTACATTATAGATGTTAGGTTACCATTTTCCAATAAAGATGTTGAAAAATATAACACATTTTCTTATTAGTATCACACTATTGTCATTAGAGGCCTTTTTGAGCAATATAATCGACAAGGTCAACGACGCGGTGAGAGTAGCCAGACTCATTATCATACCAAGAGAGCACCTTCACCATATTGTCCTCTAAAACCATTGTAGATAAAGCGTCGATAGTAGAAGAAGCCGGGCTGCCATTATAGTCGCGTGAAACGAGCGGTTCTTCATTGTAGGCAAGGATGCCTTTCAATTCGCCTTCAGCTGCTTCTTTCAGCACAGCGTTCACTTCTTCGGCTGTTGTGTCCTCTTTTAGTTCAGCAACAAGGTCAACAACTGATACGTTTGGCGTTGGCACGCGCATCGCCATGCCGTTCAGCTTGCCTTTTAATTCAGGCAGTACAAGCGCCACTGCTTTGGCCGCACCTGTCGTTGTCGGGATAATATTTTCGGCTGCTGCCCGCGCGCGGCGGTAATCTTTATGAGGCAAATCTAAGATTTGCTGGTCATTTGTATAAGAGTGAACCGTCGTCATCATTCCGCGCACAATGCCAAACTTGTCATTCAATACTTTTGCAAACGGAGCCAAACAGTTTGTTGTACAAGAAGCATTAGAGATAACATGGTGGCTAGACGGATCATACTGCTCATGGTTCACGCCCATAACGATCGTAATGTCCTCATCCTTCGCCGGAGCTGAAATCACTACTTTTTTCGCTCCTGCCTCTAAATGTTTAGCTGCATCCTCCCGTTTAGTAAAGCGGCCTGTGGATTCAACGACAACCTCCGCACCAAGTTCTTTCCATGGAAGAAGCGCTGGATCGCGTTCGGCTGTTACTTTCACTTTTTTGTCTCCGACAAGAATATATTCTCCTTCAACGCTCACTTCTTCTTCTAAAGTGCCATGCACTGTATCGTATTTCAAAAGATGGGCCAGCATCTCAGCATCTGTTAAATCGTTCACTGCGACCACTTCAATGTTAGGATTTTTTAAAGTTGCACGGAAGACATTGCGTCCAATTCGTCCAAATCCGTTAATACCCACTTTTACTGTCATATCAATCGCTCCTTCTTTACATGTAAAGTTTTTATGGTTAACAGTCCGCAGACTGTCCATTTTCTTTTTAATTTTCCGCTAACAGCTGCTGAGCGGCTGCTTCGTCTGTAATCAGCACCGTGGTCTTAGGCGCTCCCCGCAAATAAGAACGGATGGCTTTGCCTTTCGACGCTCCGCCGGCGACCGCAAGTACATCATGAGCGGATGCAAGATCATCAGGCTGCAAGCCGATCGTTGACACCCGGTGGACAATTTGTCCCTCTTCATTAAAGTAATAGCCGAAAGCCTCAGCAACAGCCTTTTTCTCTTTAATTTTTTGGAATTCCTCTTCCGGCGTATTCCGGCGTTTCGCCATTGCAATCGCCTCACCAACCCCATGCAAAACGAGCGTAGAGGATTTAATTAACTGAAGAACCTCCTTAATGGCCGGTTCCTTTAAAATAGATGCATGGGTTTCCCGGCTAATTTGGTCGGGGGCATATAATAACCTGTGTTTGCTGCCGGTGCGGGCCGCCATTTTTGCTACGATGGAATTGGCCTGGTTCACAAGGTCCTCTCCCAGTCCGCCCCGTGCCGGCACGAAAACGACTTCCTTGCCGCCGGCAAAATCGGCTGTCATTGCTTCAGCTGCCTCTAGTGTCGTTGTCCCTCCTGTGACTGCGATGATATTCTTTGCCAACAGACGCTGTTTTATACTATTTGCACAGGCTTTCCCAAGTTCTTTTTTCACCCAGGAGGATTGATCGCTGTCTCCATGGACAATCGTCACTTCATCGAGGCCAAATTGTTTCTTTAACTTTTCTTCCATCGTATGTATACCCTTTATGCTGCTCATCAACCCTTGAAGCTCCTCAAGAACCGAGACTCCTTCTTCCGTCAGAATCATCCCCGTCGTCCGGTAGTCAATCAAATGCTGGGCTTTGAGAAACTCCACTTCTGTTCGAAGCGTTCGCTCCGTGAAGCCGAGTGACTGCGCCAAAATCCTCCTGCCTACCGGCTGTGACAAGCGAATAGATTGAAGGATTTCATACCTTTTTTGTAAGACTGCCAGCAAATCAGGCACGATTTTCTTTTGAATTTCAATCATTGTTTGCATATAGCGATCCCTCATTTTACATAGGGTCATTTTTTGTCCCTATAATTAAAAGCGCGTCCCACTTAGTCTAAAAAAATAAATCCCTGTTACAAAGCTTATTTTAACAGGGACCATAAGGGAAAGCAACTAATATGAACTCTTCATTTTAGCATGCGTTGTTGCATTTAGTTATCCAGCCTAAGCCTAATCGTCGGATAATCAACCTCTCCATATTGAACAATTTCCCCATCTACTTCAATGACAGGAATCATTAATCCGTATTTCTCAGTTAATTCATCGCTTTCATTAATGTTCATTTCATACATCCGAAACGCGATCTCTTCCCGTACAAGCTCCAATGTGCGCTTGGCCTCTTCACAGAGCGGACATTGGGGTCTCGTATAAAAATAAACTTCTTTCATTCTTGAATTCCTCTATTCTCAATCGTAACGTTTTCTTTTGGACGAAGAAGGGATAAAGAGCTGATCACGGTACTTAGCGACTGTTCTTCTCGATACTTGCCATCCCTCTTCTTTTAACAGATTGCTAATTTCCTGATCGGAAAGCGGCTTTGTCTTGCTTTCCCCATTGACAAGTTCCGTAATCTTTGACTTAACCTGGGCCGCAGAAGCCGTCTCTTCCGTGCCTCCTGACAGACCCGCCGGAAAGAATGTCTTTAATTCATATGTGCCATAAGGTGTCTGCATGTATTTTCCGCGCACGGCCCGGCTGACTGTGGACTCGTGAATTTCAAGCTCATCTGCAATCTCCTTCATAGTAAGCGGCTGCAGGCGGCTCGGTCCATAAAAAAAGAAGTCTTTTTGCTTTTCAACAATTTTTAAGCCGACACGCTGAATGGTTCGTTTACGCTGCTCCAGACTTTTCAGCAGCCATAGATAATCTTTATGTTTATCCTTCATAAATTCTTTCAACTGCTCATCCTTATGGCTTGCCAGTTCTTCAAAATAGTCTTTTTGAAAAACAATTTTCGGCATCTCATCTTCCAGTAAATGCACCTCTATCGAATCATTTTTCAGCACGACCGTCAAATCCGGACGGACATAGGTCGGCTGCTCGTAATGAAAGCGGGCCCCTGGCTTCGGATTGAGCTTCTGGATGAAATCCGCCGCCTCCTGGATGGCTTTTACATCAACACCTAGCTTTTTGGCCACCAGGCGCCAATTCTTCTCTGCAAACGCAATGAAATAATCTTGAATGATCACAGGGACAAGCGGCGGCACACCTTCCATGCGCTCGAGCTGCAAAAGCAAGCAATCTTGTAAGTTTTCAGCTCCGACACCCGCTGGCTCCAATTCCCGAATAAGCTGGAGAACCTCGGCAGCCGTTTCTTCCCGGCAGCCGCACATTCCAGCGGTTTCTTCGACCGTAATCGACATATATCCGTTTTCGTCCATATTATATAATAAAAAGTCAAGTATGCGCTTTTGCTCGTTGTTCAGCGGCACGAGCGAAAGCTGCATTCTTAAATAGTCTGTTAGTGTCTGGGAATGATCAGCTAAATGCTCTACCCAGTTTTTATCGTCTTTCTTCTCCAGTCTCCCTTTGCGCACCCCCGCTTTTTCCTTCGGCTGAAGCGCTTTCATTTCTGATACCTCTAATTGAATAAATGGATTCTCCATTGTCTTTGCTTCTAGAAATTCTGTTAACTCCTGGGCAGAGTATTGCAGCAAAGCAATTGCTTGTGTCAATTCCTGGGTCATTGCGAGTTTCATCGTTTGCTGCTGCCAAAGTCCGGGCTTTAAATGCATACTCAAATTCCTCTCCCCCTTCCTATTCTATTATACAACAGGATATAAATTTGAGAATGAAAATTTAGAATTTTTCATCCAATATATACGGCAACGAAAAAAAGCCCTGGTGGATTGCAATGAGAAACCAGCGGCAGCTTGCGGTTTTCGGCTGCTGAGCGCTTCAATGGAACACGAAAGAAAAAATGCCGTAACAAAAAATTAAACGGTTTGTTATTTGTAAGTTCTAAACACAAATGGATTTTATATACTTTTTATGTAAGTTAAAGAAAGGACAGCTTTCTTTTTTGCCGCAACAAAAAAGCTCCACAGCTTATGACACAGAGTCACTAAACTATGGAGCTTCCTAATGGTATACGCCCTCGGCAGGAATCGAACCCACATTTTCAGAACCGGAATCTGACGTGCTATCCGTTGCACCACGAGGGCTTGATAAGTACATTTCAAAATTATAGCGGAAAATCTGCAGAAAGGCAATCATTATTTTAAATTCTTTTATAAAAACACTTTCAGCCTCTTTTCTTGAGGGTTTAGCAGGAATTCAAGTGGGTATAATAGAAAACTATTGGAGAAGCATCTTTTTCCACATATGGCATTTGTTTAAGACATAATATTTGACCTTAATTGACCATCAATGTATGATACTACTACATAAGAATTTCTCATCATTTTATTTTCAAGGAGGAAAGAACATGAATTTAATTCCTACAGTTATTGAACAAACAAACCGCGGAGAGCGCGCGTATGACATCTATTCTCGCTTGCTGAAAGACCGTATTATCATGCTTGGCAGCGGAATTGATGACAATGTTGCCAACTCAATTGTTTCTCAGCTATTGTTCCTTGAAGCTGAAAACCCGGAAAAAGACATTTCCATTTACATTAACAGCCCAGGCGGCAGCATTACTGCCGGCATGGCGATCTATGACACAATCCAATTTATTAAACCGGATGTACAAACCATTTGTATCGGTATGGCTGCCTCTATGGGAGCATTCCTGTTGGCAGCCGGCGCAAAAGGCAAGCGTTATGCCCTTCCTAACAGTGAAGTCATGATCCATCAACCGCTTGGAGGCGCACAAGGACAGGCGACAGAAATTGAAATCGCCGCTAAGCGCATTCTCTTCCTGCGTGATAAACTAAACCAAATCCTAGCAGAGCGCACAGGCCAGCCGCTTGAAGTCATTGCCCGTGATACTGACCGCGATAACTTTATGACAGCGGAACGCGCACTTGAGTACGGCTTGATCGACAAGATCTTAACACGCAACGAACTGCCTGGTAAATAAAAACGAAAAAGACTGCTCCGAAGGCCGGCAATTGCCGGCTTGCGGGCAGCCTTTTTGCTGTTAAGGCCATTTGCTGCTATGTAACGGCTTACGGGCTTTGTTCATCTGATACATCGCCCGTTATTTTTTTAGTAGTTGCCTTCTTTTTCGACAAATTCAATTAACGCCGCCATTGCTTCTTCCTCATCGCGGCCGTCAATAGATAATGTCACGGTGCATCCGCGGTTAATTGCCAGGCTCATAATCCCCATAATACTTTTGGCGTTTACTTTTTTGCCGTCTTTCTCAAGGTGAATTTCTGAAGCAAAGCGATTGGCCTCCTGAACGAATAAAGCGGCCGGACGTGCTTGCAAGCCTGTTTTCAATTGAACTTCTGTTGTTTTTTCAATCATAACTTTCTCCTCTTTCATCATTTATTAATCGGTTCATTTGCCCGAATCTTTTCAGCAATTTCATCAATTTTGCGCAGACGGTGGTTAATCCCTGACTTACTAATAGCAGAGCCCGAAACCATTTCTCCAAGCTCCTTGAGAGTGACATCCTGATGGGCTACCCGCAATTCAGCGATTTCACGCAATTTATCGGGAAGCACATCAAGACCGACGGATGATTCAATAAAGCGGATATTTTCCACTTGGCGCAAAGCGGCACCGATCGTTTTATTCAAATTTGCCGTTTCACAATTGACGAGACGGTTCACTGAGTTGCGCATGTCTCTGACAATCCGTACATCCTCGAATCGCAGCAGTGCGTTATGAGCACCGACAATATTCAAAAACTCTGTGATTTTTTCAGCTTCTTTCAGGTAGGTAATGAAGCCTTTTTTCCTCTCCAGCGTCTTGCTGTTCAAATCAAAGCTGTTCATCAGCTCGCATAAAGCCTCATTGTGCTCCTTATAAAGGGAGAAGATCTCTAAGTGGTAGGAAGATGTTTCTGGGTTATTGACGGATCCTCCCGCTAAGAACGCACCGCGCAAGTAAGAGCGGCGGCAGCATTTCTTTTCAATTAAAGTTGGAGATATATTGTGAACAAAAGAAAATGAATGATCGATAATCGCTAAGTCCTCAAGAACTTCACGTGCCCGTTCCTTCAAGCGAACGATATAGATATTATTTTTTTTCAGTCTCATTTTCTTCCGTACAAGCAATTCTACTTCTACTTCATAGTTTTTCTTTAGCAGCACGTAAATTCTCCTAGCAATCGCTGCATTTTCTGTCTGAATGTTGACAATGAGGACACGATTGGAGAAGGAAAGTGAGCCGTTCATCCGAATGAGCGCTGACAGTTCAGCTCTGGCACAGCAATCTTTCACTTCAAGCGCTGTCAATTCTTTTTTTGTTTCAGAAGCAAATGACAACTAAGCCACCTTCTTCCATTTATTTTTTGTCTTGAATAAGCCGAAACAGAATCTCAGCGACTTTGTTGGTGTCATGGCGGACTACCCCGCCTTCACGAATAGCAATTTCATCAAAGATGACATTGAGGCCGAGTGATTTTAATAAATCCACATCATAGAACACCGGCTTCGCTCTCTCTTCTTTATATTTCTCTTGGATATACTCAGGAATCGGATCGTTATTGACTAAAATAGTGTCGATAAACGCACAGGACATATGGTCATAAATCGCTTTCACATGGTCGCTTGCCGTAAAGTCCAGTGTTTCCCCTGCCTGGGTCATCAAATTGCAAATATATACCTTTTTTGCGGCAGCCTGACACACTTCTTCCCCGATTTGGGGCACAAGCAAATTGGGCAAGATGCTCGTATATAAGCTGCCGGGTCCAACAATAATCAAATCAGCCTCTCTAATGGCGCGAATGGTTTCAGGCAGAGGCTGAATATCACCAGGTGACAAAAATACACGCTTAATCCGCTTGCCGGAATAAGGAATTTTCGACTCGCCGGATACAATCGTTCCATCCTCCATTTCAGCATGGAGAACAACACTCTGATTAGCAGCCGGCAGCACTTTGCCGCGTACATTTAGTACTTTGCTCATTTCCTGAACCGCATGCACAAAATCGCCTGTAATCGACGTTAATGCAGCGATCATCAAGTTGCCAAGCGAATGGCCGGACAATTCATTCTTCGTACTGAAGCGATGTTGGAAAAGCGTCTCCACGAGCGGCTCGACATCTGACAAAGCGGCCAGGACATTGCGAATGTCGCCGGGAGGAGGAATCTTCAGCTCATCGCGCAGCCGCCCGGAGCTTCCGCCGTCATCAGCTACTGTGACAATAGCTGTCAGATCAATTGGATGCTTCTTCAAGCCGCGCAGCAGAACCGATAGCCCTGTACCTCCGCCAATAATGACCACTTTCTTTGGCTGGCTTTGTCTCATATCGTCTGAACCGTTCTCTTGTTGATATCCCGATGGGTAATTCGGGTTTGATAATCGCCGGCAAAGTAATGGCCGATATGCTCCGCCAAAGCTACTGAACGATGCTGTCCTCCGGTGCACCCAATCGCCACAACAAGCTGGGATTTACCTTCCATTTTGTAATGGGGAAGCATAAAGGAAAGCAAGTCCAGCACCTTCTCCAAAAACTTTTGGGTATCATTCCACTTCATCACATAGCTTGATACGTCTTCTTCAAGCCCTGTATGAGGACGCAGATGATCGACATAATGGGGATTAGGCAAGAAACGGACATCAAATACAAGATCCGCATCGATCGGCAGACCGTACTTAAAGCCGAAGGACATGACATTGACGGTAAAGGCCGCTTTTTTATTAGGGGAAAATTCGCTAAGAATTTTCTCGCGCAAATCCTTTGGCTTCATTGAAGAAGTATTGTAAATAATGTGCGCTCGGCCTTTCAAATCCTCCAGCAGCGCCCGTTCCTGCTGAATGCCGTCCAAAGGCAAGCCGGTCGGCGACAGCGGATGAGAGCGCCGCGTTTCTTTATAGCGGCGGACAAGCACAGAATCCTCCGCCTCCAGAAACAACAGCTTGGGCGTGACTGAAGCCATCTCGGCCGCTTCATCCAGCGCCTGAAACAGGTAATCGAAAAATTCGCGGCCGCGCATGTCCATTACGACGGCTACCTTATTCATTTGATTGCCTGAATCCTTCATCAGCTCCAAAAACTTAGGCAGCAAGGTCGGCGGCAAATTATCGACACAATAGAAGCCAAGGTCTTCAAAGCTTTGAATAGCCACTGTTTTTCCCGCTCCGGACATGCCAGTAATGATTACCAGCTGCATTTCATTTCCCGCTTTATTGGTCATTCTCAATCCCCTCTCTCTTTTAGCGGCTGTCTCTCTCATGGATATTGCTTCGTATTAATTCGGATCAAGCCGATAGGAAATCAGCTTAAAATCAGGCGTGTATGTAAAAGCGCCATAAATGACACCTGTGCCATGCACCATATAATCCAGGATATGGCGGTCGCCTTCTGCCATTGGCAGCTCTTTTATTTTTTCAACGGGATGCCATTCAAGCTTTCCTTCTTCACTCTCTTTAATGGAGACCCCGTCACTTTCCTGAGCGAAAAAGGTAAACATCATCCACTCGGATACGATGTCGTCGCCATCTTTAATAATAAAGGTAAAGATGCCCTTCACGGCAGGACGGCGCAAATAAATGCCCGTCTCCTCCCTGTATTCACGGATCACCGCGTCCCGGACTGATTCTCCTGGCTCCATTTTTCCGCCCGGGGCAACCCACCAGTTGCGGCGAGGCTTTTGCAGGAGCAGAACTTTATCATCTTTTAGCAATAAACAGTTTGTTACACGCTGCATATTTTTCACCTCCGGGTAAGCCCGGCTTTAGGAACAGCCAGACAATCCGCCTCTTCTTTCATTCTTATTATTATACTATGTTCACTCTATTGATCTCAATGCCGGGTTCTCAGAAGAAACAGTTTCCTTTCTGAAAATGAAGAACCGCTTAGAAAATGTCCCTCATTTGGAATCATTCCACAAAAAAAGGGCTGTTCCATAACGGCACCTCTAACAGCTGCTTGAGCCGCAGAAGTTAATGCCGGTTATCGGAACAACCTCGCCAAAAGGGATATGATTAAATATAGGGGGTGTATCAGATTACTGAACTACTGTAACACATCTTTATTGCAGCTTCATTACGAGCCGATTAACAGACTGTTAAACTTATGCTTTTACCCCTAATTCTTCTTTTAATTCTTCAACGTAATGCTGGGCAGCCTGGGCAGCGATGCTTCCATCACCTGTTGCTGTGACAATTTGGCGAAGCGTTTTTTCGCGCACATCGCCAGCTGCAAAGATGCCCGGGATTTTTGTTTCCATTTTTTCATTTGTTACGATATAACCGGCCTCATTCGTAATTCCTAAATTCAAGAATGGTTTAGAAAGCGGCAGCATGCCGACGTAAATGAATACGCCATCGGCAGGGAATTCCCTTTCCTCGCCATTTTCAGTCGACACAAGTGTTACACTGCCTACTTTTCCATCTTTTTCATTGATTTCCTTGACTGTATGATTCCAAATAAAATCAATCTTTTCGTTTTTAAATGCCCGGTCCTGCAAAATCTTTTGAGCACGGAGCTCATCACGGCGATGAACGATGGTTACGTTTTTAGCAAAACGCGTTAAATAGCTTCCTTCCTCAACCGCAGAGTCGCCGCCGCCGACAACGACCAGATCTCTTTCTTTAAAGAAAGCGCCGTCACACACCGCACAATAGGAAACGCCGCGGCCAGTTAATTCTTTTTCGCCAGGCACCCCAAGCTTTTTCCACTCCGCTCCTGTAGTAATGATAACCGAACGCCCTTTAAAGTCTTTTGCACCCGCTTTGATTGTTTTATATTCCTTGCCGTCAATAATTTCTTTAATATCGCCATAGGCGTATTCAGCGCCGAATTTTTTGGCATGGTCAAACATTTTTGTAGATAATTCCGGACCAAGAATATGGTCATATCCCGGATAGTTTTCTACTTCTTCTGTGTTTGCCATTTGTCCTCCCGGCACGCCGCGTTCAATCATCAATGTAGAAAGATTAGCGCGTGATGTATAAACAGCGGCTGTCATTCCCGCCGGTCCCGCACCGATAATAATGACATCATAAATTTTATCTTCTGCTGCCAAAGCTAGCCACTCCTTTTCTTTCAGTACTATATACATACCCTAAATCGTATAGTTTATTCTCTTTCTATCCTAATCAATGAAGGGCTTTTCGTCTATTTTTCTGCTCACTATAATCGTTCGCGCACATGTTTGATGTATTTTTGCAAAGTTGAAGGAGAAAGATCATATTGCTCTGCAAGGCTTGTCTGCGATTCTTTTTCGCCGCGCAGCTTGCGCCACATATACTCAGTCGCCGCCGCAAATGCCGCTTGATTCTTCAAGCGGGATTGTTCTTCTGCCAATTCACCAAAAACCGTAAACCAGAGCATTAATAATCCCGCCTCTTCTGTACCGATCGGCTGAAATTTTCTATAAAGAACAAGAGCTGTTTCATGTGCCAGACTGATGCGTGATTCTTTTTTCAGCTGCGGATCGACAGGTATGCCAAGCACATCCGCCAAATAGATTCTTTCCCGGAAAGCAAGTGACTCAATGTCGCAAAAATCAGGATGGCTCATTACTTTTTTCTGATCTTCTGCAACCGAAAGCAAGAAGATGCCAAACAGACGCTCTTCTTCATACTCGCTATTCATCCTTCTTACAATGGAGGCTGGCTGATGCTCATAGCCTAATTGCTCTGTTTTTTTACTTGCCCACGGTTCCTGGCCAGCTTTCTCCGGACTTATCTTCAACATGTGCTTCCAAGCATTTTCAGCTGCTTCCTGCCGGCCTGAAAAGTAAGCGGAGTGGGATAGCCAGTAATAAAAAGCAGGTTCTCCGTCAAACCCTTTTTTATGAAGCTTTTTCAGCCAGCGATAGGCCTCTTCATACTGCCCGATAAGCGCGAAGGTGACACCAAGCTTAAATTGCTGTTCCGGCAAGATGGGGTATGTTTTGCGAAGCAAGTCCACCAGCTGCCGCAGGAGACTATATTGCTTTTCGTAAAATAAAAAAACGGCCAAATTGCATAAGGCATGCAAGTTTCCCGGATTTTTCTCCAGCACGCTGTCAAGCACTTGATGAGCCATTTCTACTTCCCCAAGATAAAAGTGGGCCAGTGCCAAGTTGTTATGGGCGGGCCAAAAATCTGGATGCTTGGCAATTAAGCCTTCCAGGCGCTCAATTGCTTTTTCAAAGCTGCCGCCCTCAAGCAAATAGCGGGCTTCTTCTTGAAGAGCAATTAACTCGTCCTGCTCATCCAGTTCATCTAAATCTTCCTCGCTGTCAAGCTCGATCAAGTCCAGCAATTCTTCTGCATCCTCGATAAATTCACCGGCTTCATCTTGTTCTAAGTACGCTTTCGCATGCTTAAATGCTTCCTTAAATAAGCCTAAGTGGGCATAATTGTTCGCTAAAAAATAATGACACTCACTAATCAAAGGATCTAAATCATCCAGCACGAAATGCAGCAAGCCGTTTGATTGTTCGAAATTGCCGAGCTCTGTTTCAACAATGGCCAATTGACAGGCAATCATCGGTTCCATCGGCTCTAAATCCATCGCGCGTGACAAATACTTCTTAGCCTTTGACAGTTCTCTCTTACGCAGCGCTTTTAACCCTTTTGTATAATAATACTCACCTGTCGGCAAAAAAGAGACGACCTTCCCTTTTTCCTTCCGTAGCTTTGAGTGTTTTGTCATGAAAGTCCTCCGAGCATTGTTAATTAACCTATTGAGTATATCACAGATGGCAAAGGCTCGTTAATAAAGAAGAAATAAAAATACCAGCAAGCGCGCCAGCTGATAAAACCGGGAACAGCTGTTACGGTTTTCGAATGAGCCAGAGCTTAAGAAAAGAGCTGCCTAAAGTCCATTCATCCTCGACTTTTAAGACAGCTCCGTATATTATTTTCTCTTCTCTTCGTGGCGTTTCGCCAGCACACCTAACACATCAGCAAGCTCTACCTTTTGTTCCCGCAGCAGAACCAGCAGATGATAGAGCAAATCAGCGGCCTCCCACTGCAGTTCATCCTGATCACGGTTCTTGGCGGCAATAATAACCTCCGCTGCTTCCTCCCCCACTTTTTTCAAAATTTTATCCACGCCTTTTTCAAATAAATACGTCGTATAGGCGCCTTCCGGACGGGTCTGTTCTCTGTCCGCGATCACTTCTTCTAACTTATGCAGAATGGTATAAGGCAGCATCTCTGTTTGTTCGCCGTACAAGGAATATTCAAAACAGCTTGTCGTTCCGAGATGACAGGCCGGCCCCTGCGGCTTGACGAGTACAACAAGCGCGTCCTGATCGCAATCGTACTTAATGTTCACAACCTTCTGGGTATTCCCGCTCGTTTCGCCTTTATGCCAAAGCTCTTGGCGGGACCGGCTAAAAAGCCACGTCTCGCCGCTGTCTATCGTCCGCTGCAGCGATTCCTTATTCATGTAAGCAAGAGTCAGCACTTCATATGTAGCAGCATCTTGAATGATAGCCGGCACGAGCCCTTTTTCGTCAAATCGAATCTCTTCTATGGTTATGCTCATCTCACATTCACTCCCCGGTCCTTCAAATAGTTTTTCACTTCGCTGACGCTTGTTTCTTTATAATGAAAAATAGAAGCAGCCAAAGCAGCATCGGCTGATCCTTCTGTGAATACTTCAAAAAAATGCTTCGCTTCTCCTGCACCGCCGGATGCAATAACAGGAACGGACACGGCTTCACTTACCGCTTTTGTCAATGCCAGATCAAAGCCGCGCTTTTCTCCGTCGCTGTCCATGCTTGTCAGCAAAATTTCGCCTGCGCCCCGCTCCACCGCTTCCTTGGCCCAGCTAATCACTTCCCGGTCTGTCGCTTGCCGCCCGCCGTGCGTGTAGACCCGCCATGAATCAAGCTCCTCGTCACGCTTCGCATCGATAGCGAGAACGATACATTGTGTTCCGAAATAATCCGCCCCAATCGTGATCAGTTCGGGATCAAGAACAGCTGCTGTATTTAACGACACTTTATCGGCACCGGCCCGCAAAATACGCTTCATATCTTCAAGCGAATTAATGCCGCCGCCGACAGTAAAAGGAATAGCCAGCTGCGAAGCAACATCCTGAACGACTTCTGCCATCGTTTTTCGCCCTTCATGAGAAGCAGAGATATCGAGAAATACAAGTTCATCCGCCCCCTGCTCATCATATATTTTCGCCAGCTCCACCGGATCGCCCGCATCGCGCAGTTCAACAAACTGAATGCCCTTAACGACACGGCCGTCTTTCACATCCAGACAGGGCACAATTCGTTTTGTAATCATCTTCCTGCCTCCTTTAATGCCTCTCTGACAGTGAACTGGCCGGTATAAATCGCTTTTCCGACAATCGCTCCGCTTACTCCGGCCTGCTCATGGCGCTTGATTTCTCTTATGTCTTCTAACGAGCTGACGCCTCCAGAAGCGATGACGCGTTTCCCCGTAGCGAGAGCTAGCTCAGCTACCGCTTGAATATTAGGGCCAGAAAGCATTCCGTCTGTAGCAATATCTGTGAAAATGAATGTTTCGGCTCCCGCATCCGCCAGTTCTTTGCCCAGATCCACCGCTCGCAATGAAGAGGTTTCCAGCCAGCCATGGGTGGCAACAAATCCGTCCTTTGCATCCAGCCCGATTGCCATTCTGCTGCCAAACTTGCGAAGCCACTGTTTCACAAGGTCTGTTTCTGAGACAGCTAAACTGCCAATAATCACTCGATCAACCCCATTATCCAAATAGTGAAGAATGTCCTCTTCACTGCGGATGCCGCCGCCAATTTGCACTTTGGCGCCAAGCTTTTGCGCTGCTTCAATGACAAAGCGGTCATTGATGCGCCTTCCGTCTTTTGCTCCGTCTAAATCGACCATATGAATCCATTCTGCTCCGTCCTCTGCAAAGGACTTAGCCATGTCAAACGGAGAATCGCCATATACCGTTTCCTGGCTGTAATCTCCTTGCTTTAGCCGGACGCACTTGCCGCCGCGCATATCAATAGCTGGATAAATGGTAAAACTCATAAAATCGCCCCCGATTGCTCCATTGCTTTTGCAAAATTAGTTAATAGCTGCATACCGACCCGGCTGCTTTTCTCAGGATGGAACTGCATGCCGAATACATTGCTTTTCCCGACAACCGCCGGGATTTCCACGCTGTAAACTGTGCTGGCAAGCAACGCTTCCCGGTCTATTCCCTCAACGTAATACGAATGGACAAAATAGACAAAGCCTTCCTCCACCCGATGAAGCACAGGTGATTGCTGGTGAAACGCCAGCTGATTCCATCCCATATGCGGCACTTTCACTTTGTCGCCGCTGTCAGCAGGAATGCGAACCACCCGTCCTCTTAATAAGCCAAGTCCTTGAGTCCGGCCATTTTCCTCACTTTCCTGGAATAACAGCTGCATGCCAAGACAAATGCCTAAAAGCGGGCGCCCGCTGTCCACATACGCGTACAGGAACTCGTCAAGCTTCTTCTCTTTCAATAAAGCCATCGCATCTTTAAACGAACCGACGCCCGGCAAAATCAAACCTTTCGTCTCATTCAGTTCTTCTGGCGATTCACTAATAATATAAGGCACGCCTATTCTCTCAAGCGCTTTGCTGACGCTGAACAAGTTGCCCATTCCGTAATCAACGATGCCGATCATCTTCTATAACATTCCTTTCGTTGACGGCACGCCCTTAACGCGCGGATCAATAATTGTCGCTTCATCAAGCGCCCGGGCAAGCGCTTTAAAGACCGCTTCAATCATATGATGGGTATTGCTGCCGTAGTGAATGATGACATGGAGGTTCATTCTTGCTTCAAGAGCAAGCTTCCATAGAAATTCATGGACAAGCTCGGTATCGAACGTTCCTACCTTTTGAGCAGGAAACTCTCCGCGCATCTCAAAATGAGGACGGTTGCTTAAGTCAACCACTACTTGGGCTAGCGTCTCATCCATTGGAACAAAAGCATTTCCGTAGCGCTTAATCCCCTTCTTGTCACCGAGAGCTTCCTTTAAAGCAAGCCCTAAACAAATGCCAATGTCCTCTGTCGTATGGTGGTCATCTATTTCCACATCGCCGTCCGCTTTGACAGTTAGATCAAACTGGCCATGCTTCGCAAACAAATCAAGCATATGATCCATAAACGGCACGCCCGTTTGAATATCTGCCTGGCCCTCACCGTCGATGGAAAAAGCAAGTTGAATTTTTGTTTCATTCGTGGTGCGGTTTAATTCTGATGTTCGGTTACTCAATGGGGCCACTCCCTCTTCTTTTAATTTTCCAACATGGTTTAGCGTTCCTTTCGAGCCTCGACAGCCCGGGCGTGGGCTTCCAATCCTTCAAGCCGAGCGAAAGCAGCGACTTTATCGGCATTTTCACGAAAGGCTTTTTCACTGTACATAATTAAACTTGATTTCTTCATAAAATCATCCACATTCAGCGGTGAAGAAAAACGGGCCGTCCCATTTGTCGGCAGGACATGATTAGGCCCTGCAAAATAATCGCCAATCGGCTCGGAGCTGAAGCGGCCAATGAAAATAGCACCGGCATGGCGAATATCCTCAACTATGCTTAACGCACGTTCTGTCATAATCTCTAAATGCTCGGGAGCTAGCTGATTCACTACACTGACAGCTTCCTGCATATCATTTGTGACATAAATAGCGCCGTAATTCTCAATGGCTTCCCGGGCAATCTCCTCTCGCGGCAGGCTTTTGAGCTGTTTCTCCACTTCAGCAGCTGTTTCCTCCGCCAGCTTCCGGGAAGGCGTAACAAGCACACTGCTGGCGCGCGGATCATGCTCCGCTTGCGATAATAAGTCTGCCGCAACTTCGGCAGGGTAGGCCGTTTCATCAGCAAGAACAACGATTTCGCTCGGGCCGGCAATCATATCAATATCAACATCGCCAAATACTTCCCGTTTAGCGAGCGCGACATAAATATTGCCGGGGCCGGTAATTTTATCGACAGGCTCAATGGTTTCTGTGCCATAAGCGAGCGCGGCTACCGCTTGGGCACCGCCGACTTTATAAATTTCCTCTACCCCGGCAATATCAGCAGCCACAAGAACACCTGCAGGGAGGCGGCCATCAGAGCCGGGAGGCGATACCATAACAATCCGTTTGACCCCCGCGACTTTTGCCGGCAGGACATTCATAAGAACAGAGGATGGATAGGCGGCCGTTCCTCCTGGCACATATACGCCTGCTGAGTCAAGCGGCGTCATTTTCTGCCCAAGCATCGTGCCATTCTGATCCGTATATGTCCATGTTTGCCTCAGCTGCTTTTGATGAAACAAAGAAATATTGCCAGCCGCTTCTTTAATGACCTCAGCCATCTCTTTCGGAAACGCTTGATAGGCTTCAGCTATTTCCTCAGGCGTTACTCGCATATCACTTAATTCCGCCCCATCAAATTGCCGCGTATATGCGAGCAAGGCGGCATCTCCATCAGAGCGCACCGTCCGGATAATTTGCTGGACCGCGGCACGCTGCTGCTCGGTTCCGCTATCCACAGAACGTTTTAATGATAGTTCCTGTGTGACAGTTTCGATTCTCATCTTTTTTCACACTGCCTTTTCTGCAATAGTTTCTGCCAGCCTGCTGACCAGCTGACCGATTTCCTTGTCCTTCAAGCGGTAGCTAGCCGGATTGACGATTAGCCGGGAAGTAATATCGACAATCGTTTCATATTCAACAAGACCATTTTCCTTTAATGTCCGGCCGGTGGAAACAATATCAACAATCCGGTCAGCAAGGCCGATCATCGGGGCCAGTTCAATAGAGCCATTTAATTTAATGATCTCCACTTGTTCTCCTTTTCCCCGAAAATAGGAAGAAGCCACATTAGGATATTTCGTTGCCACCTTGGGAGCCACCTCATCGACAGTTGTATCCGGCAAACCGGCAACCGCAAGGTAACAAGGGCTGATCTTTAAATCAATGAGTTCATATACATCTCTTTCTTCTTCAAGCAGGACATCTTTTCCTGCAATCCCCAGATCCGCCACCCCATATTCCACATATGTAGCCACATCCATTGGCTTGGCTAGAAAGAAACGCAGCTGTTCTTCCGGCACTTCAATAATCAGCTTGCGTGATTCGTCAAGGTCCGGAGGCAGCTGGTAGCCCGCTTTACGAAGCAGACCGGCGGCTTCTTCGAAAATCCGTCCTTTTGGCATCGCAATTGTTAACATCGCTATCAAAACTCCCTTCCGCTTGCTGCTTTTCCTACGAAGAATGAAACACTTTTGCATGTTTCTGTGAACCGGTCAACATCTTCCAAGCCAGCCACATCCTGCAACAGCACCGCTTCTCCTGCTTCCCTGCGCTTTCTCGCTTCTTGAATCGCTTCGATCCGCCGCTCATTGCTGAATAAGATGCAGTGCACCTTTTCCTCCTCTTCCAGCTGTTCAAGAGCGCTTAACAATACGTCTACACGCAGCCCAAATCCAGTTGCGCTAGCCGGACGGCCAAACTTCTCCAGAAGATGATCATAGCGTCCTCCGTTGCCGGCCGGTGTTCCCGCTCCGTCCACATATACCTCGAACACCAATCCCGTGTAATAGCTCATATGGCTGACGAGCGGCAAATCAAATTGTATATATTCTGCCACTCCATATTCCTGCAGCCTTTCGTACAAGCTGCGCAATTCAGCAATGGCCTCGCTGCCCGCACCGCCTTCAATTAAATCAGCCGCCCCTTCCAGGCAGTTCAACTCGCCTGATAAATCGAGAAAGCGAAGAAGCCGCTGCTGGTCAATGGAGGAAAGCGCCAACCCTTTAACATGCTCACGATAGCCGACATAATTTTTTTCGTATAAAAACCGGCGCAAATATTGGGCTCGCTCTTCTGTACCTAAAATTTGCCGGAACAGCTCATCCGTAAAACGAATATGACCGAGAGAAAGCCGAAAGCGCTCCATCCCTGTTTTTTTCAATACCGATACAAGCAGGGCAATGAGCTCTGCGTCAGCGCTAACCGTTTGGTCGCCAATCATTTCTACGCCAATTTGTTCAAACTCAGCCGCTCTGCCGCCCTCTCGCTGTTGGGCCCGGTAGACGCTGGCGGAGTAAGCAAGACGAAGCGGCACCCGTTCCTTCAGCAGCTTCGAGGCAGCGACACGCGCAATTGGCGTTGTCATATCAGGCCGCAGCACAAGAGTGTTCCCTTGCTGGTCAAGCAGCTTAAACAGCTGGCGATCCAAAATAGCCGAAGCAGCTCCAACCGTCTCGTAATATTCAAGGGCAGGTGTTTCAATAAAGCGGTAGCCCCAACTCCTCATCTCTGCCGCTGCCGCTTCTTTTAATTTCCGCTTTGTTTCATATATATGGGGCAGCGTGTCACGCATCCCAACAGGCTTTTCAAACATTAACAGCTTCGACATTATTTATCACCCGATTATCCGTATATTTCACGCAACACACTTTAGTTCGCTAATGTGCTAACATGATGAAGTAATTATAAGTAGTTTAACGTTTCTGACAATTTTCGTCAAGAGAAAGAAAAAACGTTCCGGCTGCCGAAACGTTTTTTGATTGCTGCTTATTATTTAAAGTTTTCCGGAAAGGATGTAATGTCTACATTAAAAATCATTGGCATCATCACATACATAGCTATTGTAATGAAAACAATCGCAATAATGTTAATCCAAAAACCAGCACGAACCATCTCGTTAATCTTGATTTTCCCCGTCGCAAAAATGATTGCATTCGGCGGTGTTCCAACCGGAAGCATAAATGCACAGTTTGCAGCCATGGCCGCTGGCATCATTAAGACGAACGGGTGCAAGTTCAAAGCTAGGGCCAACGAGGCCAATACCGGCATAATCATAGTTGCCGTTGCCGTATTGGATGTGATCTCTGTTAAAAACAAAACGAAAGCTGTCACAAATACAACAACGAGAAGCATAGACAGACCCTCCAGCACCATCAGCTGTTCTCCAATCCACTTGGCAAGACCAGTCTCGCTAAATCCGGAAGCGATGGCCAGCCCCCCGCCAAATAAAAGCAGCACGCCCCAAGGCAAGTCACGCGCTACTGACCAGTCTAACAGCGCTCCTCCCTTTTGTCTTGAAGGAAGAATGAAAAGCAGGACTCCCGCAAGGATGGCAATCATCGCATCACTAATTCCAGGGATAAATTCTTGCCAAATAAATGTCCGTGTAATCCACATAAAGGCAGCAAATAAAAATACGGCCATTACCCATTTTTCTTCTGAGCTCATTTTTCCGAGCTTCTGCTTTTCTTCACGAATTAATTCCGCACCGCCCGGCAGCTCTTTAAATTTGATGGGGAAGGCAATATTCACTAAATAAAGCCAGGATAAAATCAAAAGAATCAATACAACCGGAGCTGCAAGAAAGAGCCAATCTGCAAATGAAATGGTGACTCCATATAAATTTTTAATGGCCGCCGCCAAAATAATGTTCGGCGGTGTGCCGATCAGCGTCCCAAGACCGCCAATCGTGCCGGCAAAGCCGATGCCAAAAATAACTGCTTTCTCAAATCCGCGAATGTCAATCGTCCGGTCGCCGGTTTGTTTAACAATTTGAGCAGCTTGATAAGTAATCGCTGTTCCGATCGGCACCATCATCATGACAGCCGCTGTATTAGACACCCACATAGACAAAAAGCCGGTCGCCACCATAAAGCCCAAGACGATACGCTTAGAGCCTGTTCCTAGGAAAGATACAATATTCATGGCAATCCGCTGGTGCAAATTCCATTTCTCCATTGCGATAGCAATCATGAAGCCGCCGAGAAATAAGAAAATAATCGGATCGCCATACGCTGCAGCTGCCGCATCTCCATCAAGCGCGCCCGTCAGCGGCATTAATATCAGAGGCAGCAAAGAAGTAACGGGTATTGGAATCGCTTCCGTAATCCACCAAACAGCTATCCATACGGTAATAGCCAGAACCGCTTTTGCTTCTGGATTCAAGCCTGCCGGCGAGAAAAACAATAGAATCGCAAAGAAAAGCACTGGACCAAGCAAAAAGCCTATCCATTGGACAGGACGCATATAATGGTTTTTTCGGGGAGGATGCGAGTTCCCCTCCTTTTCTTCCCGCGCTTTGACAGCTGCTGGCTGTGCCGATCTCCCATTTGAGAATAACAACAATTGCTTCAGCTTATCATGCGCCTTCCAACATTCATTCCAAACACTTACTGCTGATCGCTGCATACAATCCCCCTCTTAATTATCTAAATTGTTTTTTAATAAAGATAATTCAATGAATCGGTTAATTGTAGTTAAGTAAGTAAAAAAAGTGTTTTGAAAGTAAAAAAAGCAAACGCTTTCTTTAAATAAAACAATGTATCTGCTCATGATTTTCTCCATTCAGCCGATACCGGGTTTGCGGGCGTCCAACGGAACCGTAGGAAACGCTTGCAGTTAAAATATGCGCGCTATCTAAAAATGATAAGTATTTACGCACAGATACACGGGAAACTCCCGAGCTAAAGGCAATATCCTCTGCTGAAAAATCAGCTTCCCCCTCTTCCTGTATAGCGTTCCAAATTATTTTCAATGTTTCTTTAGTCAGCCCTTTCGGCAAGTCAGAGGGCGATACGGCCCTTGTATGCTGATGAAGCATCCGGTCAATGTCCCCCTGCTTTACTGCGTGGGAAGCGAGCAAAAATTGTTTGCGCTCCCGATAAGCTAACATCGCTTGTTGAAATCGTTCCCAATTAAATGGCTTAATTAAATAATCTACCGCGCCGTATTGCAGCGCCTGTTGAATGCTTGCCGTATCATTCGCTGCACTAATAACAATGACATCTGTTTCTGAACCGGCTGTGCGCAATTGCTTAAGCAATTCCAGACCAGTCATTCCAGGCATATAAATATCGAGCAGCAGCAGGTCCGGTTTTAATTGTTGCACTTTTTGCAGCGCTTCCTCCGGCAAAGCCGCAGCAGAGATTATCTGAAAACCCGGCAATGCCTCTACATATTGCTTGTTCAGTTCCGCTACCATCGGATCGTCTTCAACAATTAATACCGTAATCATTTGGTTCTCTCCTTTTCCCCAGAGGAATTATCACCTCTATGATCGTCCCTTTTCCTTCTTGTGAGGATACTTGAATCTCTCCGTTCAGCCGTTCCACACTTTTACGAACGAGATGCATCCCAAAGCCGCGGTGGCTCCCTTTATCGGAAACCCCTTTTTCAAAGATGCGGTCCGGATCGGGCATTCCTTTTCCGTGGTCTTTTACTTCAATGATTAAATGATTTCCTTCTGATTCAATTAATACAGTAACCGGCCGGCCGCTAACAGGGGTAGCCTCCAGTGCGTTATCAATTAAGTTTCCTAAAATCGTAATCAATTCATGCGTCAGCCGGCTATCTACAGCAGGCAAATAAGAATCCTCTGATAAGCGCAGCTCTTTTCCTTTTTCAATAGAATAGCTCATTTTGGCCAGTAAAAAGCCAGCAATCACCGGATCTTTAATGCGGCGCGCCAAGTAACCGACACTATCTTGATAATGAATATTGATTTGCTCAATATAAGCGGGCAAAGCAGCATAGTTTTTCATTTGTGCCATGCCTAAAATGACGTGCAGCCGATTCATGAATTCGTGCGTTTGCGCTCTAAGGGCCTCGGCATACATTTCCGTTCCGCTCAAACGCTCGGCCAGCTTCTTCAACTCCGTTTGATCCCTGAACCTGGCAATGGCGCCAATCCTCTTCCCTTCTACGAGCAGGGGGAAAGCATTCATATAAAAAACAGAGCCGTTGATATCCACCTCTTTATCCATAATCGCCTCACCTGTTTCTAGTACGGCCATCAGCCCAAAGGAAGAAATAATGGAATCTGCCTCCTTGTCCGGCAATGATCCGAATGCCCTTGTTTGCTCAAGCAGCCGGCGAGCAGCTTTATTCATTAATGTCACCCGGCCTTTTCTATCTATCGCAATCGTTCCTTCATGAGCAGATTCGATCATGACATTTCGTTCTTCAAGCAAGCGGGCAATTTCATGGGGCTCTAAACCGAACATCACTTCGCGCACTCTGCGGCCTAGATAGAAGGCGCCCGATAAGCCAATGAACAGCCCGGCAGCAAGCCCGGCATAAATGGTATGCCGGCTTTCTGTGACCGCGGTTTCTACTTTCTCCAGCGTGATCCCTGCCGCTACCGCCCCTACTTGACGGCCTGCTTCATTATAGATAGGGGTAAAATAACGAATCGATCGCCCTAGAGAGCCTTCTGCAGTAGACATATACTCTTTTCCCGCTAGCACCCCGCCTTCATCCCCGCCTTGAAATGGCTTGCCGATCAACGCAGGAGCAGGATGGGATTTACGGATCCCGTTCATATCAAAGACGGTAATATAATCCGTCTTTGACTGCCGGCGCACTTTCTCTGCAAACGGCTGAATGTCTGTTTCCGGCCTTTCTCCTGATAAGCTGTTGCGGACCACCTCTGATTCAGCAACAAGCCGGGATGTCATTGCAGCTTTTTCCTCCAGCGTTTCTCTTGTCGATTTGGTTACTTCACTGGCAATCAGCATGTTTGTCACACCGAGCGATGATATTACTACCAGAACAACGAGCAGCACAATAAGTGCACGCAGTGTCAGTTTATGTTTTGTTCTTCCGCCCATGATCGGCCTCCCAAAAATAGCTATATACATAGATTGGCAGAACCTATACGCTTGAACAAGCCTTAATCACAAAAAAACTGCGGGCGCCACTAAAAATGGACAGCCCGCAGTTTTTTAAGCCGAGTGTACAGACAGTTCTTTTAACTTTAATTGCTTATGCCTAACTATTTGCCAAACATAGATTGCTCCAACCAAGACCGTTAAAACAGCACCGATCAGGAGAGAAACTTGATAATCCATGGCAAACCCTTCTGGCGCATAAAAGATATATGTGCATACGACGGCTGTCATAAACATAGCCGGAACCCCTGCAATCCAATGCGCCTTGCCTTCTTTGAGCAAATAAGAGACTGCTGTCCACAGCATGACCGCCGCTACCACTTGATTCGTCCAGCCCACGTACCTCCATAAAAAGGTGTAATCAATCGTTGAAAGGAAGAACATCGGCGTCGCCACGATAACCGTAAAAATCAGCACAACATTTTTCTTTTCAGCATCCACCCACTTAGAAGCCATTTCAGTCAGCATCATTCTTGAAGAGCGAAGCGCCGTATCCCCGGTCGTAATCGGCAAAATGATAACGCCCAGTATCGCTAAGATTCCTCCGAGCGTGCCAAGCAGCGAGGTAGAAATTTCATTGACTACACCAGCTGGTCCTCCAGATGCGAGTGCCGCCTGCAATCCTCCTGTTCCTCCAAAGAATGTCATGCCGGCTGCTGCCCAAATTAAAGCAATCACTCCTTCAGCGATCATCGCCCCATAGAAAATCTTTCGTCCTTCTGATTCTTTCTTCATTGTGCGGGCAACAATTGGACTTTGCGTGGAATGAAATCCCGAAATAGCTCCGCAGGAAATGGTGACCATTAAGAGCGGCCAGATCGGCAGCTCCCCGGGATGCAGGTTTTCGAAAGTTAAATTCGGTATCGGCTTACTCCCGAACAGCAAAGCAGCCGCAATCGCGATTGCCATAAAAATTAAAATCGCGCCAAAAACCGGATAAATTTTTCCGATCACTTTATTTACCGGCAAAACCGCTGCCAGCAAAAAATAAGCAAACACAGCAACAAGAGCAGCCATAAAGCTTAAAGGGGTAATTTGCGCAATCAGCTGGGCAGGTCCGGCTGTAAACGCAGCCGCTACCAAAATCATTAAAATAATAGACACCACATTGATCGCCGCTTTCATCCCTTTGCCCAGATAACGCCCCACAAGAGTCGGGTATTGAGCTCCTCCGTGCCGAAGTGAAAGCATGCCCGAAAAGTAATCATGAACTGCTCCGGCGAAAATACAGCCGACAACAATCCATATAAATGCGACTGGGCCGTAGAGGGCACCGGATACTGCTCCAAAAATCGGTCCAAGACCAGCAATATTAAGCAGCTGAATCAGCGATCCCTTCCACCAGCTCATCGGCACATAATCCATGCCATCCGCTTGTGTATAAGCCGGTGTTTTCTGGCTGTCATCAATGACGAAAACCCGCTCAACAAATTTAGAATAAACCAAGTAGCCTACGATCAGTAAAAACAAAGCAGCAAAAAATGTAAGCACTCTAATTCCCCCTCTTTGAATTTTCCGAATAATTTAATTAATATTCTATATTCTAAAAAATCAATTAACAACCCTTTTTTTATTTTAAGAGCGCTTACAATGAATTTTTTTCGTTTATACCTTTTTCCTGCTATAATGTTTTATTATTTTCAGCTAATTTCTCTCCCTTATCCTTATGCATAAAAAAGCCAGGACCGTCCCAGCAAGCCATAAAGAATGGCTTGCTGAGACGGTCCTTTTTTCTCCGCCTGCTTCTACTTTAGAGACTTGTTCGACAGCTCCGGCTGAGGCTTTTCTTTAATCTGCATAGGATTTCCGCCGGCAAAGGCACCAGGAGGCACATCGCGATGCACAAGAGTGGCAGCAGAAATAACGGCTCCGTCTCCAATCGTCACACCCGGCAGCACCGTGCTGTTGGCGCCAATCATTACATGATTGCCGATGATCACTTCCCCGAGGCGATATTCTTCAATCAAATATTCGTGAGCGAGAATAACTGTATTATAGCCAATAATCGTGTTGCGGCCGATCGAAATCAGCTCCGGAAACATAATATCCGGCACCACTTTATAAGCGAGCGCTGTTTGATCACCGATTTTCATGCCGAGAAAAGTCCGGTATAAACTGTTTTTCAGCCTCATAAAAGGCGTAAACCGGCCAATCTCAATGATCACTGTGTTTTTAAATGTTTTCCAAAAAGAAACGGTTTGATAAATATTCCAGAGCGAGTTGGCTCCCTCCGTTTTATACCGCTTCGTCCTTCTCACTTCTCCGGAACTCCAATCTTTAAAATATCAAGAAGTTCAGGCATCGTATCGAGCATATAATCCGGCTGGAAGGACTGCAAAAAGTCTTTTCCTTTAACAGACCAGGCTACCCCGGCTGTTAGAGTGCCGGCATTTTTTCCGCCTTCAATATCATGAAAGTTATCACCGATCATCATCGCTTCCTCCGGCTTAGAGCCAACCTCTCGCAAGGCCTTCAGCAGCGGTTCAGGATGCGGCTTGGGCTCAGTCACATCATCCAAAGCGACGATCGTATCAAAAAAAGGATACAGGTGAGTCAATTTAAGCCCTTTTATGACCGTATCTCTAAGCTTTGTTGATACAATAGCAAGCTTAAATTGATTTTCTTTTAATGTGCGGATCGTCTCATATACGCCCTCAAACTCCGTAACGAGCAGGTCATGGTTCTCAAGGTTGAATTTGCGATAGTGAGCAATCATTTCTTCTGCGCGCTCCGGATCGATCCCCGAAAATGTTTCTGCGAGAGTCGGTCCCATAAAAGGGTAGACGTCTTCACGCTTATATTGATCTGGAAAATAGTGATTTAACGTGTGTAAAAATGAAGAAATAATCAATTCATTTGTATTAATTAACGTTCCATCTAAATCAAACAGCAAGGTTGTTATTTTTGTCATGAGAGTTTTGCTTCCTTTCTTTGGACCAGTTCAGCCGGCTTCCAAAGTGCTGACACCGCGAGCGTCAGTACAATGGCTGTCATCAGCCGGATTAAAAACAGAGCAAGCAGAGGCCATCCGGTAATACCGAGCGGAATAAAAATAACGGTATCCTCCACGACGGCATGGCACGCTACCAGAAAAACCATCGCCAGTGTCACATCCCGGCTGCTGACGCCATCCTCTTTTACCGCTTGAATCATAACTGCTGAACCGAGCGCGAGGCCGAAAAGCAAGCCGGATGCCAATGTCATCGATGTGTTTTCTTTCATTCCCAGCAAGCGAGTAACCGGAGCCATCCAGCGGGAAAAGATATCCAGCCATTTTAAGTCTTTTAAGACTTGAATCATCAACATTAATGGCATGACAATGACCGCCAGCTGGAAAATGCCATAACCCGCTTTTTCAAGACCAATCATCAAAATTTGTCCCCAGCCATCCGGATCGGCTTGCAGCGGCGGTGCCATCCCGTACTGCGCGGTGCCGCCTCCGCCATGCCAAATAAGATTGATCACAATCGCTGATACAGCAGCAAGCCCTAATCTGACTGCCAGGACAACAGACAGCTTCACGCCAACACGGGCAGCAACACCAGATTCGATAAACAAATTATGCGAAAATGACAGCATAACAGCTAATATAAATACTTCTTTCACGGTTAAATCTAACGACAAAATGGCGCCGATTGCCGCGTATAAATTTAAAAAGTTGCCAAGCACCAGCGGAATGGAGGCATCCCCTGATAAACCAAACAATCCCATAACCGGACTGATCGCCTTCATCAGCCAAGGCAATATCGGCGTATATTGCAGCAGCGTCACGATGAGGGTGACAGGAAAAATGATTTTTCCAAGCAGCCAAGTTGTTTTTACCCCTGAAATAAAACCGTTTTTTAGTGTTTTCCCCATGTTACCCTCCCCATTTATTCATTCGCTAAGCTGTTATAAGGCAGCTGGCTGCTTTTCCGGCTGCGGCGGATGAACAGGAGAATAGCAGCCGCTGCCAAAAGAACGAGCGAAATCACTTGGGCGATCCGCAGCGAATCTGTCAGCATTAAGCTGTCTGTCCGCAGCCCTTCAATAAAGAAGCGCCCGATGGAGTACCACATCACATAAATTAAAAACAGTTCTCCCCGTTTTAAGTTCACTTTGCGCAAGCCTAACAGCAAGAGAAAACCAGCAAAATTCCAAATGGATTCATATAAAAACGTTGGATGATAATACTGTCCGTCAATATACATTTGATTAATGATAAACTCCGGCAAATGCAAATTCTCCAGGAAGGAGCGGGTCACTTCCCCGCCATGCGCCTCCTGGTTCATAAAGTTTCCCCATCGGCCAATGGCCTGCCCCAAAATGATGCTTGGAGCGGCTATGTCAGCCAATTTCCAAAAGGAAATATTTTTGGCTTTTGAGAAAACAACAGCTGTCGCAACCGCGCCGATCAATGCGCCGTGAATGGCAATTCCGCCATTCCAAATTTTAATAATGTCTCCAGGATGCTGAGAGTAATATTCCCATTGGAATAAAACATAATAAATGCGCGCCGAAATAATGGCGATCGGAATCGCCCAAATGAGCAAGTCGGCAAATGTATCTTTAGGCAAGCCGAGACGGTCGCCTTCTTTGGCAGCTAAATAAAAGCCAAGTGCAATGCCGAAGCCAATGATTAAGCCATACCAGTGAACCTCAAATGGCCCAATCGCAATAGCAATCGGATTAAGCGGGTAACCTTCCATTCTTTTTCCCCTTTCTGCCCATCAGCTGTTATTACATAAAATCTGTATCGCGCTCGCTGATGACATTCGCTAACTTATCTGTGAAGTCTTTCGCTGTGTTAATTCCGAGCCGTTTCAAGCGGAAGTTCATCGCCGCTACTTCAATAATGACGGCAATGTTTCTTCCTGGACGCACAGGAAGGGTGATTTTCGTAATTTCTGTATCAATAATCTTCAGCTTATCTTCTTCAATTCCTAGCCGGTCATATTGTTTTTTCGAATTCCAAAGCTCAAGGTGAACATTGAGAGTGATTCGTTTGTTGCCTCTGATGGCGCCAGCGCCAAATAGCGTCATAATATTAATGATGCCCAGCCCGCGAATTTCCAGCAGATGCTCAATCAGCTCCGGTGCACTGCCGACAAGTGTATCATTGTCTTCCTGGCGAATCTCCACACAATCATCAGCTACAAGGCGATGCCCTCGTTTTACGAGATCAAGAGCCGCTTCGCTTTTACCTACGCCGCTTTGGCCGGTAATCAGTACGCCTACACCGTAAATATCAACAAGCACACCGTGAACGGCGGTTGTTGGAGCCAGCATCTTTTCCAAATAATTCGTCAACTTACTTGAAAGCCTCGTTGTTGTCAGCTTTGATCTCATCACGGGCACTGCATGCCGTTCTGATGCTTCAATTAATTCCTCCGGTACTTCCAATTCGCGTGAAATAATAATAGCAGGTGTTCTGTCATCACATAGTCTTTCCATTCGCGGCAGCTTCTCATTTGAATGAAGCTTCTGAAAGAAAGTCAGCTCCGTCATTCCGAGCAGCTGTATCCTTTCTTTCGGGTAATAATCAAAAAAGCCAGCAAGCTCAAGGCCTGGCCGGGAAAGGTCACTTGTTATAATCGGACGATGAATGCCGTCTTCACCGCTGATGAGTTCCAAATCGAGATTTTCCAGCAAATCAGATGTACGCACTTTAGCCACTGTTTTTTCCTCCTCATGATGGCATTCTGATACCATTGTAACACTTTTACTAGGTTCAATTAAAATGAAGAATGATAAATTTTCATTTCCATGTGATGAAAGTAAAAAGAAACAGGGAGGGATACGGATGAAAAGGCTAATGGCTGCTAGCTTTATTGAACCAGCTTTTTGCATGCAACAGCCGATAGCGAAAATGCCGAGGCGGCAAAAAACTGTGTTTCCTCATAAAATAAAACCAGCCTTCTCCGCTTTTCTGTCGCTGCTGCTTGACAGATAATGGCGGAGAAGGCTGGCTTTTGCTTTTCGCTCAACAGGAGCAATCAGTCATTTTTTTTTAAGATGGTCATCTGCAGAGCCAGGTTGACAATTGCCATAATGACGGCGATAAGAAGCGCCATGCCAAAGCCGGAAATGTCAAATGCGGAGCCCATGATGCTGTCTGTCAAAAGCAATGTAACAGCGTTAATGACAAACAGGAAAAGACCAAGTGTCAAAAAAGTAATCGGCAAAGTAAAAAGAACAAGCAGCGGTCTGACAATCATATTTAAGATGGACAAAACAACACTAGCAATAACCGCCGATAAAAAGCTGTCTACGTACAGGCCTGTAAAATAGCCGGAAATGGCAATAAACAAGACTGCATTAACTAAAATACCTATGATCCAATTCATCTTTATCACTTACCTTCGGGAATAGAGGGCGGTTCATTCTCTCCATCATTCGCTGCTTCATGAAATAACGTTGTTTTTACGGAAACTGTTCCCGTTTTTGTTTCTGCATCGATGACTACTTGGCCAGTCGCTTCTTTTTCGCTCTCAAAACGGACAAGCTTCTGAACCATTTCCTCTTTTTCCATTATTTTTTTCATTCCAGATTCAGGAAGCAACAGAGAGCCAAGATTGGTGCGCAGCATCCCCTTCATCGCCATATGATCCGGCACATACACTTCAATGTTTCCGGTTACCGCTTGGGCTTTAACCGTGTGGGCGGCATCGGACTTCAAATCACAAAGAACGTTGCCGTTAAAGGATTTAATATCCGTGTAGCCAACCGAGCCGATAACATGAACAGCTCCGTTAAACGAGCTGGCTTCCACTTTTTTGCCTTCACAATCAACGAAGAAGATTTGGCCATTGCCCGTTTCTCCTTCAAAGTCGCCCACCTTCGATTTTTTCACTTCGATTTTGCCGTTGGCTGTTTTTACTTCCAGCTCCTGCACTTCCATGTCGCGCATGGCGAAGGAGCCGTTAAACAGCTTGACAGAAAGATCGTGGACAGCAGCTTCCGGCACATACAAAACTGTGTCCACTTTCATTAGCTTTAAGCCGACCGAGAAGGAGAGCTTGTCTTCACGCGCATAAAAAACACTGTTCTTGATAAACGATTCTCTCGCTTCATCTTCGTTGTCAGCCCCGTAGATTTTAACGTGGCACTCTGCCTTTACGCCGCTTTCTGTCCAAGGCTTAATCGTAAAGCTGCCGCTCGCCACTTCTGCCTTAATGCGCTTCGGAGTAAAGTCTGTCTCCTGAAACGTATGCGAGAACTCAGCTGTTTTTCCGAGCGGAAGCTCAAAATCCTTGAGCTTCTGGACAGCCGACTGGACAAACTGAAAGAGCTTATCCTTTGGCTGGTTAGCGGAAGCGCCGGATGGCTCGCTTTTCTTTTCTGCGGTGCCGCTCAGCTTTTGGCCAAGGCCGATCAGCTCATCGAAAAAGCTGTCCCGGCGCTCTTTGTATGCTTGCTTCGAAGGTTCTTTATCCAGCGCCTCCAGCAAAGTTAAGCCTTCACTTGCTGAAATTAAACCTGATTCCACCATTTCTAAAATTCGTTTTTTCTCTTCGTTCATTTCAGGCACTCCATTCATTTAAGAATTGGCTTTCTGTTCATTCTTACGAAGATCAAAAGAAAAAGTTTCACTATTTTTGCAAGTAGCTGCCAATCGCGGCACCTTAGCTTTCTATGTGTTCCACTCTCTCGCGCTCGCGGACCAATACTCTATTTAAATAATGACCGGTGTAAGACCCTTCCGCTGCCGCCACTTCTTCAGGCGTGCCGGCCGCTACAATGGTTCCGCCTTTATCGCCGCCTTCAGGGCCAAGGTCGACGATGTAGTCTGCCGTCTTGATCACATCGAGGTTGTGCTCAATCACAAGAACAGTGTCGCCGTTTTCCACCAGCCGCTGCAGCACAGTGAGCAGGCGGGCGATATCATCCACATGCAGGCCGGTCGTGGGCTCGTCCAAGATGTAAAACGAACGGCCGGTCGAGCGGCGGTGCAGTTCCGAAGCAAGCTTCACGCGCTGGGCTTCTCCTCCAGACAGTGTCGTCGCCGGCTGGCCCAGCTTGATATAACCAAGGCCGACATCTGCGATCGTCTGGAGCTTACGTTTAATTTTAGGAATGTTTTCAAAAAAGTCCAGGGCATCCTCTACTGTCATAGCAAGAACATCTGCAATATTTTTGCCTTTATATTTCACTTCCAGCGTCTCGCGGTTGTAGCGCTTGCCATGGCATACTTCACATGGCACATACACGTCCGGCAAAAAGTGCATTTCGATTTTGATAATCCCGTCTCCGCGGCATGCTTCACAGCGGCCGCCCTTCACATTAAAGCTGAATCGCCCTTTTTTGTAGCCGCGGACTTTCGCTTCATTGGTCGAGGCAAATACTTCACGGATATCATCAAAAACACCGGTGTAGGTAGCCGGATTAGAACGCGGCGTACGCCCGATCGGCGACTGATCAATGTCAATCACTTTATCAAGATGCTCGATCCCTTTGACCGTGCCGTGCTTGCCCGGCTTTTGCTTGGAACGCTGCAGCTTTTGCGCAAGAGTTTTATAAAGAATGTCGTTGATTAACGTACTTTTCCCCGAACCGGACACCCCGGTGACAGCAATAAATGTACCAAGCGGAAATTTAGCTTTTACATTTTTCAGGTTGTTCTCTTTTGCGCCTGTTACTTCCACCCAGCGGCCATCCGGTGCGCGGCGCTCGGCTGGCAGCGGGATAAACTTTTTCCCTGACAAATACTGGCCGGTCAGCGAAGCCGGATCGTTCATGACCTCTTCCGGCGTACCGGCTGCCACAATTTCACCGCCATGCACGCCGGCGCCAGGTCCCACATCAATTAAATAATCAGCGGCCATCATCGTATCTTCATCGTGCTCGACCACGATCAGTGTATTGCCGATATCGCGCATATTTTGCATAGTGCTGATTAAACGGTCGTTATCACGCTGATGAAGCCCGATAGACGGCTCATCGAGAATATAGAGAACACCGGTCAATCGTGAGCCGATTTGGGTAGCCAGGCGGATACGCTGGGCTTCTCCTCCCGACAGCGTACCAGCTGAACGGCTAAGCGTTAAATAATCAAGTCCTACATCGACTAAAAAGCCAAGACGCTCCCGAATCTCACGTAAAATTAACTGGGCGATCTGCATTTCTTTTTCTGTTAATGACAGGCGCTCGAAAAATTGCTCTGCTTCTTCGATCGAAAAATCGGTGACCTCGCTAATATGCAGGCCATTGATTTTCACGGCCAGGCTTTCTTTTTTGAGGCGGTATCCTTTACAGGTCGGACATTTTTGCTGTCCCATATACTTTTCCATTTGCTCCCGGATATAATCTGAGCTTGTTTCTTTATACCGGCGCTCAATATTGTTGAGCACACCTTCGAAAATAATGTCATTTTCCCGGATTTGGCCAAAGTCGTTTTCATAGCGGAAATGAATCCGTTCCCGTCCTGATCCGTTTAAAATTTTATCAAGCTGCGCTTTGTCCAGCTCCTTGACAGGCACATCCATCGGAATGCCGTAATGATGGCAAACCGCTTCCAGCAGCTGCGGATAATATTGTGAGCTTGTCGGCTCCCATGGGGCGATCGCATGCTCCTTCAAGCTTAAATCCGGGTTAGGAATAACTAAGTCCACATCTACTTTCAGCTTCGATCCGAGACCGTCACATGTTGGACAGGCTCCATACGGACTATTGAAGGAAAACATGCGCGGCTCAAGTTCCCCTATGGAAAAACCGCAATGCGGGCAGGCATGATGCTCGGAAAACAGCAATTCCTCGCGGCCGATAACATCAATAATGACATTGCCCTCCCCGAGCTTCAATGCCGTTTCCAGGGAATCAGCGAGCCGGGCTTCAACGCCGTCTTTTACTACAACACGGTCAATCACGACTTCAATGGAATGCTTTTTATTTTTCTCAAGCTCAATCTCTTCCTCAACTTCCCGCATTTCCCCGTTGACACGCACGCGGACATAGCCTTGGCGCTTGATATCTTCAAACACTTTGACATGCGTGCCTTTCCGGCCGGAAACAATCGGCGCAAGCACTTGCAGCTTCGTCCGGTCTTCATATTGCATGATGCGGTCAACCATTTGCTCGATCGTCTGCGATGTAATTTCAATGCCGTGAACGGGGCAAGTCGGCCGGCCGACACGGGCAAACAACAAACGCACATAATCATAAATTTCAGTCACTGTTCCGACCGTTGAGCGCGGGTTCCGGCTCGTTGTCTTCTGATCAATAGAAATGGCCGGAGACAGCCCTTCAATCGCATCAACATCCGGCTTATCCATTTGGCCAAGAAACTGGCGGGCATAAGCGGATAAAGATTCTACATACCGGCGCTGTCCTTCCGCATAAATTGTATCGAACGCCAGCGATGATTTTCCCGAGCCCGATAAGCCTGTCAGTACAACGAGCTTATCACGGGGGATCGTAATATCAATGTTTTTTAAATTATGTGCCCTGGCTCCTTTTACTGTAATTTTATCTATTCCCATATCCAAGTCATCCTTCCGATTTCAACTCTAACAATGCATCACGCAGCTGGGCGGCCAATTCAAAGTCGAGCGCTTTGGCTGCTGCCTTCATTTCATTTTCTAAGCTGGCAATCAGGCGATTCCGTTCTTGCGGAGCTAGTTTCTTCTTGGAAGCGGCCGTTTCATAGCTTTCTGCTTCTTCCGCTGCATGCGTGGCCCGGATCACATCACGAATATCTTTCTGAATGGTTTTTGGCGTAACGCCGTGTTTTTCATTGTACGCCTGTTGAATCTCACGGCGCCGCTTCGTTTCTTCTATCGCCTTGGCCATAGAATCAGTGATTTTGTCGGCATACATAATCACATGGCCGCCGGCATTGCGGGCAGCCCGTCCCATCGTCTGGATCAGCGAGCGTTCCGAGCGGAGAAACCCTTCCTTATCAGCATCCAATATGGTCACAAGTGAGACTTCAGGAATATCGAGCCCCTCTCTCAACAAGTTGATGCCTACCAGCACATCGAATTTTCCAAGACGCAGATCCCGGATAATTTCTATTCGTTCCAGCGTCTTTATTTCCGAATGAAGATATTGGACTTTGACACCGATCTCCTTTAAATAATCCGTTAAGTCTTCAGACATTTTCTTCGTTAGCGTTGTTACAAGCACGCGTTCATTCCGAGCCGTCCGCTCATTAATTTCACTTATCAGGTCATCAATCTGGCCTTCAATCGGGCGAACGTCGACCGTTGGATCAAGCAGGCCGGTCGGCCGGATGATTTGTTCGGTCATTTGCGGAGTATGCTCGATCTCATATGGCCCTGGCGTGGCGGATACATAGACAATTTGACGCACATGCTCTTCAAATTCTTCAAACTTCAGCGGCCGGTTATCCTTGGCCGATGGAAGGCGGAAGCCATGATCGACAAGCACTTGCTTGCGCGCCTGGTCACCGTTAAACATTCCCCGGATTTGCGGAAGCGTCACATGTGATTCATCCACTACAATAAGAAAATCTTCTGGAAAGTAATCAAGCAGTGTATACGGTGTGGAGCCAGGCGGGCGCAAGGTTAAATGGCGGGAATAATTCTCAATGCCTGAGCAAAATCCCATTTCCCTCATCATCTCTAAATCATAACGCGTCCGCTGCTCAAGCCGCTGGGCCTCAAGCAATTTATTTTCCGCACGCAAAACAGCGAGCTGCTCTTCCAATTCTTGCTCAATGTTGCCAATCGCGATTCTCATTTTTTCTTCTCTTGTAACGAAGTGGGAAGCTGGAAAAATAGCGACATGTTCACGGTCGCCAATAATTTCGCCAGTCAGCGCATCGACTTCGCGGATCCGGTCAATCTCATCTCCGAAAAACTCCACTCGAATGCAATGCTCGTCACGGGAGGCAGGAAAGATTTCCACTACATCTCCGCGCACGCGAAAAGTCCCCCGCTTAAAGTCAATATCATTGCGCTCGTATTGGACGTCCACGAGCTTGCGCAGCAATTGATTCCGTTCAATCTCCATCCCGGCGCGCAAAGAAATCACGAGGTCACGATATTCCTCCGGCGAGCCCAAACCGTAAATACACGATACACTGGCAATAATGATGACATCGTTGCGCTCAAACAAAGAAGAAGTAGCCGAGTGGCGCAGCTTGTCAATCTCATCGTTGATGCTTGCGTCTTTTTCAATAAATGTATCCGTCTGCGGCACATAAGCCTCCGGCTGATAATAATCGTAGTAGCTGACAAAATATTCAACAGCGTTATTCGGAAAAAACTCTTTAAATTCACTGTACAGCTGGCCCGCAAGCGTCTTATTATGGGCAATGACAAGCGTCGGCTTGTTTACTTCTTTAATCACGTTAGAGATCGTGAAAGTTTTCCCGGTCCCTGTCGCTCCGAGCAGCGTCTGATGCTTCTTTCCTTCCTTTATGCCCGAAACAAGCTCAGCAATCGCTTTTGGCTGGTCGCCTTGCGGGCTGTATTTAGACACGATTTCAAATTGGTTCTTCACCATTCAACCCCCTGCCTCCTGGCAAATGTGCTTATTCTGTTCTATCAACATGCTTTCTATTAAAGCTTGTGCCGTTTTCTATTGTTAGTAATCATAATCCCCATTTTAGCATAAATGAAACCTGGCTGGCTATTAATAAACGCACATATGTTCCTGTTTCTCTCTAAGTCCTGCTGGCCACCTTCCTTAAGTTCATAGCAGAGAAACTGATAGAACGAGCAAGGCTGGTCTCATCGGCTCTAGGAGAATAATTGCACGGCTGTTGATTGAAGCGACCGGAAGGGAAACCAGCTGAGCCCGCCAGCAAAATAAAAAAGCTGCCGGCAAACTCGATTTTTATCGAATTTGCCGGCAGCCTAACTCTTTCCATTCATTAGAGAGGGCTTGCTTTATACTAAAATATCCACCCAAATTTTAATGGCTGTAGCCGCAATTAAGACAGCAAGCAGCCACTGCAATATTTTCGTATTCATTTTTTGTCCTGCTTTGGCGCCAAGCGGCGAAGCAAGAAGGCTGGCCACTACCATAATAACAGCCGGCATAAACAGCACTTGTCCAGTCATGAGTTTGCCGGCTGTCGAACCGATCGAGGAAATAAAGGTAATAGCGAGCGAGCTGGCAATCGTCATTCTCGTTGGAATTTTTAAGATAACGAGCATAATCGGCACAAGCAAAAATGCTCCGGCAGCTCCGACAATCCCGGCACCGATGCCAACAACGAAAGCAAAGAAGGCAGCAAGCCATTTACTAAATTTCACTTCCTCCATTGGCCGATCGTCCAAGTTTCTCTTAGGAATAAACATCATGACCGCAGCAAGTGCAGCAAGCACTCCATAAATCACATTAACAGTGGATTCATCCATCTTCTGCGAGCCAAATCCTCCAATAAAACTTCCGACAAGAATGGCAGCCCCCATGTAAATAATCAACGTCTTATTTAAATACTCGCTTTTCCGGTATGCCCATACCCCGGCAATTGTCGCAAAAAAGACTTGGACCGCGCTGACGCCGGCAACCTCGTGGGCGCTGAAGGCCGCAAAGCCCAGCATGGGCGGAATATACAAGAGCATCGGGTATTTAATAATAGAGCCGCCGATGCCAACCATTCCGGATAGAAAAGAGCCAATAAATCCAATGAAAAAAATAACAGCAATCCAGCCAATAGACCAATCCATTCGTTCTTCTCCCCTTTCCTATTTTTTATCTCCACGCGCCGATGCCGCCGGCTACGTTGGCAATATGCTTAAAGCCTTTCTTCTTTAATAGCCGGGCAGCCTTTTGGCTGCGCATGCCGCTCTGGCACATCACCACAACCTCTTGCTGGGGATCAAGTTCCTTCAAACGGGCAGACAGCTGATGAAGCGGAATGTTTTTAAAGCCGGCAATATGACCTGCATTAAATTCTCCCGGTGTGCGGACATCAATCCATTGTTTTTCCTTCTTCCCCGTGTCCTTTTTCAATTCTGCCGCTGTAGCCTGGCGCACGCCCGCTGCCGGCATCATATTTTTTAATGCCGCCACCGCAACTGCTGTCAAGATAAGATAAAAAGCAATCGTCATGTTTTCCCTCCTATTACGCCATGGGGTATAATTTTGCTCAAAAAATTACCGGCTCTTTACAAGGAGGTTGACCGCTTCTTTCACCAGGTCATCTGTCGGTTCCCCTTCCTGAATATTCGTCCGGATACATTGCTCTAAATTTCTGCTGACAATCAGGCCGGCCGCACGTCCGACAGCTCCCTGAATGGCGCTCAGCTGCGTGACAACAGCCGTACAGTCTTCTCCTTCTTCCATCATCTTCATAATGCCGCGAACCTGTCCTTCAATGCGTTTTAAACGGTTTTTTAAGTCTTTTCCATATTCCACGAAGAATCACCTCCATAGCCTGTTTTCTGCCTGCGGCCATCCCTTGCCATCCTTCAAGCCATTTCCGGGACAAAAGAAGGGCGCCCGAAAAGATCGCTTATAGGGCACCCTGTTTACTCTTTATTTAAGCAGCGCCATGACCGCATCCGGATCGTATCCAAGAATCCATTGGCCGTTAATTTCTGTCTGCGGCACACCCATTTGTCCGGTTGTTTCCACTAGACGCTGGGCCGCTTGCCGGTCTTGCTGCACGTTTACTTCTGTAAACGGAATACCTTGTTCCTTCAGAAAATTTTTCATCATTGTGCAATATGGGCACATATTTGTTGAATAGACGGTTACTTTATTCATCCTGTTTCCTCCTTGTTATGATTGTTTGACTGGTCCGTTTTCGTTCTTCCAGCCGGCAAAGCCGCTGGCCAGGTTTTCGATGTTTTTAAAACCTTTGGCTTGAAGCAAGCTTGCTCCAATCGCAGAACGGGCTCCGGATTGACAATGAATAATAAGCTTTTTGTCCTTCGGTAATTGATCCGCTTCTTCCTCTAAATAGCCAAGCATATGATGGCGGGCTGTTGGGATATGTCCTGCTTCCCATTCTCCCTGCTGGCGGATGTCCACTACATAGACATCTTCCTTTTCGTATTGGGCTTTTAACTCATTCACATTAATATTGGCATACTTCTCAAGTTCCGGTGCTTCACTGACAACATTCGGGCTGGCAAATGCGGCGATGCGATCCAGTCCGATTGACTCAAGCGAATGCTGAATGTGAACGGTCTGTTGTTCTTCTGCAATAAGCACCAGCTGCTTTTCATAGTCGAGAATCCAGCCCGCCCAGTTTGTAAAGATTTTGGTATACGGCAAGTTGATTGTGCCTTCAATATGTCCTTGCGCAAACTCATTTCCATTTCTAGTATCCACTATAATTGTATCTTCTCGGCTGATATATGCCTCTAATTCTTTGTAGGTTTCTACATAAGGAATCGTTTCATTCGTCAGCACAGCCGGGCCGGCCTTATTGACTTTTTTCATGACAGCAAAATATTTTGGAGGCTCCGGCTGATCTTTCAGAAGTTCTTTTTCAAATTGTTCCTTATCCATTTCCTGCAAAGCCCAGTTATTAGCTTTTTCATAGCCGACAGTGGAGAGTGGAACAGCGCCAAGTGATTTGCCGCAAGCACTTCCTGCGCCATGTCCCGGCCAGACAACTAAATAATCCGGCAGCTGTCTAAATTTCTGAAGCGAATCATACATTTGCGCCGCTCCGGAAGCAGCCGTGCCTTTTACGCCGGCCGCTTTTTCCAGCAAGTCCGGACGGCCGACATCACCGACAAAAACAAAGTCGCCAGTAAAGATTCCCATTGGCTCCGTTGAACCGCCGCCTCTGTCTGTCAGCACAAATGAAATACTTTCCGGGGTATGTCCTGGTGTATGCATTACTTTAAATTCCACATTGCCAACCATGAAAACATCGCCGTCTTTCACCAGTTGAGCGGAAAGGTTATCAAGGTACTGATACTTCCAGTTTTCATCGCCTTCATCTGATAAATATAATGTGACTCCGTAATCATGCGCCAATTGACGGGCTCCTGAAACGAAATCAGCGTGAATATGCGTTTCTGTTGCGGCTGTTAATTGAAAGCCTTCCTTTTGGGCTGTTTCTACATAAGGCGTAATATCACGGGCCGGATCAATAACGATGGCTTCTCCGGTTTTTTGACAAGCGACCATATAAGAGTATTGAGCTAACTTTTCATCAAAGTAAGAACGAAAAAACATGTTTACACCCTCCTATTACCCCAACGGGTATATTTGATTTAACTTCATATTACCCTATGGGGTATAAAAAAGCAAGTGCTATTTTTCATTTATTATTTTCTCATTCGATTGTTCCCCGTGATCACTCGTCTTGACTGATTTTGCCGGCTCAAAAAAAATTCCGGCTGCCTTGAAGCGTCGGCGCCGGAATTTATATTCAAGAGAGCATTAAACAGAAGTCAGTCATTGCCTGCCCGCTTACGATTTCGGTTGTTTTTTCTTTTTCACCATGAGACTGGCAAGCCAGAAGCCCAATGTCAATGAAGCAGCATCTATAATAATAAGCGGCCATGTGTGCGTATACCCCTTATAAGCAGAGGCCGCAATTAACGCGACAGTTAAACCCAGGCCTAAAAAATGATTAAATGTCACCCTCGTGAAAAAAACAACGAGAAAGCCGGGCAGAAACATTGCCAATATTATTTTCCCTACCATGTTTTCACTCCCAGCAAGCAGCTTTTTCTGACTCCATCATACTGAAATTTTTTCCACTTCGGAAGCCTTTTTTAGAAAAAGAACTTACTTTTTCTCATATTTTTTTACAATCATTTCTGTCATGTAATTCAGCTCGTTATACGGAATAAACTCTTCAGACAGCATATCAGGCAAAATATTTTTAATAAAATATTTTACGCAGTTCAAATCGGAAAACTCCATAATCGTGGACAAGGCTTCTTTGTATATTTCCAGAAAAAGCGGCTCGGGATTGCGTTTTAAAATTTCTCCGAAAGACTCATACAGCAAGTCAATCTTATCAGCGACGGAGAGAATACGCCCCTCAAGCGTATCATCTTTCCCTTCTTTAAACCGTTCCATGTAAATACTTTGCAGTTCCGGCGGAAATTCCTGCTCCACAAATTTCTTCGCCATCTGCTCCTCGACTTGAGAGAACAGATCTTTTAGCTCCTTTGTGGCGTACTTGACAGGGGTTTTAATGTCACCCGTAAACAGCTCGGCATAGTCATGATTCAACGCTTTTTCATACAATGCCTGCCAATTGACAGTTTGTCCTTCCATTTCTTCAATGGTCCCTAAGAATTGGGCAATCTTCGTGACTTTAAATGAATGGGCGGCCACATTATGCGATTGATATTTAAATTTTCCAGGCAGCCGGAACAGCTGCTCCAAGTCCGATAAACTCTTAAAATAATTATGTATTCCCATTGACTGATCCTTCCTTTCCGAAGCTATAATTGATAGGAGAAAAAATGAAAGGCATTTATTCGATTTTCTAGACATATTTTCATTGTAGCCCTACAATCGTTAAGTGGCTATTTATTTTATTTTTTGAGGTGACAACATGAATTTATGGGAATTATTTGTAGCTTTTATTCTTGGGCTCGTAGAAGGAGCAACAGAATTTGCTCCTGTTTCTTCGACAGGTCATATGATTATTGTAGATGATATTTTGTTAAAATCGAAGGAATTGTTTTCCGCTCCAGTGGCCAATACCTTTAAGGTTGTCATCCAGCTCGGCTCTATCTTAGCCGTTGTTGTGGTCTTTAAAGACCGCATTCTTAACCTGCTGGGATTGCAAAAGAACCAGGGAACGATGAGTCAGATCGGGCCTAGACTGACATTGGTTCATATATTCATCGGGCTGATTCCTGCCATTGTACTCGGGTTTGCTTTTGAGGACTATATTGATGAACACCTCTTTAATGTGTACACGGTGTTAATTGGCCTCGTTGCCGGCGCCCTGCTTATGCTGGCAGCCGACTGGCTGGCGCCTAAGAGTGTAAAAACAAAAACGGTTGACGAAATTACGTACAAGCAAGCTTTTCTCGTCGGTTTGTTCCAATGTATCGCGCTGTGGCCGGGCTTTTCCCGCTCGGGGTCCACTATTTCCGGAGGCGTTTTGCTTGGCATGAGCCATCGGGCGGCAGCTGACTTTACCTTTATTATGGCCATGCCTATCATGGCAGGAGCAAGTGCGATTTCTCTTATCAAGAACTGGGAGTATTTCTCCATCGATGTACTTCCGTTTTTCATCGTCGGTTTCATTAGCGCCTTTCTGTTTGCCCTGCTGTCGATCCGTTTCTTCCTGGCGCTTATCAACAAAATTAAATTGACGCCATTCGCGATTTATCGAATTGTGCTTGCAGCGGTTATTTATTTCGTATTTTTGTAAAAATACTTAGTATGCAAAGATTGCGCGGAGCTTTTGAGCCGGCAATTCCTATCTATAGGAATTGCCGGCTTGTTCTTTTTCTAAACACTTTCTTTCTCCAGCAGGCTCAGCTGTTAGTCTTTAATAGGGTAAACTACTGCTGCCATAAAGAAAAAACGCGTTAATGTACGTATTTGCGCGATATTTTTTTCTGTATTAAGATGTAAAACATCATAAAAAATTGAAAAGTCAGTTTTTTAAAAACCAATTAAAGGAGTGGCTAAATTGGCAGCAAAAGTGATCTCTACCCCATTATTAAGCGAGCATAAAATCAACGTCCATTTCCCTGTTCAGCAAGTCATCAACCATCAAGGCCAGCTGGTCGATCCAGTTTATGAAAGCGCCATCAACGAAGAGTTAGCCCAAACGTTCTATCGACAGCTCGTTCGCATGCGGACATTGGATCGTAAAGCAAAGAGCCTGCAGCGGCAGGGACGGTTAGGCACTTATCCTCCTTTTGAAGGACAGGAGGCTGCTCAAGTCGGCAGCGCATTAGCTCTTGAAGCGGACGACTGGATGTTTCCAACTTACCGCGACCATGCCGCCAGCATCACTTTCGGAAAATCGTACGGTATCCTCTCTTCCTGGAATGGCCGCGTGGAAGGGAACCTGCCGCCGGCGGGAAAGAAGATTTTGCCGCCCTCAGTCCCTATTGCCACCCAGCTTCCCTTGGCAGCCGGAGCCGCAATGGCTGCTAAATTTAAAGGTTCATCGGAAGCTGTCATCGCCTATTTCGGCGATGGCGCTACATCAGAGGGAGACTTTCATGAAGGCTTAAATTTTGCAAGCGTGTATCAGGCTCCCGTCGTTTTCTTCAACCAAAACAACGGCTATGCCATCTCCCTCCCCATTCATAAACAAATGAACTCGGAAACGATCGTCCAAAAAGCCGTGGCTTATGATATTCCAGGCGTTCGGCTCGATGGAAACGATATATTTGCCGTGTACTTTCAGACAAAAAAGGCACTGGAGCGGGCCCGCAATGGCGGAGGACCTACGTTGATTGAAGCAATTACATGGCGGTATGGCGCCCATACAACCGCTGATGATCCAAGCAAGTATCGCGATCAGCAAGAAAGTGAAGAACGGCGGGAATACGACCCCGTTACGCGGCTTGAGCATTTTATCAAACGTAACGGTTATGGAGATGATGCTTGGATGGATAGCGTACAGGCCGAAGCTGCTGAAGAGATCGAAGAGGCTGTAAAGGAAATGGAATCGATGCCGCCGCCAGATATAAATGACATGTACGATTTTATATTTGCAACACCTACCTGGACCATTGCGGAGCATAAACAGCAATATCTTAAGCATTTACAGGAGGAAGAATAAATGTTAACAACCGTGAAATCAAGACAATTAACATTCATTCAAGCGATTACAGACGGAATGCGCACTATGCTCAAGGAGCGAAAAGAAGTGGTTATCCTTGGAGAAGATGTCGGAAAGAATGGCGGTGTCTTTCGGGCAACGGACGGACTGCAGGAGGAGTTTGGAGAGAAGAGAGTTTTTGATACGCCGTTAAGTGAATCAGGATTGATGGGCGCCTCCATCGGCATGGCCTTGAACGGGCTGCTCCCAATTGCTGAGATTCAATTTTTAGGATTTATTTACCCGGCATACGAACAAATTATGACTCATGCTACACGAATGCGCTATCGCTCCAAAGGGGTTTTCACTGTTCCCCTAGTCATTCGCGCGCCCTACGGAGCTGGCGTCCGCGCGCCGGAAATCCACTCAGACAGCGCAGAAGCGTTATTTACACATATGCCGGGAATAAAAGTGGTCTGTCCTTCCACTCCCTATGATGCGAAGGGATTGCTCATAGCAGCCGTGGAAGATCCTGATCCGGTCCTGTTCCTCGAGCCTCTGCATTCCTACCGTTCCATTCGCGGCGACGTGCCGGAGGAGAAATATACAGTGGAAATCGGCAAAGGCCAAAGAGTTCAGGAAGGAGAGGATGTCACACTGATCGCCTGGGGAGCGATGATGCCGGTCGTAATGAAAGCAGCAGCAGAAGCTGCCAAAGCGGGCATTACCTGTGACGTGATTGATTTACGCACGCTGTATCCTCTTGATAAGGACATTATTGCAGAATCCGTTCAAAAAACAGGCCGCTGTGTCATTGTTCACGAAGCACATGCTACCGGCGGCTTAAGTAATGATATCCTTTCTATTATTAACGATACCTCCTTTCTCTATATGCGGGCGCCGATCGAGCGCGTCACCGGCGCCGATGTTCATGTTCCATTTTGGGCGTTAGAAGAGCATTACCTGCCGACCCCGTCCCGTGTTAAAGCTGCTATCCGTAAAGTAGTTCACTTTTAAAAACAGGCCCCTATCAAAAAAAGCCTGATCCGCATCAAGCGAATCAGGCTTTTGGTCTATTCTTGAATCAGGCTTCTTTGACAGCCTCGATTTCTCCGATCACTGGCGGGATTTCAGGAACTTCTTTTGTCACTTCAACAAATTTGATGTGGTAGCCGTCCAGCTCCACAACCTTAAATGTGAAACCGTCCCGTTCGATCGTGTCACCTTCCTGGACCTCAAACTTCTCCGTTAAAATCCATCCGCCGATCGTATCAACATCTTCCTCATCAATATCCGTTCCAAACAAGTCGTTGACTTCGCTCAGCAGCACCTTCCCATCAAGCATCGTTTGGTGATCATTGATTCGTTTAATCATTGGTGTTTCATCCTGATCAAACTCATCGCGAATTTCCCCGACGATTTCCTCAAGAATATCTTCTGTCGTGACAAGTCCGGCCGTACCGCCGTATTCATCAATCAGGATCGCCATTTGAATGCGTTCCTTTTGCATTTTTACAAGCAAATCATGAATCGCAATAGACTCGATGACTTGAATAACCGGGCGAATATAATGGTCGATCGTCACATTCTTCTTTGTTTCATCCCGAATATAGTCTGTTAAGACTTCCTTCATATTCACCATGCCGATGATGCGGTCCTTATCGCCATCTGCAATCGGGTAGCGGGTGTAATTTTCCTCCATAGCTACCTCAATACATTGCTCTACGGTGTGCGACTTATCAAATGCTGTTACTTCTGTACGCGGCACCATGATTTCTTTCGCCAGACGATCATCAAATTCAAAAATATTGTTCACATATTTATATTCCGATTGGTTAATTTCTCCGCTCTTTAAGCTTTCTGACAAGATCATCCGCAGTTCTTCTTCGGTATGCGCCATTTCACTTTCTGACACAGATTTAAAGCCGAATAATTTAATTAACAGCGTGGATGACCCGTTCAGCAATTTAATGAATGGATACATTAGTCGGTAAAAAATAATCATTGGTTTGGCAGCCAGCAGCGTCACTTGCTCTGCCTTTTGAATAGCAATCGTTTTCGGCGCCAGTTCACCTACAACGACGTGCAAAAAAGTAACCGTGGAAAAAGCGATCAAGAATGACAGCACGCTGACAACAGAATCTCCCAAATTCAGACGCTCAAACAGCGGATGAAGCAAGCTTTCCACCGTCGGCTCACCAAGCCAGCCGAGTCCAAGAGCCGTCACCGTGATTCCTAGCTGACAGGCCGATAAATACTCATCAAGATTTGAAATTACTTTCTTTGCAGCCTCTGTATTTGCCCGTCCCTCTGCTGCCAGTTGATCAATCCTTGTGCTTCTGACCTTTACAATTGCGAACTCGGTCGCTACGAAGAAACCGGTTAATGCAATTAAAAAGGCAACCATGATTAAGTTTAATATGTCCAAATAAGATCCTTGCGGCTACATTGTGCCGTAAGGAATTACACCTCCGTTAAGTTAAAATGAATATTTCTATTCAACCGTCCTTTTTTTTGCGCGCTGAGGCTTGATCCGGCCTGTTTGCTTACAAAAAACAGTCTGGTTGTTTGTTTCCATAAACTGATCTGCACTGCCTGCAAACATTTTTACATTTCTTTCTACTGCCTTCCCAATATCCTCACCTCACTTTTACATACTTCTACTTTAAGATATCGGTCTTTTTCAGTCAATATTTAGAAAACAAAATAACAAACAATAATAACAGGCAAGCAATGAATGGATGCTACATTTTATTCTATTAGGGCCGGCTATGTTCATTTCTCTTTTTTTTGGAGAATTTCTTGCCAACTTCAGATGTAGTGGAAAGAGAGCGCCCGATATAAATACCCAGGGCGCCCTCTTCTTATTTATCGCATGGATGGATGTCCGGACCGGGCGGGCTGATTATTCATTCCCCCGCCCCCCATGCCTGTCAGCTGAGGAATCATGCTTGGAAGCTGTCCGCTTCGGCCCGTCATCATACTGTAAGCTACGGCGCCGATGCCGATTGAAGCAACAATAGGTAATAGCTGAATGTTCTTTTTCATCTACTTCCACCTGCCCTCTGTTGAATTGCTTTTTCAAGCATGTATAGTTTTTGTTAGTTGCACTTAAAACAATCAAGCATTTTTTACAAGCTTTTACGGGCAAAGCCGGCATCTTTTCCAAATACTGCTTTTCTTTTTTTTTTTGAAAAAGTAAACTATAGGCAGCCTCGCATGTAAAGGAGCGGTGAATTTGCAGAAAATGAAAATTTTGATTATAGAAGATGCAGAAACGGTGCGCAATGAGCTCAAAGACTTTTTAACAGCCTATGGCTATGAGGTGGAAGCGCCCGATGATTTCCAGCATGTTCTCTCTTATGCAACAAAGGAGGACATTCATTTAATTTTGCTCGATATTAATTTGCCGGTATTCGACGGCTATTTCATCTGCCGGGAAATCCGGAAATCATCTCAGGTGCCAATTATTATCGTCACAAGCCGGAATAATGAAATGGATGAATTGATGAGCATGAATCTTGGCGCAGATGATTTTGTGACAAAGCCTTATCATACACAGATCCTTCTTGCCCGGATCGATGCCGTTCTTAAACGGGCTTATAAACAGCCCGAGGCATTAAGCCTGACAGTAGGGGAACTCAAGCTCCACTTAGCGAATGGGACCATCTCCTATAAAGGCGGGCAGCAGGAGTTAACGAAAAATGAATTTAAAATTCTTCATTATTTGATGGTGAAGAAAGGCAGCATCGTTTCCAGAGAAGAACTAATGGAACACTTATGGTCCTCCGATTTATTTGTTGATGACAATACTTTGTCCGTGAATGTAACGCGTCTGCGCCGAAAAATTGAAAGCCTCGGTATGGAAAATCCGATTGAAACGAGACGGGGTCTCGGGTATATCTTATCATGAAGATAAGCGCCTACTTAAAGGAAAGGTCCGCTTTCTTATTTGTGAATGTCCTGCTGTTCCTCGCTGTCTCTGTTTTTCTATGGGTGATTCATGTGCCTGCATGGCTGATTATCCTCCTTTTTCTTTGCTGGTTTACTCCCCTTTTTACTTCCTATGCATTGGAATTCTGGCAAAGAAAAAATTATTATGACCCGCTCGTGAAGAATGCACAGCTGCTTGATCAGCAATATTTGCTTACAGAGATGGTGGAGCCGCCTGATTTTTTGGAAGGACAGATGATGTACGAGATTTTGCAGTCGACAAATAAGCAAATGCACGAGCACGTCAATCAGCACAAACGGATGCAGACAGAATACCGCGAATATGTGGAAACATGGGTTCACGAAATTAAAACTCCGATCGCCGCAGCCAAATTAATTATTGATAATCAGCAAAACACTGTAGCAAAAGGGTTATACGAAGAACTGAACAAAATTGAAGGGCTCGTTGAACAAGCGCTGTATTATGCTCGCAGCAGCAGCGCAGATAAAGACTATCTCGTGAAAGAATTTAAGCTGAGAAGCTGTGTGACGAATGTTTTGAAAAAAAATGCTAAAGCCTTTATTTATAACAAAATTCAATTAGAATTGGCCGAGTTTGAAGATGTTGTATACTCCGATGAAAAATGGGTGGAATTCATTCTTAACCAACTCATCATTAACAGCATCAAATACAGTCAAGCCGACAAGAAACACATTCGCATCTTTGTAAGCAGGCATGAGCATAATCTCGTGCTGCATATTGCTGATAACGGGATCGGCATTGATGAAAAAGATATCCGGCGAGTATTTGATAAGGGCTTTACGGGAGAAAACGGACGAGCTTTCCAAGCATCGACCGGCATTGGCCTGTATTTATGCAAGCAGCTTGCCGATAAACTTCATCTCGGAATCGATATCCAATCAGTCAAACACGCTGGAACAGAAGTAACGATCATCTTTCCAAAAAGCAAAGTCACTTTGCTTGAGCAATAAAAAAAGCCGCTTGCCAGCCGCGTGATCAGCCATTGGCAAGCGGCTCTTTGCCAATCTTACAAAAATGTAAGGCTTCTGCAACGAAAAGCAATATGTCCCTCCCTTTAAAGGCGGTACACTGAACGTATCATACAAAGGAGCGTGGCAAAATTGGATTCCGTGTTAAGAGTTGAACAAATTGAAAAATACTTTGGCAATAAAGGGAATGTGACCAAAGCAATCGATAATATCAGCTTCTCAATCGAAAAAGGCGAGTTTGTCGGTATTATGGGGCCGTCCGGAAGCGGGAAAACAACCTTGTTGAACTGTATTTCCACCATCGATCATGTAACGACTGGAAATATTCAAATTAACGGCACCGACATCACCCAGTTAAAAGGGGGAAGGCTGGAGAAATTCCGGCGGGATGAGCTCGGCTTCATCTTCCAGGATTTCAACCTGCTGGATACGCTGACCGGTTTTGAAAATATTGCGATTGCCTTGACCATTCAGGGACGAAACCCGAGGGAAATTACGCAGCTTGTAGAAAAAGCGGCGGCCAAGCTGGAAATCACCTCTGTATTAAACAAATTTCCTTATCAAATGTCAGGCGGCCAAAAACAGCGCGTTGCTTCCGCGCGAGCCATCGTAACTAACCCCTCGATTATTCTGGCGGATGAGCCGACCGGGGCGCTTGATTCAAAATCCTCCCGGCTTCTGCTGGATGCATTTGAGAAGCTGAATGACGAAATGCAAGCGACCATCCTAATGGTCACGCATGATGCTTTTACAGCCAGTTATGCCAAGCGCATTTTATTTATTAAAGACGGCAAAGTCTTTAACGAGCTGATCAGAGGCACTGATTCACGCAAGGAGTTTTTCAGCCGGATTATCGAAGTAGTCACCCTTTTAGGAGGCGACACGAATAATGTTTTTTAAGCTATCGCTTCGCAACGTTAAACGAAGCTTTAAAGATTATTTCATTTACTTTTTGACCTTGACCTTCGCGGTTTGTATTTTTTACAGCTTTAACTCAGTGGCTGATCAGGAAGCGATGCAGGATTTATCGGCAAGCCAGTCAGATATAATTAGAACATTGAAGCAGCTGCTTTCCTTTGTTTCCATTTTCGTTTCTGTTATTCTCGGCTTTTTGATCATCTTTGCCAATAATTTCTTAATCAAGCGGCGAAAGAAAGAGCTCGGCTTATATATGACGCTCGGCATGGGCAAATATAAGATCTCCCGGCTCCTTGTTACGGAGACTCTCGTTGTCGGCATTCTGTCATTGGCGGCAGGCTTGGCGGCCGGTGTATTTATTTCGCAAGGGCTATCCCTGCTGACAGCTTCCATGTTTGACGTTGATTTTACCGGTTATGCGTTCGTTTTTTCGAATGATGCCATGCTGAAAACCGTTCTTTACTTTGGCATCATTTATTTACTGGTCATGGTGTTTAACAGCATTGTCATCTCAAGATATAAATTAATCGATTTATTAACAGCGGCAAGAAAAAACGAGCAGTTAAAGGTGCGAAAAACGGCTGTTTCAGTCATGCTGTTTATTTTGTCGCTCCTCATTTTGGGGATCGCTTACGGAGTCATGCTGAAATACGGCTTGATGGAAAGCACGGCGCTTGTCTGGACATGCGTAGGACTCGGTTCGTTTGGCACCCTGCTGTTTTTCATGTCATTGTCAGGGTTCGCTTTAAATATTATCCAGCAGTCCAAAAATATTTACTTTAAAGACATCAATATTTTTGTGCTGCGGCAAATTAACAGCAAAGTCAATACGACCTTCTTGTCCATGACAATTATTTGTTTAATGCTGTTCTTCACAATCGGCGTCCTTTCCAGCGGCTTCAGCCTAAAGGATGCGATGAACCGCGATTTAGAAGCCGCTACACCTTATGATGCCAGCGTAGGCTTGTTCATTGAAGAAAACTCACCCATCAAGGATATCCGCCAAGCTGAACAGAAGCTGGGACTGGACTTAGACAGTTATGGAGAAACGTACCGCTTCACTCGCTATCAAACGGATCAATCGTTAAAGCCGCTTCTGCTTCCTTACAAAGATAAAAGCAGCGAGCCGCTCGTTGACCACTTTGATCAGACTTACGTGACGGCTATTGCCCGTTCCGATTATGAAGCAATTGCCGCCATGCAAGGGAAAAAGCCGGTGAAGACAAAAGACAATGAGGTCCTCCTATTATCCAGTGCCGGGAGCACCTTCAAAGACACATTTAAGCGCTTCACGCGGGAAACGAAAACAATTAAATTGAATGGTCAAACATACTCTATTGCCGGAAATGTGATTGATTTTGCGTCCTCTACGGACTTTAAAGGATTGGAGTTCTTAACAGCGGTGGTGCCTGATCAAGCAGCTGTCTCGATGAAGCCGCTCCATTCCATCACAAATATCCAGTATGACGGCGGCGAGCGTGCCAAAAATGATTACCTGTACAAACTGCTGAATGCCTCGATGCGCGGCCAGCTGCAAAAAGAACAGGGCTTTACATTAAGCGGCGCCACGAAAACAATGGTACATGAAACCTATACGGGCGCATCGGCCATTACCGTCTTCATCGGCATCTATCTTGGAATTATCTTCTTGATTTCCAGCGCCGCTGTGCTTGCCTTGCAGCAGCTCTCGGAAGCAAGCGACAACGCCGAAAGGTATACGATATTGAAGAAAATCGGCGTGACGAAAAAAGGCATCAACCAAGCGATCTTCAGACAAATTTTCATTTATTTTACGATGCCTCTTTCTCTGGCCGTCCTCCACTCCATTTTTGGTGTTCAAGTGGTGAATAAAGAGATTATGGTTGCAGGAGGCGGAAATGTTCTGCTGTCCTCCCTGTTAACCGGGCTCATTATTATCACCGTGTATGGCGGCTACTTCCTGGCGACCTATTCAGGTTATAAGCGCATTGTAAAATAAACAAGGTGCCTCGATTGGACTCTATGCCCTTTGTCCGATTGAGGCGCCTTTTGCTGTATGGTCTTTTCATGGGGCTGGAAAACCGCATCTCCGGAATGAAACATATTCCTTTTTCGCCTCTCATAAAATGGACAAGGAGAGAAAGTCTTTTGGGAGGAGTCTATATGGAGATGAGACAAAGTAATGTAAAGGATTTATTTGAACCCTTATGAGAAAACTGCTGTTAATCTACTTCTACTTGTTCGCCGGTGCTTGCTTGCAAGGGATGGCCATGTCTTTATTCTTGTTTCCACACTCCATCCCCTCTGGCGGAGCTGCGGGTCTGGCTCTCCTGATGAATCATTGGTTCCATTTTCCCCTCGGCTTTTCTTTATGGCTGGCCAATGCATTTTTCTTGCTGTTTGCATTGAATTATTTCGGCTTTACCTGGACTTTCCGGACAATTACCTCAGTAGCAGTGACTTCCACGACGATCAGTATTCTGACGTATCAAATTCCCCATGTGCATGTCCACATTTTTTTCGATATGTTAGCGGGCAGTATTCTTTTCGGCATCGGCGTCGGTCTCCTGATTCGAGTAGGAGCTTCAAGCGGAGGAATGGTCATCCCGGCGTTGATGATTGCCTCTTATAAAAACTGGAGTCCAGGGAAGGTCATGATGGGCATTAATTTGTTTATTTTTCTGCTCACTTCCCTGATCATTGATTATAAAATTGTGATTTATGCTGTTATTTGCCAGTTTTTCTCTACTAGCATTATTGATTATATTTATGCCTTCCGCTTCCGGAAAGTCAGTGTGCTCTCTCCCCATTGGAGACGAAAATAAAAGAAGATCCGCCTTACAGGATCTTCTTTTCTGTTAAGTACGTGATGACTTTCTGCACTGCTTGCTCAATGGACAGTTGATCCGTCTCAATGACAATCTCAGGATGCTCAGGAGGCTCATAGGGAGAAGTAATGCCTGTAAAATCAGGGATGACTCCTTTTCTCGCCTTTTCATATAACCCCTTCGGATCACGTGCCTCACAAATGTGAATGGGGCAATGGATATGCACTTCAATAAATTCACCTGGCTGAAACATATTCCTGACAAGCTGCCGGTCCTCTCGGAAAGGCGAGATAAAAGCAGAAGAAACAATGTGGCCGCTATCGACAAACAGCTTTGCCACTTCTCCTATTCGGCGGATGTTTTCTTTCCGGTCCCTTGCTTGGAAGCTTAAATCCTGATTTAATCCGTGGCGGATATTGTCCCCGTCGAGCACATAGCTGCGGCATTGCCGCTGAAACAGCGCTTCATCCACTGCATTGGCCACCGTTGATTTGCCAGAGCCTGATAGCCCGGTAAACCATAACACACAGCTTTTATGCCCGTTTAAAAGGTGGCGCTTTTCTTTCGTTACTGCTGCATGATGCCAAGTGATGTGATCAGCTTTTCCCATACTCTACATCCTTTATATTTTTGTATAAGCTTTCTTCATGCCTTTGATCAAGGTATCAATCACTTCCGGCCGGCTGAACTCTTGGGGCGGATGCTCTCCATTTTTCAGCATTTGCCGGACGGCCGTTCCCGAGAGAATAACATGCTCTTCTTTCCCATGAGGACACGTTTTTTCCGATGCCATATTTGCACACTTTTTGCAATAGAAGCTATGCTCAAAAAACAGCGGCTTAATCCCGAGTTCTCCCTCTTCAAAATAACTGAATATCTTTTGGGCATCATACGTGCCATAATAACTGCCTACGCCTGCATGATCCCGGCCGACAATAAAATGTGTGCAGCCGAAGTTTTTCCTGACAATGGCGTGAAAAATAGCTTCCCGCGGGCCAGCATAGCGCATGGCCGCTGGAAAAACCGCTAGAAACACCCGGTCTTTCGGATAATAATTGTTCAAAAGCACCTCATAGCTTTCCATGCGGATTTCACTCGGAATATCGTCCGCTTTCGTTTCGCCGACAAGAGGATTCAAAAAGAGGCCGTCTACTGTTTCCAATGCCGTTTTTTGGATATATTCGTGGGCCCGATGTACAGGATTGCGTGTTTGAAAACCAACAATGCTTTCCCATCCAAGCTCTTGAAATTTCTTTCTCGTTTCCGCAGGATCTAAATAATAGCGGGCAAATTTGCTTTTCTCCGGCCTTTTTACAAGGGTAATTGGACCGGCTACATAGACTTCCGGCCGCGCAAACAATTTTTTCACTCCTGGATGATTCAAATCAGCCGTTTGATAGACCTTATCCGCTTCGGCTTTTTTATCCGGGAAAAACAGCTCCTCTACCGTCATTACACCATAAATAGCGCCTTTATGAACAAGGTTGACCGTTTCTCCATGTCTAAGCCGCACCGCTCGCTGTTCATCTACGGCCAATGTAATAGGCAATGACCAGGGAGTCCCGTTCTCCAGCCGCATATGATCAACAACTGCTTCGTAATCAGCCTTTCCCATAAACCCCTCTAGCGGACTGTAGGCTCCATTTGCGATTAACTCCAAATCACTCAGCTCCAAAGGGCTCAACTCAATAGCGTGAAGTGAAGCATCAACCGGGCAGCGCAAGTTCACCCGGTTGACTAATTTGCCGCCATGCGGCGCTTGTTCTCCCACATTTCTTCCCTCCGATACCTGCTTTTTAATCTTGATGAAGGCCGCATTCTGTTTTCGGGCGCCCAGCCCACCTGCCAGCCCGGGATCCTTCATTCCCTGAAATTGCCTCCGTACACGGTGTGCATCCGATGCTTGGAAACCCGTTATCATGCAGCGGATTATACGGCAGCTGATGAACATGGAGATAGGTCATAATCTCTTCCCACGTCCAGTGAATAAGCGGACAAACCTTTATCTTATGAAACTTTTCATCTTTATTGATATACTCAACATGACTTCTGGACGGAGACTGCTCTCTTCGAAGCCCTGAAATCCACGCTTTGGCATCCTTTAATGCCTCCTGCAGAGGAGCCACCTTTCTCAAATGGCAGCAAAGGTTAGGATCGCGTTTCCATAACTCTTCTCCGTGCTCTTCGGCTTGCTCCTGCACCGTCATTGCCGGCTTCACCTTCTTTATGAAAAGCGATGGATAACGCTCCTGCACCTTGTCAATCAGCTCGTATGTTTCCGGAAAATGCAGCCCCGTATCGAGAAAAACAATTTCGGCCTGCTTGTTTACCTTGGCAATCAAATCGATCAACACGATTCCTTCCGCTCCAAAGCTGCAAGCATAGACGATATCCTGCCCATATTCATGGAAAGCCCACTTCAACACGTCTAAAGAGTCAGACTGGCCTTCTAACACTTCTCTTGCCTTTTTGTCGTCCCACTTTTCATAGGTTAACGGCTCTGCCACCAGCTTTTCCCCCATTTCTTTCCCCGCTGTGCCTAAACATGAAAATTCAAAATGACGCATTCGTTATTTTGTTCATATGATTGATATCCCCGCAATAGCAATAAGAGATCGCGGCTCTTATCCAGGTGCCATGGCCGAATGCTAATATATTTTGCCGGTCCCTGTACTTCTCCAAAAATAAAACAATCCGTCTTTTCAAATTTGCTACGCTTTCTCCCAGGATTAATTCTTCCGGATGATCCATCCATTTCTTTCCACAGTATTCATAAAGCTTTTCCTTGGAAAGACCTTCGAATGGCCCAAAATCTAATTCATCCAGCAAAGGCTCGACTGTAAATGGATAGCCATAAATTTGCGCAGTTTGTTGGGTCCGCTTCATCGTACTGGCGAGCACCTCATCAAATGGCGCTAATTTGTCAAGCAGAAGCCTGTTCTGCAGGACGCCCTGCCAGGAAGCCTCCGTTAATGGCGCAAGTTCGATATCTCTTCTCCCTTGCAACTTTTGCTGCTTGTTCCATTCCGTTGGCAAATGCCTTATAAGGGTAATTTGCATTCACTGTCCTCCAAATAAAAAGTCTCGCTTCTCAGCCCGCGCCGTTGGGCTTCCAAAACCAGCACGTCGTTAATTTTCACATTGCCTAAATTTACATTTGCTCCAATCTCTTTAATAAAATACATTTGATGCTTAGGAGTAGGCGCCTCAAAAATGATTTTTTTGCTGTCGATGTCTTGGATTAATTCACTGATCAAGTTGCATTTAATATTGCCGTTTTTCTCATAAATGCCCGCTGTGCCGGAGTCTCTTCCTTCTGTAATCACATATTGGCAGCCTGCCTCAAGCAATTGCTTCATTTCATCTTTCCATTGTGAGACAGCCATTTCCTGGCTGGAATCTTTAGAGCCCACCTCTGCAATAACGCGAAAATCTTTTTTTATTCGGGAAATAAGGTCAAGCCGTTCCTGCAATGGAATATTCAGCGTCCCGTTTGAGACCTCAATGTAATCAATGCCGAAATCGCGCAAACTGGCCAAGTACTCCGGAATTTTATTCTGGTAGTAGCACTTTTCAAACAGCGTGCCTCCAAAATAAGGATGGATGTCATGCTGTTTATAGAGGTCGACTTTCTTTTTTAAGTTTGGTGTTACGTAAGCCGAGCCAAAGCCCAATTTAGCGATATCAATCAGGGGAGCGTAATCATGTAAAATGCTTTTCAGCTCTTCTAATGGGGTGCCTAAATCAATAATTGAAGTTAAGCCGTACGTTCTGTTTCCTGCCGTTCTCTTCGGCAATTCTAAAAATTCCATAGGGAATGGGCCTCCTCTATTTTTCTAAGATAGACTATTCAAAAACTGGGTAAACGTGTAGATAATGGGCTTTTCCCCACGGAAATTAGACGATTATCCTGCATAAAGATGAAGCGGCATCCAAACAATAGAAAGGCATATATTCTTAACAGTCAGGGGTGTACATCATTGCCAAAGCAGAAACGAAAAGGCATGACTATTTTTGCGATCGGCTCCATTCCGCTTATTCTGGTCTTGGGAAATTCCATGCTGATTCCCGTTCTCCCAAAAATGAAAACAGAGCTCCATATCACTCAATTTCAAGTAAGCTTGATTATCTCGGTATTTTCGATCGCTGCCGCTTTATCGATTCCTATACTAGGCTACTTATCCGACCGCTTCTCAAGGAAAGCCGTCATTATTCCGGCTCTTATTCTGTATGGAGTGGGAGGGCTTTTGGCAGGAATGGCTGCCGCCTGGTTCTCTAACGCTTATACATGGATTCTTGCCGGAAGGGTCATGCAAGGAATTGGCGCTGCCGGCACTGCGCCGATCGCTATGGCATTGACGGGGGACTTATTTAAAGGAGGAGAACAAAGCAAAGTGCTTGGACTGGTTGAAGCTTCCAATGGCTTCGGAAAAGTCATCAGTCCGATTATCGGCTCTCTTGTGGCGCTGCTCTTTTGGTACGCAGCATTTTTTGTTTTCCCGATTTTTTGCTTTATCTCGATCTTGCTGACGATTTTCTTTATTAAAGAAAAGAAAACAAAAAAAGAACCGCCGCCCGTTGGCCAATATATAAAGGGCCTGGTGTCTGTTTTTAAAACGGAAGGGCGCTGGCTATTTGCCGCCTATTTAACGGGAGCTATTTGTTTGTTTACTCTATTTGGAATTTTATTTTACATTTCCGATATTCTTGAGAAGACCTACAAGATAGATGGAGTGCTAAAAGGAGGCATCTTGGCCATTCCTTTGCTCTTCATGACAACTACTTCTTATATCACAGGCAGCAAAATCGGCAAAAAAATGGGCCTGATGAAATCGTTGATTGTCATCGGTTTGCTTTTAATGACCCTTTCTTTTTCGGCCTTGGTGTTCTTTAAAAGCCTTGTTCCCTTTTTTGCCGTTCTCGTCATCAGCAGCATCGGCACCGGACTTGTTCTTCCGTGTATTAACAGTTTTATTACCGGGTCGGTTCCTTCTGACCGCAGGGGATTTGTCACCTCTCTGTACGGATCAGTCCGGTTCTTAGGGGTAGCCATCGGCCCGCCCGTTTACAGTGCGTTAATGGTTTGGTCGCGGACAGGCATGTTTTTGACAACTGCCGGCTTAACCTTGCTCGCTGCCCTCTTATGCCTTGTCCTTATTAAAGTAAGTAAAAAAGAGCCTTCCGAGGAAAGCGACACATTGTTTAAAAAACTTCAATTTACGTAAAGGAGCAGATCAGATTGCAAATATACTTTTCACCTGAGGTGATGACTCCTCAGTTTCAAGTGTTAAATGTAGTGGACCCTAATAATAAAGCCGTTGGAAATCTGGCCCTTTTATTCGATGAAAAAAAGCTGTATGTGTATGGCATTCTTGAAGAAGAAGAAGTAGGCGCAGATTTCAAAGATTTGGTTACTCCTTATATTAAAGGATTGTCTAAAGCAAACCCGAACCTGGACGTTTTATCCTGCTTATATGTAGGATGCAAAAAAATCGATCTGAACGGAACAAACAACAACCAATAAACTCCTCAAGTCCGGCTTTTAGGCCGGGCTTTTCTCATTCCCCCAAAAACATTGTTCATCTTTTCATTCCCCTGATAACCTTTATCGGTTTTCCTTTTTCTTTCAAAAATGGCTTATCCGCTTCCCTTCTCCTAGTAGCAAGGCATGCACGCTCTTCATAAAGTGAGGATATAAAAATTATTTTTTATACCGATTAAAGTCGGACTGGAGTGTGCAGCTAATGAGCATGGGAATAATTATCATGGGGCTCCTTGTCGGTTTTTTGGTTGGTTTGACTGGGGTGGGCGGCGCCGCCTTATTAACGCCTGTTTTAGTGCTGATCGGGATTAACCCGGCCATCGCTGTCGGTACAGATCTTGTATATAACTCGATCACCAAGCTGTTCGGTTCCATTCAGCATTGGAAACAGAAGACCATCAATATGCGGCTCGTTAAATATTTAGCAATCGGCAGCGTGCCAAGTGCCATCTGCGCCGTTGGCCTTCTGCATCTGTTCGATTCTTTTTTCAACAACCAAGAGGAAATTATCAAGCACGCCCTTGGATATGTCTTAATTTTGGTCGCTTTAACGACACTCGTTAAAACCTTTATGAAGGACAAATTTGAATCCAACTATATTCAGCGCAAACCTCTTGAAGAAAAAAGAACGCTAACCATCGCGATTGGTGCCGTACTAGGCTTTATTGTCGGCTTGACGTCGATCGGCTCTGGCTCTTTATTTGCGCTCGCTATGTTGTATTTGTATAAAATGCGGCCATCAGAGCTGGTCGGCACGGATATTGCCCATGCTTTTTTGTTAGTAACGGCAGCTGGCATAATGCACGCCGGGATCGGCAATGTCGATTACTCTTTAATGATGAACCTCTTGCTTGGTTCCATACCCGGGGTGATTCTAGGAAGCAGCTTATCCGCTAAATTTCCTGCCAAGCCGCTAAGAGCAGTGATGTCAGTGATTATCCTGATGAGCGGCCTGAAACTGATTGCCTGACAGCAATAAGCACCAACAAAAGGGAGATAGGCGCAGCCTTCTCTCTTTTTTTATACTGACAGATGGTCCATATAAATGAACTGCATAGGAAAGCACTTTCTCTTTCATACTAAAATAAATGAGATGTTAACAGGAGGAGAACAGTGGGGCACAATCGAGACACAGCCATGCATTTGTTATTATTAGTTTTTGTTCTTGCATTCATTATCTGGTCAGTCATTAAACCCGTTGATTATCTGACCTGGGCAGCGGAAGTTCTTCCAGCTGTGGCCGGCTTGATCATTTTAAGCGCCACCTATCGCCGCTTTCAGCTGACGACTCTTTCTTATATCATTATTGCCATCTTAGCGGTTGCGATGTCTATTGGCGGCCATTACACTTATGCGAAGGTCCCTCTCTTTAACCGGCTGAAGGATGCGTTTGATTTAAGCAGGAACCACTATGACCGATTAGGGCACTTTTTAAAGGGAATGTTCGTTATCGTCATCAGAGAAATTCTCCTGCGGGCATCACCGTTAACTAAGGGCTTCTGGCTCTCCATCATCAGCCTCAGCCTCTCGCTTGCCATAGCAGCGCTCTATGAAATCATTGAATGGCTGTCGGTCGTGATCATTAAAGGAAAAAAAGTATCGACAGACTTTCTCGGCATGCAAGGTGATATGTGGGACGCCCAATGGGACATGGCGCTGAATTTAACTGGCGCCGTTCTTGCTTTGCTGCTGTTAACGAACCTTCATAACCGTCTGCTGCAGCACAAACGCTAAACACAAAGAGCGCCGGGCAGCCCGGCGCTCTTTAGTGAAGAAGTCATTCAATGCTGTGGCAGATTAAGAAGGAAGGGATTTGTCACTTTGCCTCCTCGGCAGCCAGTTCCTTGCCTTCATCTACTAAAATTAAGCCAAGCTCGTAATGCTGTCCCTCGTAAAGCGAGCCTTGGGCAAAGCGGTTTTGTCCGTTCACATCTAGCACCTCAAGCTTGCAGTAAGCTGCATTCTTCTGCAGCGCTTCATAAAATTCGCTTTCCGTATTGACGTCAATACCGTTTACTTTATAAATAATTTCCCCGATTTTCAAATCCATTTTCTTTGCAGGTGTATAGGGGAGAATCCCAAGAATCATGACGCCTTTGGGCTGCGGGGTAAAGAAATAATGACGATCCTTTTCATATGCGTAATGGCGCCAGGAAATCCAAATACGCCCGACAAAAGCAAATACTGCGCTGACTACAGCAAGCAGCGGTACCCAATAAGCCGATACAGCAAGCAGCAATGTAACAGCCCCAATGGCCATCACGCTTTTGCCCGTCGCCTTTACAGCAAGCTCCGGCAGTGTGCTTTTAATCAGCTGGGCAAAGCCGATCAAGAAAGGAAACCAGATGAGGGAGTAAGTCTCCGACCCAACGGATATGACCGGCCACCAAGGCCATGGCGCTGTCAAATCACCGGCCGGCAGCACCAAAAACACCGGCACCAGCCATAAACGCTGAGCGAATTGCACACCTACCTTCAATCCGCGCGGGCTATCCACAAGGCGCGGCGATGTGCCCTGCCAGCCCCGTTTAAGCATCAAAATCCCCTCTGTAATCAATAAGAGAGCCAAAATAATGGCCATGGTCATCAGAATTTTGTTCAGCGAGAGACCGTCATACGGGATAAACGAATAGCCGATTTTCTCCGATACAATAAAAATCAGCAAAGCCAGGCCAATCGTCCATGCAGGAGACAGCAAACGAAAGCCTCCTGCGCTTAACACAATCGTCACAGCAGCAATGACATTGAGCAGTTCCAAAGGGAGCGTAAGACCAAAACCGATTGCGGCAAGAGAGAGCAGCAGTCCGAGGAATAAGCTGGACGGCAAAATATAGCGAATTTCCTGGTAAATATCATACACGCGTGTATGAAAGTCTTTCCGTTCCCGGTTTACACGAAACATGCCAACGACGAAAGCAAGCAGGAACGAAAAATAAAAAATTGGATGGATAAATAATTTTCCGAAGCCGGCCAAGAGCTCCAGTAACCATTCTTGTAGCATAACGTTCCCCACCTTACGTGAATTGCATTATATTGAATATTGTAGCAAAAAAAGTGGCCATGCGTGAGTATATATCTTGTTTCATTTGTGAAAGAAGTATTACTGCACACAAAAAAGAACGACAGCCTCTTCAGCAATCGTTCTTTTTAAAGCCTCTCTTTTACCTATCCAAGTTTCTAATATAAGAAAGCGCCGCTTGCAGCTGGAGATCATTTTTCTCCTCTTTCATTTCGGCCGTCCATTGCTCTTCCAGCTTTCTTGCTGTTTCTTTATTGATTTTCCCGGTCACCTTGACGCCTGATTTTATCTGCAGGGCGCGTACAGCTTCCTCCGTCTCTTTGCTGAAGTAGCCATCTGTTCTTCCAGGCGCATACCCAAGACCATCCAGCATCATCTGCGCGCTTTTTACACGGTCATTGTTCATTTCACGCATTAGCGGCTTATTCACCTGGAGCGGGTGCGCGTAAAAGTAATCCGGCTGGCGCACTTCAATATCGGGGCGGATTCCTTTTTTGTGTATCCAGTTGCCATTCGGCGTGAGCCACTTATGAGTCGTCAGCTTTAAGTTGCTGCCATCTCCGAGCGGCACCGGCTGTTGAACAGTTCCCTTTCCAAAGCTTGTTTCGCCGATGATTGGATAGCCTTCCGCCTCCTTCAGCGCCCCTGCCAATATCTCAGAAGCAGAAGCGCTTCCCTCATCCGTCAGTACGGCCACCGGGTAAGGCTTCACCTTCTTCTTCTCCGAGAAATAAGGCACTTTACGCCCGGACTTTTCCTCTATTTGCATGTATGGCTTATTCTCGGTAACCAGTTCTTTTAAAATTTCTTCAACGCTTGTTAAGAAACCGCCCGGATTTCCGCGCACATCAATCACGAGACCGTCCAGTTCTTTTTTCTCGAGCTTCTTCAGCTTCGCTTTGAAATCTTTCCCCGTATCTTCAGAAAAAGAGGTCATTTCAATTAAACCGATTCGCTTCCCTTGCTTCTCTCTCACTTTGGCAAATACCGTCTCAATCGGGATATCCTCACGCTTCACTTTAATATCCAGCGGCTTCGTCATGCCTGGGCGAATGATGCCCACGGTAACTGTCGTGCCTTTTTTTCCGCGTATTTTCTTAGTTGCCTCATAAATGGTCAGACCGCTCACCGATTTGCCGTCAATGGTCACAATTTGATCTTTCGGCTTTAGACCTGCTTTTTCGGCTGGTGAATCTTTAAATGGAGCGACAATCGTCAGCTTGCCCTCAACGACTGTAATCTCTGCCCCAATGCCTTCAAAGGAGGAATCGAGCGCTTCTTCAAATTGCTTTGCCGTATCGGCGTCCATATATACAGAATAAGGATCTTTTAACGAGCTGACCATTCCGTCAATGGCGCCTTCAATCAGCTCTGTACGATTGACTTTTTCTACATATTGATTCGCGATCACCTCGTACACCGTCTGCACTTTGTGAAGCTCATCCGGCGTGCTCTTTTGTTCTGATGCCATCCGCTGGGGCTGTGCCGTGTTCTCTTTTTCATCAAGCACGTTCAGCCCCCCATACATTCCGCCGGCTCCTATGATAAAAGAAGACGCCGTCAGCACTGCCACCCATTTTTTCTTCACCATTCCGTCCCCTCCAATTTGGAAAGCTAAAAAAGCCGCCCGGCTTACACTACCGCACGGACAGCCCTTTCTTCCACTTTATGAGAAGAGTGGACAAGTTATGAATGCCTCTTAGAAAAAAGGCAAGAAGCAAGCATAAGCTTCATTGTTAGCTTAGGCTGTTTTCTTGCCAGCTGTCATTTGCCTATTCCATTTCATCGACAAGACCGCGCATCATTTCCTCGTCCATCGGCCCTTTAACGACTTGATGGACTGTGCCGTCTGTGTTCAAGAAATAGGTGGTTGGAATAATACTGACTTGATACTTCTCGCCAACAGCTCCTTCCTCATCGAGCAAAACAGGGAACGTTAAATCATACTGCTTCACAAAGTCAGCCACTGTTGCTTGTCCATTATCCTTGCTTGTCAAATTGACGGCCAGAATCTCCGCCCCGCTTTTTTCTGCTTCTTTTTCGTAAAAACTCTGCATATGAGGCATTTCCGCTTTACAAGGCGGACACCAGGTTGCCCAGAAATTTAGAATGACCTTTTTCCCCCGGTAATCGGATAAAGACACTTTTTTCCCATCCAAGGTTTGCAGGGAGAAATCCGGCGGCAGATCACCTAGTCCGATTCCGGCAGCTGCACTTGATTCAGCTTCCTGATCAGCAACCTCTATCCCCGGATTTTCGATCTCTGTAATTTCCTTTCGATCCTTTATGATATTCACTGCTGCAATGCCTGCAAGTAAAATCAGCAGCAGAATGCCAAACCATTTCTTATCCAACAAAATCCCTCCTAATCATCAAAGTGAAAAATAGCGCTGCCGCTATATATATCATATTCGCCTGGGAAAGCAAATCAGCTGACATCGATCCAAACAGCAGCTGCCATAAGGTGAATAGCCAAATCGTCCTGCCTGCTTGTTTCAAGGGAACAAAGAGCAAGACGAGTCCTCCCGCCAGCCGAAACCACATCGCTATGCCCGCCTGTCCAGTCAGCAAGGCCAGCGCTGCTTCAAAGGCCAGCACCATGACCATCCACGACCAAACGGCCTGCTTCTGTTTTGGCAGAGGGCATTTCCAGGCAGCATAGGCAATGACAGCCAAGAAACCGAGCCACACCCCTTTCCAGCCGCCGTCGAAATATAATAAGGCGAGCGGCGAGTTCATAACAATGGGGAAGCTGAACAAAACAACGCTCCCCTTCCAAACAGCTATGAACAGAAAAACAGCATTCATATAAAAATCCAAAAACGGCTTGTCCTTTTTCAGCCAAATCGCCAAGGATGCCATGATACAGGCAGCCAAGAAGGCGAGTTGGGAAGCAGGAACTGTCAAAGAACCTATCGTAAACCAGTTCATCTTATTTTATTCCTTTACTTAAAAATATTGCCTGACAAATTGAATATGATTAATGACTTTTTTGTTAAACTTGAATAACCGCAAATGATTTAGTACCTCTACAGGTATTAACCTACACAAAAATTCTGCTTTCGTCCAATGTTTCGTCCCTTATATGTTGGCGCGGCAGGCTAACTTTCTTCTCACCTCTGAAAAAAGGAGTATCTCTCAGCTGAAAAGTCAGCTGACGAGACACTCCTCTCCTCTGTTATTGATTAGTAACCCCAGCCAATATAAGCCGAGCCAACAATAATCAAGAGGATAAATAAGACAACGATCAACGCAAAGCCGCCTCCATATCCGCATCCGCCAGCGCTCATACTTTACACCTCCCCTTCACTTACAATTACAGCCTATTCAAAAGGGGGGAGATTGCGCGGGCGAACGCCCAGACTCTTTCGTCCTGCCAGCCGGCAAAATATAAAAGCCGTCCCCAAAAGCTGCCACCAGCTTTCAAGAACGGCTTTTTCTTAAAAGTTCACATATTTGCGAGGGTCAACCGCATTTTCTTTCGATAGTGTCCAAGGTCCTTCATGGACTTCGAAGTGCAAATGCTGGCCGAATGAGCGGCCTGTGTTACCCATATAGCCGATTACCTGTCCTTTGGAAACACTTCCTCCTTGGACCACACGCTCTGACATATGAGCATAAACGGTAGTAAAGACTTTTCCGTTAATAGAGTGAGAGATCAAAATACAGTTGCCATAAGAAGATGAATAATAAGATCGAATCACTTCTCCATCTGCCGCGGCAACGATTGGCACGCTGACGCTGTTGGCAATATCGATTCCTTTATGATCCCCTAGGCTTCTTGCACCGAATCCGGAAGAAACATGTCCTTGAGCCGGACGCATAAAGCTTCCTGCTGAAACAGCCGGGGTATCATTTGAACGGCTTTCAGCGACTGACTTTTCCTGTGGTGCTGCAGCTGGCTGCCGGCTGCTTTCCCTTTGATCAGCAGCAGGCTGCTGCTCTTTTTGGCGAGCCAGACGGGCCTGTTCCTTGCGGGCTTCTTCTTCTTTCGCAAGGCGGGATTGCTCAGATGTGATGGCTGCTTGGATTGCTTTTTCTTGAGAAGCAAGCAGTTCCTTCTCTTCCTCCAAGCTTAGTTTCTGGTTGTGGGCATGATCTTCCTCATTGGCGAGCTGTTCCATTACTTGATCTTTAGCAGCCTTTTTCTTATCGAGGCCTGCTTTTAATTCCTTCAAATCCGCCAGCATGCTTTCCAGGTTAGCCAGCTTGGCTTTTACTGCTTTTTCGTTCTTTTCGAGCTGCTTCTTGTCTTTCTCTTGCTCTTGCAGAATATCTTTGTCTGCTTTCACAAGCGTCGTTACAGCACTGGCGCGGTTGATAAAATCAGTAAAGCTTTCGGAACCGAGCAGCACATCAATATAGCTTGCTGATCCACCGCTCTGCTGAAGAGAACGGGCCCGTTCCTGAAGAATCAAATTACGCTCAGCGATGCGGGCTTTGAGCTCCTCTATTTCTTTTCTTAATTTCTCTATTTCTTTCTTCGTATTAGCAATCGCTGTTTGCTTTTCACGGATTTGCTTTTCAGCCTTGGTAATGGACTGGTCAAGCTGTTTAATTTCTGCAGACAGCTTGGCCTGCTCACTTTGGAGTTCAGTAATTTTCTTGCTTTTCTCATTAATGTTTTGCTCAACGTTCGATTGCTTGTTTTCGATTTGATTCTGGCGGCTCTCAAGATCCGATAGTTTCGAAGCAAATGCTTCTCCGGCCAAACCGAACGTGCTGCCAAAACCAATGGACGCCGTTAAAACAACTTTAAAACCTATGCCTTTCTTCAAACTCCAATTCTCCTCTCTCTTCCCCCGAAAATTTCTTGTTTATTTATCAGACTTTTAAAAACCTGCGCACAGCTACAAAGCTTCCCCACATGCCGATAAACGCTCCGATCAGCAGAAGGATTCCACTGATTTGCCATACAAATGGAGAATAAGGCAGCGGCTGAATAAAATGGCCCTGCATATATGTCGTCATTGCTCCGATCACATAAGAATAGCCAATCATCACGGCTGCGACCGGCAGCAAAGAGCCGAGCAATCCGAGCCAAAGCCCTTCTAATAAGAACGGCCAGCGGATAAACCAGTTAGTCGCACCAACTAATCTCATAATCTCAATTTCTTTTCGCCGCGCAAAAATCGTCATTTTAATCGTATTGGAAATCAAGAACATCGCTGTAAACAGCAAGCCAATGCTAAGAACGAGCCCGACATTGCGGCTTGTTTTTAAGAAGCTGAACAAACGTTCAACCTTCTTTTCTCCATAAATAGCATCTTCTGTATACTGGAAACTCTTGATCTTTTTTGCTATTTTCGGTGTATCTGCAGGCCGCTTCGTTTTCACTACAAATACGTCATAGAGCGGGTTATTTTGCTCAAATAGAGCAAAGTCTTCCCCCATGTCTTTAATTAAATTTTGAAGCTCTTTTTCTTTTGGCGAGTAGGTAACGCTTGCTACCTCCGGCAAGTTTGACAGCCGCTTCTTCAGCTCCTGCTGTTCTGCCTTCGTTGCATCCAACTTAACTAAGACACGCACTTCGACATCATTCTCTATATCGGTTGCAGCTTTGTTTAAGTTTAGTAGAATCGTCAGAAAAACTCCGACAAGCAGCAAAGTAACCGTCACAGCCGAAATAGCAGCAAACGTCATCCAGCCATTGCGCCTTAAATTTTTAAAGCTTTCCCTGAAATGACGGCGGAGTGTTCTAGATTTCATAGCCATAATCCCCCCGCTGTTCATCGCGTACGATCCGGCCATCCTCAATCGCCAATACCCGGCGGCGGATCGTGTTGACGATTTCCTTGTTATGAGTCGCCATTACTAAGGTCGTGCCTTTCGCATTAATCTTTTCAAAAATATCCATAATCCCCCATGCTGTATCAGGATCAAGATTCCCTGTCGGTTCGTCAGCAATAACGACCTTCGGCTGATTGACGATGGAACGCGCAATGGATACGCGCTGTTGTTCACCGCCAGATAATTCTCCCGGAAGCATTCTTGCTTTGCTTTTTAAGCCAACCAGATCAAGAACCTCCATGACCCGTTTTTTAATGACGGACGGGCTTTCTTCAATAACTTCCATAGCAAAAGCAACATTTTCATACACTGTAAGCGTCGGAAGCAGCTTGAAGTCTTGAAATACTACGCCGATCTGCCGGCGGAGCAACGGAACCGACTTGTCCTTCAAAGTCGATAGGTTGACCCCATTGACGACGATTTTTCCGCTTGTCGGCTTTTCTTCTCTATACATCAGCTTAATAAAGGTCGACTTGCCGGCACCGCTCGGACCAACAACATAGACAAATTCACCCGGCTTAATGGAGATATTCACGCCTCGCAAAGCAGTGACTCCGTTCGGGTATTTCTTTGTCACTTCCTTCATTTCTATCATCAAATCACCTGTCATTTTTTGTCGTTTATGTATGGAAGAGCTGATAATATACGGCTCCCCAAAATCCAGATTCATTATATCACTGATTAAATGCTTGTTAAGGTTTATTTTGATTACATTTTCTTTTCATAACGTAATATATCCGATTGTTTTTGGAGGATTTACCAAAAAATGATCGCTTTTCTTGCCCCAAACGGCTTAAATACAAGGTAAAAAAACTGAAACATTTTGTAACAAGCAAGGTGAATATTCTTCTGTTTACCGTTAAAATATTGTCGAAAAAAGCGCGATTATTATTAAATGCTGATGTTTTATACATTAATATAGAGAAGCGGAAAGCGAAGTGCTTGAAATAGAAAGCAATCGTTCCCGTCCGCCGGCAAAAATAAAAAAGAATGCAAGCACAAGCTGCATTCTTTTTACACTTATTTTTTTGTAGCCAGCCATTCGGCTACTGCTTCAGCGTCATCGCCTTTGACTACATTCGGAGGCATTTGGCCTTTCCCGTTTTCAACAATATTTAAAATTTCATCCTTGCTGTATTTGCTGCCGATCTTATCCAGTGCAGGACCTACTTGCCCTTCAAGCTTTTCACCGTGGCAGCTCATACAGCTTTGCTTGTACACTTGTTCGCCATCCGCGCTGGCTGTTTCTTTGCCGCCATCATTGTCTTTGCCCGCATTATCATCCCCGCCGCCGCAAGCTGCAAGCGCCACTGATGAACCGATTAGCAGGGCCATTAATGATTTTTTAAATTCCATATTCTCTCCTCCTAGGCAAAAATAATCATTCCATGTTAAGTATACCAAAGCCAGCCTATTTTGAAACCAGATCAGTTGGCTAAAAGCAGGGCGAAACAGCAGCCAGACTAGTGAAATCAACTAAACCGGCAATTGTAAACATTTTTTGAACTTTGCACACCTAACTGATTACACGTTTAGTCCCCATCCTTTGGCATTACGGTTAGTGTATTGCATCAGGCGGATTTTATGTATCCATCCTCCAGTCCATACAGTTATTATAATAGCCTTTTTTAAGCCCTTTAAACCTTTTTAAATGAAGAATTCAGCCGTGCTCATTGTTGACAAAAGCCCTCTGCCGGGAATGCCGGCAGAGGGCTGATTTCTTATAAGCGAGAGCGCAAATAAGCATTAATAAATGGGTTGATTTCCCCGTCCATCACCGCTTGAACATTTCCTGTTTCCTCATTTGTCCGGTGATCCTTCACCATTGAATACGGATGGAAGACGTAAGAACGAATTTGGCTTCCCCAGCCGATCTCCTTTTGCTCGCCGCGGATTTCCGCCAGTTCTGCCTCCTGTTCCTCTATCTTCTTTTGATAAAGCTTCGCTTTTAGCATTTTCATCGCATGTTCACGGTTTTTGATTTGTGAACGCTCCGACTGGCAAGTCACCACTGTGTTCGTCGGCAAATGAGTAATCCGTACCGCAGAATCAGTCGTGTTAACGTGCTGACCGCCGGCGCCGCTTGAACGGTATGTGTCTATTTTCAGATCTTCCGTACGAATGTCAATTTCGATATCGTCATTGAACTCAGGCATTACTTCACAAGAAACGAATGACGTATGGCGGCGTCCAGACGAATCAAATGGGGAAATACGGACAAGGCGGTGAACGCCTTTTTCTGCTTTTAAGTAACCGTAAGCATTATGGCCTTTAAATAAAAGCGTCACACTTTTTAGACCGGCTTCATCTCCAGGAAGGTAATCCATCGTTTCCACCTTGAATCCTTGCTTTTCTCCCCAGCGCGTATACATGCGCAGCAGCATGGAGCCAAAATCCTGGGATTCCGTGCCGCCCGCTCCCGGATGCAATTCCAGCATGGCATTATTCTTGTCGTAAGGGCCGCTCAACAGCAGCTGAAGCTCAAAATCACCGATTCGATTGCGAAACTCCTCAAGCTCCCCTTCAAGCTCTGCCTGCAGTTCGGCATCCGCTTCTTCTTTTACAAGCTCATGCGTCAGCTCCAGATTTTCCTGGACTTCCAGCAGCTCATTGTACTCATTAACAATTTCTTTTAAGCCGTTTGCTTCGTTGATGACCGTTTGTGCCGCCTGCTGATCATCCCAAAAATTAGGATGCAGCATTTCATCTTCAAGCGCTGCAATGCGTTCCTCTTTTTGTTCTAAGTCAAAGAGACCCCCTGAAGTCCGCTAATTTCTTAGCTGTTTTGTCGAGCTCATTTCGAATTTCAAATAATTCCATCTCAGCACCTCTTCTTTATGTTCATCGCTATGGTTAAATGTCTTGCCTCATCTTATTTATGCAGAAAAGCGCCTCCCGCTTTTCTTGTTACCCGCAGCAGTTTTTGTATTTTTTGCCGCTGCCGCATGGGCAGGCTTCATTTCTGCCGACCGCCGGAGCTTTTCGGACCGGCTTTTTCTTTGATTTGCCGTCTTCGTCTTCTTTCGGATTAACCGCTTGACCTTTTGCCACTTCCTGGCGTTCGAGGTTGTTGCGGATTTCCGCTTTCATGACATACTTAGCTGCTTCTTCGTTAATGGCCGCAACCATGTTTTCAAACATGGCAAATCCTTCGTTTTGGTATTCGCGAAGCGGATCGATTTGCCCGTAAGCGCGCAAATGAATCCCCTGGCGCAGCTGATCCATCGCATCAATATGGTTGATCCATTTTGAGTCGACTGCACGAAGCAGCACTACTTTTTCAAACTCGCGCATTTGCTCTTCGCCCATTTGCTCTTCCCGCTCATTATAACGGGCAGTGACTTTTTCAAAAATGATATCCACGATCTCATCGGCATCCTTGCCTTGTAAATCAGCCGCAGTCAGTTCACCTTCACTTAACAAGTTGGCATTTGCATAGTCGGCAATAGACTGGATATCCTTTTCGTCCTCTGCTCCTGCCGTGCTTCTATGCGCTTCGACAAATTGTTTAATCACCATAAGGATCATGCCTTCTAAAATTTCACGCAGGTTTTCCGATTCCAGCACTTCATCACGCTGCTTATAGATAATTTCCCGTTGCTGGCGCAGCACATCATCATATTCAAGCAAACGTTTCCGCGCATCGAAGTTATTGCCCTCTACCCGCTTCTGAGCCGATTCCACTGCTTTGCTGACCATCTTGCTCTGGATCGGCTGGCTGTCGTCCATGCCGAGCCTTTCCATCATGGATTTCATGTTATCTGATCCAAAACGGCGCATAAGCTCATCTTCCATAGAAAGATAAAATTGCGTAATCCCCGGGTCTCCTTGACGGCCGGAACGTCCGCGCAGCTGGTTATCAATCCGGCGGGATTCATGGCGCTCCGTGCCGATAACCGCAAGGCCGCCCAGCTCTTTCACGCCTTCTCCCAGCTTAATATCCGTTCCGCGCCCAGCCATATTCGTTGCAATGGTGACGGCACCTGGCTGACCTGCTTCCATAATAATCTCGGCTTCACGGCCGTGATTTTTCGCATTTAATACGTTATGCGGAACTCCCCGTTTCGCCAGCAAAGAAGAGATCAATTCCGACGTTTCGATCGCTACTGTACCAACAAGCACCGGCTGCTTCAGCTGGTGGCGCTGGTATATATCTTCAACCACCGCCCGGAATTTGCCCTCCATTGAAGCATAAATTAAATCTGCCCGATCGTCCCGGGCGATTGGACGGTTCGTTGGGATACTAATAACCTTCATGTTATAAATATTGCGGAATTCTTCTTCTTCCGTCTTTGCTGTACCGGTCATTCCAGAAAGCTTTTCATACATGCGGAAGAAGTTCTGGAAAGTGATGGTCGCCATCGTCATGCTTTCGTTTTGAATAGAAACGCCTTCCTTCGCTTCAATCGCCTGGTGAAGCCCTTCGCTGTAGCGGCGTCCTTTCATTAAACGACCTGTAAACTGGTCAACAATAACGACTTCATCTTCCTGCACGACATAATCCACATCGCGCTGCATCGTAACATGCGCTTTAAGCGCCTGATTAATATGATGGTTGAGCGTTACATGCTTCAAATCAAACAGGTTTTCAATGCTGAATGCCTTCTCCGCCTTGTTGATTCCTTCTTCCGTTAAAAGAACACTTTTTGTCTTTTCATCGTAAGTGTAATCATCTTCCACTCTTAGCGTGCGGACAAAGCTGTTCGCGTGAATATACAGCTGGGTTGACTTTTGCGCTTGGCCGGAAATAATCAGCGGTGTGCGCGCTTCATCAATTAAAATAGAGTCCACTTCATCGATGACAGCAAAGTGGAGCGGGCGCTGTACTTTATGTTCTTTGTAAAGCACCATATTGTCCCGTAAATAATCAAAGCCGAATTCATTATTCGTTCCGTACGTAATATCGGCTGCATACGCTTCTTTCTTTTCTTCTTTTGATAAGCTGTTTAAATTCAGCCCGACACTTAAACCGAGAAAATTATACAGCTCGCCCATTTCTGCTGCGTCACGTGAAGCCAGATATTCATTGACTGTAATCACGTGGACGCCTTTGCCGGAAAGCGCATTTAAATAAACCGGCATTGTGGCGGTTAACGTTTTTCCTTCCCCGGTCTTCATCTCGGAGATATTGCCTTCATGAAGAGCAATCCCTCCCATGAGCTGAACACGGTACGGATAAAGGCCTAATACGCGGCGCGCGCCTTCACGCACAACTGCGAAAGCCTCTGTTAATAAATCATCAAGCGACTCGCCTTTGGCGTAACGCTCTTGAAACTCTATCGTTTTAGCGCGCAGTTCTTCATCAGACAGCTGTTCCATTTTGTCTGCCAATGATTCGATTTGCAGCGCCATTTTTTCTAACCGCTTTACATCGCGTTTATTTGCATCAAACATTTTTGTTAATAAGCCCATTTATATAGCCGCTCCTTTTTACTTGCAACAAGTTAGTCCGTGAGCCTGAAAACCTCATAAAATCCTATTTAATATTACCACTATCACCTGTTTGAAACAACTGAACGGCATAGGGGCAGGAAGCGCTAAAAAAATAAAAGCGCCCGCGAAGGCGCTTTTATACTTGTACAGATTGTTTATTTTGCTGCAAATGCTCTTCCAAAACCGGTTCAATTTCCTTGACCCGCTTGGACAGACTAGCAGCAGATACCCCTAATCGGGAAGCCAGCTGACTGTTGGAATAATCCGTGTCAACCATTCCGTGGGACTGTAAAAGCGAATAAAGGGCAGCTGTATAAATTTCCGGCTTGCGAATCGTTGGGTTTTCTTTGCGGCAATAGAGATTCCAGAGGAGCACCGCTGATTGCTGGCGCAGCTCTTCCACTCCTTCTTCTGTGAGAAAAGCCAGTAACGCATCTGCCGTTTTTTTCTGGGAATCTTTTTCCCAAGTCAGTTCGCTGTAGTCAGGTGTCTTTTCAGCGATTGACTCTTCCTCGCCATAGATGGCAAACAGCCCTTCCAAGACAGGCAGCCAATTCGCAGCCAAGAACGACTGCGGATTCTCTTCTCCCGCTTGTTTAAACTGTGAAGCGAGCCAGCTTTCTGCCTTTGACACGACATATTGTTCAAAGTGAAAATCAATCATGAAGAAGGTATATGCTTGTTCAAATGGCAGCAATCCGCCGGTTACAAAGACCTCTTCAATCGGCAGCTGACGACGTGCGCGAATAGATACTTTCTCTCCTGACAACACATCTTCCACTTCATATACATTACCTTGTGCGGCTTTTACGGTACCCGCTATAAACTTGACTTTGGGCCATGCAAGAAAGACTTCTCTCGTCCGCTCTCTTTTCACTGTTTGGGCGCGCTGGGCCACGAATTCCTCAAGAATGGTCTGCCCATTCTTCACAGGCTGCGTCAAAATAAACCAGATTTCAAAAGCGATTAAATACACCTGCGGATCTTTGCGCAAAACTTCGTATGTATGTAAAAGCGATTGAAATCGTTTTTTCATTTCATATGAATGATGCTCCATCGCGTAATCGATGAGTTCACGCTGCAAGTTTTCCAGCTCTTCCTGCATGACGCCATGAATCGCCGAACCTTCGATCTTTCCGCAGCATTTTTTGAACTTCTTTCCGCTTCCGCATGGACATGGTTCATTCCGTCCAACTAACATAAATTTACTCCCCCCTGGATCATCAACTCTTTCTCTATAGTAACATGGATTGTCAACTTGCAGTAGAGCGACCGATTTGTTAAAAACAGCCAAAAAATTTAAACAATTGTCTCTTTTTGTTGTTTAGTGTCGCCAGTTCCCTTGTGAACCGGCTGAATGTCTCCGTGCTTACAAAGAGAAACAGGCTCCCTGATTAGGGAGCCTGTTTTCTTGTTACAGTGTTGCTTCTTGGGAGTTTTGCGGCGCGGTTTGTCTTTCCAGTTCACCTACACGGTTTTCCAGCTCATCTAATCGCTGATTGATTGTTTCCCCAGCTGTCCCATCTTCTTCAGAATCCGCTCTTGGCGTTTGAGAGACTGTCTCCATGTTATCGTCAGAATCTGGCCTATCGCCAGGTTCTTCTTGAACCTCGCCAATAATTGTTTGAACAATCGTGTTCAATTCAACTTGCAGCACTTCCACCTTTTGCTGGCGCTGTTCAATTTCTGTGGTGTCTGCACCATTTACTGTCAAGGAATCCAAACGGTTATTCACAGCAATGAGACGGTTTTCCAAAGCCGTTAATTTATTTTTATATTCCTCATGTGTTTCCATTCCTTCAGGAGCCGATTGCTCTTGTCCGCCGTCTTTCACCGCTGGCGTTTCAAGATTCAAGGCATCTATTTCTTGTTTGTAAGCGCCCAGTGTTTCTTCGATTTTAACAAGCTGCTGATCAATGGATTGGAACTGTTGATTCTGCCCATTGTGTTTCTTGGTATCCGCGTTCTTTGCCCACTCTTGTTTTTCGGATGGATGAACATCATTTTGTTGTGCCGCATGCCCGTACACAGGGACTGAAAACATGGTTCCTGCTGCCAGCGTCATTGCCAGTATGGATGATGCTTTTTTCTTTTTTGTCATTCAATAACTCCTCCTTTAACATTGGTTAAGCAAAGATCAGCCAGTCGCCAGGAAAGCGTCAGCGCTTTTCTATCCGGCCTAGTCTTTACGCTACCCATCATAGCGGCTGGTTTCACCTAAAACCAAGGCCTAATCTCAAAAGGGGACAGGCTTACTGCTAAACTTTCATTTTTATCCATTTATCGCTTGATACTGTCTCTTTAAAAGGAACATTTTCTTGAAACTCTTCCTGACTTCTTTCCCTCTTTTCACGGGCGGGCTCTGATAAACCCTTGAGATACAAGCATTTCCCCCTTCATAAAAAAAGCCTGCTGCCTGGGCGCTCTGATGTGCTAAGCAAGCCTGCCTATAGGACCAAGCCTGCGATAAAAGCAGTACGTTGGATCGAATGTCAACAAAAAACCTCCGGCTGTCTGAAGACAGCCGGAGGTTTTGTTCATGTTCTATCAATTGGTTTCAATTAAACCGTATTTTCCGTCTTTTCTTTTGTACACGATGTTTGTGCCGTTGCTTTCCGCATCTGTGTAAATAAAGAAGTTATGGCCAAGCAAGTTCATTTGCAGTACCGCTTCCTCAGAATCCATTGGCTTTAAGTCAAATTGCTTTGTACGCACAATGGCCAGTTCATCTGTATCTTCTTCCACTTCAGTGGCTGCTGTTTCACTTTGCGCAGATGCAAAGAAATCTTGCGGATCGCCCTTTTCACGGAATTTGCGGTTCACTTTTGTTTTATGTTTGCGGATTTGACGCTCTAATTTATCAACAATTAAATCGATCGCTGCATACATATCTTCATTTCGTTCTTCAGCTCGAAGCACGAGATTTTTCATAGGAATTGTGACTTCGACTTTCGAATTTTTATCAGAGTAAACTTTCAAGTTTACGTGGGCAGTAGCATCTGGAGACTCAATAAAATAACGCTCCAATTTGCTGATCTTTTTCTCGACATATTCACGAATTGCCGGAGTTACTTCAATGTTCTCGCCACGAATGCTGTAGTCTAACATGCTGACTCCTCCTTTTACAATAGCTATGTATATATAATTCTCCTTTCCTATAAATTCTCCTGCTTAACCTTGTAAAATTATTTGTCGAAATTTTGATAATTGCTGTTTATCCTGTCTATTTATTTTTCCCATTGAAACCAACTCTAAATCATAAGGCTTTATCCCAACAATTTATACGCTGAGAAAGGGAAAATCATGACAGTCCTTTTCTGCCCTTTCAAAAGAAAAAAGCGAACCAGCTGAAAGCGGCTCACTCGTTTAATTCTTTTTATCATAGAAAACGCCGTCCACCTGCATGGAAGCATAAGGATTCACATATTTATCTACCGAATCCTTTTTCTTCGTCAAGCTTGTCATATCTTTTTGAATAGCCTCTTTTAATGACCTCAGCTTCAGATTTATGACCGCGTTTCGTTTAATGATTTCCTGTCCAAGCTGCTTCTCTTCTTCCGTATAGGGCCCTTTTACATCCGTAAGCAGCTTTTCTCTCATCTCAAGCAAAGTTTCAATCGCAGCTACCGTTTGGTCGCGGTCCTCCGGCTGGCGGTTTACGAGCTGGTACAGCTTTTCTGTCATCTCAAAGCAGTCTTTAACCGCTGACATTAGGCTTGTCCACCGGTACCGGCATGCTGAAGCTGGCGATTTTTTTGAATCACTTCTTTCCAAGTGTCACGGAATTCAGTAACAAACCCTTCGACTTCTTCTAAAATGACTGTGTCATTTTTTATATTTGCTTCTACAAGACGGCGGTTTAAATAATCATATAGCGACATTAAATTTTCCGATACGGCCATCTCCATATTGAGCGTCACCATCAATTCCTGAATGATAGCCTGCGCTTTTTGGATGCTTGTGTTTTTCGCTTCAATATTTCCATCGGCAACCGCTTGTTTTGCCTGATTGATAAACTTCAAGCAGCCGTTATAAAGCATGAGCGTTAATTCACCGGGAGAAGCTGTCGTTACGGCATTATTTGAATAGGTTTGGTAAGGGTTTTTCATTGCCACCAAAAACACTCCTTGTCATATATTTTCTAAATCTTTCTATCGACTAAGATCCCTAAATATTCTTTCATCGCTGCATACATATCCAGCAGCTTTTTCGGCGGGATTTCCTTGATGACTTCATGAGTGACATCATCGACCATTGTGACATAATATTCTTCAAGCTTTTCGTGAAATTCAAATTTTAAATGAGTGTTTGACGGCTTCAGAAAATCATTCATTCCTTGTACCGTTTTTTCCATTTCTTCTTTATTTGGCATCCGCTGCGAGCCGGTAAACTGCTGGCTTGACTGATGATTCACGTCTGCTTTCATTTGGCCTGGCTGATGTACCGGCTGAATGAGCGGACTCGTTTTGCCCACTTTCTCTATCATATATTTCCGCCCCCCTTTGGCATGTCCTTCCTGTTATTTATATCGGAAGAGACGACTGGTTATTAACAGGCAAAAGGAAAACAATTGCCGAATTCTCTCCTCGGCTTTCGCCTCAGACACTGCCTGCATCCAACCGGTTACTCCCCCTTGGAATAGATATGCTGCACACGGCCGACTTGCCCATCTTGAAGCCTCACTTTGATGCCGTGCGGATGAGAAGCTGAGTTCGTTAAAATATCCTTCACTATACCGGTTGTTCTTTTTCCTGTTCTCTGGTCTTGCTTTAATACGACATCTACTTGTATGCCTGCCTGGATGTCCTTGCGGTATTTGCCATTCATCGAGAAACGCTCCTTTCTTATTTAAGTACTTCATTCATTAACTATAGCTCTAGTTATCATTTGTTCCCACTATAATTTATCGTTTATAGTCCCAAATGACTATTTTTCTTTGATAAACAGCAACTTTTATCATATAATAATCATTATTAAATAATACTAAGGGAGCGAGAAAATGGACATTCATCAATTCACAGCTAAAAAAAGAAACGGGGAAACTATTCGTCTGGAACACTACAAAGGGAAGATCCTGCTTATCGTTAATACAGCAAGCAAATGCGCTTTTACTCCGCAGTTTGAAGACTTGCAAAGATTGTACACACGTTATCAAGATGCCGGATTGGAGATCCTTGGATTCCCCTGCAACCAATTCGGCAGCCAGGAACCCGGAAGCAATGAGGAAGCGGCTGAGTTCTGCCAGTTGAATTATGGGGTTGCCTTTCCTATCTTCTCAAAGATAGAGGTAAATGGGGAGCAGGCTGATCCGTTGTTCAAATATTTACAAGAAGCTGCGCCGTTTCGCGGCTTTAACGAAAAGAATATTCACGAAAAGCTGTTAAAAATGATGATTGCCGATAAAAATCCCGAATGGCTGATCGGTGACTCTATTAAGTGGAATTTCACTAAATTTCTGATTACGCCAGATGGTGCGGTTGCCCAGCGTTTTGAGCCTTCTGATACGTTTTCATCAATCGAGCAAGAGATTGAACGTTTGCTAGCTTAACAAAGCGCCGCGGACAGATGTCCGCGACGCTTTTTAAGTCAATAGCAAGCTTAGAGGCTTCTCTTTCAAATAGCTGAAGCGACATCACTTTTTATATTGATCTAATAAGTAAATCACCTTTGCCGCTTCGGCGCGGTTAGCCGTTTTCTTTGGCTGGAACAAATTATTCTTGTACCCCGATAAGAACTCAAGCTCTGCTGCTGCGGCAATTTCATCGGCAAATCCTTTATGAATTTGTTTTTTATCCTTGAATGCCAGCGGCTTGGAGGCAGAGAACTTCTTGCCTGTCTTTACTTCGAGCGCCTTGACTGTCATAGCTGCCATCTGTTCCCTGGTCACCGGCTGGTGCGGCGCAAACCGGTCTTTGCTCATTCCGGAAACGATGCCTGCCTCGTAAACAGCAGCGATCTCTTTAGCCATAGCAGGGGGCACATCTTTAAATGGAACCGCTCCTTTCGCTTTCAAGTCCAAGGTGCGGGCCAAAAATGCCGCATACTCTCCTCTTTTTACACTAGCTTGAGGGGCAAAGATATCCTTGTTTTTCCCAAAAATAATTCCTTTCTCTGCTAGTGAATGGATATACTCATAAGCCCAATGGTCTTTTGGCACGTCTTTAAACATTTTTTCGCCGTCTCCCGGCTCTGCAGCTTGTCCCTTCATATTAATCGAATATTGGGCAAATCCGCTGTCCAGCTGCTGAACAAAAGCAAATGTATCAGAGCCGCCGATAAACTTCTTCGCGTTCGGCGAGCTTTCAAAGGTCACCTGCACGTTTGTAGAAATTGGCGCAAATGACCAATTGCCGTCCGCTGACGGATTGATTTCCTTCTTCTCCATAATATAATCAATTAAAATGCCTCTGCTTTCATCAGGCGTAGCAAGAGCGATATTTTTTCCGTTAAGTCCCGGGAAGCTGCCCCCGCCTCCCGCCCGGTAATTATTTGTGGCAACAAGAAATTTTTGCTGCGGATCAATAGGTTGGCCATTGTACTGCAGGTTTTTGATCCGGCTGGCATCCGCTTGAACGACCTTTCCATCTCTTCCATACTTTGCCGGCTGGGTGACATCGACTTGATAGGTCACGCCATCCAGCGTATCAAAGTTGTATGTTGGAAAATCTTTATTGATAAGCTCCTGCATTTCCGCTTTAGACGGGTCGATCTGATTAAACTGTCCGGCTGACATCTCCAGCCATTCTTTCACTTGTGCTCCATTGATCATAACGGCACTTAGCGTATTCGGATACAAGTACAGGTCTGATACGTTTTTGATGGCGATATCACCAGCCGGAATATCTGTGTAATAGCTTGGCCCCATGCGTGCGCCTGCTTTAAATGGAGCAGCTGCCGACAGAACCGGAACGTTTTCGTATTCCGTTCCTTTAATATGCTTTTCCACATACCATTTTTGAGCGTTCGCGACAATTTGTACAGATGGATCATCCTGAACAAGCGCAAAATAGCTGTTGATTGGGGCCGTTGTTTTGCCAACGGCACTGCGCACCCAGTTGAGCGTGCCTTCATGATCATCTTTCACGGCATTGACCATCTCTTTATCTGATTCTACAGCCGGCTTGCCGTCCGCATTCAAAATGCCTCTGGCAGTTGCTTGGGAGTTTGTAACGGCCCACTGGCCGTTCTCTTTCTTCAGCTGCAAGTCCACTACGCCCAGGTGACTGCCCCAAAAACCGGGCATCACAGCTGCTGTCCCATTCACTGTTCCTTTTTCAATATTTGCACCCGGCAAATCTTTATATTGGCTGCTTGGAAATACACCATGCGAATGGCCGAAGAGCACAGCGTCAATCCCTTCCACCTTCGTTAAGTCATATGTCGCATTTTCCTTCATCGTTCCTTCTTCCATCGTACCGAGCCCCGAGTGAGGAATGGCTACAATAACGTCCGCGCCCTTTGCCTTCATTTCAGGCACGAATTTTTTGGCAGACTCTATGATATCTTTTGCGATCACTTTGCCTTCCAGGTTCGCTTTGTCCCAGTTCATGATTTGCGGCGGCACAAAGCCGATCACGCCCACCTTAACAGTATGTTCTTCCCCGTCTTCATCGGTTACTTTTTTATCAATCAGCAAATAAGGAGTGAAATAGTTTTTATCATTGTCGGGATTGTTATCCTTGTCGTCTACGTAAACATTCGCATTGACATAAGGAAAGTCCGATCCTTTTAGTGAGGTGCTTAAGAAATCAAGTCCGTAGTTAAATTCATGGTTGCCGATATTGCCGGCATCATAATCCAGCAAATTCATGGCTTTGTAGACTGGATGTGTATCGCCGGCCTTTAATCCCTTTACCTTGGCGATATAATCTCCGAGCGGATTGCCTTGAATCAAGTCTCCATTATCGAATAGCATGGAGTTTTTGCTTTCTGTTCGAGCTTGCCTGATGAGGGAAGCTGTGCGGGCAAGACCGTAATCATTTACTTCCTTGTCTTGATAGTAATCATAGTTCATTACATTGACATGGATATCCGTCGTCTCAAGCAACCGCAAATTCACAATGTCTTCATTTAACACATTCGCATAGGCCGGTTTTTCCATGCTTGCCGGCAGCACTAGTCCAACCATAAGTGCCGCTGTAACCGCTGTTTTCTTTACTTTATCAGCTGCCATTCTTTTCCCTCCCCGGATAAACTGCTTCTTTTTGATCATAGCATAAAAAATGTAAAAAACTTTATGGGCATGTAAATTTTGTATCAGACTTTATTAAACTTTTCTTCTCCTCTTTACCTGAGGTAACTATGATAGGATAGAAAAGTATTCAGAATTTTTTCGCAAAGTGAACGAATAACAAAAAAGGAGGAAACGCATGAACGAACAGTGGATCATCTTAGAAGATCATGTGAGGGATGAATGGCTTGATTACAATGGTCATATGAATGATGCCGAATATGCCCGTGTCTTTAGCTGGGCCGGTTTTAATTGGATGGAGGAGGTCGGTTTTAATGATGCTTTCCGTGAGAAATATCAGTACACTATTTTCACCTTGGAAAGTCACCTTTGTTATTTGGCAGAAATGAAGCCAAAGGAAGCATTAACCGTTTCTATTCAAGTTCTCGATTACGATGAAAAACGTGTTCATTTTTTCTTTGAACTGTTTGGCGAAGGCGGAAAGCGGGCTGCCACCTGCGAACAAATGCTGATGGGCATTGATCAGAACAGCCGCCGGCCGGCTCCGTTTCCCAACGAGCTTTTCCAAAAAATCGCAGCTTTGCACGCGCAGCAGCAAGCACTTCCGAAGCCTAAGGAAGCCGGGCGAGCCATCGGCATCCGAAGGAAAATCAAGTAAGTACACACTAAAAAGCCAGCTCTTGAACAGGAGCTGGCCATCCTTTTCATTAAGCTGCTGGCTTTTCGACGGCGGTAACGCCAGATGCTTCTTGACAGTGTCTATACTTGAGTTTAAAAGCGCTGGTAACGTTCCTACTCTTGTTCAGGCAGCACACCTTTTACTTTTCAATTATCAAGGAGCTGCTTTTTCATCGGTATCGGCCGGTACCTGTTGATGAAAACCGCTGGCCAGGTGACTGTGTTCACCGAGAATGTAGTAATCCAACTCTTCTTTCGGAATTTGCCTGAAGGCCTTGCCGCGCACCCCATAAAAAACAGCTCCGATAACAAGCCAAATTAATAAGGCAATCCACGACGGCACTCCCATAAATGCCGGTGAGCCAGGAACGGCAAGCAAACCGACAAAAACGAGGCTGGCGATCAATCCTAGCAAGCTGCAAAATTTTCTTGCCGGAGAAACAGCTCCTTCCATCACCGTATCATTATTTCCTGACCATCTAAAAAACTTATACGCCGCAAAGCATGTATAAAAGTAAGCAACCGCTACACCGATCGATGCCATATCAACGATCCATAAAAGCACCTGCCGGCCGAACCAAGGAGCCGCTAAGCAAATCACCATTGTAAACAAAATGCCCGCATAAGGCGTCCGGTATGTCGGATGCAGCTTCCCAAATACTTCTGGAATGATTTTGGCCCGGCTCATGGCAAAAAGCAGCCGGCTCGCCGACACATAAAATCCATTGAGCCCGGTAAAAATACCCATGCAAATGGCAATCGCCAACACGCTTAATCCCACACTTCCAAATGCCCCGGAAATAACATCTCCTGTTCCCCAAATTGATTGCTTGGCTACTAGCTCCTGCCACGGCATTGCTACAGCCGTAAATAGAATGTTGGTTATATAAATGAGCGTAGCAAAGATAAGCGCCCATACAATTAAAGAAAACGCTTTCTTTGCAGGGAAATCAAATTCTTCTGCTGATTGGGGAACATTATCAAAGCCAACATAAGCAAAAGGGGCAATAGCCACAATCGTCAGAATAGCGGACAACGCTGGAATTTCTGGATTAAAAACCGGCTGTAAATGAGAGAAGGAGGAAGCAGAATGAGTAAACATGCCAAACGCCAGCGCGGCCACTCCCAGCACAAGAACAACACAGAAAATAAACTGCAGCCTGCCAGAAAAGGAAGCACCACGAATATTGAGCCATGCAAATACACATAAGGCGGCTGTCGCAATCAACACCTCCGTGATATACACATCCCAGCCGGCAATACTGTACATCTGCCCTTTCATGGCCACCTGCGGAATAGTGAACTTAAACAAAAGCGCCATGGCAGAAGCATTCAAGGCAACAATGCTCATGTATCCGAGCGCCAAAAACCAGCCGCATATATAAGCGTTTGTCCGCCCGAACCCGAGATAAGCATAGGCGAACTCTCCCCCTGAAACGGGAAAATGCCGGATCAGAAAACCATAGCTGACAGCAATCAAAATCATAAGCAGACCGCCAATTCCAAAACCAATCGCCGCACCGATAGGCCCGGGTTTGGCCATCCAATCTGCCGGCAGAACAAAACTCCCCCATCCGATAGCTGAACCTAAAGCAATCGCCCAAACCCAATGCGGCTTTAACGTCTTGTCCAACTGTGTTCTCTCTTTCACACAAAAACCTCCTCCATTTATAAGTAATTAAACTCATGAGGGAGGCTTCCGCTGAAAAGTTTGTCACCATCCCCAAGAGTATAATCCTTCCATTAATTTACTAAATATTCAGAAATATAGGATTGCAAGTTGGGAACGGCACGAGGCTGCTTTTATTTGTACGAAAAAGAGGCAGATAGTTAAAAGCGCGAATTTCTGCTTTTTTCTTACTCATACTATATTATAAATTTGTCCAGGCAACGATTTAACCTGCCGATAACTGTTATTAAATAGTTAGATAAATCGGCAGGATCCCCAGAACAAGGATAAATAAGAACCAATCTATATCATTGAATAGGCAAACCGCCCCTCAGAAAAACTCCTCTTCTTTCGTCATCCTATAAACAAGACATCATACAAGGAACGGGTTTCCGAATGATAGCATTTGCTCTCCCTGCACTGAATCATCTATGCAGCTGCTGACTGTACGTTACGGAAAATAGTCGTCCGATAATTATTTATTCTATCTTGTGAATATTCTGCAAAAATATGACAAAAAAAGTTCTTGAAATTGGAAGCGTTTTCTTTTATGATGGTAATAGGCAGGGCAGCAACAGGGGCTGTCATGGTATTTGGCGCAGGCGGGGCCGATATCGGTTATTGTTGTATAAAAATTCATCATTTGTACTTTAAATGCAAATGATGAATGCAACAATCTCATTTTAAAAAAGCGCTGGAGACCTTTTCTTCAGCGCTTTTTCATGTACTATTCATTCTTTGAACGTAGCAAGCATATAAAAAACAAGGTACAATAAAACAAGAAATAGTTACCAAAAGATAAGGGGTGGAGAAAGATGATCATCGTAACAACAGAAAACATCTCCGGTTACAGGATTACAGAAATCAAAGGACCGGTATTTGGGTTAACTGTCAGAGCCCGGGGAATCGGAAAAGATATCGTTGCCTCATTCAAAGGGCTTGTCGGCGGAGAAATCAACCAATATACAGAAATGCTTGAAGATGCCCGCAAACAGGCAATGGACCGTATGGTGGAAAACGCGAAGGCAATGGGCGCTAATGCAATTATTATGATGCGCTTTGATTCCGGCGAAATCGGCCAGAACATGAGTGAAATTGTCGCCTACGGAACAGCCGTTATTGCCGAGCAGGAATAAGGGCGATGGTGGAGTGGATTATTGGCTTTTACGGACTGCAGCTGATTGCACTTATTATTCTGATCGCGGGTTCCTGGTTCTTCTGGGACCGCCGCTTCAAATCAAAACACGGCGAACAAGTGCCGGAAGGATTTATCCGAACGAAGGAAGTCTCCATTGATCCGACAACGAAGAAGAAATTGGTCGTTTATATGCACCCGGATACAGGAGAACGATTTTATAAAGAAGAAAAGTAGAAATATCCCGGCTTCTGTGAAAGCAGCCGGGATGTTTCTTTTTCTATTTAAAAGGTCTCTCTGCTAATGTCCAACCTGCCATGGACGGCTCACCTGGGGCTTCACTTTTCTCTGTTTCGGTCCCAGCTCTTCCCGCGTCACCCGGCGCGGCTCCATTCCCCTTTCAACTCTCGTCCGCACTTCCTTTGGATAAGAAAATAAATAGGGAGGCAAATAAACCCGTGATGACTCCTGCTGGCACTCCGGGCACTGTGCTGCTCCTCTATTCCCTGCTGTAGATGTAAAAAATAAAGTAAACTCGCCGCACTGGCTGCAGTTAAATGTGTAACTTGGCAAGCCGTCCTCCCCCTTACTTTGGATCAATATCTTTATCAAATATTTTTGTCGGGATCGCTACAGTACAGCAAGCATTTGGAATATCCACAATACCGCTGATCCGCCCTTCAACCGGCGCGGTGCCCAATATCATGTACGCCTGCTCTCCGGTATAGCCGAGCGTTTTCAAATATTCGATCGCATTTAAACAGGCTCTACGGTAAGCAATATGGGCATCTAAATAATGCTGCTTTCCGGAAAACTCATCCACCGAAACTCCCTCAAATACAAGGTAGTCTGAATAATGCGGTTCAACCGGTCCTGGTTTGAAAACCGGATTATCTTTAATTTTATATTTTTCCATGCCGCCTTTAATTACATCCACCTTTAAATCAATCCAGCCGGCCATCTCAATTCCGCCGCAGAAGGTAATTTCCCCATCTCCCTGTGAAAAGTGAAGATCGCCTACCGACAGCTTGGCCCCGTCAATAAATACTGGAAAGAAAACTCTTGAGCCTTTGGACAAGTTTTTAATATCACAATTGCCGCCGTTCTCCCTTGGAGGCACCGTTCTCGCCCCTTCTTTGGCAACCCGGTCAAATTCTGCTCCTTTCAGCGTTCCGAGCACCGCATGTTCGGCCTGCGGAGAAGTGGCGAGCTCAGGCACGCGGTCGGGATCCGTCATCTTCAACTCCTGCTCCCGCCTGTTCCACTCCTGCAGCAGCTCCATGGACGGGGCTACCCCGATTAATCCCGGATGAATCATGCCGGCGAACTTCACACCCGGCACATGCCTGGAAGTGGTGTAAATACCTTCAAAATCCCAAATGGATTTAGCCGCTTCCGGGAAATGTTCGACTAAAAAGCTGCCGCCATTTTCCTTAGCAAAAATCCCGTTAAATCCCCATTCATGATCCGGAAAAGCTCCGATGTCCAAAATGTCCACAACGAGCAAATCTCCGGGCTCAGCACCGTTCACATACACCGGTCCGCTTAAAACATGCACACGCGGCAAAATAACATCACGAATGTCATCCGGACTGTCGTTGTTAGCGATTTGCCCGTCCGTCCAGTCTTTGCACTCCATTCGAAAAACTTCTCCTGGCTCTACCGAGAAGGCCGCTGGAATATCTGGATGCCAGCGGTTATGGCCAGGATGTGCCTGCTGCTCCATGGGCTTGCTGAGATCGAGTTTGAATAAGGTTTTTGGCATGTTGTTCCTCCTTCAATTTATTGATCTATGAAGTCAGACTATGTATGCGCCTTCATTCTAACTTTAACAAGATTAATAGTCAAATTATTCTAACTATTTTTCGCTATTTATTTCCATGGAAAAGGGCTATATTTGTTAAAATGATGGTAGCGATCTCACCTGCATGAAGATGGGAGGATACACATATGAATGGAAAAGCATATATTGATATCGCCGCAGCCATGGCAAGAACCGGGGTGCTGGGTTATGGCGGCGGACCATCCGTCATCCCTCTCTTCCGTCATGAAGCTGTTTCACGCTACAAATGGATTAGTGATGAAGAGTTCGGGGAAATTTTGGCCTTTGCCAATGCGTTGCCCGGTCCGATTGCCACTAAAATGGCCGCTCAGCTAGGCTACCGCCAAAAAGGAACGATCGGCGCTTTTATTGCTGTGATTGCCCATATCCTTCCTACGACCATTGGCATAATTGCTTTGCTGGGCACGCTTTATTCCCTAAAGGAATCAACTGTGATCTCTGGCATGATTGCCGCCGTTCGGCCAGTCATCGCCGTCTTGCTCGGCATGATGGCCTATGAGTTTTGTGCTAAAACCTGGAAAGGACTCGGCAAAACAGTCGGCTTAGCTGCCGGTCTCCTCTCCTTTTTACTGCTCGTGCTGTTACATGTTCACCCGGCTATTGTCATTATCTTGTTTTTGGCCTATGGAACGATTCATCTCCGGGTTTCCAGATGGGCCAAACAAAAGACGGGCAAAGATCGCGAGGACTCCATATGATTTACTGGCAGCTATTTTCTGCATTTTTTGTAGCAAATTTACTCGGCTATGGCGGCGGACCTGCTTCGATTCCCCTGATCCAGCAAGAGGTCGTTGATCATTATGGGTGGATGACGAATGAGCAATTTGTAGATATGCTGGCGATGGCGAATGCCCTGCCCGGACCCATCTCGACGAAAATTGCCGCCTTTGCCGGCTATCAGCAAGCCGGCTGGCTCGGTGTTATCACGGCGACCGCTGCAACCGTGGCTCCATCAGCTATAGCTATCGTTATCCTTCTGAACCTCTTAAGCCGCTTTAAACATTCGCCGGCTGTAAAAGGAATGACCCTCCTTGTTCAACCGGTCATTGCTGTCATGATGATTATGCTGACATGGGAATTCAGCCATGTGTCCTTTGAATCCATCGGATACGTGCAATCGTTTCTTATTGCGACCGCAGCCTGGCTGGCAATGACAAAATGGAAAATACACCCAGCTATCGTCATTGCAGCAGCCTTTATTTACGGAGGGGTCGTGCTGCCTCATATCGGCTCATAGGTTACTGCGCGCAAACTGGTTTATGCGCGCAATTTAGAGACATATGCACGCAACCGGGGATTTTATGCACACAAATCGGGAAATAGGCGCGCTCCCGCGTCAAATACGCGCGAAACAGAAAAATTATGCACAAAAAACAAGGATGTGCGCGAAAGCCAAGGCTTTCGGTACATCCTTGTTTCAATTTCACAATTCAGACATATTGTGAGCGCTTCCAATCATTTGGAATTAAGATTTGTTCATATTACATTCCTTTAACGGGACAACTTTTGTTTTCTTTACAAACTTATAACCGAGCCACACAGCAATGAACAGCGGCAGCCCAATGTAAGAAATAATCGCACCGTTCCAGTCAACCTTGCCGCTCGTAAAGGCGCTGTAATTTTGTCCCAAAATGACGATGGTACAAAGGACAAGCGCAAAGAGCGGGCCGAACGGAAACCACTTGGCTTGATAAGGCAGGTCGCGTAAATCGCGCCCTTGCGCAATATAAGCTTTACGGAAACGATAATGGCTGAGCGAGATGCCAACCCATGCAATAAATCCTGACATCCCTGAAGCATTCAATAACCAAATATAGACGGCTCCATCTCCAAAGAAAGAAGCGAGAAAGGCCATCATGCCGACAAGCGAAGTGATAATCAAGGCATTCACCGGCACGCCGCGTTTATCCAGCTTTGCAAGAAACTTCGGCGCCTTTCCTTCTCTTGCCAAGTCCCACAGCATCCGCGAAGAAGCATACATACCTGAACTGCCCGCTGACAAAACAGATGTCAAAATGATCGCATTCATTACCGACGCCGCAAAAGCAATCCCGACTTGATCAAACACAAGAGTAAACGGACTAATTGTTACATCCTCGTTCGCAAGACTGGCTGTTGTGTATGGAATGATCAAGCTAATGACGAGAATAGCAAAAATATAAAATAGTAAAATGCGCCAAAATACTTGGCGGACAGCCTTCGGAATGGAACGGGACGGATCATCTGTTTCCCCGGCCGCTACCCCGAAAAGCTCTGTCCCCTGGAAGGAGTAGCCTGCAGCCATAAAAATCCCCAAGATCGTCATAAATCCGCCATGGAACGGAGCATCTCCGATCGTAAAGTTTTTAAAACCAATGTATTCACCGCCAAGGATGCCAAAAATCATCAGAACCCCGACAATCAAAAATACAATAACCGTCGTGACTTTAATCATTGAAAACCAGTATTCTGATTCCCCGAATCCCTTTACAGAAAGATAATTCAACAAGAAAATGATGGCTAAACACATACCGCTCCAAAGAATGGAAGGGCTGTCCGGGAACCAAAACTTCATGATCAGCGCTACAGCGGCAAGCTCAGAAGCAATCGTGATTGCCCAGTTATACCAATAATTCCAGCCGAGTGCGAAGCCGAGTGCCGGATCAACAAAGCGGGTCGCATACGTACTGAATGAACCGGCTACAGGCAGAAAGGCCGCCATTTCCGCCAGACTGATCATAACGAAATAAACCATCATCCCGATCGCTCCATAAGCGAGCAAAGCTCCCCCCGGTCCCGCCGTGTGAATGGCACTGCCGCTCGCTAAGAACAATCCTGTTCCGATCGTTCCCCCAAGCGCGATCATCGTCAAGTGTCTTGATTTTAAATTTCTCTTTAACTCCTGCGGTGCTTCTTGCACTGGCTGACTTTTCGCCTCACTGGCAGATAAAACAGTAGATTGAGAGGCATTATTTTGCATCCATTGTTCCTCCTTTGTTCGATGAGGACCTGTCATGTTCTGCTTGCGGATTCTTCGGTTGTTCATTCCAGTCTTCATACTTTGTAATTGCCCGGCCGCAGCTTCTTATCGAAACGGCGGCCGGTTGAATAATGAACTACTCAAGCACATATAGCGTTCTTAACGTATCGTCTGAAGGGCTTTGGAAATAGGCCCCCATTTCTTTTAACTCCCGAATCGTTTGGACATGTGTCGCCGTAATCTCTTCACCCGGCGTCAGCAACGGAATGCCCGGCGGATAAGGAAGGATCATTTCGCCGCAAAGCGAGCCGACCGCCTCCTCTAACGCTACTCGTTTGCGCGGCATATGAAAGGCATCGCGCAAAGACACCTCCTGTTTATACAGCGTGCCCTCTGCTGCAAACAGAACCGTTTCTGTTTTCTCCTCTTGTTCCTCCACTGTCCATTTCTGCAGCTTTTGGTCAATCGCTTTAATTGCGTCAACTACCTTATCAATATCTTCATGCTTTTCATTTAGGGAGAATAAAAAGACGATATTGCGCGGGTCGCTGATTTCCGCTGTGCAGCCTTGCTCATAAAACATATCAAGCAGCTGATAGCCGGAGACCATTTCATTTTTGCAGGAAATGATCCATTTCAGCGGATCCCGGTAATGAACTTCATCGCTGCCTTCCCAGATCGAAAGCGCTTGCAGCTCATCCTTGAGAGCGATTCGTCTTTCCTCCAGCCGCTTCACCGTTTCTTTTAAATGGCCGCGTCCTTCTGTCACTAAATAACGGCGTGCTAAATCGAGAGAAGCCAATAACGGATAAGACGGGCTCGTTGATTGAATCATTCCAAGCACTTGTGCCAGCCGCTCGCGGGACACACGATTTCCTTTTATATGAAGCATGGAAGCCATCGTCATCGCTGTGAGCATCTTGTGGGTCGATTGGACAACTACATCCGCTCCCTTGGAAAGCGCAGATGGCGGCACTTCTGCTGCTTGGCCGAAATGAGCGCCATGAGCTTCATCGACAATTAGAGGCACGCCAGCTTGATGGCAGGTTTCTGCTAGATGAGTGATATCCTGGCTCATTCCATAATAGTTTGGATTGGTAATCCAGACACCTTTCACATCAGGATTCTCCTTTAATGCTTTCTCGATGTAGTGAATATCAGACACTTTCGCTACTTTCGTTGTTGATTCAATAGCTGGCGCGATAAAAATCGGCTGCGCGCCTGCGAGCATTAATCCATGAAACACCGATTTATGCATATTGCGCTGAACGAGAATTTTATCTCCAGGCGCACATAAAGTCAGGGCTACTCCAATATTGCCAATCGTGCTTCCCCCAACAAGGAAAAAGGTATGATCTGCGCCAAACGCCTCTGCCGCCAGCTTCTGTGCATCAGCGATAAAGTCTGTCGGGTGATGCAAATCGTCGATGCCTACTGATTCTGTCGCGTCAATTTTCAAGATGCTGGCAAAGCGGCCAAAGGCTTCTTTGTCGAACACCCGGCCGTCCTTATGTCCCGGAACATGCATGGACGTGCGTTTGCTTGCTTCATATAAACAAAGGGCCTCGTAAAGCGGTGCCGCTGTGTGATCAACCGTAGCATGAGGGGCTTCATGCATTTGTGTAATAGTAAGATTCATTCTCTTTCTCCTCCTATGCTTCATACTGAGCAGAATGATGTTTCTTCTGCCGCTAACTATTCCGCTTTATTTATAGCAATTTGCATGCCAAAACGAGACCCTTCCACTGACAAACCTTTTAATAGAGCGAAAATTTAAATATTTTTCATCTTTTGAACGCTCTTTCAGATCAAAAAACCTGCCAAAACCCTGAAAAAAACCGCCGAAATTTCGGCGGTTTTATGATAGACCCAATTTTGTTAATTTATATTGCAATGTTTGCCGAGGAATTTCCAACAGCTTCGCAGCTTTTTGAATGTTGCCGCCGGTTTCGGCCAAGGCCTGCCGAATTAAGTTTTCCTCTGTTTCCATCAATGCTTGGCGCAGCGGCTGCAGCGGGGCAGCTGCGCCATTTTCCGGCGGCGCCTCTCCTGTTATGTGCAGCGGAATGTGATCAAGCGTGATGATATCGCCGTCCATCACATTCATCGCCGACTCAATGGCATGTTCAAGCTCCCGGACATTCCCTGGCCAGTTATAACGATTAAAGACTGCCTTGACTTCCTCTGCTACCTTAGTGACGAGCTTGCCAAAAAGAAAGTTATATTTTTGGACAAAATGATCCGTCAAAAGCGGGATATCACCTTTTCTATTCCTTAGCGGCGGGATCTGCAAGTTGATGACATTTAAACGATAATACAAATCGGAACGCAGCGTTTTTTCACGCAGGCACACCTCTGCCGGCTCATTCATGGCTGCAATAATCCGAACGTTCACCTCATGCTCTTTCGTTCCGCCTACTCTGCGAATGACGCCATTTTCCAGCACCCTTAACAGTTTCGCCTGAATATCTAGCGGCATTGAGTTAATTTCATCCAAAAAGAGCGTTCCGCCGTCGGCAAGCTCGAATAATCCTGGCCGATCGACCGCCCCTGTATAGCTGCCCTTTGCCGTTCCGAATAAAATGCCTTCAAGCAAGGAGGAAGGAATCGCCGCACAGTTTTGAGCGATAAACGCTTCTGACTGGCGCGGGGAAGCATTATGGATCGACTGAACCAGCAGCTCCTTCCCTGTCCCGGTTTCCCCGTATATCAGTATAGGTGATGAGGTAGCTGCCACCTTCAGTGCTTTCTTTTTTAATTGTTCAAAAGCGGCATCATTCGTAATGATATCGGTCACATGGTACTTAGCACCCGCCTGGGTAGTTGCCGCCTTTTTTTTCCGTTGTCCGGTCTCCACCTTAGCCTGCAGATCAATCAGCTTTTCTGATAATTGCTTCACCTTAGTCAGGTCCTTGGCAATTTCTACCGCTCCGACAAGCTCCCCATCCACTTTAATTGGAAGGGTTGTATTCACCATATCAATCAGCGTTCCCCGGATATTATAGTAGGACTGATGCTGATTATAAATCGGCTCCCCAGTCTGAATAACCTTCATTAAGGTACTCGTTGCCGGAGATAAAGAAGGAAACGCTTCCAACAAATGCTTGCCGAGAACCTCCTCGCGTTCAACAGCGTCATGCTTCGCGGCCACATGGTTGTAAAAAACGGTTATTCCATTCGCATCTACCGCATGAATGCCTTCGTCAATCGTGCCCAAAATGGCCTGAATCATCTCCATCTCTTTCTTGTCCGTTCCATTCAACAGCATTTTGAACAACTCTCCTTCTTCACTTACAAAAACACTGCAAGAATCAGCAGCATCTGCCGCCTCTTTCTTGTCTGTACGTTTATTCCATTTTAAGACAGGTGTCCCCGTAATAATCAATGCCGGATTTTTGTCATTTTGCCGCCGATTTTTCGGCACTTATACCAAATCTGTCCAGCCTTCGACAACTTCCTGCTTTTTACAGCAAGAAGTGAATGACAAATTTTTACTGATATTTATCTTTTTTATACAGCCTGGTAGCCAGACCATTCTTTTCAGCATTTCTTAAGTTTGACAGCTTTATATTATCATAAGAAAGAAATTGGAAGAAGCTTATCTTGGTTTTATCCGCCGCCAAGCGCGGGACTAAAGATTTAAATCGATTAGCTAAACGCCTCTTAATCCCTTCCTTTTTCATCTAGTTTTGGATAATTTAGTTTGACATAATAAAAAATAATCGTACTTTTTAGGAGGATAGAGGATGAAAGAGTTCAAATATCCCAGCATCGGAATGATGCTATTAGCTGCTTTGCTGCTTCTCACCGCTTGTTCCACCGGCCAGGAGGAAACCGAGCTAAATAAAAAGAAGGCACAAGCGGACGCTTCCCGCAGCACTACACCAGCTGACGAGGTTCCCAAGGCTCCAAGAACAGCAGAAGATATGATCTCCCAAAAGCCCGGTTGGCTGATGAAGAAACACTTCGATGAGGAGATCGAAGCCGTCCAACCGATTGATTGGTTTCAGTACCGCAACTTTTACGAGAAAACCTTCCAGCCGATAATGGAAAAGGAGATTGGCGATTATTTTAAGAAGAATGAAAAGCAAACGAGTGATGAAGTATATGATTACCTCGTCTATACCCTCGGCTCAGGGCAGTACAAGAAATTCTACGAACCGCTCGATTCATTTGAATCCGGTTTCCAGGCCCCTGATCTGCCAGAAGGGAAGGAAAGCACGGAAAGAAAACAAAAACAGCAGAACGTGGTCATGTTAATGGACGCGAGCGGCAGCATGAAAGCGAAGGTTCCCGGAGGGGTGAAAATGGATTTGGCGAAAGCAGCCATTGAAGAATTCGCGGCTGGGCTTCCTAAAGGAACAGCGGTCTCATTGCTCGTTTACGGGCATGTAGGCAGCGGAAGTGAGACCGACCAAGCGAAGTCATGCCGGGCCATTGAGGCAGTCTTCCCGCTGGCACCCTATGAAAAGGGGGCCTTTAAAGCAGCAACCGGCTCCTTCCAGGCGAGCGGATGGACGCCACTGGCCGCTGCTATCAACCAAGCAGCCGATATTCTTTCTGCCTACCCATCCGATCAATATACCAACAGCGTCTATATAGTCAGCGATGGCATAGAAACGTGCGGCGGCGATCCAGTGGCAGCCGCCAAAAAGCTGCAAGCTCAAAATATTCAAGCACAGGTGAATATTATCGGCTTCGATGTTGACGACTCCGGCCAAAAGCAGCTTAAAGAAGTGGCTGAAGCCGGCGGCGGTGACTATGCGACCGTCAAAAATAAGGAAGAGCTGCAAATGCAAGTCACCAAAAAGTGGCGCCCTTCCCTCTTTGAAATAGTCGGAAAGCAAGGCGTTCCGCTTCATGAATATGTCAGCAAAACAAGCGAGCTATCCGATTATAAAGGGCGGCTGACTGACTTAAGCGACCGTGAGAAAAATCGGATGACCAATGCCCTCTCCTTTCTCTCCAGCCAAAAGCTGATCGACGATCAAACGAAAGAAGAAGTGCAAACTCTTGCTGAAGAAATGAATCAGGTGCGCAACAGCCATTTTCAACGTGTCTATGAGGCAAAATCCCAAAAGCTGGAAGAACACAAAAAGGAGATTGACAGCAAAGTAGAAGACTGGAAGGAGAAGTGGCAAGAATAACCATATAAAACAGGTCCGCCCCAAAAAATCCTTTTAGGGGCGGACCTGTTTTCGCGTTCCAGCCTCCCCCCTAGAAAAATAGGAATATATGCCTATAAATCTCATTTTCATCTGAGCAGATATTAAAGTTTGTATATTTTTACCGATACATAGAATAGTCTTTATCCATTGGTTAAAGATTAATCATCCAGAGAATAGACATTCATAGAAAAGAGGTTATTGGCAGTGGGAAGCTTTTTTAGACGTTTGGGTACGTTGCGGGCCAAACTGATTTTATCTTTTTCCATTATCTTGATAATTCCATCCCTTTTGATCGGGACCCTGTCATACGGCACAGCAAAGGAAGCAGTCAAGCAGGAAATGTTGTCCGGTTTTTCCGAAAACCTTCATATGTTAAACTCTTCAATTGATCAAATGATTGAAGCAAAAAGTCATGATATCAGTCTCTTTTCCAAAAGCATCCGCGCTGAAGACTATAAAGGCAATAACAGTGTCAGGCTGCGCCAAAGATTAGCAGAATACGCCAAGCTGCATCCGGAAGCGTTCAGCCTATATGTCGGAACAGCAGATGGCTTATTCATTGAGGAGCCGGTGATTACCGATACGGCGAGCTATGATCCCCGGACGAGAGACTGGTATAAAGAGTCGATGGCACGAAAAGGCGAAACCGTCATCTCCAAGCCTTACCCGGATGTCACGACAGGCGATATGGTCGTCACCATCTCCCAATCGACAGCAGACGGCTCTGGCGTAGTGGCTGTTGATATTAACCTGGCCTACATTCAAGGGTTAATCAAAGAAGTAAAGATTGGCCGGGAAGGATATGCATTTCTTTTAGATAAAGGCCAAACCTCGATGGTTCACCCTTCCATCGAGGCCGGTGAGCAGGCGACGGAACCGTTTTATCAAGCATTGTACGAAAAGGAAAAAGGACAGTTTAACTATACAGCCAGTGAACAGGAAAGAGCCATGAGCTTCGTCACCAACAAACTGACTGGCTGGAAAATAGGCGGAACGATTGGGCAGGCAGAATTCACAGAAGCGGCCTTCCCGATCTTTCAAAAGACGCTGTTCGTGATTTTCATAGCGATGCTGGCTGGCGCTGCCGTGGTTTTCTTTATTATCAAGTCTATTATTAAACCGCTCAGAAGACTGAAGGAGCAAGCAATCACGATAAGCAAAGGTGACCTGACAGAGGAAGTAAATATACAATCTGCCGATGAAATCGGCCAGCTGGCCCAGGCTTTTCAAACGATGCAGACAAACATTAAGCAGCTTGTGCAAAAAATTGAAGTGAACGCAGAGCAAGTGGCGTCTTCATCAGAAGAATTAACAGCAAGCGCAGAACAAACAAGCGCGGCTACAGAGCAAGTGGCGGTTTCAATCCAGGAAGTCGCAGGCAGTGCAGAAAAGCAGATGGCGGGTGTCGATCAAAATGCGCGCTCTTTAGGGGAAGTATCTCAAGGAGCCGTGCAAATTGCTGGGCGCTCGGCGAAAGTTTCCGAGCTGGCCCAAGAGACGACTGCCCAGGCCGAGGAAGGCGGCCAAGCCGTTGCCGATACCGTTCGGCAAATGCAGTCGATCCAGCAGTCTGTAGAAGAATCAAACGCGATGATTCATTCGCTGTATGAACGCTCTAAGGAAGTCAGTTCGATTTTAAACGCAGTGACTGAGATTGCCGAGCAAACGAACCTTCTTGCTTTAAACGCAGCCATCGAAGCGGCCAGGGCCGGTGAGCATGGCAAAGGGTTTGCCGTTGTGGCCAATGAAGTACGCAAGCTGGCCGAGCAGTCACAACAATCGGTCAAAGAAATCTTTACAATCGTCCAGGGGATTCAGAAGGACACAGAAACCTCTGTCCAAGTGATGGCCCAAGTGACGGACAACGTGCAAAGCGGTGTCGCTATATCCAATGAAGCCATCGAAAAGTTCCGTTCCATTCTCCAGAGCACAAGAAACATTACCCCGCAAATGGAGGAAGTGTCAGCTACAGCCCAGCAAATGGCGGCAGCTGTTCAAGAGGTAACGGATATGACCAATGAATTATCTCTGATTGCTAAAGGAAACGCAGCTACTTCAGAGGAGGTTGCTGCCTCAACCGAGGAACAATTAGCTTCCATGGAAGAAATCTCAGCCTCTTCCCAGGCGTTATCCTCCATGGCGGAAGAATTGCAAGAGCTGATCTCTCATTTTAAATGCTAATACGGCGTGCTGTCTCTTTCGGGCAGCACGCTTTTTCTTTACGTGTAAAAACAAAGATTCAGGGAATAGGCAAAGGACAATGCTTGGAAAGGAATGACGGCTATGGGTGAAGCCTTGCTTTGGGGGGCAATCGCCGGCGCGGCCAATTTACTCGGCGCTGTTGCCGTATTGCTTATTTCTCTCCCTAAACGGCTGATTGGCTATATTATGGCTCTTGGAACAGGGGCACTTATCGCTGCGGTTTCCTATGACCTTCTCGAAGAAGCGATGAAGCTGAGCGGGCTGAAGGATCTGGCTTTCGGTTTTCTCGGCGGGGCCCTTCTCTTTACTGTGCTGGATATGCTTGTGAACCGCAAAGGCGCTCAGCACCGCAAACGCTCCGGGGAAGGCAGCGCTTCACCGGATGCATCCGGTTCAGGCATGGCCATTTTCATCGGTACGATTATGGACGCCATTCCGGAAACGGCCATGATCGGGCTGAGCCTGATTAACGGCGGCGTCAATCCGGCACTCGTTGCAGCTATTTTTATCAGTAACTTTCCAGAGGGGCTCTCCAGCACATCCGGCCTCCTCAAAGGCGGCTTCAGCAAAAGAAAAGTCATCATGATGTGGATGCTTGTCCTCGCTGCCTCAGCCTTAAGCGCTCTGGCCGGCTACATCTTTTTAGACCATGCATCGGACAGTACGAAAGCCTTGCTCCGCTCTTTTGCAGCGGGCGGCATTATTGCGATGATCGCCTCTACTATGGCACCTGAAGCCTACGAAAAAGGCGGACCTCTCGTTGGGTTGATTACCGCTGCCGGTATTTTCCTTACCTTGCTGCTTTAATAGACAATGGGTGCCCTTTGATAGGCACCCATTGTCTTCTATTCCACATCTCGAATCAAGATGCCTGTATGCTCGTTATGCGGCATGCGCCGGACTAACTGGACAGCCAGCAGCCCTCTCTTGTAGGAAGCCTCCACCTGATCCGCTCGCACAGGAAAGGGCAGGTTAATGATGCGTGTGAAGGCTCCTTCATGAAACTCTTCCTGAACGACGCGAAACCCCTTATGATCAAAGCGGATATCACAGCGGACCTCGAGCATTTGTTCATGAACATTTAAATGGATATCCTCTACTTTTGGAACCCCCGGCAGAAGAAACAAACACATCAGCTTATCTTTAGATTCATACAAATTGACACGCAGCTGATTGTCCGTCCCTTTGAAATAGTGATGGAACTTCCCTTCCACCTCTCCCTCAAAAAACTTTTTAAATAACGAATCCCATCCGTCAAAGTAGTTATCCATCTCTATTCACCACTTTTTTGCAAAGAATCAATTGTTGCCTGCTTGCGGCTGATCAATAAGATCCGGATCGAGGGAATTGGTGATGCTAATGCCGGTGTTTGTCATTGTCAAATCCCCGACATTCGATCCGCCTGCTCCCCGCACTTCTTTTAAAATACTTTTCGGAGCAATATTCAAGGTGTCTCCGAAATTCATCACTCCGCCGTTGCTGTTTACTTTAAACGGTCCAGTAACTATGGAAGGCATTATGAACACTCTTTTCTGTCTGAATTATTCTTATTCTACTTACTGTTTAGGATCGCTTCCCATCATTTAATAATTGCCGGATATTCTTGATCCGGCATTCCGCATTGATGGCTGTGGTCGATCCGATATGAAGCACGCTAGAGGACGAAATAGCCGTAATCGCCACATGCTTCACCCGAATGAAAGGAGACAGGTTGTATCTCGTCACCGTTACATTCTCCTCTATTTGCGGAATAGGCAAGCTTCTTGAAAAAACCGGATACTCGTTAAAATTGCCCTCGCGTCCGTAAAAAACCTCTGCCTCGCGCTGAACAGCCAGTACCCGGCTTCGCAAGTTCAGCTCGGCAGAATCGCCCACTTCAAGAATGGAGCTGTTAAGCATCGTGATCACACGGATATCTTGAACCACAGATGTTCTCTTAAACAATAAAACGCCCTCCTTACTCAGAAGGCAGCGGAACGAACGGCCCGACAATCAAAGACTCAGGCGGTGTATCAAAAGCAGATGACAGAACGATGGTATCCGTATCGCCAATAAAAGCCATGGAGGCACTCGCTACCCCCCGAATCATTATATTCTCTACACAAATCTCCTTGTTCACAACAGTGAAATTCATTTCAAAAAGCCCCCTTCCTTTGGCAGCTGTGCGATAAATTCATCATACGTTTTATGAATATCTTCTTTTACCCTATGAATCATCCGCCCTTCCACTTCTGCCAGTTGTTCTTCCTCAATCTGGCTCATGTTCAGCTGATTTAAATAATAATGAATACGGGAGTCAATTTGCTTTCTAATATCTTCAATAATGTACTGCCGGTAATCCGGGGTAATCACCTGGTTCTTTTGTTGCTCAATCGCATGAAAATCCGGGTAGCAATGGCCATTTAAATAATCATGGATTTGCCGCTGAATATTCCCGAATAACAGCAGCCGCTGCTGGGGATTCATCACCGGCACGGTTACCTCATTTTGTTCAACAGAAAAATCCTCGATTGTCCCCTTGCCAGTGTTAGGCGTAATGCCAATGTTCAAGGTGCCTTCCAGCCGTTCTACTTTCAATTGATCAAATTTATACTCAATCCGTTCAATATTGGAGGATTGATTTTGTTTTAACGATTGAACTTCCTGTTGAAGTGTTTGAACAGTTTCCTGCAGCTGCATGATCGTTTGCTGCTGGGATTTCACTCGCTCATACATAGTTTGGAGATGGTGGATAATACGGGGATAATCAACATACATATAATCCCCTCCTTACAGCAAAAGTTAAAAGTTCGCAAATGACCATCAGGCACGAGGGGGAGAAAGCGGCACAAGAAAAGGGCGTCCGGCTTGTGTGCCTGGCTGCGGAGCCGGCTCAGTAAATCCCCCGGTATTATAAAGATTGGACAGCGCTTTAATAATGCCCGCACTTCCGATTTGCAAAAAGGAAGAATTGGAGACAGACTCAATTTTTAAGTTGTGGATCACAATGTTTTGGTTAATATGAAAATTCATCAGCTCCCCCTCCCTGTCCAAGCAGCCTTAAAGAACATTTTGAATACTGGAATCGATCGCATCAGAATCATACGTATTCGTAGAGCTATACTCGTTTCTGACCATTATGCCTTCTCCTGTATTAAAGGACCCTGCTCCGGCAAAGGTTTTTACTGTGGAGGACGGAGCAATCGTGTACACATCACCGATATTAAAAACACTGCCGCTTCCTATGCTGTTCACTTTTATCGCTCCGACAATCGCTGGCATGTATCTCATCCCTTTTCGAAAGCAATTCCTACTAGTACAATATGAAGAAGCGGAGTAAATGTGATAAACGTCTAGGCCGGAGCGCTATTTTCTTCACTTACCATTAATATATTAACCATGAGAAAAAAAATGAAGGAATTCGCGGTTTTTTCGAATTCCTTCTTGAAGGCTAGCGATAAAAAAGGGCGGCTTCGGCATCTTCCAAAGCAGCCCTTCTATTGTTATATACTTACATACGGCAGCAACATCCGTTGCATCTCCCCAGCCCAGTCACGAAAAGCCGGATAGAGGCCTTCTATGATGATCTGTTCGCGCCGCTTTAGATCCGTAAAGGACGCTTCAAGCTCAAGAGCTTGCTCGGCCACCGTGTGGAATCGTTGAATCGTCTCTTGCAAGCCCGTTTGAAAAATGCGCTGCAGCGTTTCATTTGCCTGCCCCGCTTGATATAAAGCGGAGAAAATGTCTGCCAGCATGCGATCGCTCTCTGTATGGCTATAGTCTTCAAAGCTCCTAATGATATACACAAAACCTTCTTCAATCGTTCCAAGCAAGTCCACATATTGTTTCACAAAGTCGAATTGCTCTTCCGTTAACTGCCGTCTTTCCAATACACCCACCCAGTTTCTTTCATTCTGCGCCAGCCTTACTGGCCGCCAAACTGATTCATTAAGTACATTGACTGCTGATTCGAGCGCTGAATCGCTTTTTCCATGGCTGTAAATTGACGCCAATAGCGGTCTTCGACTTGAACGAGCCGCTTTTCAAAACTGTTGATCCGGCTGTCAATCCCTTTCAGCGTCCGGCCGATCGCAAACTGCTGCTGCGTGGAAAACGAATTCCCCGCTTTCTCCTTCAATTGGTTCATCGTCTTGCTAACCGTATCGTACAGGCGCTGAACAATTCCTTTTTGGCTATCTGTCGGGCCATCGCCTCGGAAAAGGTTTTCTACCGATTCCGGATCTTCCTCGATCGCCTTGCGCAGTTTTGCTTCATTGATTTCCAGCTTGCCGCCTTCTAAATAGTTGGCGGTCGTCGTGATTCCTATCTTCGCTAACTGATTGAACGCTCCCGATACTTTATCATTCGTCACTGGCTGTGAGAAGTTCATACGCATATTTGTTAACACACTTCCGAGCAAAGGGTCCCGGCGCAAAAGACCGCTCTTCGCCATCTCCTCCCACTTCTCCTGCTGCTTGTCACTTAATGTTTCCCGCTGATCATCGGTTAACGGTGTGTATTTTCTGTACCGCTCTTCGCTAGTTTTCTTCTGGATCTTATCAATCAATTCATTATATTTATTAACAAACTCTTTAATATTATCAAACACCTTGGTACTGTCGTTATTGACAGATACACTCACTTCCTCAGCAAATGTCTGCTTGAGCGTAAAGGTAACCCCGTTCATTTCGAAGGTGTTGGAGTTTCTTTCAGTTGTCAGGCCGTTAATAGTAAAGACTGCATTTTTCCCGCCTGTAAGCTTGGCCGTATCATCAAATTTAAATATATCTTTCATTAACAAGCCTTCAACCGTTATATCTGGCCCTGCATCGTTAAACTTTCCTGTTTCCGCACGGTTCAATGTCATCTGTCCGGACTGTTTATCATAAAACAGATTAATCCCCACATTAGAACTATTCACTCGATTGCCTAATTGGGTAAGAGATTCATTACCTTGTACAATAAAATTTTCATGCATATTTCCCTTGGAGGTAGCCGTATCCAAGCTAAACGTCGTGTAATTTTGTTTATATGTGACTTCTATTGTGTATTTGGCTTGTTCTTCCCCTGCGTTAGCTTTCGGAGGCAAGTCCATTTTTCCATCAACAAACGTAATCTTGCCTGTCACCTTGTCAAATGTAGCTACCGCATCAGAAAAGCCGGTGTCTTCTTCCTTAAATACTTGTCCATTATTTACAACATAGTTTTGTGATGTGCCATCGTCTTTTTTAAGAGAAAAAGACGTTACTGCACTGATGGATCCACGTGAAAGCTGAATCGATTGAGAGTCATAAGCCAGCGTGACAGTATCAGTTTTCTCCTTCGCAATATAATCCACGCGGACAGAGCTATCCTTCGCTATATTTTGCTTGAACTGAATATTTCCTGTAGCGCTGTCTACAAATACGTGAGTACTATCATCAGAGGCAAGTGCCTCCCATTTACTTTGATCAGTAATTACTTTATAGCCTTTGCCGTTTACTTTTACGCTCCATGAGGAAAAATCATCTAGATTAGCTGTAGGAACTTCTAAGGAAAACGTAGCTTTACTTCCATCTGCCGTAAATGATTTTGTTTCGACTGTTCCTGTTCTCCACATATCCGGTGTACTTTGAGTCTGGCTATATAAATCCTTACTAGGATCAAGTTCAATTTTTCCAGTGCCGCTTAAAAGACGTTCTGAACTAGCTAAAGCATCAACTTTTGAAATTTGATAAGAAGACGCTCCAGCCGCACTGCTCGCTGTCGCTGTCACCCGATCTTCATTTGTTGACGCTGCCACTCTCGCCCGATATTTCGTCGTTAACTTCATTTGCGTTAACTCCGAACGGAAATCTAACAGCAGCGTATTCATTGTCCGGTAGTCATCCCGCTGCCATTCCAGCACTTGCTTTTTTTGCTTCAGTTTATCAAGCGGCATCCGTTCTGCTTTCATCAGATCCTTGACCATCTGATCAATATCCATACCGCTCGCCAATCCGCCGATTCGGACCATTTGTCCCCCACTCCTTCTTTTTGTATTTCACTCATGTACCTATTGATCTACAAGCTTTTCTTTCGATTATATACTCCATTTTTTATATCGGTTGCTTCGGAGGGAAGTTAACAACATTGCCAAAACAATTGAAAGAAAAAGCAAGAAGTGCCTGTCGAATTCACATACTCATCAAATGATTGACTTCTACACAGAATAAGGAAAAAGCACATAAGCAGCTCTGTTTGAGAAGATATTGCTTCAATTCAAATAATTATATAGAGTGCAACCTTGAATTTCTTGACGTCGCCGGCCGCTGTTTCCGGATTTCAAACCACGCACTCATATAGAGTGCGACGCTATAAGGAGGGGTGATATGAGACACATACCAAGAATTTCAATCCACGCACTCATATAGAGTGCGACCCGGCAATTCTGTGAAATGCTGCTTCCATCCCTGATTTCAATCCACGCACTCATATAGAGTGCGACACAATCGGCTCCCCTTGTGCATCTGTCTTTTCAGAATTTCAATCCACGCACTCATATAGAGTGCGACGGGATTGTTGCCAGCCGTCCAGGCATGGCGGTGTGATTTCAATCCACGCACTCATATAGAGTGCGACGCAAGAAGCGCAAAAACAACAACTGTCTGCTGATATTTCAATCCACGCACTCATATAGAGTGCGACGTGCATCTTATGTCCGCCAGGCAGCCACGATGCTATTTCAATCCACGCACTCATATAGAGTGCGACACTTAACAACCCGTGGGATTACCCAGCCAGAAGCTATTTCAATCCACGCACTCATATAGAGTGCGACATGGAGGGGTTGTGGATTATAACATGAAAAGGAGGATTTCAATCCACGCACTCATATAGAGTGCGACGGGTGACGGCACAGTCACAATTAAATTCATTTCTATTTCAATCCACGCACTCATATAGAGTGCGACCCATGGCCACCGTAGCCACACCTGTTTTTGCTTATTTCAATCCACGCACTCATATAGAGTGCGACACAATGGTAGGAGGATTCGTTCAAAAGTTAAATATTTCAATCCACGCACTCATATAGAGTGCGACATTAACATGAATAAAACAGTCGAGAGTATTAAAATTTCAATCCACGCACTCATATAGAGTGCGACGAGTACCGCAATGCCTGGCGAGGTGCTTATGTCATTTCAATCCACGCACTCATATAGAGTGCGACATACAAGGCCGTGCAAGTCGATGTCGTGCCGCTTATTTCAATCCACGCACTCATATAGAGTGCGACACGCCGATGGATGGTGAGGTAATCTACAAATACATTTCAATCCACGCACTCATATAGAGTGCGACGACTTCTCGTCACAAGGGCTTCCAAATATTGGAGATTTCAATCCACGCACTCATATAGAGTGCGACGACAGCTGCCCGTCCATCATTCCTTTTTGGTCAGAATTTCAATCCACGCACTCATATAGAGTGCGACATTAGCTCGATGTCCGTTTTATTACCAACATCGCCATTTCAATCCACGCACTCATATAGAGTGCGACGATCTTTTTAAAAATGTTATCAATGTTATCATAATTTCAATCCACGCACTCATATAGAGTGCGACGGCAAGTTGCGTTCCATTGCGAGGACCGTCCGCTATTTCAATCCACGCACTCATATAGAGTGCGACTTGTCCTAAGCATGAAGTAAAGGGGGTTATGGGGTTGATTTCAATCCACGCACTCATATAGAGTGCGACTAAATTCCTGTAAATCAGATTCCGGCAGTTGACGATTTCAATCCACGCACTCATATAGAGTGCGACGGGCAAGTTGCGTTCCATTGCGAGGACCGTCCGCTATTTCAATCCACGCACTCATATAGAGTGCGACGATCATAAGCAGTGCCGATAAATCCAGACATATAAATTTCAATCCACGCACTCATATAGAGTGCGACAGCGATTTTAGGGTAAAAGGAATTAAAAAAAATACATTTTCACCCAAAACCAACTATTTTCTTTAATGAATTAAAGAACAAAGTGTAAAATATTCGCTCGAACCAAAGAAATTTTAGTGCGAATGAGTCAGAGTATTTATGAGCGCTTTCTATTCGCACTAGAAAATCAGCGGTCCTTCTAGGTCGACTGATGGTTTTGATCCAATATGCTCGACTTTTGTCTTGTAATTATTGCCCAGTCTGTAAAATCTGAGACTATCCTGTTCTGGATCAATGAGATTGGCTAGTTCGATTTTCAGGACAGCAAATTGAGCGGCATCCACCACGCATTCAAACACTGAGTTTTGGACACGCTGGCCATAATTTTGACAGACCTTTGAAACCTTTCGCAGTCTTCTTTTTCCTTCACTGTTCCCCGTGCTGACATCGTATGTAATTAAAATCAGCAATTCAAACACCTACTTCCATAAAAATGGCGGATATTCGTCGAGGTCATCACGCAAATACCGGGCTAACAGAAGGGCTTGCACATGAGGGACAAGCCCCCAAGAAATTTTTTCTCCTATATACGGGTGGGTGATTTTTTCCTGTTTTTTATTTTGCCAAGCTGATAAAAATTTCTTTCGAGCTTCGTCTGTCATTAAAACAGCACCGTTTTCCTTTTTGTAAAAATCATTTTTATTGACAACCTTTTTATTGATTAAGGACAGCACAAACCGGTCGGCATACACCCCACGCAATTCCTCCATCACATCTAAAGCGAGCGAAACTCTCCCTGGCCTGTCGCGGTGAAGAAAGCCAACATATGCATCCAGCCCGACCCCTTCTAATGCGGCTGTCATGTCATTGGCTAAGAGTGTATAAGCAAAGGACAACATCGCATTGACATTATCTAGGGGAGGCCGGCGGGAGCGACCGTGGAAATAAAAATCTTCTTTCTGTTGCAAGATCATTTGATTCATTAATTTATTATAGCTGATCGCCGCCTGTCCTTCCCATCCCCTTAGCTCAGCTAAATCTTCACACTTTCTGATCTCAAGAAGAATAGCTGATAAATGTTGCGACACATTTTTAAATTGTGCAACATCTATACGCAGCGGATAATCTCTTGTCAGGCGCTCAATGATCCATTTATTGTTATAGATCTTGCCGATAATAAAGTTGCGGGCGATTTTGGCCGACTTCTCTTCATCTTCAGATAAACGATATTGTTTTTTTCTAAGCACGACATTCCCCTTGCTTTGGCCGATTACTCTAGCCAGAAATCGGCCGGAAGCCGTCAGAAAGGTTAGCGAAATATTTCGGTCTGCACAATATCCCATTAATGCCGGGCTAGCGCCTATATAGCCGAAAGATACGATAGATTCCAAGTTATGCAAAGGGAGCCTGCCCAGCCTCTCCTGTTCCTTTAAAAGAACGATGTTGTCTCCGTCCAGTGATAAATAAACGTCGGGCTGAGTGATAAACAGCGTATTCAATAGCTTCTTCATTCGAGGATCCTTCCTTCAATATAACTTTTCACAGACCGTTTTGCCATTAGTTTGGGCAGGCAAACCTGTTGAAGGGAGCAACTATTACAGAAGGCTCCGGTTTTCACTTTGGGCGTGTGCCTGCGATGATAGTAATCATGCATTTCTTCTACAACAGCACGCACTTTATTTCGGTATTCTTTCGTTATCGGCACTTCTACCCGGCGCTTGATCTCATTGTAAAACAAGTAGCCGGAAGGGATCTCACACAACAGCATTTCCTCCAAACACATCGCTTGTGCCGTTAATTGCAAAACATCCGCATCGTTTGCTTTAGGCTTTCCGCGCTTGTACTCAACAGGATAAACCGCATATTTTCCCGTCTCGCCGTCTAATTCTATACCGTCTGGATGCTGAATAAATTCCACGACATCACAAATGCCGCTTATCCTCAAATCTCTTGACTGGACCGGCATCGCCCGGACAACCAGTTTATCGCGCCGCTTTTCCCTAAGAAATGGTTGATCTGCTTTTTGATGAAGATGCTGCCCCTCAATCGTCCTGACATTTTCTTCCCATTGCTGTTCGATATGGATAAGAGCCCACTGTCGACGGCAAAACTGGAAATGCTGAATACCTGACAGCATCAAATAGCCGGCTTCTTCATCAAAGGCCATTGAGCACCTCGGCTTTAAGTCCGTCCAATTCATGAACTTCAATTGAATAATCATTAATAGACTTTGGTTCATCTGCCTTGCGCCGAACCTGAAGCAGGCGGTGGACCTTCGCGGAAGAGTATTGGCCAAGCTTTGACTGATGCTCCCACCAGCATACTTTATGCACTTCCATACTGCCGTCTGGACGCGCGGCTGATGCATCATTTTCAAACATTGTTACGAGCGCTTGTTTGATTTTCTCAGCATCTTCATTGGTGAATCCTGTTTTTTCCGCCAGTTGCGTGTTGATACTGCCGTAAAACACATATACGCCAAAGTCCACGCGGTGCTTCATTCCCATTGTGTCCGAGCCTTTTTCTTTTCCCGGCTCGGAATTGACGCTCTTTGTAATTTGCATGCTCGTAATATCAATCGGATCCACGCTTGTTGCTGTATGAATCGATACCGGCCCTCGGACGCCAACGGACACCCCTTTGCTGCTCCCTTTAAAAGCAAACACCTGACCGAAGCTTCTAACATCGATCCATTCCCGGCAAGCAATTTCAGCAAATTGTTCGTTGGCATTCTCTTTCGCTTTTAAGGCTTTTGCAAGCTCTTCCTTTGCATCCGCTCTTTCTTTCAAACTGTTAAACTGATCCGTTTTGCGATCATTAGATTGGACAAAAATCGCTTCTCCCATATCAAGCAGGCGGTTTCTGATTTTTCTTTTAATCGCTACATCTGAAATTTCCCCGTGCCCATCATAATTCTGTCGAGGACGGTTGCCATTGAGCGGGTCGCCGTTTGGGTTTGCCTTCGTTACAGATAACACAACAGCAAAATCAATTTTATGATCTAACACATTCATCTTTATTCTTCCTCCTTTTGATAAACGGCGGCTTCTGCCGAATTCGTTTTCTTCTGGTATAGCTCATGGCGTTGACTGTAAAAACCGAGCAAATACGTTCCTGACAAGGGCTTATTATTAAAATCATCCGGGTCAAATTGCGACGCTACTTCATCAATGAGTTTGGATAAATATGTTGCCCGTGTTCCAAGCCGGGCCTGGTATGGCTGCAAAGCCTCCTGAATCGTTTTCCACGTTCTCATCGGATGCTTGGAAAAAGAATTCATATAACGAATCGCGTTCGTAGCCCTTGTTTCCTTTATGTCTAAGGCGCTTCTTTCCAGCACATCTGCAATGGCCAGTAATCGCCCAAATAAATAATTCCTGTCACTATTCTCTTTATTTAACGGCATGCCGCATCCCTCCTGCCTATTGATTAGAGCACAAGTAATGCTCAATGTTTTTTCCCACTCCCACCGTTCCATCGACACTGGGTTAGAAGCCCGCTGCAATGCGCTTCTGACAATATCAAACGGTATTTTTTGGCCGTCAACAATGCAAGGCAGCATCCGTTCCATCAATCCTTTGACGACTTTCTCCCCCGCTTTCGATCCATAAGCCGCAAAAGCAATGTCCTTCGTTGATGGAGCTCCATAAAATTCCACTCGTTCTCCGTCGATCTTGCGGTAGCGGTGTTTCCACACACAAGTTGTATGCCATTCCTTTAACTGGTCTAAATAAAGTTCTTTATTCAGGGTACGGTAATACAAAACTGCCAGCCGGCCTGTTGTTGCCGAATCAAGGACTAATATATTAACATCCTCCTTAGCTGACAGATCATTTTTGTACCCGTCAATTGCCTTAGCCACTTCATTGGCGAACTCCGTATGTGTATATCCTTTCTTCTGGGACACAGCCGGCGCCGGATCGAGAAGAGAAATATCAAAGCTATCTTCCTCGACGCCCGGAAGGTCCTCCGATTTATTCCCCCAGACGAGAAACACGCGTTGATCTACGATTTTTCCTTGTTTGTTAATGAGCCATTTCAGTGCATTGTGCGCTTTTTGGGACACTTCATAGCTAATAGCCGCTGCTTCATTCGCTTCTTTAAACCGCCCTCTGAAAGTAAAGCCGCTCTTATCGTTCGCGGAAATAAGCTTCGCTTTATCCCCGGCATTCCGAATTTTGTTTGCGTGTTTATCTGTGCTGGGCACTTTCTTGCCAGTGACATAGCAATAATCCTCGCCGCCCAGGAAGTCTTGATAAAATTGGATAAACGAGTCGTACATTTCTTTATCTTTCCACACCGTCTCCAGCATCTTTTCGGAAGAATAGACCGTAAATCGGACGAAAGCGCTTTCCTGTCCAGCAGCAACCGCTGAAAAAATAGGCGGCTTTTCTCCAAGAAGGGCTTCCGCCTGCTTGTCCCACTTACTAAGCAGCCGGCCGGCTGCATCCAAATACAGGATGCCTTCCTCTACTAAATCCTTGATCAGGGTGCGCTTCTTTAAGTAATGGTAAATGCTTTTTACTTTGCTCGTTGCATAGGGAGAGGACGCCCATTTTTCAAGTTGGCTGATGTAGCAAGAAAACGGTTCTTCTTGTTTAATCTGCCCGCCGTAAGCAACAAAGTCTCCCGCTACGTAGCTTAATTTATCGTGTAGCGGATAAGGGGCGACTTTCGAACCGGCGCGACTTGCAGAATCTTCCGTACAAGGAATGAGTGTGTTGGCATCGCTTTTGTCCACAAGGTTCGCTGAATGAAACTCTCCCTCTTCTGTCACAGCTACTTCAATGTGAGCTGTTTGAGTTGTATGCGAGACCGGCAGCAGCGTATATTCCTGGCCATTGTATTTCTTTTTTATTTCACCGACTCGATCTGTATTTGATTGATACGTTTCGTATAAATGTAATAGCCAGCTCATTTATTCACCCCCTTCTTGCAGCTGTTCAAGAAGCTCATCGGCTGATGTAACATTCGAACGGTCAAAAAGCTTAGGCTCCACAGTAGCTACGCTGCGGACATGCGTGCACTCATCTGGACGGATGAACTCGATCACCCCGTCTTTCATCACCGGGTTCCATAGGCGCACCTCAAGCTCTCTTCTGCCTGTCTCATCGGGATAGTTGATCCCATGCACCATCGTTCCGAGATGAATGTCACCATACCCATCATAAAATCCCGTTCCTTCGCCGAACACGCAAGGCTCCACATATCCTTGGCACTCGCGCGTTCCTAAGAAGATATCCCGGCGCCCGCCGGCTTTTAAAGCGCGCTTTAGAATGTTATGATGTTTATTTTCGTTGCGGTCAAACGCTAAATCTGGACGATGAGGATTAAAAATGAAATGAGCTTGCACCTGATAACGGACATCTTTCAAGTATGTATAATTGGCGAGTGTATTTCCGCCGCCATACTCGATCGGCCTTACCCCTTTTGACTCCATTTTAATGGCGTTCATTACCCGCACTTTATCAACGACCATTAAAAGCGTCGGCTTCCAATAGATGCTTTCAAAAATCCCTTTTAATGCTTGATATGTCGGTACGTTATACGTCATTTTTTCTCCGCCAAGCTTCATGAGCGGATCCGTAAATAAGGCATAACGGCCGAACACTTCGAACTCAATGGAATTTCTCATGTGATCCACCTCCTTTAGTTGTCATTTAATAGATCGCCTCTCCAAACCCGCTCTCGTTTTGAATATCTAAGCCGTATTCATCGTTATAAGCTCCCTCTTTTAATGCCAGCAGCTTTCCTTCCAAATAAGAAACAAGTCCGTCATTTTTTATCAGCTGCTCTTTTTCATAGGATGAGAGATTTACCGTATATTGCTGTGCTTTCCTCAATAAGACGGTAAGGTCCTCTATCGATTGGCGTCCATTCAATTGAGTAATAAGTTCCTTTCCTTCAGAACCGTACGGTACGATAACTGGAGTCGTCCAATCATCAATGACCCGAAAATGCTTTGCTGCTGTTCCGTAGCTGTGGACGAGAAAAAGCGGCAAATGGCTCCTATGCTTCGAAAGATAAGCCTTATGGTAGCTGCTGTCCCTCTTTCCATCAGCCAACAGTTCCGTCATCTCCTTTTGCAACTGTGGAATAAAATAATTTAAGTCCGACTCAAATTCGGTATAGTATTCTTTAAAATACCTTTCCATCGCTTTTCTCGATAAAAGGTCACCGTCATAGGCGCTGCTGTCCCTTTTTAAATCAATAAGGATTCTTCTGGCAATTTGCTTTCCGGCTTTTATTTCTTTCAGCCGGTTTAAATTCTCCTCGGCATGATCAATTACATAGACGGGCTGTACAGCTTTCTCTCCGTGACGGTTACAGCGTCCGGCCGCCTGTGCAATGGAATCAAGTCCGGCTAAGGAACGAATAACGCACTGAAAGCTGATATCTACTCCCGCTTCAATAAGCTGAGTGCTGACGCAAATGATTTTCTTGCCCTCTTTAAGAGTGCTCCTAATTTCTGATAACATTTCTTTACGGTGAGCGGCACACATCGATGTGCTTAAGTGGTATACAGGAACTCCATGTCCCTGCTCTTTCAGCCGTTCATATAAATCCTTCACAACCGATTTTGTATTCAAGATCACTAAGACACTTGGAACTTCCTTTATTTTTGCTTCGATAAATCCAGCGAGCTCTTCATTGTTAAGCGGACGATCAGTCGCTTTATCAATTACATCTACCCGCTTAAATGCCCCGATGACTTCATCAAGATGAGCAATCATTTCCCCGTCTGTATTTATGTCCAATTTGTTTTTTACAAATCCGAGAGCCGGCTGGGTAGCAGTACACAAAACAATGGTAGAACGCCCACGCGCTTTTAAGAAATTGACCGCCTGGTTAAACAAAGAAACACATGGGACAGGGACTTTTTGCACTTCGTCGAAAATAATGACTGACTCGCACAAATTGTGAAGTCGCCGGACGTTTCGGCTTCCATCTGCGTAAAAAGCGTTTAAGAACTGAACCATTGTTGTAAAAATAATTGGAGCATCCCAATTGTCTTTGGCTAACTTTAACTTCTGTTGCAAGCTGGCGGTACCGTCTTCGTTTTCGTCCGCGTCTTTTCCCTCCTCTACTACATTGGAGTGATGCTCCAAGATGTGAGCGGGATCTTGCAGGATGTTCCTTACTTCCGCGGCATTTTGCTCAATGATTGTTGTATAAGGCAATACGTAGACGATGCGCTTTTTTCCATATTGCTCCGCATGCTTTAGGGCATATCTTAAGCTAGCCAGCGTTTTCCCGCCGCCGGTCGGAATGGACAGCGTATAAATGCCGGGCGGCTTGCTCGCATAATTTTCACAGCATTCAGACATTTCTTTGCGTAGGCGATTTACTGGAGTATCGACTGTTCCTTGCTCGTCAAAGGAACGGAGCTTCGCTGCCAGCCTGTCATAGTAAACAGGAAACAGCTTTTGCGGAGAGATGACGGCCTCACTTTTCTTCTTTTCCTCAAACAGCCTCGTGTTCGTCCGGTCCGCATCAATTAAAACGCTAAAAATAAATTTTGTTAAAAGCATCAGTTGCTTTTCCCTGTTCGCCGGTGCTTCCTTAGCCAGAAAGCTCTCTAACTCCACAGTTGCCTTGTCCACATATACATGGAAGCTACTCTCGCTCATCACCTTTTCAAAAAATACTTGTTTCACCTGGCTGAATTCCGTCAATTCTTTATCTCGCACCCGACGCAAATAATCAGATTCCAAAGCAGGACTGAGAAAATCCTGCAAATATGAATGGTGAGAAATGATGGCATTTCCAACAATCTCAGCCAAGATTCCTTTAATAGGCGACAACTGCTTGCCAGTATGAAACAACTCGTAAAGCAGCTTTCCGCCAGCAGTGGAATGGTCAACACTGCCTCGTTTTGGCGGGGCATCTGGATTACTCACAGCTGCTAGGATGTATTCCGTAAACTTACACGTATACTTTCCGGCATCATGAAGCATGCCAGCCAAGCCAGCAAGGTGTGGCATACCTAGTTTTTCGCCGTAACGCTCTGCCAGTTCCTTCACTTCTAGTAAATGTGTTTCGATACTCTGGATACATCCGTCGCTTGCGCGAATATGGGCAATATACTCCATTGGCTCCTCCCTTTTTTTAGTTACTTTCCCTTCAAAAAAACTTTCTGCCTGTATCTTATGGTCTATAAATCTACTTTAACATATCGTTACAAATGAAGTAACAATTACACCTATCTTACATTTAAATAAAATTTTGGAAAATGTATTTCATTGTAAAAATAAAGATCGGCAATCTATAATAAAGAAAACAGCAATCAAGAAAGGAAGCTGGCACGTTGCGGAGCTTTTTATATACAGTAATAGTGATTACGATTGCTTTTCTTTCATGGCCGGCGATTGAAAAGCAGCTGGATGAGTCGAAAGCAGCTGAGAAAGCAAAGGCGGGTTTTCTCGATTTCACCGAGCAGCTGGGGCTGGGAGAGTTTGTTGCTGACTTCAGCGGAACGGATGGGGCAAAGTCCCCGCCTGTGAAAAAGCCGGCGCTGTCAAAACCGGCAGAGCAGGCGTTTTCCATTCATAATATTGAGTTGGCTGACAGCAAGGAACAGGCGGAGCAGGTGCTCGGTTCCCCGAAGCGCTCCTCTGCCAATGAATACGGGGTCGAATGGCATACTTACCATACAAACTATCAAAACTTTGTGATGGCCGCCTATGACGAGAACGGCCAAGTAGCAGGGCTGTACACCAATCAGGATTTGATCGCTTCCAAGAGTGGCATCAAGCTGGGAAGCGCCAAGGAAGCGGTCCGGAAAACATTCGGCCAGCCGCTCGCTGAGATGCGCAAAGGCTTGGTATATATGCGTTTTGACGAGAAAGAAGACTATGACACCTTTGACCTCGACAACAGCTTTGTTACGATTTTTTACGACAAACATGAAAACAACACGGTCACTGCCATTCAGCTGATCCGCAAAGACATAGAGCAGAAAAAAAGCTCTTTCTATGTCAAAGGCCATGAACCATTGGAAGAAGGCTTTGAATATCAGCTGTTTGATTTAACGAATGCCACCCGAGCCAAGCGCGGCCTCGCTGTACTGAAGTGGGACGATCAAGTGAAGGGTACAGCTAGAAAACATAGCAGCGATATGGCGAAGCAGAATTATTTCTCCCATACGAATAAGCGGGGACAGTCTCCCTTTGACCGGATGGAAGCCGATGGCGTCTCCTTTACCACTGCGGGGGAAAACCTTGCGTATGGACAGTTCAGCAGTATTTTCGCTCACGAAGGCTTGATGAATTCCCTGGGCCACCGGGAAAACATCCTTCGTCCGGAATACCGCTTTCTCGGTGTAGGAGTAGCGTTCAACGAGGAAAACCAGCCCTACTATACCGAAAACTTCTTGACCAAATAGCAAGAAGGGCTGAATCCTTCAGCCCTCAATGTGTCGTCAAAAGGAGTTCAGAAGGTAGTGACCTTCTAAAGTTAGAGTGTAGCTAATTGGCTGGCATGAGTTCGGTATTGTACTGGACTCATGCCAGCCAATTTTTGTTTAACCTGTTCGTTGTTATAGTAATGAATATAGGCTTCCGCTTTCTGTTTCAATTCCTCATAAGACCTTAGTACTTCTCCCTGATACATCTCTTGTTTAAGAATGCCCTAGCTTTTTATCAACCCTGTTGATTGAAATGGAAGACGCGAAGACTCCGGCGGGATCAGCGGGACAGGCGAGACCCCACAAGCGCTTTGGCGCTGAGGAGGCTCGCCGCCCGCCCCGCGGAAAGCGAAGCAGCCTGGAATGGAAAGCAACAGCCCCATCCACAAGCCACATAAAAATGGCTATTGATTAATCATTGATGGCCATCCTTCCAAGCGGACCGTCTTCTTTAATGATGTCCTGCAAATCAAAGACAGAAATTGGGAACATCGGAAAGCCGGCCGCATAGGGAGCAATTTCATAAAGCTGAAAATACACGACAAGCGCTTTGTCGGCGATATAGAAATCCTGATTGGGCTTAATAGCTGTAAAGCCGTCTAGAAGCGGGATATGGCGGCGGGTAATTTGCACGCGGATCAAGTCGGAAAGGCGTTTGACATAATCGCTTCCCGGTTTAAATAAATCCTTCAACTGGCACAGCTTCCCTTGCTGCAGGTCAAATGTCAAAGACTTCAAATAGGTCATTCCGTGAGCCGCATGGTGGTAGTACGTATAATTGGAAAGAGCCACACTGAACACCTGCCGCTGATTATTCTTGAGTTCATAAAAACCGATCATTTCTTCCACCACGGCCGGCGCACCTTCTGTTTGCTGCTGAATCAGCTGTCTTGTTTGATAGGCAATGGTCTGATTCATCGCCCGCTGCAGCTGTTTATTCTCCATGCCAGTCACTTGCGGGTAAAAGATTGTTTGGTTCGGACCATTGCTGAATTTAACCGTTTCCACCCTCACTGGAAATGTTATTGGCATTCTTCTCCCTCTTTTCCTTTTTCATTCATCCTATTCTTGAAAGAAGCCAGCCGTGTATGGCCAAAAGATAGCTATTCTTTCTCTTCCTGATCTTTTTATTAGGCAAAAACCTAAAAAATTGATTGAAAATTTCAAAAAAACCTTTTATAATTTCATTTAAAGAAACATCATTTCTAATAATGAAACAAAAAAAGAAAGGAGACGCCATGTCCTTTACATCAGAAAAAATTCAGCATTTGCCGCCTTATTTCTTTTCTGCCGTCGACAAAAAGAAAAAAGAACTGCTGGCTCAAGGAGTGGATGTCATTGATTTAGGAATCGGGGCGCCTGATCTCCCGACTCCGCCATTTGTGATTGAAAAATTGAAAGCCGAATTAGACAATCCTAAAAACGGAACCTATTCCCCCTATTCCGGGATACGGGAATTTCGGGAAGCGGTAGCCTCCTTCTATTTACAAAATTATGGAGTCACTCTTGATCCTGACACAGAGGTGCTGGCACTGATCGGGTCAAAAGAAGGGATTGCGAACATTATCCCGGCAGTGGTCAACCCTGGAGAGGCCATCTTAGTTCCCGATCCCGGCTACCCGGTGTACAGGACATCTGCTTATTTATCCGGTGTACATGCCATTGACTTTCCGCTCAAACCTGAAAACAGCTATGCCCCGGATTTCTCCCAATTGAGTGAAGAAAATATGGAGAAAGCCAAGCTGCTATTTTTAAATTATCCGGGAAACCCAACAGCCGCTACAGTTGATTTGAGCGTCTTTGAACAAGCGGTTTCTTTTGGCAAAGACCATAATATGGCCGTTGTTCATGATGCAGCCTATTCCTTAGTCACCTTTGGAGAGTATAAGGCGCCAAGCATCTTGGAGGTGCCTGGAGCGAAAGACGTGGCGCTTGAACTGGGGTCGCTTTCCAAAAGCTATAACATGACGGGCTGGAGAATTGGCTATGCGGTTGGCAATCCAGAAATGATCCAAGCACTCGCTAATCTAAAAAGCAACATCGATACGAGCCAGTTCATGGCTATTCAAAAAGCGGCGGCTGCCGCCTTGACTAGTGATCATGCCGCTGTAAAAGAAAACAATGACATCTATTATGAACGAATGAAAAAGATGGTGCAGGCACTGAACAGCATCGGCATTGATGTTGACCTTCCTAAAGGAGCGTTTTTTATATGGGCTCCTGTTCCTGAAGGGTATTCTTCAGCCTCTTTTGCCGAAAAGGTATTAACCGAAGCCGGAGTCATCATCACGCCAGGCCATCTATTCGGCCCTTCCGGAGAAGGATTTTTCCGACTATCCATGTCAGTTCCTAATGATCGGTTAGATGAAGCAGTAAAAAGAATGGCCAATTTGAAAACGGGGGTAAAGTCATGATTCATGCTCAGTCTGTTACAGTCGAAAAATTAACCGGCGGCCAAGGCGTCGTTGCTTGCTTGAAGCGGGAAAGGGTGTCAAAAGTGTTTTGCGTTCCCGGGGAAAGCTACTTGCCTGTCATGGATGCCATCTATGATGAGCCGTCTATTGAATTGATTTCCTGCCGTCATGAGGGCGGCGCTTCCTTTATGGCGGAAGGGTACGCCAAAGCGAGCGGCGAGCCTGGTGTTGTGATGGCAACGAGAGCGGTTGGCGGCGCCAATTTAGCGATCGGCATTCATACGGCTTATCAGGACTCCACTCCTATGGTTGTCTTTTTAGGGCAAGTACATACCGCTTTTCGGGGACGGGAAGGCTTTCAGGAAGTAGAACTTGACCAATTTTTCAGCCATATCGCGAAATGGACTGTTGAAATTAACGATGCCTCCAGAGTGCCTGAACTCGTGACTCGCGCTTTTAAAACGGCAAGATCCGGGCGCCCGGGTCCCGTCGTCGTCTCCTTGCCGGAGGATATGCTGCGGGACGTTGCAGAAATGGCATTTTCCCCGGCAGTGGAACGGTCCAAACCGGCGCCTTCGCTATCAGAGCTGGAAAAGGCCGGCGTTTTATTAAAAGAAGCCAAGCGGCCAATCATTATTGCCGGCGGCGGCGTTATACGGGGGAACGCCGAGAAAGAGCTGCTGTCTTTTGCAGAAGCAGCGGGCATACCTGTCATGGCCTCTTTTCGCCGTCATGATGTGTTTCCAAACAATCATCCTTTATATGCGGGACATTTAGGCTTGGGCACCCCGCTTCCGATAATAGAAACAGCCAAGCAGGCAGATGTCATTTTAACGATCGGCTCCCGGCTTTCAGAAATTACTTCTCAAGACTATTCTTTATTTAACAAAGAGCAGCAGCTTATCCATGTTGACATTAGCGAGGAAACGATCGGCAAGACTTTCATTCCTGCTGTCGGCATGTTAGCCGACGCCAAGGAGGCGCTTGTCGCGTTAGCCGGCCTCAAGCTTACGATCCAAGCTGAAGCAGCCGAATGGGCAGCCGAGCGGCGGCGCGTTTTTGAAAAGTGCGCAGCAGCCGAAACAGCAGAGCGGACAGCTGGCGCTCTTTCCTATCGGCAGTCGATCCAGCTGCTGCAAAGCGAGCTCCCTGCTGAAACGATTTTTACGAACGATGCCGGCAACTTTGCCACTTGGCTTCATAATTACTTTTGTTTCACTCAAGCCAATACTTACATCGGCCCTACTTCCGGCGCAATGGGCTATGGAATTCCGGCAGCCATCGGGGCCAAACTTGCCCGTCCGCGCACTCCGGTTGTCTCACTCTCAGGAGATGGCGGTGCCATGATGACGATTCAGGAACTCGAAACTGCCGTCCGCTATAATCTCCCTGTCATTTGCATTATTTACAACAATCAAATGTACGGGACGATTCGGATGCATCAGGAGATCCATTATCCTGAAAAAGTAGTTGGCACGGAACTTGGCAACGTGAACTTTGTTCTGCTCGCCCAGTCGATGGGAGCTTCCGGTGAATTAATTGAAACAGCCGACCAGTTTAAAGCGGCTCTGCATAAGGCAATCGAAAGCAAGACGCCTTCCCTGCTTGAGCTGAGAATGGACCCGGAGCAAATCTCCGTTTCCAAGACGATCACTGAATTGCGTCAGTCGAATCAATAACCGGCCACTCTAAAGAATCATGTCTGCAGAGGGATGATTCTTTAGTTTTAACTCTAAACTTAACGAATATTATTAATTATCTAAATATTATTGCAGAATAAATGGCAGTGTGGTAAATTTATTACAACAAACGAGAAATGGTATTTCATTTAATGAAATGAAATGAAAAAGAACTTTGCTTCTCCTATATTTTTAGGCCGATGCTTTTATTGCAAGCGCATACATCATTGCTTGTATAGGAATTTCGGAAATACAATACATGTAATTAGGGGGTCTATAATGATTCGATTATGGAATTGGTATAAGCAAAAATCGTTTATTTTAAAAATTACATCCGGCTTTATCCTCGGTGTAATCGTTGGATTGCTGTTCGGACCAGCAGCTGGAGTGCTGGCGCCATTTGGCACACTTTTCCTTAACCTGCTTAAAATGATTGTCGTCCCGCTGATCTTGCTGACGCTGATCGTCTCCGTCAACAACTCAAATCCAAAAGAATTGGGGCGAATTGGCGGAAAAATCTTTCCCTATTATTTGCTGACAACAGCCATCGCCGTGCTGCTCGGGATTTGGATTGCCAAGCTGATTAAACCCGGTATCGGCCTCAGCATGCCAAGCACCGACAATTTCGAAGTTCCCGATGCGCCGTCAACCATTGAAGTGCTGATGAACATCGTACCGACGAACATTTTTCAATCGCTCGCTAATGGCGATATCCTAAGCATCGTCTTTCTCGCGCTGATCGTCGGTTTCTCTATTTCCCTCATGCGCCATTCTAAAGAGCAAGGCATGAGGGAAAAAGGTGACTTGCTGCTGAACCTTTCCGAAGCCGGCAGCGAAGTGACGTTCCGCATTTTAAACGGCGTGCTTCAATACGCGCCGATCGGGGTGCTGGGCATCACAGCGAATTCGATTGGCAATCAAGGCTTTGACACGCTCCAATCCCTTGGAAAATATGTGCTTGCTTCCTATGCCGGTGTTGCCGTGCAGATGTTTATCGTATTCCCGCTGATTTTGCTTATTTTTAAAGTACCGGTGCTGCGCTTTTTCAAGAATGTCCGGGAAGCGCTGTTCACTGCTTTCGTCACATGCAGCAGCTTGGGCACGCTCCCTGTCACCCTCCGAACAGCCAAAAAAGCTGGCATCAGCGACCGGGTCGCCAACTTTACACTCCCTGTAGGGGCAACTGTTAATATGAACGGGTCCGCCATTCACTTTGGCGTCGGCGTTATATTTGCCGCCGATATCGTTGGTTACGATTTAACGATCGGCACAATCATCGCCATCATTCTCACCGGAACGCTTGCGGCGGTCGGAACGGCAGGCGTTCCCGGAGCTGGTTTAATCGGGATGTCGATCGTCTTTACCCAGGCGGGCCTGCCGATTGAAATTGTCGGTCTGACAGCGGGCGTCAACGTCATTACCGATATGGTCTTTACCACATGCAATGTCACCGGCGACATCGTCGGCGCTGCTGTTGTCGATCAAAGCGAGAAAAAACACCATGATTACCAAGCGCCAGTTACGGAAATCCCAGCAAAAACAGCGACAAAATAACACCAGAAAAGCCAGCTGCATGTTTGCCGCTGGCTTTTCTTATGAATTATGGCCCAATATAGCCGAGCGCTTTTGAAATACGAAGCGCCGTTTCTCTCGTCTTTTCCTGAATCTCCTTTTGAAACCCGCTGTCAATCCGGCTCACAGGTCCGCTGACACTCAACGCCGCAATCACTTTATTCGAATAATCGCGAACCGGATAAGAAATACCGATCGTTTCCCGCTCCTGCTCTCCGAGGCTAATCGAATACCCTTGCGCTTTGATTTCCTCTATATGCTCGTACAGCGCTTCCTCCGTCTGAATCAGACTGTCCGCATTGTCCTCAAGCTTAATCCGGGAAATCAAGCTGCGCTGCTCCTCTGGCGGCAGAAACGCCAATAACAGCTTTGGCCCTGACCCTATGTACACGCTTGAACGCTTGCCGACACGAGTATGCAGCCGCACCTTTTGATTGCTTTCAATCTTTTCAATGTAAACGGCTTCCTCTCCATCCAAGATGACAAGATGGACATCCTCGTTCAGCTCCGCGCACAGCGCCTGCATCCATGGCTTGGCAATTGTGCGAATCTCCAGCTGCTCCGCCACAATATTGCCCAGCTCCAGCAGCTTCAGCCCCAAGCGATAACGCACATCCTGCCCGGTGTTTTTTGACTTTACCAGCATTCCGCAAGCCTCTAAAGAAGCGAGAAAACGAAAAGCCGTCGGTTTAGGCATGCCTGCCCTTTCAGCGATCTCCGCCAGCGTCAGCTCCGTCTGGCCCTCCAAAAAAAGATCCAGCAAATGCAAAGCCTTAACTACACTTTGGTTCATGCTCTCCCCCCCAACTGACATGCTCTCTTTATTATTACCATTATACCATGCAAGCAGCAGATTCTCCGGATTAACCGCTGGGAAAAAGAGCAGTAAACAACAAAGCCGGCGGCCTGTCCTTGATGATAAGGACGAGCCGCCCGCAACATCGCTTAACGAATCAGCGAATACGGTAAAGCAAACTCCCGGATACCGTCTGAATAGGGGCCGTACTCATAAGGATTAAAGTACATCACAAACCCTGTATTTGTCATATAAAATTGTTGTTGGTGTTCATTCAAGCTTTCCAGCCCTTCCCACGAAATACGTTCTTTTTCAATCCATCTTGAAAATGATAAATTGGCAGTAAACTACACAGGTAAGCAGAAAGAGGACAACCGCTTACTTTCCTTTTCTGCTAAAATATAAAAAACAGAAAATTACCACAAAGGGAGCAGGGGAGAAATTGATTATGATTGAAGAACTGGTCACTGAAGAAGAAGTACGGCAAATCTTTCCGCTCATGAAAGACTTGCGCCCCTATCTGGATGAAACACGCTTTATCCAAATATGGAAGACGATGCAGCCAGACGGCTATCGGATCTTTGCCATGTATGACGCAGGAGAGCTAGTCGCCTTCACCGGCATTCAAATCCGGACAAATATGTATTATTTCCGCCACGTTTTTGTGCACGAACTAGTGACGCGTGCCGATATCCGCTCAAAAGGATATGGACAAAAACTGCTCTCCTTCGTACACGACTGGGGACGGGAGCATGAATGCGTGACAGTGGCCTTAGAATCCGCCTTAATCCGAGACGATGCCCACCGCTTCTATGAAACAAAAATGGGCTACGACCGCTTTTGTTACTCATTCAAAAAAGAACTTGGTTAATCACAGGAGGCGTCAGCCCTCTCTAACTGTCCGGGCAATAAACCGCTTAGACTTTTTTATCAAAAAAAGAGCAGCCATGCGGCTGCTCTTTCACATTCCCTCTATGCCTTCACATCAATCATTCCGCCCAAATGCGGCTGCACAGCGCGCTCTAAAGCCTTGACATTTGCTGCACTCATCATCTGATGAATAAACTCAGCCTTTCCTTTTGCTTGATCCATCGCTTTCTTCATAACCGATAACGAGGCTTGCTGCTGCACCTGCCCTTGGTGAAGGGCGATAGATAATAAGGCGATATCCATGAAAACACCTGCTCTTTCTGCGAATCTAATTTTATAAAAAGCGTAGCATACAGCAAGGCATTCGTACAGAAAGAGCCTTTTCCTAGCCTTCCTATTTCACGGAACAAAACTCTTGCCCCTCTTTTAAATTAACCTTAAAAGCTATACACTTAACGGTAAAATAGACCTAAAACAGGAAGGAATCAGAATATGAAGCACATTCACGCTCTCCCGATATTGAAAGAAAGACTTCAAGCGCATAAAATGGTTGCTGCAGTAAAGGAGCCTAAGTATATTGAGAAAGCGATTAAATATAAAGATAACTTAAGCGCTGTATTATTAATGACAGGCACCATTTTAACAGTAAAAAAGTATGTCGATTTCATTCAATCTCACGACTTGCCGGTTATTTTGCATGTTGAAAAAATCGGCGGGCTGGAAATGGATCGCGACGGGGTTGAATTTGTTAAAAGAAATGTGCAGCCGCACGCAATCGTCACGACCAGAAACGGAATTATCAAAAAAGCAAAATCCAGCGGACTTGCTGTTGTCCAGCGCATTTTCTTAATTGACACAGAAGTTTATACCAACTTGATTAAAGATGTTAAACATATTCAATCTGACATTATTGAAATTATGCCCTGCCGCGCACCGGATTTTTTAAGTAGAATATCAAAAGTTTCTCCAGTGCCGACGATTACAGGAGGGCTTCTTAATTCTCCTGAACATGCCAAGCAAGCATTAGAAAATGGCGCGTTGGCGGTTACGACTTCTAATCCTGACATGTGGAAGTTGAACTTAAATGAATTGTAAATGAAGATTTTACATTTACTTCACACTAACCCAATAATTAACCATTATTGTATAAGTATAAAGTGAATAAAAACGGTGCGAACAGAGAGACCTCAAATTTTATGTATAGCCACTGCTTATACATTTTATTTGAGGCTCTTTCTTTTTTTCAGCCAGCCAAGGAGGTGAATCGATTAGAAAAGAAAAGCCGCTTCTGCTATAGGTAACCAGCTAATCAAATTCTGATTCCCATGATACAAATCAAGGAGGCCAAAGAAATGAACGGATATCTCAAGTTATTCAGCTTGCTCGCCCTCATGCTTATGCTAGCAGCATGCGGAAAATCCGGCAGCACAGCATCTAATAATTCAGCTGCAAGCGATGAAAAAACAGTGATTGAATATTGGCATGTCAATGCAGAAACGCAAGGCGGAAAAACCGTAGAGGAATTGGTCAAAGCCTTTAATGAGCAAAGCAAAACAACAAAAGTAGTCGCAAAATATAATCCCGATATGTACAAAGGGCTTATGCAAAACTTGCAGGCCGAGGCAGCGTCAGGAAAATCACCGGCAGTTGTTCAGGTTGGATGGTCTTTTTTAGATTATTTCTCTAATAACTTCAGTTATATATCTCCACAAGAAGTCATTGATCAGCATTTTCCTGATGACCGAACATTCTTAAAGGACCATTTTCTTGATAACGTGCTGGAATTAGCCCAAAACTCAGAGGGCATACAAGTAGGTATTCCTTACTCACTAAGCACACCTGTTCTTTATATTAACAAAGATCTGTTAAAAGAAGCAGGGCTTGATGAAAATGGACCAAAAACTTGGCAGGAAGTGAAGGAATTTTCCAAGAAGATCAAAGAAAAAACCGGAAAGCATGGATTTTATATGCAGGAGCCTGCCGACAATTGGGCAACACAGGCTTTATTAGAAAGTAACGGTGCACGCATGCTATCAGGAAAAAAGGCAGCATTCGCTTCTAAAGAAGGCATTGAAGCTTATCAATTATTAGCAGATATGATTGTAAAGGATAAGACCGCTCTTCACCTCCCTTGGGATCAAGGCGTTCAAAGCTTCATTGACGGTAATGTAGCGATGGCCTATACAACGATTGCCCGCCGCTCGCAAATTCAAGATAACGCTAAATTTAACGCTGCCGCAATTAAATCCCCTGCTTGGGAAGGAAAGGACGTTCGTTTGCCGGCAGGCGGAGCTATGCTGGCCATCACGGCTCAAGAGGAAAAGCAGCAAAAAGCAGCTTGGGAATTTATGAAGTACTTATACAGCGTAGAATCGATGGCAAAATGGACAGAAGGTACAGGTTATGTCCCTCCACGCAAAGATGTGGCAGAAGACGAAAATGGCTTGAAAGATTTTCTGGCAGAAAATGAAATGATGAAAGCAGCGATAGAACAGATGGATGGCGTCGTATCCTGGACATCCTTCCCGGGTGATGCAGGACTTGAAGCGGAGCAAAAGCTGTTAGATATCCGCGATGAAATCCTCGGCGGAAAAACCAGCGTCAAAGAGGGCTTAAAAACAACAGAAAAAGAAATCAACAAATTGTTAAAGTAATCAATTATTCACCGCGCCAGCTTCTTTGTAAAAGGGAACGATCAGAGACCCCCCTCTCTTGGTTTTCCCTTTTGCATAACAGCTGCGGGGACTTAGTAACTGCGGGAGGACCATACATGCAAGCAGCAAAACCTGCAAAAATAAAATTCACAACAGATCACTGGAAAGCTTACGGCTTACTTATTCCTTCCTTGATTATTTTTATCTTATTTATGTTTTGGCCATTTATGTACACCATCTACCTAAGCTTTTTTGATTGGAATATGGTCAAGCCAACGAAGGAGTTTGTCGGTCTTCAAAACTATAAAGAGGTGCTAACCGACCCAACTACATATAAAGTTTTTGGAAATACGCTATTGTATATCGGCTTACTATTAATCATTAACTTAATAATCCCATATATTTTGGCTTTTGTGCTTGATATTGTACTCAAGCGGTTCAACCACCTCTATAAAGGTGCTATCTTTTTGCCTTCTGTTATTTCCTTGGTAGTCGGCTCTATCTTATTCACCTGGCTGTTAAACCCGGTATCAGGACCAGCAGCCATTATTCTTGGCTGGTTCGGAATAGACATGCCGATTTGGAGCAAGCTGGATGGCTGGGTCATTGTCGTATTGAGTCTAATTACTTCATGGAAAGTATTTGGTTATAACTTTATCGTTCTTTATGCTTCCGTGAATGGCATCGCCCGGGAAGTGATTGAAGCAGCTCGTTTAGACGGAGTGCCTTTATGGAAAATATTCTTTCATCTCGTACTCCCGATGAGCAGCGCGACAGGTATTTATGTTTTCATCATCACGATCGTTCAAGGGCTTCAATATGTCTTTACGCCGATTAAGGTAATCACCCAGGGCGGGCCGAATTATGCTAGCTCCAATGCCATTTATCATGCCTACCATGAAGCATTTGTTCTATACCGAACAGGCCATTCTGCTGCCTTATCCATCTTAACGATGGCGATTTTTATTCTTTTGCTTATTTTAGAATTTAAGTTTGTGGAAAGAGGTATCCATTATGAAAACTAACCGTTCCGTATCGATACCTTGGCATATGATTTTTATAGGAATAATTATTATTCTGACTTTCCCGATTATCTTTGCGGTTGGGATTTCTTTTAAACCATTAGAAGACGCATACAACAACGCCTTAAATTTCATTCCGACACAGCCGACTTTAGAAAACTATGAAACATTCTTTAACAGCTTAAATGTAGTAAAGATTGTCTCGAATACGTTTATCATCGCAGCCACTGTTACTTTATTTAAAGTGTTTACTTCTTTTTTGGCGGCCTATGCGTTTGTGTTCTTTGATTTTAAAGGCAAAAATATGCTGTACTTCCTGTTAATCAGCACTATTTTTATTCCTTTTTCCGTTACCATGATTCCCAACTATTTAATGATCTCCGACCTTGGACTGGCAGACAGCGTATGGGGCGTCATTCTCCCGCAGCTAGCTGATGCCGTAGGAATCTTGCTGCTTCGGCAATCTATGAAAACGATCCCTATATCCTTAGTCGAGGTAGCACGATTAGATAATTTGGGACATCCGCGCATTATGAAAGACATTGTGCTGCCGCTGGTAAAGCCGGCAGTCACCTCTACAGGCATTTGGTTCTTTATTTTATCGTGGAATGAATATGTATGGCCTGTGCTTATTTTGAAAACAGTTGATCATTATACGTTGCCGCTGGCTCTGCAAATGTATATCAGTTCAGAGGGCGGAACGAACTTTACTGTCGCGATGGCAGTAGCGGTCATTACGATGATCATCCCTTTAACTCTCTATCTACTGTTTCAAAAGTACATCATCGGGACATTTGCTTCTTCAGGAATTAAGTAAAGGCGGGATAATTATGAAGGAAATTCGATTTGAACACGTATACAAGTCCTATGGCAAGACGGAGGTAGTGACAGATCTTAACTTAACCATTCAGAAAGGAGAACGCCTCATCCTTCTTGGCCCCTCCGGCTGCGGCAAATCCACCACTTTGCGCATGATTGCCGGGCTGGAAGATGTGTCCTCAGGTGCTATATACATGGATCATCAAAAAGTCAATCACCTTCCAAGCGGCAAGCGAAATGTCGCCATGGTGTTTCAAAATTATGCGTTATATCCTCATATGAATGTCATTGATAATATTACGTACGGCTTGAGAGTGCAGAAGGTACCGGCAGATGAAATTAAACGGCGGACAGAAGCTGCTTTAGACATGCTGCAGCTGAAGGAATATAAGAACCGCTTGCCAAAAGATTTATCAGGCGGACAAAGGCAGAGAGTAGCCCTTGCCAGAGCTGTGGTCAAACAAGGCGATTACTTTTTGCTGGATGAACCATTATCAAATTTAGATGCCCAATTACGAGTAGCTGCGCGAAAAGAATTAGTGAAAATCCATGAAATGTATAAACAAACACTCGTTTATGTAACCCATGATCAAGTAGAAGCCATGACTGTAGCTGACCGGATTGCTTTAATGTACAAAGGGAAACTGCAGATGGTTGATACACCCGATAACGTCTATCACCGGCCGGCAAATATTTTTACAGCGACATTTATCGGATCACCGCCGATGAATGTTTTCAATGTAGATGTACAGCCAGACAGTATCCGCTTTAGCAGCCAAACATTGAAATTAAGTCCGGAATGGAGCCAGCACATCCAGCAGACCGGTGAAAAAGACCTTGCATTCGGCATTAGGCCAGAACATATCGATCTATCAAAAATACCGACCCCAAACAGCTTAAAAGGCCAGATTAAATTTGTTGAAAATCATGGCAATCATTACGGAGTTTACATGGATATTGAAGGAAACGAATGGATCGCTATGAGCGAATCAAAAAGGTGGCTGCCACATGAAACAGTCTATATAAAACCGAGAGCAGACAAAATTCATATGTTTAACCAGCAGACAACCGATTCGATCGGCTATCCAAAATCATTAAATAATGGAGAGTGAGCAATCATGCAAAAAAAGATTTGTTATTCTGACTTAGCTGTATTATCACATGGCCTCTTTGATACTATCGATGAATTAATCAACTACGGGGCAGATAAAATTGAGTTATTAATGGATGGACCTAAGTGGGAGCAAATGGAAGATTTATTCTTAGAACTTGCTCCAAGATTGAAGTCTCTTCCTGTTCGCTATACGATCCACCCGCCGGCATGGGACATTAACTTAACGAGCGAAAATCGAGCAACGCGAGAAACAGCTTTTTCTGAATATAAAAAAGCGATTCAATTTGCCGGCTTGATTGGAGCCAGCCATGTCGTGATTCATCCCGGCTTTTGCTTTTCACCAGTGTTTAATAAGCAAACAGCCCAGCAACGTGCCGCCGATTCGATTCATCACTTATGCCAAATCGCTAAGCCCCTCAACGTGAAGCTTGCGATTGAAAATGTCGGCTACAATGGAAGCTCTCTTTTTACCCAAGAGGAATATACAAGCTTCCTTGATGGCATAGATGAAGCTGCCGGATTTTTAATCGATACAGGGCACGCCCATTTAAACAAATGGGATATTCCACGACTGGTCAAAGAAACACGGGAGCGGCTGCTTGCTTTACATATCCATGACAATGATGGAACTGGCGATGACCACCTGTCCATCGGGGAAGGAACGATCGAATGGAAGCCAGTTTTTGCCGCTATTAACGAATATGCTCCGCAATGTGAGTTGATCCTTGAATACGCTCCGAACACACCATTAGAAAAGTTAAGAGAAAGCAAAGACCTTTTAAGAAGAGAGGTCCCAACCAATCCGGGAGTGAAACATGATACATATTGACGACTTCGGAGCCTACTGCTTTGATCTGGATGGAACGATCTATGTCGGAAAGCAGCTTCTGCCCGGCGTACAAGAAACAATCCATCTGTTAAGAAAAACTCATAAAAAAATTTTATTTATTACCAATGCCCCTACGCATACGAGAGCAGACTGCCAAAGGCTTCTCTCTTCACTAGGAGTAGCTGCGGAACTGGACGAAATCATTACGGCTTCCTCGTTATCGGCTGTCTATTTTCAAGAAAACTATCCCGATGCATCTGTTTTTATTATCGGAGAACAAGCCATTACCGACGAATTCAGCCGTTATCCATTAAAAGTGACAGGCGATCCCTTGCACGCTACCCATGTGCTAGTTGGATTAGACCGGACCTTCACATATGACAAGCTAAATCAGGCGATGACCGCCATTCGCAATGGTGCCAAGCTAGTCGTCACCAATCCTGATCCTGTTTGTCCAGTTCCTGGAGGATACATTGCGGACACATTGGCGATTGCCAAAGCTATTGAAGTCGCTGCCGGTCAACCTATTGACCAAATCATTGGCAAGCCCTCTGCCTATTACATTAATAAAGTCCAAGAACGCTTAAACTTCCCAAAGAACCGATGCTTAATCGTAGGCGACCGCTTGGAAACAGATATCTTAATGGGAAAAGAGCATGGCCTACCGACCTGCCTCGTACTAACCGGCGCATCCCATCCAAACGATATCAAACGCACGGGCATCCAACCCGATTATGTCATTAATAATTTGACAGAACTCTTTGCAAAGGAAAAGTGACGTCTTGAGATTATGAAGCTAGCCATCTGCTAACTTAGCAGATGGCTAGCTTTATTCCATACAACTAATCCATGGAAGCTCCGATGTGCGCATTTATGAACACAGCTTACGAACGAGTTAAACAGCTTCCATACTGGCCTCGCACTGGGATAAATCTGTATCGTAAACCAACTTTATTCTGCAAGTGTTCACTGGGTCATTCTATAACAATTAAATAGAGCCTTACAGATAATCAAGGAATTTATGCCTATTATTATAAATATTAAAGGTAAAAAACTTTTCTTTGGAAAATATATGGTTTATAATTTAGGACAAAAGACACAAAAGTGAAGTATCTAACATTTTTGTAAATATAGGGAGGAACGAACTGTTATGGGTGTTATCGGCGGTATCGGAGAAGGGCCAGTATCACAATTTGTGATGATCAGCAAACAAATTGCAGAACAAGCAGTCAACGAAAAAATTCAAGACGTTGTATCAGACCCGGCAAAAAGAATCCGTGAACTGCAGCAGCCTTCGCCGTTTTCACAGTTTATCGATATCAAAATTTAAAAACACAGCAGGGTCCTCCTGCTGTGTTTTTAAATGAAATCCTCGGTATGCTTCTTCCGGCGGCGGTGCAACGCCAGCTGCCAATCTTCTTTCTGCTTACCCAGAAAGTCTGCTATCTCCTCCAATGCAGACCTATCATTAGCCATATTCGCCTTAACCAGCTGCCGATTTAAATAATCATAAACAGCAATAAGAGCTTGTCCTTGCTCCTTCCCCGCTTCTATAAACGGTATCACTTGGAGCACACACTCCTGTGCCCTCTGCAAATGTTGGTTTTGTTCGGCGACCTCTTCTTTCTCCATCGCCTGCCGGGCGGTATGAATAGAGGATAGAGCTTCCTCTATGAGGGCAATAATCAGCTGTTCTGCAGAAGCGGTCAGAACACTAACCTGCTGGTACCGGCGAAGAATCTGCTGACGTCCTTTCATCTTTCTCCCTGCCTTTCTTCCTTTTTATCGGTTTTTTTCCAGCAAAATTGCGCCTGTTAAATCAATAATCAAAAAAATAATCCGATATAAATAATGGAAATCCATTGTATGTGAAAAGAGGTGAGAAAATGAAAATTCATAATCAGGCAATGGTTGCTTTTTCCGTGACACGTTATCAGAAAAATGAAAAGCTAATGGAAAAATCAATGAACAAATTATCCTCCGGTTTAGCGATTCGCCAAGCAAGCGACAACGCTGCCGGCTTGGCTGTAGCAGAAACGATGCGCGCTCAAGTCAGAGGACTATCCCAAGCCCAGCGCAATATGCAGGACGGTCTCTCTGTCTTGCAGGCGGCGAATGAAGGGCTTAATAATGTGAACGCTCTGTTGCAGCGCGGACGTGAATTGGCCGTCATGAATGCCAATGAAACAATGACCGCAACGGATCGGGAAGCGAGCCAAGAAGAACTCAATCAGCTGATGGAAGCTATCAACGACACGGCCAGCAAGCTGGAATTCAATACAAAAAAAATATTAGGTGAAAACGCCCCGCTGCTGCTGATGGTCGGCGCCAATCCAGGACAGCAAATCAGCATTGATTTGATGGATACAAGCACAAAGGCTCTAAACCTAGAAGGCGTCTCCCTGCTCACACAGAAAGATGCGGGAGAACTGATCTCAAGACTGGATCAAGCCATCCAGCAAACGACCGGCAACTTAACGAAAATCGGCTCTTATCAAGAAGCCATCGAACATCATATGACGAATACTCTAGTCAACGAATCAAACTTAACTTCCTCCCTATCTATGGTGGCAGACACCGATATGGCCAAAGAAATAGCAAGCAATCTCAGCTTGACCATCCGCCAAAACAGCGACAAAATCATCGTTTCGCACGTAAACCAATCGGTAAGTGAAGTACTGGGTCTGTTTTCTAGATAAAGATGAAGCCGCTTCTCTGATAGAAGCGGCTTTGCGTTGATAATAAACAACGTGTGAAGTGCCTTTCAATTCTAAAAAACCAGTTAATGTACCTTGGGGATCGAATGATTCTTTGTAAATAAGGCTATTTATTTGCTCATAAAAAAATCCGATTCTCCAGGAACGGAGAACCGGATTTTCTAATAAAATTAACGAAGAAGTTGTAGAACTCCTTGTGGTTGTTGGTTCGCTTGCTTTGCGACTGTATCTTTCGACTACAGAATAGACTATATCTTCATCCACGTTTTTCATGGAGCTGGGCACTTCGAACAGCATGTGCTGCCCTACGAGATTCATAGTCATAGCTTTGCCTTAGACCGTATTCTCTAGTCGTTGAACCTTCTCCAGAGTTTCCTCACAGGAGCTTGGCTGCTGATTATCCATTGTTGCATCTTCAGCATTTTCAAACCATCACGCTGACCGTTTCCAGTTACGTTGTGGTTGATGAAGCTTTAGGAAGTTCCAGCAATTCACCCAGTTATACTCCAGTTCGTTGCCAAACTGGACGCCCTTCTCATCAATTATCTCAAGAGTTGTAATACGCCTTGAGGCAGTTGATTCGATTGAGCCAACATTGCTTGCGCTGCTTGCGCAAGAATAGAGTTCTTCGTTTGGTTCATCATTTCTTTCGCCATCGTGCGAACATTTGCTTTCACAAATGACCAGACTATATCTTCACCCTCTATTATTCTAGTAGGGGTCGGGCACTTCGGATTCACAATGCTGATAACCATTGCTTCACCTATGGATTTCATCATCATAGCTTGCGCCTTAGATGGTTTATCCTAGTCGTTGAACCTTCTCCAGAGTTTCCTCACAGGAGCTTGGCTGCTGATTGCCCAATCTTTTCTTTTTTCAAACCCTCACGCCTGTCGTTTCCAACTGCGTTGTGGCAAGAAAAGCTCTAAGGGGTTTCCAGCAATTCACCCGATCATAATCGCTGACCGTTACCAGTCAGGACGACTGTGCTTGTTGCTGCTTACGCAGCTAAAGCATAATCTACGTCACGGACACGAGATTCCGCAGCAGTTAAGTTTTCAGAAGATGTACCTAGGTTGTTAATAGTATGTTCTAGACGGTTTTGGTTCGCACCAAGTTTAGAACGTTCAGCAGAAACTTTATCGATTGCTGATTGAATTTTTGTTACAGTTGCTGCAGCATCAGCATGTGTTAAAACGCTAAGAGCTTGTTCAGTTGTTGCACTGCTTGTACCATCAGTTACAGCTAATTTAGCATCCGCTGCTGGATCTGCAGTTGAAATACCTAGAGCTACTGCTCTCATGTCATTAATTTCAAGAGATAGACTTTGGTTTTCGTTCGCACCGATTTGGAAGCTAAGAACTCCGCTGTCATCTTTTGTTCCTTCAGTTGTTGTAACTGCTGAAGAAGTGATGCCAGTAGCTCCAGCAAGATCTGCAGTCATACCAGTAGATGGTCCATTTTCTTTTGTTTCGATAGTTACTTTGTTACCCGCAACAGTGACAGTATACTTGTCTTTTAATGCTGCATCCGCTTCAATAGCAGTTTTGATATTTCCGGCAGTTGTGCCTTCATCTGTATCAAACGCTACATCCAAGCCCATGACTTTAGTAGTTCCAGCTGTCATACCAGTCAAATCAAATTCAATCTTTGATTTTGAAGTATATGTCGCTGCTTTATCACCGTTCAAAAGCTTCTGAGTGTTAAACTCAGTAGTATTACCGATACGGTTGATTTCAGATGTCATTTGGTTGATTTCTTTTTGAATTTCTTCACGGTCAGAAGTTGTGTTCGTATCATTCGCAGCTTGTACAGCTAGCTCGCGCATACGTTGAAGAATGTCATGAGTTTCGTTAAGAGCGCCTTCTGCCGTTTGGATAAGGCTGATCGCGTCTTGGCTGTTTTTAGAAGCCATGTCTAAACCGCGGATTTGTCCACGCATTTTTTCAGAGATCGCAAGGCCTGCTGCGTCATCTCCAGCACGGTTAATACGAAGGCCAGAAGATAATTTCTCCATAGATTTAGATTGTGCGCTGTTGGCACTGCTTAATTGGCGGTACGTGTTCAACGCCGCAATGTTGTGATTAATTCTCATTGTTCTTTTCCTCCTTGAATAGGTCGTTCACGTCCGTGTGAACGTTAGTTAGGCAGCGGAGCGTCGAGGTCGGCCGCCCTTGTTCCCCGCTACATCTTTAATATCGGAGGGAGCGGAAAAAGTTTAATAGGTTTTGGATTATTTTTTTGCAAAAAAATAAAAAAGAACTTCTTGTCATCGAAGTTCTTCCTTACTGCTTATTCACTTTGCCGAGAATATCAAAAATATTTTTCACCTCGGCTGAAGCTTGTTCGTTTTCTTCCCGAATCGTCAAGTAGACTTCTTTCCGGTGAATATCGATATGCTTCGGAGCGTTGATGCCTAGTTTGACTTGGTCTCCTTTGACACTGACCACAGTGATTTCAATGTCATCCCCGATTTGAATGGCTTCTCCTGTTTTCCTTGTAAGGACTAACATGATCCCATCACTCCTTTACGGCGCCTGCCGGCATAATCGTATGACGGGTCTGGTAGCGGTTGTCATTTAAAATGGCTTGCTTCGCTCTTTTATTTTTTGCATTCACGACAATAGGTGCCTGAAGGTTGGCAGTCGATTCGCTAAATGGCTCCCTAATCGTCAAAATGGTATAGATAGCGGCTTCTTCCGCTTGATCTAATTCAAGGGCTTCAACGGTTCCTGCATCCAGAACAATATCATAGTCAGGAAAAAAAGCGAACGGGCTGGCAATGATAAACCCCAGAGCTGGTGTCTTTGTCGATTGGAGTACAAAAAACAAGTCATTATCAGGAAAAGAGAGCAATGTAAAGCTTTTTTCATCTGCAAATCCCGGAATCCCCTGCTTGAATGTCCAAATTGCTTCCTCGTTCACTTCCACCTGGCCATGGTATTTCGTTTCGATGATCATCTTTTCCACGTTCCTTTACTTAAATTTCCTGCTCGTAATTGATGCCTTTATATTTTAAATGCACAAAGTCAATATTAACAGACGGGTACTGCTTCATGGAGACATGAACCTTCCCTGGCTGATAGTGGTGGATCGGCTTTTGCGGTCTCGTATTGTTAATGACCGGATTTGTTTTTACATCAATCTGTACGTGAGCCGGCTGAAAATCAATCGCTACGCTTCCTGCAGACGGAATATAGCCGATATTAAATTCCAGCTCCGTCCCTTCGCTATTGCGCTGCGCCTGTTCTGGAATCGGATCGCCGCCGTTTTCAATCATCATCAGTTCGTCGCCTTCACCCGCTGCCCGTGCCAGTCCTTCTAACCAGTCCTGGTAACCAAGCTGAGCGAATTCTTCGATTCTTTTCGCGATACTTTTTAAATCCATATCCTCCCGTGCCTTTGTCTGGTCGATTGTGAGCTTTGACGGCTTTGTTTCAATGGTGAGTTCTGCCGGCGGCTGCTGGAGATCCAGCTCCGCTTGCGGCTGTTCAATCGACTGAACAGGCTGCTGAATGTCAAGTTCAATTTGGGCATGCTGAGACGTCATGCGGATTTGCGGGAATTGCATCGTCATCACCTCACGTTCTATAAAGAGGCCAGGCCGCTCCATGTGTCAGCCTTATAGACAAATCAAAGAGAAGCCTGGCAGTAAAAAATCCGATTATCTTAAAAAGTCCATCAATGTCGGCTGGATAATGCGGGCGCCAATGCTGAGGGCGGCCCGGTGAACAGCTTCCTGGGTTTTCAAATCAGTAATCACCTTTTCTACATCAATGTCTTCATTCTCGGACATAATGCGTTTGGCAATGACTTCCTGTTCATCTACCCGATCTTCCATTAATTCAATCCGATTTAAGCGGGCGCCAAGATCGGCGCGGGCATTGGTAATATTATTCATGTGAGTATCAATCTTAGCCAGAAATCCGTTAATATCAGCGCCTGATGACTGGTCGTCCTCCAATTTATTAATCAAATCATCAATGTCTTGAAACAGCCCTTCTCCCGGTGTACCTGGAGCACCAAGAGAAAACGCTTGTGACGGATTAACGTTCACCTGCATCTTAATCCCTTTTGACAGCTCAAGTTCAACCGGCTGGTTGTTATTGGCGATCGTCACCTTTCCATTGCTGTCCTTTTGAGCTGGAGGAGTAGTCGTATCTGTCCCGTTAAACAAATATTTATCCCCGAACTTCGTATTCACAAGGTCAAACAGATGGTCTTTCAACTGCTTGATCTCCTGCATAACCGTTTCACGCTGGCCGGCTTCATACGTGTCGTTGCTTGCCTGCACGGTCAGCTCTCTTATCCGGTGCAATGCCTTAGTCGCATTATCTAAAGCAGCGTCAGAGTTCTCCGCCCAGTTGTATGCCTCTGAGAAATTGCGCTTAAATTGCTCGATTTCCGTAACCGACGTCCGGTAGGTCATTCCTTTCATGGCAACAACCGGGTCATCGGATGGCCGGGTAATTTTCTTTTGAGTGTTCATCTGCTCCTGCAGCACGCCAAGGCGGTCATAGCTGCTGGACAAGTTTTTCAACATATTATTAGAAAGCATTGATTGTGTTACGCGCATCCTTTATTCACCTGCCTTATCTTCCAACGGTGCCCATACCGTTAATAATTTTATCCAGCATCTCATCGACGACGGTAATATTTCGCGCGGCCGCATTGTAGGCGTGCTGGAAGCGGATTAAATCGGTCATCTCTTCATCAAGAGAAACCGAGCTGATCGACTGGCGGTTCGTTTCTACGGATTGCGCCAGGATCGCGCTGTTCTTCGTCATCCGTCTCGCCTCCGACCCTTCTACTCCAAGCGCGCCAATAATTCCTTCATATGGTTTTACGACTGTGCTCATTTGCACATCAGCTAGCTTCAGGGCATTGGAGCCATTGCCTTTATCGCCATTTGCAGAAGCCGCTATTTTAGAAGTTTCAGTGATTGCGACACTGATCGTTGCCGCATCTGTTCCTGTGAAGAAATCAACACCGTCCTTGCCGTCGAAGTCTTTCCCCAGTTTATGCTGATCATTGAAAGCCTCCACAAAATCCTTTGCCAGCTTGTCTAAGTTTGCGAGCATTTCCGGATAGAGACCTTTCGTAACGCCTCCCTCTGTGTAGCCGTACGATTCTCCTAATGCCTTTAATTTCCCTTGGGAGAATGAGCCGATGCCAACGGATGCCACATCTGTTGGAGGGGTGCCAGGCGTTACTATCTTGAAGTTAGTCAGTGCACCTGCTGGCTGATCTAAAATGCCATCCTTGTCACTATCCGTTCCGCCTTCGACACCGATTTGGTTAAATTGATCACCATCTATGAGCGGCACTTCACTGCCATCCGTATTGACTAAAGAAATCTTATACGTTCCTTCTGCAATCTTCTGGGCATTCCCGCCGGTTTCAACTTTTTCCACCTTAATATTCATATATTGCGACAGCTGGTCGACTAATTGATCGCGGGCATCGTATAAATCGTTCGGCAAGTAGCCGTGCGGCTCAATCTCGCTAATTTGCTGATTGATGCTGCTGATTTGCTTCAGAATCGAGTTCACTTCTTTGACAGTGACGCTAATTTGGTTGCCAAGGTCATTCTGAATAGCTGAAATCGAATTATGCAAATAATGAAAAGTATCAGCGATCGCTTTCGCCCGTTGCAATACGACGGAGCGGGCGCCTTCATTTTCCGGGTTGGTGCTCAAGTCCTGAAGCGATTGCCAGAATTGACCCATAACGGCGGATAGGCCGTTTTTGCTTGGCTCGTTTAAAATGTCTTCCATTTTGCTTACGGCGGAGGACTTCGTTTGCCAATAGCCGAGCTTGTTGTTTTCTCCGCGGAATTGGTCGTCTAAAAAGCTTTCCCGCACGCGCTGAATAGAGCCGGCTTCGACTCCCGTTCCCATTTGGCCAGGGATTTGCGGGCGGTTCATGCCGGGTGATGGATAAGGCTGTGTTGATTGAAAATTCACGCGCTGGCGGGTGTATCCCGGCGTATTGGCATTGGAAATATTATGCCCGGTTACGCTAATGGCGGTTTGCTGGGTGAACATGCCGCGCTTGGCGACTTCTAATCCATGAAAAGTGGAACGCATCACTGTTCCTCCGTTTCTTTATCTTTGTTTTGTTCAAAAAAAAGAGGGCATCGCCCTGCCAGGCTGCCAGCAAGCAGCTGGTTCTGCCTGAATATATCTTTGTCTATTACACTTGCGAATCAAACATAGAACGCTTTGATGGCTGCCCGCCGTTTTTGGCTGGGTGCGTGTACGTCGCTTGGGCCGGCTGCGGATGAAGCATGCTCATACTCATGCTGACAAACTGCAGCGATTGGTAAATCAGCTTTTGATTTAAGTCATTCCACTCTTTCAGCTGCTCTAAGCGGTCGAGCAGGCTGGCCTGCAGTTCAGTGAGCCGCTCTTTTTCCGTTCCTTTCGCGGCTTCGATGCAGTCTGCAATCGTTGCTTCTGCCTTGCCAGTCACCTTTTCCGCTTCCCGTACGCGTTCGGCTTCTAATGTCTGAATAGCCGCCGTGTACTTTTGCTCATCTTTCAAAAGCTGGTCCAGCCCGTCCATATCATTTCGCTTAATAATATCGGTTTTTTTCTCACAGAGCGCCAGCAGCATTCCATGCAGGCGGTTCATTTTATCTAGTGTGTCAATCAATTTTCCTGCAGACATATCGATTCCCTCTGCTTTCCTGCGGTGCGTTCGGCACTCCGCTTGATTATTTCTTATAAAACTTCACAATGCCCTCAGCGATTTTCTCCGGTTGCGGCTGGTATTCGCCTTTAGCAATCTGCTGTTTCAGGCTTGCGATCTTTTCCATTCGTTCCTTTGCCATTTTAGACACTTCCTGCATGCCTTTCGCCGCTGAAGAGATTTCCAGCTTATCCGTTGGTGCGGCGGCCGCTTTTTTCGCCCCTTGTGTTTTGTTTAATTGCTTCTGGTACGGATTGATGCCTTGCACGCCGGGTTGGTTAATTTTCACGGCTGTCGATCCCTCTCTTTCTTTTTTTCCGATTGTCTCATTTGATTATCCATTATATCGGTTTTTCGGAAAAAAAGTTAACAGCGGATTCATAGGCGGTTTTTATCAATTTGCTGTGGTATCTCCTGCCGCTCAAAAAAGACAATCGGGACATTTTTACTATCCCTGTTTTTATCTTCTTTTATTCGCCGCATAGTAGGTTGTCTGTTTCAGATGCTCCTGCTTTTTCGCTTCAAATGCTTCTTCACGCTGGATTTGGACAAGTTCTCCTTCGATATCGTCCGTGCATGCTCTGCACACTTTTCCTTTATGAATCAGTGCGCCGCAGCGGTCACATGGATAGCCAAGGTTCGGAAAATGGGCTGCATGGAGGCGGCCTTTTTTCACCCATTTGTGAATGAGCGTTTCAGGGACTCCTGTTACTTCAACGACCCGCTGAAGCGTAGCAGCCCGGTTTTCCCGTTTGCGCAAAAATTGATAGACTTCTTCATACATGTGCTCTTCTTCTTTTGCGCATTTTGCACAGACATCGCGAAATGCATTTTCCATGTAAAGCTCGCCGCAGCGCGAGCAATTGATGATTTCCCCCATAATTGATACCTCCAACGATCTCTCAGGTTCCCTGCCCTCTGGCAAGCGTGAGTGCCCGCACTTCCGCTGCTCCGGCCTGCTTTAACAGATAGGCGGCCTGTCTGAGAGTAGAGCCTGTAGTATATATATCGTCAATGATTAGAACTTTTTTATGACAAATGGAGGATTTTTCTTTTACTCCAAAAACATTGGCAGCCTCAAGACGTTCTGACCGCGACTTTTTCGACTGTTTTTCCCCGTGCACCCGCTGAAGCACATCCTCAATATCCAGACCGGCGGCTTGCGCAAGCGCTTCTGCCTGATTAAACCCGCGTTCCATCAGGCGTTCTTGACTGAGCGGGATGGCGACAGCGATATCATGCGGCAGCTGCTTGGCTGCTTTCTTTATTTCACCAGCAAATACTTGGGCAAGTATATAGTCACCGCGATACTTGAAACGGGCAATGAAGTCTTTCATCGCTTCGTTATACGTATAAAGGGAATAGTTCCCGGCAAGTACGCCCTTATAAAGAGAATCGTCCTCCCAGCGGCAGCAATCCAGACAGCGATCCTCACGAATAAAAGCAGGATCGAGCGTTGCCAGCGGACGGGAACAGGCTCGGCAGCGTTCGCCGATAATTGGTTCAAATCGCCGGCGGCATGCTTCACAAATGGATGGCGGCGCCTCGAGCAAAAAAAATGTCCGCCACCCTAAACGTCCATTCGCTGATTCCCCGCATAAAAGGCAGCTGCTCATCTGTCCAGCCACCCCTTTTCGAGTCCCTCTTTGTTCATCTGGCGAATGTGAGCGATGGCTTTTACAGCAGCTCTCGTTTTGCCGTAATGGAAAAAGCGAACCTCTCCATCAGGAAAATCGGCACTTCTGCCAGCCCGGCCGGCGATTTGCACAAGCGCACTTTCGGTAAATACCTCATCTTCCGTGCCAATAACGGCCACATCAATATTCGGAAAAGTAACCCCTCGCTCTAAAATCGTTGTCGACAGCAGCAAAGGGATCTTTTGATCGCGCATGAATGCCACCTTTGCTTTTCTTTGAGGATCTTCTGCATGCACAGCAGCAATGGAAGAATCAAGCTGCTGAAACAGCGGGAGGGCTTGCTGCATCCATTCAATATGCGGAAAGAACAGCAGGGATTGCTTATTCACTTGCAGGCGCTGGACGGCCCAACTTTTGATATTGGCGGGCAACCGGCCTTTCTTCACCGTCCCCTTCCAATTGCCAATCCAGCTGAATTGAGGGACAGGCAAAGGCTGGCGATGAAAACGGGCAGGGATTTTCACAAATGCTTTTTTTCCATGAAGACAATCCTTTTGCCATCTCTCATTCGGAGTGGCCGTTAAGTAGATAAGAGCAGAATCGGGCTTGCGGGCTTTTTGGACAGCGAATTGCAAAGAAGGATCACAGGAATAAGGGAAGGCATCGACTTCATCCACAATCATGACGTCAAATGCTCGGAAGAAACGGAAGAGTTGGTGGGTAGTAGAGACAACAAGCTGGCTGTAAAGATGACGATCGGGACTGCCACCGTACAATGCGGCAACTTTTGTACCGGGAAAGACATGCTGCAGGCGCGGAGCAAGCTCTAAAACAACGTCCGTCCGCGGCGTGGCGATACAAACTCGCTTGTTCGCCAAAAGAGCAGCTTCGATTCCGCGAAAAAGCACCTCTGTCTTCCCCGCTCCGCACACCGCCCAAATAAGCTGCTCTCCGTTTTCACGGATTGCTTGAGTCACAGCCTGTGAAGCACGTTCCTGTCCCTCTGATAGACTGCCTTTCCAATGAAGGATGCCCTCCCCTTCATAAGGAGGTTCGGCACCCGTCCAGTAAACCAGGCGGGAACAACCTGAAATGCGCCCCATCATTAAACAATGGCGGCAATAGAGGCATTCGGTTTGGCAGCGGGCACAGGGAAACAGCGCAAACTGCTCTTTTTCATTGTTGCCGCAGCGTTCACAATACAAACGGGAATTTCTCTTTGAAAGACCAGGGAGCTTTTGAATAGCAGGAGAGTCAGGAAGCGAAAAGGGGATTTCTTCTTCCAGAAGAAGCCGGCCGGAAAGAAAGGAAGCAAGGGGAAAAACCATCATTTCATCTCCTTTCATATCTGAGTTTCTTCTATTATATATGATTTCCTTTTGATGCGGGGATTTTTCCTTTTCACACAAGAAATCATATATAATAAATGGAAGGTTAAGACTTTCCAATAGTCTCCTATGATAATAGACTGCCAATATGATATAATATCGAAGGTTAAACGCCATTGAGAAAGGGGAAATTATGAGAAAATTACTAGCGAGTCTGATCGTGTGCGTGCTGTTTTTAACGTGGACGGTCCAAGCGTCTGCCCAAGTGTTCGATGATGCGAAGAGCCATTGGGCTGCGAAAGAAATTCAGGCGCTTGTCGATGCCGGTGTCATTAACGGCTATCATGACGGAACGTTCCGGCCAAACGCCCAGGTAACGAGAGGACAATTTATTGCATTTTTAGTTCGGGCACTGGACTTGCCGCCTGGGGATTCTGCTTTTAAAGATGTACCTCCCGGCAGTAATTTATATAAGGATATTGCGGCAGCAAAAAAAGCCGGCTTGCTTTTAGGAAATGCGGATGGCTATGCGCTTGCTGACCAGCTGGTTACACGTTCGGATGTATCTGTCATGCTAGACCGGGCGATGCAGCTGAAAGGCGATTATCCGACTAAAGCAACGCTCACTTATAAAGACAAAGCGGAAATCACGCGCTACGCTTACGAGTCCGTGCAGCGGATGACCCATTACGGACTGATTAAGGGAACGGCAGATAATTACTTTTTTCCAAAGAAAATTGCGACACGCGGCGAATCAGCTGTCTTTGTTTATCGCTTAATGGAAAAGCTCGATCTGTTCTCAGAGGATAAAGGACCCGTTTCAATCCCTGAACCGGCTGATTCCTCTGAAGTCGTTGTTCCAGTGAATGATTATCAGTACATTAAAGTGCGAATGAACACACAGGGAGTGCCTCTTACATACAATAAGCGCACCACAGATAAGCACATTCGATCCACTGACTATCATTATTATTACCACATGGGCAATGCCTCCAAGCCCCTTGGTTCATTGCGGGTGACGCTCAGAAAACTGGATAACGGCGACGTCTTTATTTTTACAAAATTCATTCATAACGGCGATAACACCTACTCCGCTTCCGTCATTGTGCCTTTCCAGCAATCAAATGCCTATTCCTTGGCTAAATATTCGGCTTTCGGCCAAGTCGATCAAAAGCACAATGACACATTCGGAACCGACAAAACCTCTCATCCAGTGGGCATTCTGTCAGCAAAAGCAGGCAGCACAGTGACGAATGAAATGATGATCGGCAAAAACTATATTTCTCTGCACCGCCAAACGAAATATGCTAACGGCCAGCTGTCTGTGATCCGCGAGCTGCTTAATGAATACGAGAGCTATAAAGTATATACAGATACTGGGCGCAATCTCGTTACTGCTCACGTAAATATGTCAGTTAAAGGGAAAGCTATCTCAGAAAACTGGGTATTGCTGTCCAATAAACGCCTGTTCGCAAATTCTTCCAACCGTGACGAATGGTTTGAGCGGACGATTAAAGAATACACCTCCATTAACAACTGGTTAACAGCCGATGGAGCCTATACAAAGCTGCCATGGTCTATTGAACCTAGCTACCAAATGGGATATGGCCGCAATATTGGCCGATTGCAGGGCGGCGTTTACTTGAGTGCTTACAAAGGCAACAAAGAACGCTATTTTGAAGACCTCGTCGTCAATGCAATCGCTGATCTTGATGTCTTTTCCGGCGGTGCCATTGCCGCGGGCAAAACACCGATTTTCAAAACAGAATACACGAGCACCTGGCTGAAGAAATCTTATGGCACAACCGCTCCTTATGTCGACACACGCCATAATGAAAATGCGGCTCTGTTCTTGAAAAATGCTTCCGAAAGCTTATCTATTCCGCAACTGTCGGAGTCCAACCTCCGCTATGCCGATTTCCTTGTTCAGCAGAAAGAGATTGGCAATGTCATTCAAGTGACGCCGACCAGCCACTTGATTGCTGACTATTATGCAGCAGGCAGCCAGAAAACACATGTATCTCTTAACCATGCACTAGGGGAAATGAGATTTTTGCTAGAAACATACAAACAAACAAAAAATCCGGCTTATCTAAAAACAGCCCGCGAGCTTCAAGCTGGCATTGAAAATCTGTATCCTCGCTGGATTCGCTCAAACGGGGATTTATGGTACCAAGTAGACGGCAAGCTGCAGTTTACCGGCAATGACTACGACTGGCTGACATTAATGGACTTGCTGCTTTCACAAAATGCTTTTGAAGAAAACGGCATGGCGCGCAGCCCGGTCTTTGATAAAATGATTCGGTCAAAAGCGCAATATCTTGTTAACAATAACATTCCTATTAAGTCGCAAATTGTCATGCTTCTTGAACAGCAAGGATTCGGTGACATTGTCAAAGCCTCTTCTGCCAGCTCCAAACACCCAGACGAAAAACTGAACCTGGATGAGCTGCCAAAAGACGAACTGGATTTACTCGCAGAATAAACAAAAGAGATTGCTAATGTTTCATTCAGCCGTTTGATAACAGCAGGATGATTCCATTTTCAAACAGCTGCATCTATACGGTGATCCTCTTTTTAGGCACTCTGTTGATTGCAATGAAAGGCGCGCAGACTCCTGCGGGAGCTGCGGGACAGGCGAGACCCCGCAGGCGCTTGGACGCCGAGGAGGCTCGCCGCCGCCCCGCGGAAAGCGAAGCGCCTGGAATGGGAATCAACTGGTCCTATCCGCATACAAAATAAAAAGGCTATAGACAAACTCTAATTTTCATTGAGTTTGTCTACAGCCCGAAGCTCTCCCTCACTTTTGGGGAGAGCTTTTTATTGCCTTTGCAAGGCAACTTTTAAGCCAAGTGCAATATAAATAGATCCAATAATCTTTCCGTTCCAGCGGCCAATCCAGGAAATTCGCTTAACCAATTTACCGAGCGGCCGAATGCCTACCGCAATTAACGTAGTGTACATAATACTCATTGCTACAAAGATCAGCCCAAGAACGAGAAATTGAAGCAGTACAGCTCCCCGCTCCGGATGAACAAACTGCGGCAAAAATGCCAAAAAGAAAAGAGCCGTTTTCGGATTCAGCACCTCGGCGACAATCGCCTGGCCGTATACACTGAACACGGAAGCCGGGGCGATATCAGCCGTGCCGGAGCCAGAGCTTTTCTCTAGAACGGCCCGAATTCCCATATAGAGCAAGTACGCCGCTCCCGCGAACTTTACTATATTGAAGGCAAGCGCAGACGTCATCAATATAGCGGAAAGTCCTACAGCTGCACACAACGTATGAATAAAATCACCAGTAGCAATTCCAGCGCCCGCCAGGATTCCTGCCTTTCGTCCGCCTTGTGCTGTCCGGGTGATTGTCAAAAACACAGCAGGCCCCGGAATAAGGAACAGTCCCATAACTACTGCTATAAATGCACCTAGAGACGAAACATCAAACATGACGCCATTTCTCTCCATCCTCCAGCTGGTTTATTTGATCCCAATAGAACGATTGATTAATAAAGGGGTACAGCAGGTACGCCGACGGTTTGATTAGCTGAGCCAATTAGTCTTGTCTTTTCACCCAGCCAAATCCGAGGGCACCCTCTCCAAGATGCGTGCCGATAACCGGACCGAAATAACTGATAGACAGCTTCGCATCAGGAAACCGCTCCTGCAGTTCTTCCATCCAGCGGCGGGCTTCCTGCTCCCGGTTCGCATGAATGATGACGCCCTCGAGCGGCTCCCCGCGTTCATAATCCTCGGCAAATAAATCAGCTACCCGCTTCAGCGCTTTTTTGCTCGTACGGATTTTTTCAAATGGAACAATGATCTTATCAACAAAGTGAAGCAGCGGTTTCACTTGCAAAAGTCCGCCAATAAGCGCTTGGGCGCCGCTCAATCGGCCGCCGCGCTTTAAATGATTTAAATCATCCACTACAAAGTACGCGCGGATGGATGAACGCATCGCTTCAAGCTCTTGCATAATCTCATCCGGAGCTTTTCCTTCAGCTGCTAGTTCAGCTGCCCGAAGAACGTAGAATCCTTGCGGGGCGCAGCTGATTTCCGAGTCGAACGAATAAACAGTTAATCCGTCTACAAGGCCGCCGGCAGCAAGAGAGGTCTGATACGTTCCGCTGATTCCGCTCGACAAATAAATGCCCACTGCCGCGTCATATCCTTCTTCCACTAGTTGTTCATACAGCTTGACAAACTCGCCAATAGGCGGCTGGGTCGTGGTTGGAAGCTTTGCTTCCGTGCGCACCACGCCATAGAAGTCCTCTGCTTTAACATCCACTTCTTCCCGGTAGGTTTCCTGTCCGATCACCACACTTAACGGGATCATATGTATATGTAACTGGTCACGCAATTTTTTCGGAAGATAGCTCGTGCTGTCCGTTATAATTGCCGTCTTCATATAATATACCTGCCTTATTCATAGGATTAGCTTGTAAAAAAGCTTTTCTTCTATTCTATTAGATATGCCTTTGATTTGCATCTGTTTTCATGAAAAACAAGAAAGCGGCTGTCCCTGCTTCAGGAACAGCCGTTCAGCGCTTTTCTTTATTTTTTCGGTGCCATGTGAATCGCTTGGCCAATGAGCCCTTCTGCAGCTTCCAGCAATCCTTCATTAAAACTTGGATGCGCGTAAGCAGGGAACTTTATATCCTCTTCCTTAGCGGCCATTTCCAGCAGCTGGACAAACGTGCTGGATAATTCAACCGCTCCTTCACCGATCATATGAATGCCGGCCACAATTTCGTTGGAAGCATCCGAGATTACTTTAACAAAGCCATCTTTTTTGCCAGTAATCATCGCATAGCCGTTTCCTCCGAGAGCAAATTGGCTGGTGCGAAGATCCATCCCCACCTCACGCGCCTGTTGCTCCGTTAATCCTGCTGAAGCGATTGGAGGAAGGGAATGCACAATGGTCGGCAAGAATGTTAAGTCCACTTCCGGCTTTCCGCCGGCGATCGCTTCCACTGCCGCTTTTCCTTGCTTGATCGCTTTAACCGCAAGCAGCGGCCCTTCCGTCACATCGCCAATGGCATAAATCGAAGGAACAGACGTCTGCATATTCCCGTTTACCCGTACAAATCCTTCTTCCGTTTGCTCGATGCCAAAACGCTTCAAGCCAAGGTCTTGTACATTCGGCCGACGGCTGCCAGCCACGAATAAATGGGAAGCGGCCATTTCTTCTTCTTTGCCGCCGGCTGTGAATCCGATGCGCACTTCTCCTTCTGCTTCTTCTGCAGATTGAATAAGCGCATCCTTCATTACTTTAATTTTTTTCTTTTTCAACAGCCGGTTCAACTCTTTGGTGACCGACTGTTCAAATGGGAAGTCCGCTGCCTGTTCTAACAGAATGGTTACTTTGGCACCTAGTGCATGGAAGCTCGTAGCGACTTCGAGCGAAATATAATCATGGCCGTACACAATTAAATGCTCAGGCATCTCCTCTAAATCAAAGATTTCATGAGAAAGGAGAATCCGCTCCCGTTTTTTCGGCAGCCCTTCCGGCAGAACCGGTGAACTTCCTGTGGCAATAATGGCCTGCTTGAATACATAAATATCAAACTGATGCCCATTTTCAACGCCGATGCGGTCTTCAGCCGTAAAGCCTGCTTTTCCCTTAATAACTTCTACTTTATTGGCTTTGCAAAGCGCCTCGACGCCTTTTCTCAACTGCTCCGTCACCTTTGACTTGTAAGCAAGCAGCTTGGGCAAATCAAAGGTGCCTTCTCCTGCCGGAAGTCCCAGTTCTTGCATATGGCTTGTTTCCGCCTGTTTTTTCGCCGCATATGTAAATACCTTCGACGGAATGCATCCTTTATTGAGGCAAACACCGCCCAGGTCTGCTTGCTCAATCAGTGTAACCGGCAATCCGAGCTGGGCCGCCCGGATGGCTGCACTGTAACCGCCCGGGCCGCCGCCGATAATAACCAGGTCTCTTTCCTGGCTGATTTCTCCAACAACCATTTATATCATCTCCAGCATTAGTTTGTTCGGCTGCTCAATTAAGCTGGCAAACCGGTTTGTGAACGCTACAGCGGTTGCTCCGTCAGCGACACGGTGGTCAAATGACATTGACAGGGTCATCACATGACCAATGACAATTTCATCATTCTCATTGACAAGCGGCACTTTTTTCGTTTTATGAAAAGCAATTAATGCTGTTTCAGGATGATTAATAATTGGAGTAGCACCAATGCTGCCTAACGGTCCAACGTTGCTGACGGTAAACGTGCTGTTCTGAATGTCAGCCGGCTTTAACTTGCCTTCCCGCGCCTTTTCATTCAAACGCTTAATGTCCTCGTGGATCGTTTGAATCGATTTTTTATCCGCATCGTGAACAACCGGCACAATGAGGCCATCTTCGGTATCCACTGCCATGCCGATATGATAATCCTTTTTCAGTAAAATCTTTTCATTTTCTTCATCAAGCTCCGCGTTGAATACCGGGAAGTCTTTTAAAGCGATGACCAGAGCTTTAACAAAAAAGGCCGGTACAGATACGGACACGCCAGCTGCCTTTAATTCTTCGCGCAGCTTCAGCAGGTTCGTCATATTGACTTCATCAAAATGGGTTACATGCGGAATAGTGAAAAGTGACTTTGTCATCTTTTTCGCAATTTGCTTGCGCATGCCGCGGAACGGGATTTCATCAGGTGTTGTCTGTTGCGCGGAAACAGCCGTTGCCTCCGGCGAAGCGGCTTCTTTCTGCGGCTGCTGATCTCCTTTTAAGAACCGGTAAACATCTTCCTCTGTTACCCGGCCAGACGGATCAGATGGTGTGACATCTTCAATATTAATGTTATGATCGCGGGCAATCTTACGCGTATATGGAGTAGCAAGCACACGGTTAAAAGAAGAGATGAACGCTTGCTTCCGCTCTTTCGCTTCCGGTTGTGCCAATTGCGCCGTTTCTGCCTTAGCTGCTGTTTTTTCTTCAGCTGCCGCTGCCTGACTGCCTGCTCCTTCAATGTAGAGCAGCGTTGTGCCGACTTGAACAGTTGTCCCTGTATCCACCACGATCTCCTTTACCGTTCCAGCCCCCGGCGATGGAAGCTCTGCTACCATCTTATCTGTCTGTACCTCGACAAGCGGCTGATCAGCAATTACCTGATCTCCCGGCTTAACAAGATAATGAAGAATTTCGCCTTCTGTCATTCCTTCTCCAATATCATGCAGCTTTACTTCTAACACATTACTTCCCCCTTTGTATAAAAGCGTAAAGCGCCCGTTTAGCAGCGAACAAGCAAATAGTCTTTCACCCGGGAAGCCGGTTTCGGACTTCTCGGGTGAAAGAGGGTTTGGCATGCAGGCTGCTGGCGCCTGAAACTGTTTAAATTAAAAATGAACTACTTTTTCGATTCCTTCGACGACACGTGCCGGTGTCGGAAGAAAGTCTTCTTCTAGTGCGAAGAAAGGAACAGGAACGTCAAAGCCTGTCACGCGTTCAATTGGCGCCCGCAAATACAGGAAGGAGGTGTCGTTGATAATGGAAACAATGTCATTGCCGAGCCCGCCTGTCAGCTGAGCTTCATGCACGATCACGGCTCTTCCTGTTTTTTGAACAGATTCGGCGATGATCTCCCGGTCAATCGGGTACAACGTGCGCAAATCAATAATTTCACAGCTAATGCCTTTTTTCTCTGCCTGTTCAGCTGCTTTTTCAACAACCGTCATCATCGCTCCCCAGGCGATTAATGTCACGTCTGTTCCTTCTTTCACTTTTTTGCCTTTGCCGATTTCAACTGTATATTTTCCTGTCGGCACTTCTTCCCGCTTGGCGCGGTAGCTTTTCATCGGTTCAAGCATCAATACCGGATCTGGATCTTCCATCGCAGCAATCAGCAGTCCTTTTGCATCATAAGGAGTGGATGGGCAAACAACCTTAATCCCCGGCATGTGAGTAAATAATGTTTCCGTACTGTCTGAATGAATTTCCGGCGAGCGAATGCCCGCTCCATATGGGGCACGAATGACCATCGGCACACTAAAGTGTCCCATCGTTCTCATCCGGATACGCGATACATGCGTCATGATTTGCTCATAGGCCGGGTAAATAAAGCCAAGAAACTGGATTTCAGCGATCGGCTTAAATCCATTTACAGCCAGGCCGACAGAAGTACCGATAATACCGGCTTCTGCAAGCGGCGTATCAATCACACGGTCAGCTCCGAATTTTTCCTGCAACCCTTCTGTTGCCCGGAAAACTCCGCCGTTTTTTCCGATATCCTCACCAAGAATCATGACGGTATCGTCTGTTTCCAGCAAAGTTTTCATTCCGTCATTTACTGCCTGCACAATCGTCAGAAATTGAGTGGTTTCCTTTTTTTGAGGTATGTCTTTTACTTCCATTTCCATTGCCATTTTACCCCCTCCTCAAATGCGCGAGATAGGATTCTTTCTGGTCAGCAAGCTCAAGCGGCATATTTGCATATACATGATCGAATAAATCTTCGACATTGGCTTTTGGGTAACTCTCCATCGCTTCCACTGCTGCTTCTACTTCCGCTTTAATTTTTTCATCTATTTCAGCAAGCCATTCTTCGTCCCAATAGCCGTTGTTTTTCATGAATCTTTCCATACGGAGAAGCGGCTCAACGATGCCTTTGCCTTGATCCTCCGGACGGTACTTCGTCGGATCATCCGCTGTTGTATGGGCGCCTGTACGCCATGTCACTGCTTCAAGAAGTGTTGGCCCATTGCCGTTGCGGGCATGCTCCAATGCTTTTTTCACTTCGAAATAAACGGAAAAACAGTCATTGCCGTCAATTCGCACACCTGGAATTCCGTAAGCGACCGCTTTTTGGGCGATGGTTTCCGAATTCATTTGCTTTTCAATCGGAACAGAAATAGCATAGCGGTTGTTTTGGTTAAAAAAGACAACTGGCACTTTAAAGACGCTGGCGAAGTTCAAGCCTTCATGAAAGTCCCCTTCGGACGTGGCGCCATCTCCAAAATAAGCGATGGCTGCATTTTTCGTCCCTTTGCGTTTTTCAGCCCATGCTGCACCTGCCGCATGCGGCAGCTGCGTAGCAATCGGCACCGCCGGCGGGAAAATCTTTTTCCCTTCTGGCGGCACACAGCCTTCTACCCGGCCGTTCCAATAAAGATACGTTTTCATCATATCGGCGCCAAAAGTAAGCTTTGCTCCATGATCACGGTAAGTTGGAAACATCCAGTCATCCGCATTCAATGCCAGGGCGCTTCCTACCTGGGAAGCTTCCTGACCTTCGAATGGAGCATACGTGCCGAGACGGCCTTGACGCTGCAGGCTGATCGCCTTTCTATCAAATGTTCTAATTCGATGCATATGGTAATAAAGGTCTTTCACAAGCTGCTCATTCAGCTGATCCTGGTAAGACGCATCCACCAAGTTGCCTTCATCATCGATTATTCTTTTGATTGGGTATTGAGTATTCATGATATCCCCCCGAACAGTATTAGTTGCGAATATCCCATTTTGGCTTAACAGAAGAAGTAAAGAAGCTGTTGCGTCGGCCTCTTGCCGCCATTCTTTGCTCACACATTCTGTTGGCTGCTTCCATTGTGGTAATTTGATCTAATTCCGCTTGCTGGTACACTTCAAGAATTGCGTCGTAAATATGCTTCGTCTTCGCAAGCACGCGTTCTTTGTTCACCTCATACAATTCGTCGGCTACTTGGATGAGACCGCCGGAGTTAATAATATAATCCGGAGCATATAGAATGCCTTTGTCTGCAAGCTGTCTGCCGTGATCCTCCGTGAGCAGCTGATTGTTGGCTGAACCGGCGATTGCTTTCACCTTGAACTGCTTCATCGTTTCATCATTAACCACACCGCCAAATGCACAAGGAACGAACACATCGGCTTCCTGGGAATAAATTTCATCGCTCGCCACTACCGTGACAGAACCGGATGTTGTTTTTGCTTTTTCCTGAATGGCCGCCAAGCTTTGCTCGTTAATATCCGTTACAAATAAATGAGCGCCTTCTTCGAGCAGCCCTTCCGCTACTTTGTAGCCTACTTTGCCAAGTCCTTGAATGGCATACGTGACACCGCCAAGATCGTCCTTGCCAAACAGCATTTTGTTGGTTGCTTTAATGCCGTACAGGACACCCATGGCAGTTGGAATAGAGGAATCTCCGCCGCCGCCGTAAGCTTCCGGCACCCCAACAATGCAGTTTGTTTCTTTCATGGCGTGAATGAAATCTTCCATATTCGTTCCCATATCAGTGCCTGTATAGAAACGGCCGCCAAGCGAATCAACAAATTGGCCAAACGCGCGGAACAGTTCTGGAGATTTATCTTTCTGCGGATCACCGATAATGACTGCTTTTCCGCCGCCAAAGTCGACATCGGACGCCGCGCATTTGTAAGTCATTCCTTTGGAGAGGCGAAGAGCATCTTCTAACGCTTCTTCTACACTGTTATAAGGCTGCATGCGGCAGCCGCCAAGCGCAGGTCCGAGTGTGGTGTCATGAATAGCGATAATGGCCCTTAGTCCTGTCGCAGGATCGTTGCAAAAAACAACTTGTTCATGTTCAGACATTTTTTCAAAAAGAGTGAAATCTTTTATGATGGATGTTTTTTCTACTAAGCTCATATTTAATCCCTGCTTTCGTTAATAGTTGAACGCTTTTATTTAGCCGCAGAAAAAGGATCTGTCAGCTTCTTGGTTATATAATTTTTGTAAGCCCTTTCAAACGAGCGCCAATAACAGCGCCGGCAGGCATACGCTTCACTTTAATTATAAAAGGTTAAATGATATATATATATATCATTATGATTGAATTTTCAGACCTTTATTTACTTTTCGTATGTATTTTTTGGTATTTATCTTCGTTTTGTAAAACGCTTTCATTTCCAGTAAATAAAAGCTAAAAAAGCCTCCTCTTTCGACAATAGAAAGAGGAGGCTTGTCTTATCATTCGACATCATCTTCTATGATGCGCCGTCCTTCACGGCCATTCCTGTTCTTCATCAGACGGCAAAATAATCTTTTCGGGAACAGGGGATTTCAGCACGATAGAAGTGTGAATACTGCCAAACCGGATCAAATAATCAATCAGCTTGTTTAAATGCTCCATGTCATTGACAGCTGCCTTTAATAAATAATTCACGGTTCCAGTCAAGCGATGGCACTCAATAATATCCGGATGTTCACATGTCATGCTTTCAAATTCATCGTAAGGAACACTAACCTCGCTCACCTGAATAAACAACAAAATGTTACGTCCGACGGCACTGGGTGACACTCTAGCGCTGATTTTGTCGATGCTGCCTTTTTCCATCAGCCGTGTAAAGCGCTCTGCGACGCTTGGCCGGCTGAGTGAGAGCTTTTTCGACAAATCGCTTAATGTGATCCTTCCATCTTCTTGAAGAATTTTTAAAAGTTGAATATCTGTCTCATCCATGCTTTCACCTTCAAACTTTTGATTGAACTTTGCAACAAAACGCTTTCTCTTTCACCGGCAAACTAGTTCATTACTTGAGGCCCATCATGCGAAAAATGCCTAGAACATCAAGGTAAACAATGATAATAGCGACTGGCGCCACATACTTAATCAAGAGGAACCAGGCAGAGAAAATCTTCTTGCCTATCGATGATCCCTCGGACAGCTCCGCAATTAAGCGCTCCTTTGGAATTTTCAGCGGAACGAAAATCGCAATGAGCAGCGCGCCAAGCGGCATCAATATGTTGCTGACAAGGAAATCCGCAGCATCAAAAATCGACTTATCAAAAATCAGCACATCGCTCCATACGCCAAATGACAAAGCGGAAGGCACGCCGACGATGAAAATCAGGAAGCCAATGAGCCATGAGAATTTCATCCGTTTGCCATTATCCCCTTTTGCTAAAGCAGCCACAATAATTTCCAGCATGGAAAAGGCTGATGTCAATGTAGCAAACAAGAACAACACTAAAAAGGCAATCAAGAACACAATGCCTAATGGAATTTGGTTAAAAACAGTCGGCAAAACATTAAACAGCAAGACCGGTCCGGCATCCGGCTCCAGTCCGAATGAGAAAACAGCCGGGAAAATAGCCAATCCCGCCAAGATCGCGACAAGCAAGTTCAACGTAACGATTGAAATAGCTGATTGCGGAATACTTTCCTTTTTAGACAAATAAGAGCTGTACGTAACCATGACCGACACCCCCACGCTTAGCGCGAAGAACGACTGTCCCATGGCAAACAGAATCGTTTCGGAGGTGATTCTTCCTAAATCAGGCTTCAGGAAAAACTCGATCCCTTCCATTGAACCATCGAGCGTAACTGAACGGATAATGATCAGCAGGAATAAAATAAACAGCGCCGGCATCATAAATTGGCTTGCCTTTTCAATTCCTGCGGTTACTCCTTTAGAGACAACATAAATAGTGATAACCATGAAGAGAAATTGGGCAAATACCGCCAACAGCGGGTTAGAAATCGTTTCACCAAACAAAGAACCGTATTGGGCTTCCGACAATCCGCTTAAATCTCCTGTCACGCCTTTGAAAATATAAATTAAAATCCAGCCGCCTACTACACTATAAAACGATAGTAAAATAAAACATGTAAAAATGCCAAGGCGCCCGATCAAATGCCAGGACGAATTCGGCACTAATTCCTTATATGATTGAATTGCATCTTTTTGCGTGCTTCTCCCAATGACAAATTCCCCGATTAATAGCGGTAATCCGACAAGCAGCGTAAAGAGAATGAAGATCAGGAGAAAAATTCCTCCTCCGCTCGTTCCAGCTACATAAGGGAATTTCCAGATAGCCCCAAGCCCGATAGCCGAACCCGCTGCTGCCAAAATGAACCCCAGCTTAGATGACCATTGTTCTTTCTGTTCCATTTTTTCACCCCATAAAGTTGTTAAAATCAGAAAACGCTTACATTTACCCCTCAATATTACTTCAGATATGTATAACGTTATTCCTACGTCATTTTACCAATCAGTAATAAAGGAAGTCAATCATGTTGTTAGAAAAATCTTTCTCTTCGAAAAATTGCAGGCATTTCTAGATAAAAAAAGAGAGCGGCTTATCCCCTCTCTAACGAAAAGCTTTTTTAATAAAATAGTTTGGCTGCTGATGAGATTTACCTGAACATATTACCATGGATGCTTTGCGCCGGCAATAGGAAGCGCCGCTTATTTTCCTGTCCGCTCCGCGATCTCTTTTAATTCCTCTGCCGAGCGGTTCAGCTGTTCATTCGCCTCTTCGATCATTCTTTCCAAAAGCTCTTTCACAGTAGGAACATCTTCAATCAGGCCTGCAATTTGGCCGCTGTTAATAAAGCCATTTTCCATATCGCCTTCTACCGCTCCTTTAATATGTTTGTCTTCCGACGTCCATTCTGCATATTGTTCAAGCGTCATACCTGCTTGTTCCCGTTCATTTAAGATTTTGGCATAAGGAGTTTTCAAGATCCTTCTGACTCTGCCAACGCTCCGCCCAAAGATTGTTGTTTCCGTATCACCCGCTCCAATTAAGCGGCCTTTGTACTTCTCATGAAACGGAGCCTCTTTAGTGGCAATAAGCCGGGTTCCCATTTGCACACCGCTTGCACCGAGCATCAAGGCAGCAGCCAGTCCTTTGCCATCGCCGATCCCGCCGGCCGCGAGCACCGGAACCTTCACATGCTTCACGATTTGCGGAATAAGCGTGAAAGTAGTCAGCTCAAGGCTTGAGTTAATTCCAGCCGCTTCAAAGCCTTCAGCCACTAGAATATCCGCTCCGGCGGCTTCTGCCTTTTGAGCATGCTTCACTGAAGCAACCAGCGCAATCACCTTCACACCATGCTCATGCAAGAGCGGGATAAACGGTGCCGGATTGCCGGCCGAAAGCGATACGACTGGCACCTTGTGCTGGATGACGAGATCCATTAATTCCTTTGTATAGGGCGACACACTAATAGCAATATTGACTGCAAAGTTTTTATCTGTCCGTTTTTTTGTTTCTAGAATAATTTTCTCGACTTCCTCAGGGGTCATCGTCCCGCAGCCAATCGTCCCGAGACCGCCCGCTTCTGAGACGGCCGCTGTCAGCTGGGCATTGCTGATATTGCCCATCCCGCCTTGAATAATCGGATACTTAATCTGGAGTAATTCACAAACGTATTTCATTATTTCTCCTCCTCTTAAAAGAAATGTTATAATAAATAAAAAAGAAAAACAATTATGTAAATTTGTAATTGGAGGGATTCCATGATCGTTTCGTATAACGGAAAAAATCCGAAGGTGGATCATTCCGTATTTGTCGCGCCTGGAGCTTATCTCATCGGCGACGTTCATATCGGTTCTGAATCAACTGTTTGGTTTAACGCGGTGCTTCGCGGAGATGAAGGAGCAATTACTATTGGCAAGCGCTGCAGCATTCAAGACAATTCTACTATCCATTTGTATGAAGGCGCGCCTGTCGTTGTTGAAGATGAAGTGACGGTTGGCCATAACGTGATCTTGCACGGCTGTAAAATCGGCAAACGGTCGATTGTCGGCATGGGCTCGACTATTTTAGATCATGCTGAAATCGGGGAAGAGTGTATTATTGGCGCGAACACACTGATTCCAAGCGGCAAAAAAATACCGCCGCGCTCCCTCGTCGTGGGTTCTCCGGGAAAAGTTGTCCGCGAGCTGAACGACAAAGATCTCGAGCTCATTCAACTGTCCATCGATACTTACGTTCAAAAAGGCTATGAGTTTCGCGAAGTTTTCAAAGAAAAGTAAACAGGCGTTAGCACCGTGAGCCTAAATCGCGTGATTGCGCGCGTAAATTCGGTCAGTGCGCGCATATTTTATCAAAGTTCGCGCGTTATTCCAGCAATGGCGTGCATAAAGACGCACAAAGCCATGTGATCCGCAAAAAAAGGTGCCCAGGCGGCACCTTTTTCTTTAGTTCACAATGTACGGATGATCCGCTGCATCATAGGATTTATCTTTTCGGCGCATATCATTATCTTCACTGAATACTTCTTCGAAGAACCGGCTGGCCGGTTCAGCGAGCAGTTTGTAATACTGCGCAAATAAAAGAGCAGCATGATCGCCATTCCACATCGATGGCAGCAGCTCTTTTGGCAATCCCGGATCTGTAAAGAGAAACTTGCGATACTCATGCACAAGGTTGGCTCGTTCCACAAAGCATTCGGCATCGGTCATTTGCCCGCTGGCCATTGCACTTTGGTGGACGATATACCGCTTGCTGTATGTGGAAATAAACTCCTCATACTTCCCTTCAATCTCTTCAAGCGGCCAGCTTTTCTCGACGAGCACCCGGTCTTCCTTCGGGCCTTTATAATCGGAGATAAAGAAATCGACATATTCGCTTATGTCATATTTCTCTATGAGCATCTTCACTTCTTTTTCTAAATCATTCGGTGAAATCCAGCATCCGTTGGAGAAGCTGCCAAATCCGCTCCACAGCAGCTCTTTGCGCAATTCGTCACGAATTTGCCTTTTTTCTTCCGGGATTGTGTACATCAGCATGCGCCATTTGCCGTCCCATTCGTGCGCCTTTAACTTAAAAATCCGGCGGGCCGCTTCTTCCATGCGCGCTTCGCCGCGCGGAGTAAGGAAATAATAACTTTTGTTTCCTCTCTTCTCTGACTGGATCCACCCTTGCTTCACCATCCGTGAAACCGCCACGCGAACCGACTGCTCGTTATGTCCAAACTCTTTCAGCACACGGATCAAGCTGCCGATCCATATTTTGTTGCCGTAATGACGAATGTAATCGCCATAAATCGTAAAAATCATTGACTGTGTATTCGCCATCTCTCCCACTCTTTCTCTCTTTATCGTTGCATCACTTTCTTTCTGTTCTCTTATTATAACGTGATCCTGATTAAAATACTTACTTTCCGATAAATTTTGGTGCCCTTTTTTCACTGAAAGCCTGAAGCGCTTCTAAGCGGTCTTCCGTCGGAATCGTTAATTCATACGCTTTTGACTCGATGGCCAGTCCTGTCTGTAAATCCGTGTTCATGCCTTGAGTGATAGCATACTTCGCCTGCTTCAATGCTACAGGGCCGTTTTTCATCATTTCCGCCGCCAGCTGTTCACAAGCCGCCATCAATTCTTCCTTCTTCACTACCTTCAAAACGGCTCCAAGCTGCTGTCCTTCTTCGGCAGTAAATTTCTTGGCTGTAAAAATCAGCTCTTTCGCCTTCATCTCTCCAACCAGTCTTGGCAGACGCTGTGTGCCGCCAGCTCCAGGAATGATTGCCCAGCTTGTTTCCGTTAATCCCATCTTTACCCCTTCGGCAGCAATCGGGAAATCGCAGGCAATCATCAGCTCAAACCCGCCGCCCAGCGCATAGCCGTTTACAGCGGCGATAGTTGGCTGCGGCAAAGCAGCAATGCTGTTAAAGACATCACGAATGGCCTTTACATTTCTCCGCACTTCTGTTTCTGTCAATGTCTTCCGTTCTTTTAAATCCGCACCGGCACTGAATGCTTTGTCACCGGCACCAGTAAAGATCACAACCTTTACCTCCGGATCAATTGAAATCTCATCTGTCACTTCCTGCAAACGTTTGAGTGTTTCATAGTTAAAACAATTTAGTGATTCTTCACGGTTGATTGTTACATAGCCAATATTATTTTCCTTTTTATATAAAACAGTGGACATATTCCTCTCCCTTTCTGCTAAGCTCTGCCATGATTTAATGTGAATTGCGCCAGCAGCTCCTGCTAAAAAAGCTGTCCAACGTCTGCCGCTGCTCTTCCTCTCCCTTAACAGAAAAGAGCTCTGGCGCCTGAAGGACAGCCTGTTTACCCAATCATTGCATTTATTCGTTTATATTTTCTACAATCGCAGCGATGCCTTGGCCAACACCAATACACATCGTTGCCAAGCCATATTGTTCCTTGCGCTTTTTCATTTCATAAAGCAGCGTTGTTAAAATCCGTGCTCCGCTTGCGCCAAGCGGATGGCCAAAAGCGATCGCTCCGCCATTGACGTTCACCTTGCTTTGGTCAAGCTCCAGCTGGCGGATGCATTCAAGCGACTGGGAAGCAAATGCTTCATTTAACTCAATTAAGCCTAAATCATTCACCGACAGCCCTGCGCGTGCCAGCGCTTTGCGGGAAGCATAAATCGGGCCAAGCCCCATCACAGCCGGCTCCAAGCCTGCTGTTGCCCCCGTGATATATTTTGCCATCGGCTGTACATTCAATTCCTTCGCTTTCTCTGCACTCATAATCAGCAAGGCAGAGGCCCCGTCATTCACTCCGGATGCATTTCCTGCGGTAACGGTGCCGCCCTCAAATAATGGCCGCAGCTTTCCAAGCTTTTCAAGGTTCGTGTCCGGACGAGGATGCTCATCTGTATCAACAACAATCTCGTTGCCTTTACGGTCTTTGTACACAACAGGTACAATTTCTTCCGCAAAGCGGTTTTCTTCCATCGCTTTTTTCGCGCGCTGCTGGCTTTCAAAGGCGAATTTATCTTGATCTTCGCGCGAAATGTTATGGCGCTGGGCAACATTTTCCGCTGTTTGCGGCATAGAGTCCGTTCCATACATTTCATGCAGCTTCGGATTCGTAAAACGCCAGCCAATCGTCGTATCCTGCAATTCCATGTTTCCGCGCGGGAAGTCCTTATCCGGCTTTGCCATAACGAGCGGAGCCCGCGTCATGCTTTCTGTTCCGCCGGCGATGAAAATATCTCCTTCGCCAACAGCAATTGCTCTGGCCGCGTACATCACGGCATCCAGCCCTGAGCCGCACAGGCGGTTGACCGTCGTGCCGCCTACTTCTACCGGAAGACCGGCAAGAAGAGCAGACATTCTGGCCACATTGCGGTTATCTTCTCCTGCCTGGTTCGCGTTGCCGAATATAACTTCTTCAATTTGTTCAGGCGGAAGGCTCGGGTTTCTTTCAAGCAATGCTTTAATCACAACAGCTCCCAAATCATCTGGACGAACGTCTTTTAAAGCGCCTTTATATCTGCCAATCGGTGTGCGGACAGCATCAACAATGACTACTTCTCTCATTTTTTTACCAACTCTTCCTTGTTCGTATAGTCGTAAACTCCTTTTCCGCTTTTGCGGCCAAGACGTCCTGCTTTGACGTATTGCTCAAGAAGCGGAGCTGGGCGATATTTCTCGCCAAGCTTTTCATGGAGATATTTTAAGTTATTTAACCGGGCATCCAACCCGACAAGATCGACAAGCTCAAACGGTCCCATTGGATAATTCAAGCCAAGCTTGATTGCTTTATCAATTTCCTCTGGCGTGCCTAGTCCTTCCTGCAGCATATAAAATGCTTCATTCCCGACGAGGGCGCTGATCCGGCTCGTTACAAACCCAGGAAATTCATTAATCACCACTGTTTCTTTGCCCATTTTTTCAGCCACTTCTTTGATGATTTGGGCCGTTTCATCGCTCGTTTCCAAGCCGCGAATAATTTCGACGAGAGGCATTTTATGTACCGGATTGAAAAAATGCATCGCGATCGTTTTTTCCGGACGCTTAGCGTAAGAAGCGATTTCTGTCGGACTCATTGTAGATGTGTTTGTCGCAAAGAAGCAATGCTCCGGTGCATGCTCTTCAATCGTTTCGAATACTTGCTTTTTAATCTCTGCTTTTTCCGGAACGGCTTCAATAATTAAATCAGCGGCTGCAGCTGTTTTTGCCAGGTTGCTTTCATAGCTTAAATTTCTCCGTGCTTGTTCAGCCGCTTCTGCTGTGATTTTGCCGCGTGCTAAGCCTTTTTCGAAGATCGAGTCAATTTCCTGCTTGGCGTTCTGCAAAGCGGCTTCATTAATGTCTACTATCGTTACTGAATAACCGCCAACAGCTCCCACATAGGCTATTCCTCTGCCCATCACTCCAGAACCGACGACTGCAATGCGGTTGATCATGTTGCTTTCCCCCTATTCGTAAAGACGGACAGAGGCTTAGCCGCCTTCTGTCCGCACTGATTGATAAATTAAACTCCTAATGGATTAATTGGACGGCTGCCATAGTAAGACAGGATGCTCTTCGTTTCCGTATAGAGATCCAATGATTCAATGCTCAGCTCGCGGCCAAAGCCGGATTGTTTATATCCGCCGAATGGCGTGCCCGGGAAGGCGGAGAATGGGCAGTTGATCATTACGATGCCGGCTTGAATTTGGTTGGCTACACGAGTAGCGCGGGCGCCATCTTTTGTCCAAATAGCAGAACCAAGGCCAAAGTCAGTATCGTTTGCCAATCTGATGGCTTCTTTTTCATCTTTAAATTTCATAACGACAACAACCGGGCCAAAAATTTCTTCTTGGACGACCTTCATGTCGTGATTCACATTAGCGATGACAGTCGGCTCGTACCAGAAGCCGTTTTCGTAGCCTTCAGGATGTACTTGCTTGCCTCCAGCAAGAACCTCAGCGCCGTCTTGGATAGCGGATTGCACATAGCTATCAATTGTATCAAGCTGGCCTTGATCAATGATTGCTCCCATATGAGTGCCTTTATCAAGCGGGTCGCCAAGTTTAATCTTTTTCGCTTTTTCAACGAATTTGCTCACAAACTCGTCATAAATATCTTCATGCACATACAGACGGGAACGCGCCTCACAAGATTGTCCGCTGTTATAGAAAATACCGAACAGGGAGCCATCTACTGCTGCGTCAATATCCGCATCAGCAAATACAAGATTAGGAGATTTACCGCCAAGCTCCAGTGTTACTCGCTTCAATGTTTGAGAAGCTTTTGACATAATGTCTTTGCCGATTGGCGTTGAACCTGTGAAGGCCACTTTGTCTACTTGCGGATGCCCAACTAAGTAGTCGCCCACTTCAGCGCCGGAACCAGGAACGATGTTCACAACGCCAGCTGGAACGCCCGCTTCTTGGCAAATCTCACCCAGTACAATAGTTGTCAGCGGAGTAAGTGAAGCCGGCTTCACGATAACTGAACAGCCGACAGCGATAGCAGGTGCAATTTTCCAAGCAGCCATCATCATTGGGTAGTTCCACGGAGTGATCTGGGCACAAACACCGACAGGTTCTTTTTCTGTATAGTTATGGAATTGGCCAGGGACATTGTTCACTGTGCCGCGGTGGCCTACAATAGCGCCTGCGTAAAATTCAAAGTCTTCAATTGCTTGTGTGATTTGTCCTTGGGCAGCGTGGATTGTCTTACCTGTATCAAGAACTTCCAGCTCAACAAGCTCGTTGAAACGAGAGCGCATGATCGCAGCAATTTTGTTCAGCACTTGCGCACGGCGGCCAACAGGGTACTTCTTCCACTTGCCGTTGTCAAAGGCTTCGCGTGCTGCTGCGACTGCTTTTTCCGTGTCTTCTTTCGATGCTTTTGCTACTTCCGCTACTAATTCACCAGTCGCTGGATTGTATGTCTTGATCGTTTCGCCTGTGCTGCTTTTTACTTTCTCGCCATTGATGATTAAATGATAAAAGTCGCGTTTCACCGCTTCTTGTTCTACTTTCGTTTCTTGAGTTGTTGACATATATTCCACTCCCTTTATTTTCCTGAGAAAACAGGTTTTCTTTTTTGCAAAAATGCTTCGACACCTTCACGGTGATCAGCCGTTAATCCGGCTGCCCGCTGTCCTTGGGCTTCCTGCTCAAGGTAGTCCTCAAAAGAGAGCACTTCAGCGGCTTTCAATGACCGTTTAATGAGACCGATTGCTTTCGTTGGCATAGCAGCCAAACGAGCGGCATACGCGTTCACTTCATCGTTGAAGGCTTCTGCAGAAATCATCGTGTTAGCAAGCCCAAGCTCTACTGCTTTAGCTGCCGGAACCTTCTCTCCTAAAATCGATAATTCTGCCGCTTTTGCCTGGCCAACCAGCTGTGTAAGGAAATAAAGATTGCCTGAATCAGGGATCAAGCCTACATGAATAAAAGCATTGACGAAGCTGGCTTTCTCGGAAACAAGCCTGAAGTCGCAGGCAAGGGCAAGAGAAAATCCGGCTCCTGCCGCTACGCCGTTAACAGCGGCTACAATGGGCTTTTCGCATTGTCTGATTTGTTTGACCATCGGGCCGTAATGCTTCCTCAGGATGTCACCATGATCCATGCTGTCATCGACTTCTGATAAGTCTTGGCCTGAACAAAAGGCGCGTCCTTCTCCTGTAATGACGATACAGCGGACTTCTTCATTCTGCGAAGCAGCTTTCACTGCGTCTTTGATCTCGCGATTCATTTGCGCTGTAAACGCATTCAGCTTATCGGGCCTGTTTAAAAAGAGCCAGGCGACTCCGTCTTTTACATCATAACGGATCGTTTCAAACATTCGACAAGGCCTCCTTACTTTCCTTTATAATTCGGTTTCCTTTTTTCCACAAAGGCGTTCATGCCTTCTTTTTGGTCTTGAGAGGCAAATAGCAAATAGAAATTTTTCCGCTCATATTGCATGCCTTCATACAATGAATAGTCGACCGCTTTGTTCACCGAATCTTTGATCAGGCGAATAGAAAGAGGGGGCTGCTTGGCAATTCTTCCAGCAAACTTCAGCGTTTCCTCCATTAGTACTTCCGGTGCGACAATTTTATTGATGATTCCATGGGCCAAAGCGGCTTCTGCTGGAATTCGTTCACCCGTCCACAGCCATTCAAGCGCTTTCGTGCGGCCGGCAAGCTTTGTCAGCCGTTGAGTGCCTCCTGCTCCCGGCATTACGCCGATGGATACCTCTGGGAAGGAAAACTCGGTGCCGGCTGAGGCAATTAAGATGTCACAGCTTAACGCCAGCTCAAATCCGCCGCCGAATACGAAGCCCTTCACTGCTCCGATAATCGGTTTTTTTATGAGCGCCAGCCTGTCCCAATCAGCAAACTGGTTTAAAAGCTCCAAGCGAATCGGGTCATCCTCGGCCATTTCATCAATATCAGCTCCTGCTGAGAAAGAATGGCCTTTTCCTGTCAATACGATGACACGCACTTCATCATCGCGGTCGAATGCTTCCATCGCCGCCACGATTTCACTGACCATCTTACGGTTCAGCGCATTCAGCTGCCGAGGGCGGTTTAATTCGATAACCGCCGTACCGCCCTCTACAGATGTTTCAATAAATTCAAAACGGCTCATTCTACTTCCTCACCGATCATCAATGTGACAAGATCACCTGCAAACCCCATTAAGTCTTTGCCGGAAGCTTTCCCCTCATCGGAACGCATGCCATTCTTTAAATCTTCCATGCTATCGTAAATCATTTCGCACATGAGATAGTATTCTGCTTCTCCGCCGGTCATCACAGATTTATTAAATTTCGTTACCTTCATTTCACGAAGACCCGGGATTTTTGCCGTAATTGGTCCGTGAACATTGAAATAATGCTCATCAAACTTTTCTTTATCTTTTGGTTGTTTGTATAGTGCCACTACTTTTGCCATCGTACATCCCCTCCACTTTTACATCATTGTCGAAACAGGCTTCATTGCTTCAAAAGGATTTTTGCAGCTTTTGCAGTACAAAATGCTTCTGCAGGCAGTCGGCCCAAAAATATTCTCCATGGTCACATAAGTGGATCCGCAATACGGACAATCCACATGCCAGGAACCGTCTTCTTCAAAGTGCTCTGGCGGCGGAGCAATCCCGAACGCCCGCAAGCCTTTATGCCCTTCTTCCGTGATGCGGTCCGAAGTCCATGGCGGATGAAAAACAAATTCCACTTCCACCTTTTCAACAAACGGAAGTTCCTTCACTGCATTAACTGTATTCTTTTTAATAATTTCTAATGCCGGACATCCCAAAAATGTCGGCAGCAGAACAATTTTCACATCATTCCCGGCTGTAATGACCTCTTCTACCATGCCAAGATCAATAATGCTAACTGTATCAATCTCCGGGTCTTTTACATTCGCTAGCGCCTCATATACTTGTTGATTAACAGATTCTACGGATGTATTCATTAAGGCCACCTCTTTTCGGTATAAAATTACCAAACAGCTACAGGGTCCAATTTATATACTTCAGATAGAGTAGCTAGTGCTCCATCCAGTTCTTCGGTATGTTCGCCATTGCGGCCGTTTTTCTCTGACGCTTCAGGAATCGCCGGTACGGCCATTTCAAGAGATTCAAAAATTGGCGTCATGTTCGCTGTCCATCTGGCCTTCAGTTCTTCCTCACTGGCAATCAATTGATTTCCTTCAATGGCTGCCTTTTCATTTCCGTAAGAGAACACATCCCCGAAATCCTTCATGACGAGCTCCATGGCTGCCGTCATCTTCTGTTTCGCTTCATCTGTGGAGCTTAACAGTTGAACAAACCATGTTTTCCAATGAAGAAGGTGATAGTAAAGCTCCATATTGACCTTTACCGCTGTTTCTGCAAGCGGCTGGTAAGAGCTCTGGCGCAAAGAATCAATTTTCACTTTTTTCGCTTGCGCGTAGAAAAAGTTTCTTACAACAGCATAAGCCCAATCGTACTGAGGCGTCTCCATATAATAGCCTTCACCGTTTACACGCTCAGCCAGTATGCTGTTCTTTCTTTCAGAAGCGGGGCGCAGGTGGGCCAAGTCATCTGCCTTTCCAATGCTGAGCTCCTCTAGCAGTGTGTAATACATCGCGGCGTGTCCCATAGTGTCCTGGCTGATGGAAGAGGAAGCAACGTCTTCCTCAATATGGGGAGCGAGTCCGAGCCATTCGGAACCGCGGAAAGAAATTAAGAAGTCATCATCCGCCAATTGAAATAACAGATTAGTGACTGCCTCTTTATACTCCGGGCTTAATACGTTTTCTGTGCTGCTCATTTGCCGTCTCCTCCCCAGGACAAGATTTCTTTTTCATCAAGCATCTGTTGTTCATAGTGACGCCACTTTTTCTTTAAGTAGCCGTAACCTTTCGTTGTTCGGTATTGTTTATTATCCAGTCTGCCAAGCGTTAGCTTCTCCTCGGCATCCATTGCACGGATATGCTTTCTGTTAACAATCCAAATATCAGCAACCGGCTCGCGGCGCATAAAGTTTTCCTGAGCCATAACCAGCGCCATGTCTTCGTTCGGGGCAAGCAAACTGAACTGATGCTGGAACGCAGAGCTCGGCGTACGCTTGCTGAATACTTCATATTCTTGGTAAAATGTTTTTTCTGCCATTTTCCTTCTGCTCCTCTCGATTTCCTTAGCTTACTGTCGCTGCAAGGGCATCACGCACCCAGGCATTGTTTTCATAAGAAGTTCTGCGCAGGTTCAAACGCTCTTGAGAACGCGGACCTTGGTTTTTGATGATTTTTTTGAATTCCGCCCAATCCGGCTGCTGGTATACCCATACTTTATTTTCTTCATCATAATGCATTGTCGGATCTGGAAGCTTCAAGCCGAGAGATAAGATACGCGGTACATATTTATCAAAGAAGGCTTGCCTTAATTGCTCATTTGTTTTTGTACGGATTTTATATTTAATCGTTACATCCTGTTTAGAAGAACCTGTCGTGTCTTTGCTTGCCGGTCCGAAGAACATCAGCAAAGCATCCCACCAGCGGTTCAAGGCATCCTGAACCATTGCTCTTTGCTCTTCTGTTCCTTCTGCCAACGCCATGATAATTGCCTCTCCGTGCTGTGCATGGAATACTTCTTCTGCACAAATACGCTGAAGGGCTCTTGCATACGGGCCGTAAGAAGCGCCAAGCATGTTTGTCTGAGTAATGATCGCTGCTCCATCAACGAGCCAGCCGATCAACCCGGCATCTCCCCATGTTCTCGTATCCATGTGGAAGACGTTATGGAATTTTAAATCGCCGTTAAATAAATCTTGCATTAAATCGCCGCGGTTTTTGCCGTAAGGCTTCAGCAAGTCCTCCGCTACGCGCAGAAGAAGCTGTCCATGTCCCATCTCATCCTGAACTTTCGCCATGATGCCAAGCTTTCTATGAAGCGAAGGGGCTTTCGGTACCCATTCCTTCTCTGGAAGCGCTCCCATTATTTCGCTGATCCCGTGCATAGAAATTAACTTAATCAGTGCCATACGGTATTCTTCCGGCATCCAGTCATCCGCTTCAATTTTGTCTCCCGCCTCGATCCGCTGCACAAATTGCTCTAATTTTTCTTCTTCAGTCATCATTGTCAGGTTAGACATTGTCTGCTCCTCCTTTAATTCTATCGCAATTCCCCAAATTCATATATAACAGTTTTATAACGTAATTATAAATTATTGTTATACATAATGCAAATATATTCTGATTATTTTATTAAATTTTTTGCTGCAAGCGCCATTCCTCCTAATTTAACAGGAGACAAAAAGAGAGCAGGCGTACAGCCCTATCTGTTTGGCAATGGCCTGCCTACTGAACTCAGGGAGGTCTGTTATGCTCTCCGGCGGCTCGACATCCATCTCAAAAAACAAAAAAAAAGAGGTTCGGAATGATTTCATTCCGAACCTCTTTTTTGTCGACAAACTGAAGGAGACGCCCCTTTGGGACGCCTCCTTGCACCTGCAGCTGTTACACCTTTTCAGCGCAAAACGGCTGTTCAGCTATTTTAATTGACTCTGTCGGACAGCCATCAGCCGCATCCTCTAAATCATCAAGGAAGTCTTCAGGCACTTCCGCTGTTCCTTCGTTATCATCCAGGATGACGTAAGAAATCCCCTCGTCATCGTAATCAAAAATATCCGGCGCGCTCGCCCCGCAAGCTCCGCAGGCAATACAAGTATCTTTATCAACAATGGTGTAAGTTGGCATGATGGTGTTTCCTCCTTTATTGATTAATGAAGCGTTCGGCTTTATTTAGCAGCCTTAGCGGCTTTCTTGTCCGAATCGCCCATAACGGACGTACTGTGAAGCGGCTGCACTCTCGCTTTCGGGTCAATGTAGACCTTCGCATTGCTGACAGCGGTTGGCGCTTCGCCGAAGCCGCTCGCAATCAGCTTCACCTTGCCTTCATATGTGCAAATGTCACCAGCCGCGTAAATGCCCTCAATGTTCGTTTCCATCCGGGAATTGACGACAATGCTGTTCTTCTCAATTTCCAGCCCCCAGTTTTTGATCGGGCCAAGGGAAGAAACGAAGCCGTATGTCACGACCACGTCATCGACATCGATCACTTCTTTTCTGTCTCCTTTCACTTCTTCGAGCACGACTTGTTCGATCCGCTCGTCCCCGATCAGCTCGGCCGGCACAAACGGCGTCTTAATGTCTACCTTCGAGTTTTTCATGGTTTCCACGCTGTGTTCATGGGCGCGGAACTTATCCCGGCGGTGGGCAATCGTCACTTGCTCGGCGATCGGCTCCAGCATCAGCGCCCAGTCTACCGCTGAGTCGCCGCCGCCGAAGACTTGAACTTTCTTTCCGGCAAACTGGTTCAGGTCGTTAATAAAGTAGTGCAGGTTTTTGCCTTCATATTTTTCCGAGCCTTCCAGCTCCAGCTTCCGCGGCTGGAACGCTCCGTTTCCGGCTGTGATCACAACGGTTTTTGTGTAGTGGACGTCAGCATTGGTCGTCAGCTTAAAGATGCCATCTGCCTGTTTTTCCAATTCCTCAACAGCCTCTTCCAAGCAGACAGTCGGATCGAACTGATTCATTTGCTCTCTTAGATTATCGATCAGCTCCTGCGCCCGCACTTTTGGAAAGCCAGCGACGTCATAAATGTATTTTTCCGGATAAAGAGCGGACAGCTGGCCGCCAAGCTGCGGCAGGCTTTCAATGATTTTGCAGGACATTTGCCGCATGCCCGCATAGAAAGCGGTGAACATGCCGACTGGACCTCCCCCGATAATCGTTATGTCAAAAATTTCTTGGTTGTCAGACATTCCGTGTTTCCTCCTTCAATCTACTGTTTCTCTTATTATACGCCTACCGTATCGGAATTTCTCAAATCAACGATCCGGATCGCTTTTCCTTCTGATCGAGGAATTGCTTTAGGAATGTTGAACACAGTATTCATCGACACGAGACATGTGGATTTCATTAAATGCTGAATTTCTTTTTTCATTTGCTGAATGCGAAGGTGGGATAAATCTTCTTCAACTTGCTGATATAGCTCCGCCTCCACTTCAACATGCAGCTCGACCCCATCCATTGTTCCTTTTCTCACGAGGTGAATCTGATAATGCGGCACAAGACCCTCAATTTGCAGAAGCACACGCTCAATCTCAGACGGGAACACATTCACGCCGCGGACAATGATCATATCATCAGTACGTCCTTTCACTCTGGACATTCTGACGGTTGTTCGGCCGCATTTGCATTTTTCTCTCGTAATAGAGGCCAGATCACCGGTGCGATATCTGATGACCGGAAAGGCTTCCTTTGTCAAGCTTGTAAAAACAAGCTCTCCGACTTCCCCTTCAGGAACCGGCTCCAATGTATCCGGATTAATCACTTCAATGAAGAAATGGTCCTCCTGCACATGCAGACCGTCTTGCGCCTCGTAGCACTCGATTGATACACCCGGTCCCATAATTTCACTTAATCCGTAAATATCAACCGCTTTCAAATTAAGTGTTTCTTCCAGCTTCGCACGCATTTCTTCAGACCAAGGCTCCGCACCGAAAATCCCGTATTCAAGGGATGTATTTCGCGGATCTTTTCCCATTTCCTGCATTTTTTCAGCAATGTTTAAAATATAGGATGGCGTGCCGCAAATGCCGCGCGGTTTAAAATCTTCAATAATGGTAATTTGTCTTTCTGTATTTCCGCCGGAGATCGGAACAACTGCCGCCCCTAAAGCCTCTGCGCCATAATGCAAACCAAGGCCGCCAGTAAATAATCCATAACCGTAAGCATTATGGAAGATATCCGATTTCTTGCCGCCTGCTGCTACAATAGAACGGGCGACTACTTCGCTCCATACTTTGATATCATTTGCTGTATAACCAACTACAGTCGGCTTTCCGCTCGTACCGGAAGAACCGTGAATGCGGACAACCTCTTCTTGCGGAACAGCAAATAAACCAAATGGATAGTTATCCCGCAAGTCTTGTTTTTTCGTAAATGGCAGTTTTGTGATGTCATCCAAGCTTTTAATATCCTCTGGAGTAATTTCCAGCTCTTCAAACTTTTTTTGATAAAATTCGACATTATCATACACTCTTCTTACTGTTTGTTGAAGACGCTCCAGCTGCAAGCTCTCCATCTCAGGACGCGCCATTGTTTCAATTTGCGGATTGTACATATATAAGCCCCCCATTGCACATAATTAGCTTTTTCCCCAAAATCCCCTGCGAACGATTTATAACGATTTTGATACGAAGTTTTAAATAATAGTAATATAGTTAAAGTTTAAAATTTGCACAGCACCTTGTCAATAATAATTTCTGAAAATTCATATTTGGCAAGCTCATTTTTATATTCTTTTCATTCAGTTTTGTTAACGTTTCCAAGTTTTTTTGCTAAAGTTGTAACGTTAATCAAGCAAAAGTATAGAAAAACGACGGATTTTAGACTGAATAATCTGACTTATTCATTTACACGATGGCCGAGCTGTGATATTTTAAATCCAGATACTTATAAACAAATACTCGTCTAACGTTTTGAATTTGTATAGATACAACTCACTAACGGACGGTCGAACGCCATCCAGCTGAAAAAACTCAAAGAAGGGTGATTATATTGACTAAACAACTTGACGAGCAAGAAATTCACGAAACTCACTATGAGAAAATTGTTGATACCTTAAAGCAAGAGCCTTACGCCAATCATTTGGGCATTCAGTTAACAGCTCTTGGCAAGGGCACAGCTTCAGCCGAACTGCAAATTCAAGACCATATGCTGAATTCCCACGGCACTGTTCATGGGGCGGTGATCTTTGCTCTTGCTGATTATGTCTTTGCAGCAGCGAGCAATTCTTACGGCAAGGTATCTGTCGGCTTATCCACAAATGTTAATTTTATGGCTCCCGGGCAAAAAGGAGCCATGTTGACAGCTTCAGCTTCTGAGGTGAAGAAAACGCGCCGAGTGGCCTGGTACAGCATTACAGTAGAAAGCGAAGGAAACCTTTTGGCGACAATGGAAGCGACTGTTTATCGTAAAGATCAGTATTTTGTTCCAATTAACCAGCCTTGATAAAGCTTTACTATCCTGAAGGCTCTTTTTTGCAGCTTTTCCTCATTCGGACAGAAGGCTTTTGTCCGAATGAGCAGCTTCACTAGTTAAATACTTCATTCCATTCTTCACGCTTTGACAGCATATAACGAGCCAACTCCTTGGCCCCTTCGAGACTGTGGCTGGCAGCCCAGCCGCATTGGACTTCATTGCAAGCCGGAACCTCAGTCGCCTCTAATACATCTTTCAGCGTCGCTTCCACAATGCGCAAAACATCATCATAATCTTCGTGGTTAATAACCGATAAGTAATAGCCGGTCTGACATCCCATAGGGCTAATATCAACAATTTTGTCGGAATGATTCCGGCTGAATTCCGCCATCATATGCTCCAATGAATGAATGGAAGGCATATCCATATGCTCTTTATTCGGCTGTGAAAAACGAAGATCATATTTGTAAATCTTGTCTCCATTTATTCCCTCTGTGGTGCCGGCCAGCCGAATATAAGGTGCTTTTACTTTCGTATGATCAAGGTTAAAGCTTTCCACGTTCATCTTTTTTTGTTTTGACATCGCGATCGCTCCTTTTTTAGAAAGTAATCTTTCATGCTCAGTCTGCTAAAAGCTCCTCGGCTTCCATCAGTCTGCTCTCTCTATTCCCATTATAGCAATTACTGAATGCGCTTAGGCTATTTCATTGCAGATAAAGCCGTTTGTTTCCAGCCGTCCTTTTCTTTATTGAACGTCATGATTTGCCGCGTCGTTTCCTCGATTTCTTTTCCCGTTTGCAAATCTTTGGTGACGGATTTCATGGCAACAAATATATAAGCTTCCTTTTTTTCCGGGTCATACTTAATAATAACAGTATGTTTCGGCTCCATCTTTGCATCAAATGTATCAAACACTTTCTTTACATATAGACGCTCTTCCTCATAATTGCGTTCGGTGTTTTTCGAGATGGTGTCCATATAGGCATCCAGATCCTTTGAATTGAAAGCATCTACATGGCGGTTGAACGTGTTCATTAACTCCTCTTTTTCCTGCGGAGGGATATTGTCTGCTTCTTCAATCGGCTGAGTAGTCACCGGCGGTTTGGCTTTTTCAGGCTGATCGTCCGCTGGTTTTGGCGCTTCTGCTGCTGGCGGCGCTTCTGTTTGTTCTTTTTGTTCTTTCTCGTCATCGCCGCAACCGGCTAAAAGAACCCCGGCGGCCAAAGCCAGTCCCATGAATTTTCTTATCAACGTGTTCACGTCCTTTCTGCCCTATTGTATGTCAAATCCCCTCCACTCCTCAACTGTGGAACTTCAAAAAGTTGCATCTCGCCGGCAAGCCGTTTCTCGTGCAAGGCCGGCAAACCATTGGATAAACAAAACACTTACATAAAAAGCACTGTGCAAATTTGCACAGTGCTTTAGGATCGTTTGCTTCTCTTATCTGACTTCGACCCAGCCTTTTTTAATCGCGGTCACAACGGCTTGAGTACGGTCATTTACATTCATTTTTTGCAGGATATTGCTAACATGGTTCTTTACTGTTTTTTCACTAATATAGAGCGCTTCCCCAATGGCGCGGTTGCTCTTTCCGTCAGCCAGAAGCTGCAGAACCTCACATTCACGCCGAGTAAGCAAATGAAGCGGCCGGCGCACTTCTGTTTGTTGGAAGCCTTTTCCTTTTTGGTCATCATTAGCAAGCCGGCGATAATCTGCGATCAGATTGTGTGTTACACGCGGATGCAAGTAAGAACCGCCCTCAGACACCACTTTAACCGCTTCGATTAAAGCATCTGCATCCATTTCTTTTAATAAGTAACCCATAGCGCCTGACTTTAAAGCATGCGTGACATAATTTTCATCGTCATGAATAGAAAGGATGATGACTTTTGTATCCTGGAACTTTTGCACTAGCTCACGCGTGGCTTCTACACCATTTACTTCCGGCATGTTGATGTCCATAAGCACCACATCGGGATGATGCTCTTCGATAAGCGCAAGCGCGTCTCTTCCGTCATCTCCCTCAGCTACTACCTCAAAGGACTCTTCAAATTCTAAAATCCGCTTTACTCCTTCGCGGAATAATTGATGATCATCAATAATAACGATTTTCGTTGTCATTGGTCTGCCTCCCTTAATTCAAACTCTAATCTACAATCGGAACACGAATCATCACGAGTGTTCCATCATTCGGTTTAGAATGGATGGAGAGGTCGCCCTCCAACAGTTCAAGGCGCTCTTTCATTCCCATAATGCCAAATGAACTTGATTTCTTTTCTCTTATATCAAACCCGCGGCCGTTATCTTTAATGACAGCCAAAGCTTGATGTGCTTTTATTTCTAGTTTCACGGTAATGGATGTCGCTTCAGAATGCTTGAGTGCATTTTGCACAGACTCTTGAATCAAGCGGAATAAAGCGACTTCAAGCTTGGAGGGAAGACGCCGTTCGCTTCCCATATTTGTAAAATGAATCTTTGTTGTTTTTTTTAATGATTGGACATGCTCTTCAACCGTAGCTAAATACTTTTTTAGCGTAGGAACGAGCCCAAGGTCGTCAAGCGCCATTGGACGTAAGTCATAGATAATCCGGCGGACTTCATACAAAGCGGAGCGAACCATCTGCTTTAAGCTGCGAATTTCTTTAAATGCTTCGTCTACGCCTCGCTCTCTGTACAGTCGCTCAATTAAATCAGATCTGAGCAGCACATTAGCCATCATCTGTGCCGGACCGTCGTGTATTTCGCGTGACAGCCGTTTCCGTTCTTCTTCCTGCGCCTCCATAATTTGCAGTCCGAACTCCTGCTTTAAGCGGGCATCTTCAAGTACTTCGCCAATTTGCTTCATGTCTTGCGTTAAATAATTTAAGACAACAGATACTTGAGAAACGAGGTGCTCGGCTCGCTCAATCGTCGATTCAATCGTTGACAGGCGCCGTTCAAGATCATTTCTCTTCTCTAGAAATTGCTTTTCCTTTTGTCTGGAAACAAGTAGCTGCATTTGGAGATTGTGTGCTTTTTCATAAGCCTGACGGACCGTTTCCTCAGAATATGTATGGAAATTCTGGCTCACCTCTGATAATCGGTTTCTTGCCATCCTGACTTTTGTCTCTAGTTCATCCTGCTCGTCAATTAAATCGTGTACTTGAATACGAACTTGCTCAAGTTCCCCGAGCAAAGATTCATAATCGCGCCTGCTCTGTTCGGCAATCGCAAACAGTTCTCCCTTGCTCTGATCTACGGTCACAATCATTTTCTTTAAGATCGTGTCTAAAAGTGATGTATTGGTATTTTTTGCAGCCATTAGGTAATCCCTTCCTCAACATTCCTATTTTACCTTCATTTCATCTGCATCACTATAATGAAGGTAGGCTTTGTGAGAAATCCCTCTAAAAGACCCTTAAAATTCAAAAAATATTGAAACAAGAAGCTGAATTAGACCTAAATTTCTGGTATTTTCCAGCAATTTCAGAAGGACCTCTTTACCTATTTAGCCCGTCTCCCCAGCGATTATACAACTTTGAGGCTGCATTCATTATATCACGACTAAATTTCCTATACATTAAAGTTTAATTACTATTGCGTTAAAAAGATTTCTATTTGCGTAAAAAGAACCATATCGCTTTGCTCCTTTTTTGTTTTCATATATCATAAGAATGATTAGTACCCATCTTTTCATTAATTAAACCTGAAATCTAAGGATTTTTTAAAATTACTGGTTTTACTAATCATTGATGCCGATGTTGATTTTTTCACTTATTCGGGTAAAGAGGCTTTTATGTGCAGCTTCAAGAGATGCTGGCAATGAATCGGACAGCAAAAATCATGAAGGGACATGTGCGTTCTCTTCTCGCTTTTTCATGCCATGCAAATAACCTGATCATCCGCACAATACTCGATGATCACCAAATTATTTTATTGGAGGAATGAACCTTGCTCCCGCTTTATTACACAGTTAAGGGGTATGGTGAAGAAGAAATCACCATCCAAAAATCCCGTTTCATCGCCTATGTCAATCGGGCAGAAACGGAAGAACAAGCGCAGGCATTCATCGCTGAAATTAAGAAGAAAAACTGGAACGCCACCCATAATTGTTCTGCTTATATGATCGGCGAAACAGACCATATCCAAAAAGCAAACGATGACGGCGAGCCAAGCGGAACAGCCGGCCTTCCCATCCTTGAAGTATTAAAGAAACGCGGCTTAAAAGATACCGTTGTCGTTGTCACCCGCTACTTCGGCGGAATTAAGCTTGGCACAGGCGGCTTAATCCGCGCCTACGGAAAGTCTGCTTCTGAAGGAATTAACGCTGCGAAAGTGGCGGAACGCCGGCTTATGCAGGTCATGAAAGCCTCTATTGACTATACTTGGCTTGGGAAAGTGGAAAATGAACTTCGCTCTTCTATTTATGAAATTAAAGACATTCATTATCTTGATACAGTCACTGTGGAGACATTTGTTGAAGAAAGCCAAAAAGAGGCATTTACTGCCTGGATCACAGAATTGACCAATGGGCAAGCTGTGATAACAGAAGGCAAACAGCTTTACCAGGAGAAAATTGTCGATCCTTCGTAGAATATTAAAGAATGTGCCAAAAATTAAATTTACGCCTGCTGTATTTCATAGTAAAATGTAGTTTGGTCTTTGAAGAATTATGAACATTTATAATTCTCGCCGGATTACTCTATTTTGAAGGAGTTAAATTATATGTCATCAGATAGACAGCGTCTACAAAAGCGCAAGAGGCAAAAGCGCAAGCGCCGTATTGCCTTTCTTATTCTATTGCCAATTGTGTTTCTTACATTTACAGCTGCCGGTTACGGTGCCTTCCTATACAAAAAAGCAGAAACGATCTTTACAGGCTCTTATATGGATGACGGCCGCAAAAAGTCCGCTTTGCGCGATGCCGAAGTTCACCCGCTGAACGATAACATTTCAATTTTGTTCATTGGAATTGATGAAAGTGACGTGCGCACGAAGGAGGATAAAGCCCGTTCAGATGCTTTAATGCTGGCTACTTTAAACGTAAAGGACAAGTCCATTAAGCTGCTCAGCATCCCTCGTGATTCTTATGCCTACATTCCAAAGGTGGGCTATAAAACAAAAATTAACCATGCCCACGCCTATGGAGGACCAAAGGCAACCATTGATACAGTGGAAGAATTATTAGACATTCCCGTTGACTATTATGTTCGCATGAACTTCTATGCTTTCATGGACGTAGTCGATGCATTGGGCGGCATTAAGTTCAATGTGCCGTACAAGTTATCAGAAAAAGACTCTAACGACCGTCACAACGCCATCAAGCTTGAACCAGGCGTTCAAGAATTAAACGGCGAAGAAGCCTTAGCCGTTGCACGGACGCGTCACTATGACAGCGATATTGAACGCGGCAAGCGTCAGCAGCAGCTATTGGAGGCGGTTATAAAAAAAGCTACTTCTTTCAACTCTATTACCAAGTATGATGAAATTCTGGAAGCAGTTGGCTCTAATATGACAACCAACATGACATTTAGTGAAATGAAGTCCCTCATTAACTATGGAAAATCAGGAAACATGGAATTTGAATCCCTTACTTTACAAGGTGAAGATGACGAAATGAAGAATGGCGCTTATATTTACCGCCTGGATGAAGAAGATCTCGAGGTCATTAAACGTAAATTGTCCCGTCATCTTGAAGTGGATTAATGAAAAATAAAAAAACAGGTTAGCACCCAAGAACGATGTCAGGCACTAACCTGGAAGCCAAGAAGCTGCCGGAATAATCCGGCAGCTTCTTTAGTTCCTTTTGATGCGGACACGCATAAAGTTAAGGAGCGGTTTATAATTTGCATGAACAAGACCAATGCTTTCAACAAATAATTCAATCGCCACGGCAAGGACCGCCACCATAATGAACGCTCCCCAAATAGTGGCCATGGAGAAAATGACCGCCGCCAAGCCAAACATGGAGGCAAGCGCGTAAATGATAATAACTGTCTGCCTGTGAGTATATCCCATACGCAGCAAACAATGATGGAGATGCGATTTATCCGGTGCTGACAACGGCTGTTTATTGACCTTCCTTCGAACAATCGCGAAGAATGTATCAGAAATCGGAACACCTAAAATAATGATGGGAATGATTAATGAAATGACGGTGATATTTTTAAAGCCAAGCAACGACAGAACAGCAATAATATAACCGAGAAACAGGGCGCCTGTATCCCCCATAAAAATCTTGGCCGGGTGAAAATTATAACGCAAAAAGCCAAGTGTGCTCCCTAGCACAAGCAAAGCCATACTCATCACATAGACGTCACCCTTCATAAAAGCCATCAAGCTGATCGTCACAAGGGCAATAGATGACACACCGGCTGCCAAGCCGTCCAGTCCGTCAATTAAGTTGATCGCATTAGTAATGCCTACAATCCACAAAATCGTCAGCGGCACGCTCAAAAATCCAAATTCCATTTCACCGCCAAACGGCAAGGTAATGAATTCCATCTTTACCCCGCCATATAAAACAACTACAAGAGCAGCCAGCAGCTGGCCGCCGAGTTTTGCTTTCGCCGATAACTCAAACCGGTCATCGAGCACACCGGTTATAATAATAATGACGCCGCCGATCACGATCGCCAAATTAAATGGCGATTGCGGCTTCAAAAGAAGCAGACCAATCATAAAGCTGATAAATATTGCCAAGCCGCCCATTCGGGGCATCACCTTTTCATGAACCTTCCGATAATTAGGCTTATCCACCGCACCAATGGCAATGGCCATTTTTTTTACGAGCGGCGTAATGGCAAGTGATGCCAGCACACAGATCACAAAAACCAGGGAAACCATGAAGTACCTCCTTCAGCTATAGACAAACAAACGTTACGCTTCTGTATTTAGTAGCATGCAACAACAGCAGCCGACTGATTACCTGCTTACTTTATCTTTCCTCATAAATTCATTTCACCTCAATATTATAATGGCATTTTAAAGCAACTTCCATGAAAAACGAGTGAAAATCTGCTGTTTTTCTTTTCCCGGTCTTAGATATTGTCCAAACCTCTTGTTTTCTGTCTTTTTATGCAATTTTTTCTTTATTTTTACAATAATCTAGATATATTAGTCATCCGTTTCTTCTTTTGGTAAAATAAAATAATGACTGATTATCCCACCTGCGTTTAATTGAAATTTCTCCGAGGGAGCGTACAGATATATGATTTCGTTTTTTAAAAAGCTGGGCGATTCAAACGATCAGCGTTTAAAGAAATATTACAAAGAAGTAGAAAAGATTAATGCGTTAGAAGCCAGCTTTGAAAAGATGTCAGATGAAGAATTAGCTCATATGACGGTCGTGTTCAAAGAAAGACTGGCACAAGGCGAGACAGTGAACGATATTCAAGCCGAAGCGTTCGCTGTTGTCCGTGAAGCATCCAAACGGGTACTCGGCATGCGCCATTATGACGTGCAGCTGATTGGCGGAATGGTGCTGACAGAAGCAAATATTGCTGAAATGGCAACAGGTGAAGGAAAAACACTTGTCGCTTCTTTGCCGAGTTACTTGCGGGCCTTGGAAGGAAAAGGCGTTCACGTCATCACAGTGAATGACTACCTGGCCAGCCGTGACTGCGAAACGATCGGCCCGCTCCATGAATTTCTCGGTCTGACTGTCGGTTTGAATTTGCCTATGATGGACCCGGAAGAAAAGCAAAAAGCCTACCAGGCGGATATTACATATGGGGTCGGAACCGAATTTGGATTCGATTATTTGCGCGATAACATGGTGTGGCATCCTTCCCAGCGTGTACAGCGCCCTTATCACTTTGCCATTATCGATGAAGTGGACAGTGTCCTGATCGATGAAGCAAAAACCCCTCTTATTATTGCCGGCAAGATGCCCGCAAGCGCGGATCTTCATGTGATTGGGGCCCGTGTAGCCAGCCGCTTCGTTCAAGATGAAGATTATCATCTTGATGACGAAACAAAAGCCGTCAGTCTCACGGAACAAGGAATCGAAAAAGTAGAAAAAGCCTTTGGCGTCGACAATCTATATGAGCTGGAGCACCAAACCTTGTACCACTACATGATCCAGGCAGTCCGTGCCCATGTGATGTTTGAGAGAGATGTTGACTACATTGTCAAAGACGGAAAGGTGTTACTCGTTGACATGTTCACTGGACGGACAATGGAAGGACGGACTCTAAGTGACGGTCTCCACCAGGCCATTGAAGCGAAGGAAGGTCTGGAAATTACGGATGAAAATAAAACGCAAGCTTCCATTACGATCCAAAATTACTTCCGGATGTACCCGCACCTCTCCGGCATGACCGGCACGGCGAAAACCGAGGAAAAGGAATTCCAGCAGGTTTACAACATGCAAGTCGTGCAAATTCCGACAAACCGCCCTAAACAGCGGGTAGATATGCCGGATAATATTTATGCAACAGAGGAAGCTAAATATAAAGCAGTCACAGAAGAAGTAAAAAAACGGCATGCGACCGGACAGCCAGTTCTTGTGGGCACTACATCTATCCTGCAATCAGAAAAAGTAGCGGACTACTTTAAAGAAGCAGGCTTATCATTTGAGCTGCTGAATGCGAAAAGTGTCGAGCAAGAGGTGGAGCTGATTTCCCGTTCCGGCCAGAGAGATCATATAACAATTGCCACGAATATGGCGGGCCGCGGCACCGACATTCTTCTTGGTGACGGCGTAGCCGAGCTGGGCGGACTCTTTGTATTAGGCACGGAACGCCACGAAAGCCGCCGAATCGACAACCAGCTGAAAGGCCGCTCCGGCCGTCAAGGCGACCCAGGAGCAAGCCAATTCTTTATCTCTTTGGAAGACACGATGTTCCGCCGCTTTGCCAAGGAAGAATTGGAAAAACTATCAAAAAAATTGCGGACAGATAAAAATGGCATCGTCTTAAACAAAAAAATGCCGGAGTTTGTGGACCGGGTTCAACGTATCGTAGAGGGCGCCAACTTCTCCATGCGGGAATATAACTTAAAGCTTGATGACGTTATTAATGAGCAGCGCGGCATTATATTCGGCTTGCGCAATCAAGCCGTCGACCTTGATAAGCACTTTGACCGTTTTCTGGGGATTATGCAGGAAGCAGCACGCAATGAAATGGACCGGCTCTGCCCTGCTGATGAGCCAACAGATGAATGGCAGGTAGACCAGCTTGCCGGGAGCCTGAGCACTTTGCTTGGCGGCCGTCCGGTCCATCTGCCCGAAGAAGTAATAAGCAGAAAAGAAATGGAAGAGCTGACCGAACAGGCCATCGCTGCTTATACTGAGGAATTAACCGCTGCTTATGAGCCGGATTGGGATGACTATATTAAACAAATTATTTTATCTGCGATTGATCGGCTCTGGGTCGAGCATTTGGAAAACATGACCCGTTTAAAGGAAGGAATCGGCCTTCGCTATTATCAGCAGGAGGACCCGATGAGGATTTATGCGCGTGAGGGCCTGCAGCTATTTTCAGATATGCATCATCAGCTCCAAAAAGAGATCGCCATTCACTTTGGCCGTCTGATCAAGGAATTAAACAATAAGGAGTTGGAATAACTATGTTTTCATTTTTTAAAAGCAAAAAACGTGATTCAGATCAACTAAAAAATGACGGGCGTGAAAGCGCTGTTGCTTCAAGTGAGCTAACCGGCAGCGACGCAGCGGAATCTTCGGAGGAAGTAGAGACGGAGCTTTCCCTTCATCCCTCCTCCAACGTTCCCAAAGAGCAAATGTACGTGCTGCGCTTTTTGAACAATGAGCTTCCTCCTTTGAAAGCGAACCAACTGTCGCTATCAGGCATTGAATGGGAAGAGCAGCCTCAAGGACTGGCCGTTTCCGCTTTTGTGCGCAATTCCGTGGATAAGGGCATTCAACTTGGCGATGTTTCGCTTCTATTAATCAATGAAAAAAATGAAGTGAAAGCTAGACACGATTTTCATTTGGCAGAATTAGGCGAGATTCCCGCTAAGAGCAGCCGTCCATGGACATTCATCTTCCCGCCTGCTTCTATTGACCAGCAAGTGGAGCTGGAAAAAGAAAACTGGACACTGGCATTTGACTTGACCTCAAAGGAGCATCGGCTTGATCTGGCTGAATCCTGGGAGGAGGCTTTGCCGGAAGCGGAAAAAGAAAAGCTGGAGCAAATCGTCAAAGACCTTGGTGCTCCCGGCAAAAATGAATTGAACTTTACCGGATTGCAGGCACAGGTAGCTGAAGACGGAAAGTTCCATGTCACTGTGCTCATCCGTAACGGTTATGATAAGCTGATCAACATTGAACAGCTTCCCCTGCAAGTACTCGACAGCGAAAGAGCGGTGATTGCTGAAGGGCAATTTAACTTTGGAAGCTTAGAAATTAAGGCAAACACAACGAAGCCATGGTCCTTTATCTTTCCTAAAGAGCTATTAAAAAAAGAAACTCCGGATCTGTCAAGATGGAGCGTACAAGTTAAAAGCAATTAAGTAAAGCTAGCTTGAGAAAATGATCAAGCTGTTTATGCGCAAGCCTGCTTTCCATTCCGAAAGAAAAGAGCGTTCCGGGAATTCCCGGAACGCTCTTATTTCGCTTGAAATACCTCTAAAATAGCCGAAACCGTTCGTTCCCGGCCATCTGACGGCCTGTTTAACACTTTTGCTTTACTGGAGCCCATAGCCCGGCCTGTTAACGTTGTGGATCCTCCGCCGTCTAAGTTCAGCGCCTGATAGCCTCCCAGGCTTTTTAAATAGGCAGCAAATTCAAGCAACGTCATTCCTGTCCGCCCTTTTTGGCGGCCATCGACAGTAACGAAAAATACTTTTTTGCCTGAACGGTCAACCATGACAGCAGACCGCGGGGCTCTTATCCGCGCATTGGGGCTTGTTGCTGCCATGGTCATGGAGACTTTTCCTTTTTGGACAAGCAGCGGTCCGCTGGCGAGCATGAACTGGCTCCCCCGCCACTTCTCTTCCGGCTGAATAGTCACTGACACAGGGTCGCCGCGCTTTAATGATTTTAACACTTCCGTCTTCTCTCCTTGACCCGATAAGACAAAGCCGTTTTTCGGAATAACGGAGCTGGACTGCTCGCCGTAGTCTCTAATAGAAGTAACTTTTCCCGTAACTGCTTGACCAAACTTGGCTCCCGGGTCGAGCGGCTGATCTAATCCATCAACAGTGACCTCATAGCCGTGCGGATTCGTTCTCGTATGATTAAACTTCATGCTTCTTGTATAGAAGATTAACTCATCCTTCTCACGGGATTCGTTATAGCCTGTTATCGGAAGGCTGGTCTCTCCGGCCTTTGCTGTCACCGATAAGTGAAAACGGTCAATCATTGCCTTGCCGTCCTTTCTTACGCCAAATGCAGCCGGCACATACATATAATCGGTATTTTTATTGGATACCACTCCAAGGTTATCCAGACGATGTTCTTTAGCAAGTAAATAGGCCGGTTCCCTTGTATTAAAGTGAAAAAACGAGGCATTGATGGCCCCAAGCTGTCTTTGCCCTGGCGGCATTTGACGGTTGGACAGGGCAGATGCTTTATTCAGGCGATAATAGGGCATGGGCAAATGATAAGAAATGCTATGCCCCCTCTTTGTTAAATCCACGGCCATAATATCGATCGACTGATCCTTCCCATTCACTTTCGTATAGATATGTCTCCAGTTCACCCCATTGCTTAATGCTGTGGTTTTTGCTAAGCCCTCCGTCGGAAAAGCCAGCATCAGGACAAGCATTAACAGAAGCGTCCCTGTTTTTCTTTGGCGCAAAATCAAAATCACCCTCTTTTTGTAAAACCAGTATAATTATACCAAACTATATATCTATTTTGGCTTATTTCTTCCAAAAAGAAAAAAGCATCTGCTCATTAAGAGCAGATGCTTTCGGGCCATCCAACCGTTGCCACTTCATTATTGTCAAATTACAAAACAGAAAACTATACTTTTATTGTACCATAACTCTTCGTTTTCACAAGAAATATTTTCATTTAATGGATATAATATCTTGAAAAGAGGACAGGCCCTGCCGTTGTGTTCATTTATTCATTGTAGTATGATTAGTTCGCCATTATTTTCCGTTGTTTTTTGGAGGAGATCCACTTGATTTTTAATTCGTTTGAATTTATTTTTTTATTTCTTCCTATCGTTTTGCTTATCTATTTTTTGCTGAACCAGTGGAACTTCACCCTTGCTAAAGCTTGGCTGCTTGCTGGGTCCCTGTTTTTCTATGGATGGTGGAACCCCAGCTATTTGCCGTTGATTCTTGCTTCGCTCGTCATCAATTTTCTTGTCGGCACAGCCCTTGGCAAAGAGTATTTCACTGACAGAAAAAAGTGGATTTTAACGGCTGGTATATTATTTAACGTGGGCCTGCTCGGCTATTTTAAATACTATGATTTTTTCGTGGAAAATATCAATTTCTTATTTAATGAATCTATTCCGTTAAAGAACCTGCTGTTGCCGCTGGCCATCTCGTTTTATACCTTTCAGCAAATAGGTTATTTGGTAGACTCCTATCGCGGTGAAACGAAAGGATATCACGTCTTAGACTATTGTTTGTTTGTTACCTTTTTCCCGCAGTTAATCGCTGGGCCGATTGTTCACCACCGCCAGGTCATGGAGCAATTCCGCCAAAAAGAAAACCGGCGGCTGAATCCGCAAAACTTTGCTCTTGGGCTGCTCATATTCAGTATGGGCTTGTTCAAAAAAGTGGTCATCGCTGATTCGTTTGCCATCTGGGCGAACAGAGGCTATGCGATGGCCGAACAATTAACATTTGTGGACGGCTGGATGACAGCTCTTTCTTATACATTCCAGCTATATTTTGACTTTAGCGGCTATTCCGATATGGCCATCGGCGCCGGTTTGTTGTTCAATATTCATTTGCCAAAAAACTTCTTTTCGCCTTATAAGGCACTGGATATTCAGGATTTTTGGAGAAGGTGGCATATTACTTTAAATACTTTTTTAACCCAGTATATTTATATCCCGCTCGGCGGCAGCCGCAAAGGAACGGCCCGGACCTATGTCAACATTTTAATCATCTTCTTTATTAGCGGAGTTTGGCATGGAGCAGGGTGGACCTTTATCGTTTGGGGCATGATGCATGGAATAGCGAGCGTCATTGCCCGTGCCTGGAAACGCGCCGGGCACTCGATGAATAAATGGCTTGCCTGGTTTATTACATTTAACTTTGTTAATCTGGCATGGGTCTTTTTCCGGTCTCCTGATTTCGCCACGGCTCTTCATGTCCTCAAGAGCATGGCCGGATTGAACGGTATCTACTTGCCTAAAGAAGTCATTGAAGCTTTACATATCCCGCTTGGCAGCCCTGTGCTATTCAACTTTAGTCTCGGCAGTTCTTTTGCAGAAGTATTGCTGTACATTGCTGGCGGTTTGCTGATCGTTCTATTTGCCAAAAACTCTATTCAATGGAGAGATGAATTTGAACCGAGAAAGACGGTTGCATTATATGCCTCTGTGCTTTTTCTCTATTCTGTCATGCAGCTCCAGCAAGTAACTGCATTCCTTTATTTTAATTTTTAAGGTGGATCGTCATGAAACAAGCTAAGCAATTTATTGTTATTTTCTTTCTTCCGGTCATCTTGATTTTGAGCGGAATAGCCGCCTTTAACTTTTATATCGATCCTTATTGGACGTATGGCCATAACCACTCGTATAATGATCATCAAATATCGGTTGATGAACGGGAGCAAAAAACAAACCGCGTCTATTTTCAAGACTTTTCCTATGATACGATCATTCTTGGCAGCAGCCGAACGGCATACATTAATCAAAACCGCTTTCGAGGCATGAAGGCTTATAATTACTCTGTGAATAACATGTCCATTCGTGAATATGATACGTTCCTGCAATTTGCAGAGAAACAAAGCACGCAGAAAATTAAACGAGTCATTATCGGTATGGATTTTTTTAAATCCAGCATTCAGGAAAGCGAACAGCCTGTTTCTTTGAGAAATTATGAGGAAAAGGTGCAGCAGCGTTTTTATCGAGCCAGAAACTTGATCTCTTTGGACCTGTTTAAATACGCTCTTCAAAATTTTCAAATGTCAAAAAACAACGAAGTGAGCGAGCTGCGCGTCTATGATCGCCATAATATCGCCTATGCAAAAAAAACAAACGCAGCAGAGAGGCTGGAAAATACAGAGGAAAAAATCGAGCGGTTCCGGGATGAGTTTTACGGAAGAAACTATCAATATAATCCAAGGTACAAAGAATACTTGCTTCTTTTTAAGCAGCGGCATCCGGATGTCGAATTGATTGTTTTTACAACACCGATTTCCGCCCGTCTGTTCCAAACGCTGATAGAGGAAGGGCAGCTGGATGATTACGAACGCTGGCTGCGTGACATTACTTCCGTATTTGGCGGAGTCTATAATTTCATGTATCCCAATAAAGTCACGCTGGATCTGAACAACTATTTTGACGGCCATCATTTCTATCCGCATGTTGGCGACCAAATTGCCGCCCGTATTTTGCAGGGACCCCATGTACCAAACAGTGCATTCGGTGTTTATGTAACCGACGCAACGATTGATGCACACCTTAAAGAAGTTGAGCAGCTGGCAAAGCAACTGGCTCCATAACAAAAAAACGGCGCCGTCCTGATCAGGGACGGTGCCGTTTTTTGTTTATAGCCGCCTTTTCGACTATTCCCGTTCAGGGCAACACTTGCTGATCGGGAATGAAGAAAAACTGCCTGTTAGTAAAAGCGCTTAAAGCTGTCAAACCGCTGCTTAAAGTAACTGTTATCCAGACTCGTGATGGTAATTCCTTGTGAAGAGCTCGCCTGAATGAACTGGTTGCCGCCAATATAGATGCCCATATGGGAAATGCCTTTTTTATACGTATTTACGAAGAATACCAAGTCGCCTACCTGCGGCTTATCGACATAGTAGGAACGGCTGTAGTAGCCTTCCGTATTGGTACGCGGGATGCTCTTGCCGGCTTTATTAAATACATAGTAAATGAAGCCGCTGCAATCAAAGCCGGAGGGCTGAACGCCGCCCCATACATATGGAGTGCCGAGATGCTTCTTAGCCTCTGCAATCAATGACGCCACGGAAAACGCCCCGCCGCCAGAAGAGCCTGGCTTGCTGGAAGGAGGCGTGCCCGTCCCTGATCCTCCGCCGCTGACCTTTAAGATCTGGCCGGCAAATATCATATCAGATGTTAATTGATTCAGCCTTTTTAATTCGGCTAAGCTTATTTGATGCTTTTGGGCGATGAGGCTTAGCGAATCACCGCTTTTGACCGTATAATTCCCGGAGGACGGAGATGGCGTCACCGGCGGCTTCGGTTTCGGCTGGGACGGTGTCGGCTTGCTCGCTCCTGGCTTGCCGCTCACCTTGAGATTCTGGCCAATAAATATCATATCAGACGTTAATTGATTGAGCTGCTTTAACTCTGCTAAGCTCATTTGATGCTTTTGCGCAATGAGACTTAACGAGTCGCCGCTTTTGACCGTATAACTGCCGGAAGATGGCGATGGCGCGGCCGGCGGCTTTGGTTTCGGCTGAGACGGTGTCGGCTTGCTCGTTCCCGGCTTGCCGCTCACCTTGAGCTTTTGGCCAATAAATATAAGGTCTGCTGCCAATTGATTAAGCTGCTTTAATTCCGTCACGCTCATTTGATGTCTTTTAGCAATAAGACTTAGCGAATCACCGCTTTTGACTGTATAACTGCCAGAAGATGGTGATGGTGTCACCGATGGCTTCGGTTTTGGCTGCGAAGGCTTTGCAGCCGCCGGTTTGCCCTTCACCTTGAGCGTTTGGCCTGCATAAATCATATGGGACGCCAGTCCATTCAGCTTCTGCAGTTCAGCCACTGTCATATTATGCGCTTTTGCAATGGCACCAAGTGAATCGCCGCTCTTTATTGTATAAGTACCGGCAGAAGCGATCCTTGCAGACAGCGCTGGCGGTTCATTTTCAGCAGTCGTCTGGCTGCTTATCTTTAATGTTTGCCCTGCATAAATAGAGTCATTTTCAAGTCCGTTTAATTGCCGAAGCTGGGCTGGCTCCATCTGATAAGCTCTTGCAATAGCTCCCAGTGTATCCCCTCGCTGTACTATGTATGTTCCTGTCACAGGCAGCTCTTTAACTTCTGCTTCTACAGCTGGCTTGGCTGCTTGTGTATGTAATTCTGCTTCTGGGAGAGGACGCTGAACGGCAGCAGACTGATGGACAGCCTTGTTTCCGCTTACCTTTAGTTTCTGTCCTGCATAAATTGTGTTGTTTTCCAGCTGATTCAATTGCTTTAATTCTGTTTCTGGCATCTGGTACAGCTGAGCAATGGCGTGAATCGTCTCGCCAGCTTGAACAATGTGCGTGCTTTCGGAAGCCCCGGAAGAATGGCTGGCTACCGTTAAGGTCTGATTTACTTGGAGAGCGTCATTTTCTAAATTGTTTAATGCCTTCAATGTGCTGACGTCTATTTCATACTGTTTAGCAATACTGTCTAATGTTTCACCTGGTTTAACAACATGCTGTTCAGCTGCATGAACAAGTGTAGCCGCCCCGGTGGAAAAAAAAGCTGCGGTTGATAGCGTAAATATACTTTTTTTCATCTCGAACCCCTTATCACCGGAAAGATCCGTTTTTTTTTATATCGGCTATTTCTCACCATTTTTAATTTCCAACGGTCAACTTCTTACAACTTACTTCTACAAAAGGGGCAAATCCCCTTTTTCCATACCCAAAAAAGCCGCCGAAAAAACGGGAAACCTCGCTTTTTCTGGCGGCTTTTTTCATTTATGAGCTGATTTCTTTCCATTTAGAAAAAATTTGTTTGCTGGCGGCAATAGCGGCCTTGCTTCCTCCTGCCCCTTCCGCTCCTTCGACCATAAGCGCCAATACAAAGTTTGGCTGCTGCTGGTCATAAGCGACAAACAGACCATTTTCTTTTCCTTTTGTTCCCTTTTCCAGCTTTAACTCGGCCGTGCCTGTCTTGCCCGCAAGCGCAAGCCCCGGCGTATCGGCCGATTTAGCCGTTCCCTTTTGAACGACAAGACGCAGGTCCTGCTTTAACAAATCAGCCGACGCTTTGGAGAGAAGGTTCTTTTTCCACACTTCCGGCTGGGCTTCAGCGTAAAGCTGCGGTGTCATCATGTTGCCGTCGTTGACAATAGCACTGTAAACGGATGAAAGATGAAGCATGCTGGACAGAACTTCTCCCTGTCCGTAACCCGTATCACTCAGCAAAATTTCCTTATCAAGTGTTCCGCTGTTCGAAATTTGGGAAGCCCGGATCGGGTAAGCGAAGGGAATCTTTTCTCCGTAACCAAATGACTTTAAGCCATCGGCCATTTTTTCCTTGCCTGTCTCAAGAGCTGTTTGCGCAAAATAAATGTTGTCAGAATAAATAAGTGCTTTCTGAAGATTCACCGGCTCGCCCGGGTCCTTCACGCGCGTAACCGAGTAATTGCCCCACGAAGCATCCTTTTTCCAATGGAGACCTGTAATCGGCCGTTCCTTCGCTGGATCAAGCGTGTCCGCCTTTATGGCAACGGCGGCAGTGATCGGCTTGATCGTCGAACCAGGCGAATAAGTGGCGGCAAAACGGTTTAATAGCGGCTGGGCTGGATTCTTCTCAAGCTCCTGATAACGATTGGCTGACACCCCAAGAGCAAATTCGTTCGGATCAAACGCGGGAGAGCTGGCCAGCGCCAGTACTTGACCGGTTTTCGGATCGATAGCTGCTGCTGTTCCCGGCTTGCCTTTCAGCTCTTCGTAAATGGTTTTCTGCAATTCCGCATTGATGGCTACCTTTACGTTTTCCCCATCTTTAGCCGCTTTTTCTGCAATGGTTACTGGTTCACCCTTGGCCTTTTCAATGTAAATTTTCTTGCCGTTGCGGGCGCGAAGCTTCTCTTCCAATAGCTGTTCGAGCCCCCGTTTGCCGATTTGATCCTGATCGCTGTATCCTTTTGATTTTAGCTTTTTCAATTCCTCGCCATTAATGTCTCCGATATAGCCCGTTAAGTGACCAAGCGCTTCTTTGTACGGGTATTGTCTCATGGTAATTTCCTGTGTTTCAAACCCCGGGATAGCCCGAAGCTGCTGAAGCTTTTCGTTATCATAAGCAGATACTTTTTTCAAAGGGACAAAATATCCGGGACGCACCCAGCTTTGCTGCAATTGCTTATCGATAAATTCAGATGTTATACCGAGCAAAGCCGCTACCTTGCCTTTTGCTGCGGCATCGTTGTCTATGTCTCCAGCCTTGACACCGGCTGAATAGCCCTGGCCGTTGACGGCTAAGGAGCTGCCGTTGCGGTCAACGATCTCGCCGCGGTTTCCTTTAATGGTTTCAATGCGGATTTTATCGCCATCCTCCATGTCAGGAAAAATATATGAAACATCCCAGTCGATAAACCAAGCTTCTTCCTTCTCTTTTTCTTCCTTTTTCAAAACCGCCTTCTTTTTGAAAGAAACAGGACCGGCACTTGTGTCCATTTCCACTTTGATTGGCAGAACCGCTTTTTTTCCTTCCCAATCCTTCTCCTCTGTTTGGAGCGGGGTGACTTTTATTTTTTTCACGCCTAGACTTTTATAGATCGTTTGGTAACGATCGACATAGTCCTCCTTCTTCACCTGCTCTTTATTAGAGGGAGCGACATAACTTTTATACATCTCTGCGAATTCCTGATCACTCCATAGCTTCGCATACTCATTCAGCCTCTCTTCCGGTGACGCCATTTTGTTGCAGCCGCCCAAGCCGAGGAGCAAAATCAGCAGACCGGTTAACAATAAATAATTCCTCATCCTTCCACCTCCGTGCTTTCTTCCTATATTATAGCAAATAAAATACCAGACACTTAAGTGCCTGGCGTGAATTGCTTAGCATGAGAAATGTAACTGTGCAGCACCATGCCCACAATAATCAGCATCATGCCGGCGATAGATACAGGGGCGGGCAGAGGCGCGGCGAGCAGCACCATCTCGCCGGCTACCGCAAACAATACTTCTAAAGACTGGGTGGCCTCTACTGCGCCCAATTTATTCATATTTCCTCTCACCAGATCGGTTGCCGCAAAAAACAGCACCGTGGCGAACACACCGGAAAAAAGAGCCACAAGGCCGGATTGAACAACTTGGCCTTTGCTCGGCCAGCCGACCGTGAAGACCGCCGTCACCGAAAGAATCAGCCAAAACGGCAAGCTCGCCAGCGTCATTCCAAGTACACGCTGATAAGCATCAAGACGGTCAGCGCACACCTCCATCATTTTACGGTTCCCGAGCGGGTAAGCAAAAGAGGCCGCTATAATCGGCAGGATACAGAGCAGCGCAGCCTGCAACGACAGCTCACGCGCATGTGCTGCCTGCATAAGAGCAACTCCGGCTAAGATAATAAGCGACATGGCAAGACCCTTATAAGGAATTTTTCCTCTCATTCTCTTAGGGCCGCTTGGTGTCTGGATCGTTATGTAAAAAAACGGAACAAGCAGTGACCCCGAAATAATCGTTACTTGCCACGTTCCGGCAATCAGCCAGCCCGGACCGTAAGCCGCCGCAAAACAGAGCGGCGCATAAAAAAGCCCAAAGCCGACAGTGCTCCAAAGCAGCCAGGCAAATGGATTTCTTTTCATCTCCGTCAACAACGGCCGCATGCCTTTGCGGCTGCCGACAATAACTGCGAGCAACGGAATCATAAATAAATAACGCAAAGAAGCACTCCACATCCAGTTGCCTCCTTCTGCTTCCATCAGCCGATTCAGGACAAATGTAAAAGCAAAGAAAAAAGCAGAAAGCACGCCTAGTATAATTGGTCTCATTCAGCCTATCCCCCAATGATCATCAAACATTTGTGCCCTCACTATAACGCACCTGTTATTTGGCACGCAATGAAAAATTTTCAGAAAGCAATCATTTAAACAAAGAAAAGCAGCGGGGCTCCCCGCTGCTTGGTTGATTATGCCCAGTACGCAAGTGAGCGCTTTTTGAGCATTTCGCGATTTTGTGCTGTTGTCTTTTCAAGCACTGTTCCTGTTGCCAAGTCAATAATGACACCATATCTGCGAATCAAATCCAATTGATCGATTTCTCCATTGCGATATTTGGCAAGAATACTGTCCGTGTCTTCCTCCAGCCAGCCGGCGCGTGAATGGCGGATGAGCTCCCTTTCTGCCTTTGTTGCTTCCTCATCAATCTCGAACAAATCAATTTCTCTATCAATCTCCCGAATCACGACGCCGTAGTCTTTTTTCGCCCGTTCAATAGAAACATACTCATCAATGACATCTTCAAGAACTGCCTTTGGATCACGCTCAAGCGGATCGCCAAGCCCGCCGCCGCCGGCGGACGGTCTTGTGAATGTGTCTCCTTTCTTCAGCTTGACGTTTGAGAAGATGGCACCTAAGAACCGGCCGTCTTCTTTATCTTTATTTAGCCAGGCACCGTGCGGAGTGGACGGAAGCCCGCCAAAGATTCCCCATGTTACTGAACGGGAGCGGTCACAGCAATACGACATTACTGTATCGTTTGCCTCTGTTAACATTCCGCCTTTTTCCACCCCGCAGCCGCCGCGGAATTGACCTGGACCCGCAGAGTCTGTCACGATTTCGTGTTTCGTTGTGATCACTGGAGAAAGCCGCTCCTGTCCCTCGCAAGGCTGAATGCTTAGGCCGACGCCAAATACCGGAGAAAGGGCATTCGCTCCATCACGCTTATCACGGCCTCCATGTCCGCCTGCCATCCAGTCATACCACATAAAGTAATTGTCGTAGCCTTGACGTTTATCCCAGCCGCCAATCAATAAATACTCTAAGTTGAAAGAGCAAGCAAGGGCACGCTCCGGCATCACATGAGACCATAGTTCAAAGCAAGCATTCATGATTTTTTCATATGCGCCGGAGCAAAAGCCTGTAACCGCAACCGGCCAAGCTGCATTGACCACTGAATTTTCTGGCAAATCTACATGCACGACCCGGTAAAAGCCGGAGTTAAGCGGAATGTCCGGGAAAAAGGTTTTCGTGCCTGCATAAGCGGCTGATAAGGAAGAGCCAAAGGCTGAGTTTAAGAAACAGCCGATATAATCATGAGAACCGGCTAAATCATAAAAAATTTCATCGCCTTTAATTGTCATTTTGACTTTAATCGGAATAAGCCCATCTCCTGCTTCCGGGTCCATATCAATATAGTCAATTGTTTCCCACTCGCCGTCAGGAAGAGCGGCCACCTTCGCCCTCGCGAGGCGTTCTACGTAATCCTGCACCTCAGCAAAAGCAGTTAAAATAGTATCTAATCCGTACTTTTCAACAAGCGCCAGAAGCTGCGTCTCGCCCGTTTTTGTCGCTTCTGTCTGAGAACGCAAATCTCCAAGGCGCTCTTCCGGCAGTCTCATGTTGGAAACAAGCACGTTCGCCACATCATGCAAATATTCTCCCTTTCTCCAAATGCGCAGAGGCGGAATTCTGACCCCTTCCCCGTAATGGTCTTTGGACGTAATATCAAAAGACCCCGGCACAGAGCCGCCCATGTCTGCCCAGTGGCCGTTCAGCTGCATGAAAGCAATGAGTTTATCTTCATAAAATACAGGCCGAATCACACGGGTATCGTTAAAGTGCGTGCCGCCGCGATACGGATCATTGACAATAAAAACATCTCCCGGGTGAATATCGTCACCGAAATCTTCAATCACTGCTTTAGCTGTCAAATGAAGCGTGCCCACGTGAACAGAAATATCCTGTGTTCCCTGCATGACAGTATTGCCCTCGGCATCACACAAAGCCGCACTGAAATCACGGTTATAAATAACGAACGAATAACACGTTCTTAAGACTTGCTCGGACATCTGGTCGACTAAATTGACAAAACCATTTTTTAAAACCTCAAATGTAACAGGATCTAACTGGCTTTCGAATACTTTGCTCATGCTCCCACCCCTTTTAGTTAGCTAATGTTGGTACTGTTATGTCTGCTTCCTTTTGCCCTTCTTCTTTTGCCGCAAATGACATAATGATGTTCCGGTACTCATCTACCTTTACCGTGCAGTACGGAGGAACGACCACCGTAGAATCAAGCTGATCGATAATGGCCGGACCGGAAAACTCCGATAGAACAGGAATTTTCGTGCGGTCATAAACAGCTGTTTCAATAAACCCGCCTGATTCCTCAAAATACACTTCCCGCGTTTCTTTCCATGCTTCTTCCAGTGTTCCTGAAGGCTCTTCTTTGTTGAATTCCGGCTTTGTCACCGTACCGATTGCTTCTACACGCAAGCCGTAAATTTCAATGCCTGTCTCCTCATCCCTAAAGGCAAATTCACGTTCATGCTCTTGATGGAAACGCTCCACAGCGTTTTCAAGAGACTGCAGCGGACGATTTACAGTAACAGACAGTGTTCTCCACTGGCCAACATAGCGCATATCCACATAACGAATTAAGTTCATATTTTCCGGCTCGATGCCTTCTTCTTCAAGCAGGGCGATTGCTTCTTTTTCCATTTCGATAAACTCTTTTTCTAAATCATCCTTTTGGATATCTGCGATGTTTGCTAAATAGGTTTTGGTCACATCATGACGGACATCAACGAGCAAGCAGCCCATCGCTGCCGCTACTCCCGGATGAGCCGGCACGATAACATGCGGGATTTCCATTTCTTTCGCCAATTCCGCTCCGTGCAGGGCTCCCGCGCCGCCGAAAGCAACTAAAGCAAAATCACGCGGATCATAGCCGCGGCGTACAGAAATCAAACGAAGCGCGTCACACATGTTTGCATTCGCCACTTTGATAATGGCATCTGCCGCTTCATAAACGTTGTAGTCGAGCTTAGATGCGACAGTTTTTTCAATCGCCTTGATGGCGGCTTCCTTATCCAGTGTCATTTGCCCATCAAGCAGCTTCGTGCCTAAACGGCCAAGCACAACGTTTGCATCCGAGTTGGTCGGCTCGGTTCCGCCCCGCTGGTAACAAGCCGGACCAGGTACGGCGCCGGCACTTTGCGGACCGTTGCGTAAAGAGCCGCCTTCATCAATCCATGATAAGCTTCCGCCTCCAGCTCCAATGGTTAAAATTTCAATGCTAGGGAAGCCAATTGGGTAACCATATTCAATGTACCAGTCCTTCGTTACACGCAAGTCATTGTCGTACATTAAAGAAATATCCGTGCTCGTTCCTCCCATATCTAAGCCGATTGCATTTTTGAATCCGCACATGTTGGCGATGTGCTTGCTCGCAATCGCTCCGGCGGCAATCCCTGAGCTTGCTAAACGAGCGGCATAACGAGGGACCGTTTCAGACGTCATCACCCCTCCGCCGGAATGAAGAACGAGGATGTCTCCTTGATAGCCAATTCCTTTCATTTCCTTTTCCAGCACTTTAATATATTTGCTAATGGTCGGGCCAAGCACAGCATTTACAATGGTCGTGCTCATCCGCTCATGCTCAAAGATTTCCGGCAAAGTTTCAGAAGAGGTACAAATATACACATCTGGCATTTCTTCCTGCAACATTTCTTTCACAAGCTTTTCATTATCGCCATTTACATACGCATTCATGAAGCAAATGGCAATGGATTCTACTTGGCGTCTTTTCAGCACCCTTGCAAGCTCGCGGACCTCGGCTTCATTTACTTCCGTCATAATGTTTCCGGAAAAATCGACCCGCTCCGTCACCTCGAACCGGTCGCGGCGTTTAATGTAAGGCTCTGCCACATCGTTGTAGGCATCCCACAAATCCAGCTTCGTGCCGCGGCGAATCTCCGTAACATCCCGAAAGCCTTTAGTCGTCACAAGTGCCGCTTTCGGCAGCTTTCTCTCGATTAATGCATTGGTTCCGACAGTCGTTCCATGAGAGAACATGGCAATTTGATCGCCTGTCAGCTTAGCTTTAGCGATTCCGTCCATCATTCCTTTTTCTGGATTAGATGGTGTGGAAGATGTTTTTGTTACATGAATTTTCCCTGTTTTTTCATCGAATACGAATACGTCCGTGAATGTTCCTCCAACATCGACAGCTACATGATATTTACTCACTTAATCGCCTCCATTTTGATTAATAAAATGATTTCATTTATATGCAAACCATGATCCTATCACTCTCGCAGTGCGTGTCGGCACCACCTCCTAAAATGAACATCAGAGCAGCACGCTCAAAAATAAACGGAATATTCTGAACCTAAAAGCTGCAGCAAGCGTGATTTTATGCTTGCTGAACAGACATTTTTACTTTTTCGATAAATAGCTCTTTTTGCCGTCGCAGCTGAAACGCTTGTTCAACGGTAACGGCATGAAAGCGGACATTCGATTGCGGTTTCGCCTGGGCGAGCACGCTAATATCCGGGCTGATGACCGTACCGGTTGTTACAAATCCTCCGCCGCCTGTTCCGTCATTTAATAAAATAATTAATTCCTCTTCATTAGGCACAATCACCCCGCCGATCGGATAAGGAATATCAACAATGTTGCCCGGACTGCTTCCGGAGCCGAATGGAGCGGCTTCTTTCTTATATCGGACGCGCCCGCCGTGCAGCCGGTAAGCGACCCGATTCGACTCAGAATGAATCGTCCACTCCTGATTAAGAAGACCGGTTAGCCCTTCGTCACTAATTCTTTCACTCGCAATGCCCAATACAAGATGAACATCCAGCTGACGGCTAAACACAGGTTTGCTCTCCTCCGGCACGCTTTTTCCTACTTGCCGGAGAACGCCGGGCAGCGGTTCATTGAGCGGCAGCTGGTCGCCTTTCAACAACTTCCGTCCCAATACACCAGGAAAGCCACTCGCAAAGCAAACCGAACGGCTGCCGAGCATTTCAGGTGTGGCAAGGCCGCCTGAAACAGTCAAATAAGTAAAAATTCCTTCCTCTATCCTTCCGACTCTCAATATATCTCCCGGCGAGACAGCTACAGGCTCCCACAGCGGAACCGCCTCCCCATTCAACTCTGCCTTGGCGGGAGCGCCAGTCAGGACGGCCACTGTCTTTTTGTGAAATTCAATAACCGGACCCGTTAACATCATTTCCAAGCTGGCATAGTGAGGCGGGTTGCCAAGAAGAGCATGACCGAGCAAAAAAGAGTATTTATCTGCTGCTCCTGAAGGCGGAACTCCCATATGGTAATAACCAAACCGGCCCGTATCCTGGATCGTTGTTTTTAGTCCTGGTTCAAGTATGTGCAACACAGTTTAAAACCCCTCCATCAGTTGAGAAATGTAACGCATGCCCTCTTCATCATATTGCTCTGCCGAAAACTCAATGGACTTTACCCTATATTCATAGATCCGTTTCGCTACTTCTTCACGAATGTTATAATATTCTGCCTCAGTTACCGGCCGATATTTCCATAAGTCTCCCGGTTTGGCAAGAAAAAAAGAGTCTTGAAAAAGCGGCAAGCTTTGCCCCGGATCATACACGGGAACAGCTGACATACCGATCAACTGATAGCTTCCAGTCGATTCCGATGGATAAACAACCGTGAACGCTCCGCCTATCCCAACTGCCTCACTGGGTGTGTAAGAGCGCGGACTAGGGTATTTGGGCGCCTGCAGAATTTGGCGCTGCGGCACTCCAAGCGGAAACCCCCATGCTGTTCCCGGCTTGAACCCTAATGATGTAATAAAATACGGAGGGGCAGAATGAGAAGCAATGAAGTCCTCCTTGTCAGTAAATCCGTTTGCTTTCATGACGTAAGAGAAGTCATCACCTTCTGCTTCGGGCTGCAGATGCTGGTATTTTTCAATCGTTCTCTTCGTAATCTTATCGTTGTACCAAACCGGAATTTCAATGATCCGGCTGCTGAAGTATAATTCCGAACGGTCACTTTTTTGCTGGTCAATCTCCTGCAAATAATCAAGCAGATGGTGAGGGGAAATCGCATTTGGGTCATAACGGATCAGATAGGACGCATTGCTCGGGTATATTTCAATCATGCCCGGGATGTTGCGCTTTCTCAGCTCATTAGTAATGGAAATCGCTTTAAAGTTACTTTCAATTCTCATCTCTTTAGAAATTTCCGCGTAAATATATTCATCTCCGCAAAAATCAAACTTCGTTTCCGGAAAAATTAACACGCTGTTTTTCTCCTCTACTTTGATACTTTCTTCATTCTGCGGCTGACTGTCGATGCGCTGACTCCCAGTGCAGCCGATGCCTTGATCGCCGTTTTGTATTTGCCGAGCGCCAGCCGGATCAATTGGTCTTCCACTTCTTGGACAGCCTCCTTCAATGGCATGATTCCCCGGACTGTTAAATGGGCCTTCTCGTCCGACTCGCTATCCCAAACAGCACGGAACACATCGTCCCCAGAGATGACTTCCTGCTTTCCAATCACTACTAAACGTTCCATTACATTTTGCAATTCCCGAATGTTCCCCGGCCACTGATAACTCTCTAACAGCTGCAATCCTTCTCTCGACAGCTTCTTTTCCCTTTTATAGGTTTCGTTTAATTTCTCAAGAAAAGACAGAGCAAGCGGGGCAATGTCCTCTTTGCGCTTTCTTAGCGGCGGGATCTGCAGCGGAACGACGTGCAGCCGGTAAAATAGGTCTTCCCGGAACGTCTGGGCCGCCACCATTTTTCGCAGGCTTCTATTCGTGGCGGCTAATACACGCACATTGACTTTGATAGGTGCAAGGCCGCCAACACGGACTATTTCTCGCTCCTGCAAAACCCGCAGCAGCTTGACTTGCATGTGAAGCGGAATTTCAGAAATTTCATCAAGAAAAATCGTTCCGCCGTCTGCCGCTTCAAACAATCCCTTTTTTCTTTCTATCGCACTGGTGAACGCTCCCTTTTCATGCCCAAACAATTCACTTTCCAGTAAATTTTCAGGGATAGCACCGCAGTTAATGGTAACGAACGGCGCGTCCGACCGCCGGCTGTAAGCGTGAATGTGGCTGGCAATTACCTCTTTTCCGGCTCCCGATTCTCCGGTGATCAGCACGGTGGATTCCGTTTCTGCCACTTCCTTCAGCTGCTTTACAAGTTCCGCCATTTCCCGTGAACGGTACACGAGTTTTTTTGTCAGGTCGGGGGTCAATGGATTTCCGCCCTCCGCATTCCGCCTCTCTGACATCTCCTCTATGCTGACATCACGAGAAAGAACAATAACTTTCTCCAACCTGTCTTTTTTCATGATAGGAACCGCCGTCGATAACACCTTAGCTTCTCCACGGCTGCTTTGCGTCATGCTGATTCGCTGCTGCTCCTTTAAGCACTGAGCAAAAATATTCGGTTCAAACAACCCGTCAGCTTCTAATTCAAATACACTTTGCCCAATTAAATCCTCTTTTTTATAGGGCTTCCAAAAGTTCTTCAAGAACGAACCGGTTATGTTAGTGATTTCCCCGGAAGGCTGCACGACCATAATTTGCTCGTTAGATGCCGCATAAATGGTTTGCAGCTCTTCAGTCAGCTCACGAACGAATTCCAAACGGCTGACGGCTTTTTCCAAATGCTCCTGCAAGTAAAACACATGAACAATGCCCTCGATTTGCCCTTCATGATAAACCGGTGAAAAATGGCCGGTTATTTTTTTGAAATTGAACGTGCTGTCTACCCCGAACTTCTTCTCGCCTGCAAGAATGTTGGCCATTTCAACTTCCGCCGCCATCATTTTTCTGTAATTTCTTCCCGCCAGAATGGAACGCGGCAGCCCTAAGATCTGGCCGGCTGTTTCATTCATAAAATTAACTTCAAACTGCTGGTTTGTTGTGATAATGCCAATCTCGGCACTGTTCAAGCTATGATTTAAGCTCTCCAGCTGAAGGTGGGCCAGCTGATTTTTAGCGTCCTCCATAGTGATGTACCCGACCGGCTCCCTTTGTTCATTCACTCCGGCAACGATAGAGCAGTTATGGCAAAACTCCACCCAGCCATTTTCACGGACGAGAAGCAAATCCTTTTCATACCTCACCGGCTGATTCAATGATCCAGCGCCTTGCACTTGTTTCATTAAATCATTCAAGGCAAGGTAGCCAACAAGCTTTCCTTGTTCATAAACGAACGCCGTATGGCTCTCTTCCCGGGAAAGCAAGCTGATTGCATCCTGCACGGTGGCTTCACTTGACACCCCAGGCGGCAAAGGCAACAAAATCTCCTGCCATCTCCATCTCATAAGCTACTGAACTCCTTTCCATCACATCACCGGGAAAAGAACCATCTCTCTGGCAAACTGAATACGTTTACATCTGCTTTTCTATAAGCAAATACCGTGCCAAAAAGAAGAAATCTCTTGAAAATAAATGAATAATTCAGAAAATAAAGCTTTTTTATCGCTGTTTTCGCTCTGCATTTTTCCCGGTTTTGTTCCGCTATTCGACATTTTTTTGTGTAAACCTTTTTTATTTTTTTGCATATTTGCAAACGATATTGCAGTTTTGCAATTTATTTTACTATACTAAAGCAACAAAGGGACCACCCTTTGCTGCCAAAAATAGAAATGAGCTTAAGCTATTAAGCAATGAACGGCTTCTATTCAGACGTTTGGAGTAGAAAGGCCGCCTATCGTTCAGGTTAGCGTATAAAAGCGCAGCAGCTGCTCCGCTGTTTGGCTTGCTTGCCGGGAGGCTGTTTCCGGCTCCATTGCCTGCTCAACAGAAAGACAGTCTGATTGAATCGAGAACAGGCCATCAAAATAAGGGTGGAGCGCTTCAAGCTCTCTTCCAAGTCTGCCGGCAAGAGCAATGACTGATGTCCCGTGCAATTTTGCAAGTCGAGCGACGCCGACAGGCACTTTTCCCAGCAAGCTTTGCCCATCAAGGCTGCCTTCACCAGTAATGATGAAATCAGCCTGGCGAATATCCGCCTCAAGTCCCGTTAACTGAATCACAAGTTCCACTCCCGATACCATCTCCCCTCCAAGCGCCGCTGCAATGGCCCCCCCGAGCCCGCCTGCTGCCCCGCTTCCCTTGATCTCTTGAACGTCAAGCCCATAGGCTTGCTGAAATAAGCCGGCGGTCTTTCTCAGGTGCCGATCCAATTCCTCTACTTCGCGCCTGTCCGCGCCTTTTTGCGGAGCGAAAACAAAGGCAGCTCCTCCCTGCCCATAGAAGGAATTCATGACATCGCTGGCTGCCAGAAAGCGCGTGTCGCGTATAGACGGGTGAATGTCTTCATCCGAAAATGAATCAATGGACAATAACGGGTTGCCGTCTATCGGTATTTCTTTCTTCTCCTGATCGTATAGCTTCCAGCCAAGGGCTTGCAGCATGCCTAGACCGCCATCGTTTGTCGCGCTTCCGCCGAGCGAAATGATGATCTGCCGGAATCCGGCATCAAGCGCTGCTCTAATTTGTTCTCCCAATCCGTATGTATTGGCCGCCATCGGTGAACGCCTGTTTGCCGGCAGCAGCGTTAAACCGCTGCTTTGAGCGCATTCAATTACAGCTGTCTGCTCGCCCCTGTATTCTAACGTTAAATAAGAAGCTTCCACCGGGCGCATGAGCGGATCATGGACAGACAGCTGTTGCCGCGTACCGGATAAGGCCTCAATGGTTCCTTCTCCGCCATCAGCCATCGGCACCACTTTAATTTTGGCATCCGGCACCGCCTTTTTTACTCCTGCGGCGATCGCACGCCCGACAGCGGCTGCTGAAAGCGAACCTTTGAAAGAGTCCGGCGCAATTAAAATATTCATCTTCCACCTCTTTTGTTGTTTTTCTCCACAGAATGAACAGCCGCAGCACCTCTTTATTTTGGCAGCAAGTTCACAAATGTGCAGGCTGTTTTCTTTCAGTCACAAAAAATGGCAGGAATCTGTTCCCGCCAAGCTGTTACAAATTAAACCGCTGCAGCCGCCTGTAAAAAGTACTCCGCGGCATATCCAGCAATTTGGCCGCTTGGGAAACGTTTCCCTGCGTTTTCCGGAGTGCTTCCATCATTAATTCTTTTTGAATCTGCTCACGGGCATTCAGCTTACAGGAAACAGGCTCAGCATCCGGCTGCCGGGCATTCGGAGCAAGGAGCTTGTCTACTATACAAAAATCCCCCGGCTCCAGCAAAGAAGAAGAGATGCGCAGACGCTCCAATACATTAAATAGTTCACGGATGTTACCCGGCCAATCGTATTGCTTCAGCCTTTGAATATATTCCTCCGGCACTCGAACGCTCCAATGATGCTGCTGGCAATAATGGCGCACTAAATGCGGAATATCTTCTTTTCTTTCCCGCAGAGGCGGCACATATATCGGGTACACGTGAAGACGGTAATACAAATCCTTGCGGAACGTTCCTTCTTCCGCTAATCGCCCAAGATCACGATGAGTAGCCGCAACAATACGGACATCCAGCTCGATTTCCTTTATTCCTCCAACCGGCGTGACTTTTCTTTCTTGCAGAACACGCAGAAGCTTCACTTGCATAGCCGGAGAAATTTCGCCAATTTCATCAAGAAAGATGGTCCCGCCTTGCGCCTGCTCAAACCTCCCTTTATGTCCTCCCCGCTTCGCTCCGGTAAAAGCACCTTCGGCATAGCCAAACAATTCGCTCTCCATTAACTCCTCAGGCAAAGCCCCGCAATTCAGCGCAATAAAAGGGCCGTTTCTTCTCTTGCTATTATCATGCAGCGCCCGGGCAACCACTTCTTTGCCTGTGCCTGTTTCCCCAAAAAGGCACACACTGGCGTCTGTGGGTGCCACTCTTTTTACCTCCTCTAATGTTCGTTGAAACGAGCGGCTGCTTCCAGCAGTTCCTTCAAAATAAAAGGAAGGGGCTTCCGGAAAATAGCTTTCAGGGGACTTCTCCACTGCTTTTAAATAAAGACAAGTGCCAATCACCCGGTTCGGATCGCTCGCAACAATAACAGATGCCATTTTTTCTTTCAGGCCGTGCCTGACTAGTTGCTCCCTTTTCATTTCTCTATAGTCAGGAATGAGCCACTGAAGATCCCGGCTAACAGCAACAATCCTGCCTCTTTCGTTGCAAACGGCTATGAGTGAACTGCCTTCAAGCAAATGCCCGCATTGATTAAGCAAGTCAGCTTCCTGCTTATGCGCTTGCACACTTAACTCCTTCTCCACTTCGCGGGCAATTGAAGCAACCATGCCAAGCATAAATGGATGGGCCCGATCGACCGGACAAGAAATATCGATAACGCCTAGCAATTCATCTTCTCTTGAATGAATAGGAGCCGCTGCACAGCTCCAATTATGCGAGACGACAGAATAATGCTCGGAACCGCTGATCATAATCGCTTCTTTTGTCTGCAAGGCCGTGCCGATCGCATTTGTTCCCACTTCTTCCTCAGTCCAGCGTACACCTTCAGTAAAATTGATTCTTTTTGCTTCATATTTTACCTTTTTATTTCCGATAATCGACAGTACATATCCCGAAGGATCAATTAATAACACGACCGCTTCCAATTCGGCCATCATGCGGTCCATGCGTTTTAAAGCCGGCAAAGCCGCCTGCAGCAACAGCGTATTTTTTTCTTTTTGCTGTTGAAATGACTCTTTTGTCAGAAAGTGCCTTCCTTTCTGCAAATAAGGATCGACCTGTTTGTTTTTACAACGGTGCCAAGATTCAATGATTCGCTTGCTAATACGGGAGGGATCCAGTACTCCTTCACTCACAAAGCGTTTCCATGTACTCAAATAACAGACGGATTGCATGAACATATCCCCCTTAAATCATTTATTTTGTACACCTGAAAAGCTTACATGTTATGTATGTCTGAGAAAGTACGAGAGTGGATGAATGAACTTATAAACAGCGGTTTTAAAAAAAGAAGAGAATGAGCGTGCAAAGAAGCATATAAAGTGTCTGTACAAATAAAAATTGATACTTTTCTCATTATAAAATAGAAAGAAAATTCTTTCAAATATCATTTCCCTCTTAAAAAAGAAAAGGGCTGCCCAAAAGGTCATGAAAAATGACCTTTTGGGACAGCACCTATTTCTTCCTGACCTCTTTTTATTTTATGGATTATTGGCCAGCCTCCCTAAATATCGATCAGATATGCACCGCTTGGCCGGCCGTGGAGGCTACAGCCTCATAAATAGCTTCCGATACGCTTGGGTGAGCGGCGATCAGCCGCTCCAGACTGTCGGCTGTCATCTCGCCATGGATCATGACTGTACCTTGTCCGATCAGCTCTGTAGCATGGGGGCCGACGATCGACAAACCGATGATTTCATTATACTGCGGCTCAATCAATACCTTTACCTTTCCTGCTGCTTCATTGAGAATCAATGATTTGCCGTTAGCCGAAAATGCACATTCCCCTACTTTAATGTCACCATATTGAGCGCGTGCTTGTTTTTCTGTCAGCCCCACGCCAGCGATCTCCGGAGAAGTATAAATACATCGGGGCACCGCCCGGTAATCAGCATGGACCGCCTCTCCGCACGCATTCAAAGCGGCTATTGTTCCTTCATGGAAAGCAACATGAGCCAGCTGGCTGCCGCCGACAATATCCCCGCACGCATAAATGTGCGGCTGGCTTGTTTGCATTTGGCTATTGACTTCAATGCCGGCTTTAGAATAAGCGACTCCGCTGTTTTCTAATTGCAGGCCGGCCACCCGCGGCTTTCTGCCAATCGCAACAAGCAGGCAATCAGGGCTGAACTGCCTAATCCCTTGAGCGGTTTCCGCTATTACTTTCTTTTTTTCAGCCTCTACTTTTTTCGCAGAAGCAGAAGTATAAATAGATACACCGTCCGCTTTCAGCTTTTCATGTAAAACAGCCGCTATATCCGGGTCCTCCCCGGGAAGCAACTGATCAGCCATTTCTATTATGCTTACTTTCGTTCCCATACGGCTATAGATACTGGCAAACTCACAGCCGATGACTCCCCCGCCAATAATAAGCATCGTCGCCGGTATAACCGAAAGAGCCAGCGCCTGGCCGCTATGAATCACCCATTCACCGGCAAACGGAGCGAAGGGCAAGGAAACAGGTTCAGATCCGGCAGCAATAATGAACTTGTCCGCCCGAATGATCCTTTCCCCTTCCGCCGTTGTAACCCAAAGGCTGTGCGGATCGTTAAATCGGGCCTTGCCATTAACAAGTTCAATTTGGTTTTTTTTGATCAGATGCTTGACGCCGGATGCCAGCGTACGGATTATTTTCTCTTTCCGCAGCTGGACATAGGCCCAATCTATTTCGACATAGGGCGATGAGCGCCGGATGCCGAATTCTGCCGCTTGCTGTACTTTCTCCAATACGGCAGCGCTTTCTAACAGCGCTTTCGTTGGCATACACCCTTCATTTAAGCATACTCCGCCCAAGGGACCCTCCTCAATAAGATTGACTTTCTGTCCTTGCCGGGCGGCAGTGATGGCTGCTACATATCCGGCAGGCCCGCCGCCGATTATTGCAATGGTTGTCATCGTATCTACCTTCCTTCTAAAGCAACATTGTAAACGGCTCTTCCAACAGCTGCTTAACCGTCTGCAGAAAAGCTGCCGCGGGCGCCCCGTCCAGTACACGGTGGTCAAAGGTCAAGCTGAGAGGCAGCAAACGGCGGCACTCGATCGTTCCTTCCTTAAATACGGCCGCTTCCTCCACAGCGCCGACCCCTAGAATACCTGCTTCCGGAGAATTTAAAATCGGGGTGAAATATTCAACTCCGTAAGCGCCGAGGTTGCTAATGGTGAAAGTTGAGCCTGTCATTTCATCCTGATTCAGCTCTCCCTGGCGCGCCCGCTCAGCATAAAGCTTTATTTTTTTAGAGAGCTGGACAAGAGAATCGTTCTGAGCATCACGGATAACCGGCACTACAAGCCCTTTCTCAAGTGCTACAGCGACTCCGAGATGAATCGATTCAAACTGATGAATATGCCCATCCATGCAGGCACTATTCATCAGCGGATGCTTTTGGAGAGCCAGTACAACAGCCCGGGCAACAAAATCAAGAATGGATAGCTTCGCCGCCAGATGGGATTGAACGGTTTCTGCCATTTGCTCGCGAAGCTGAACTGCTTCGGTTGCATCTGCCTTCATTGTGATCGTTAACTGAGCGCTGTTTTTCAAACTGGCGTGCATCCTTTCTGCAATCACCTTGCGCATACCTGTCATCGATGTTTGCTGTGCTGCCTGCGGTGCTGCAGGAGCCGTGCTTTCTTCCCTCTGTTCCGGTTCGGAAGCTGACGGAGCAGAGACCGCTTTCTCCACATCCTCCTTTGTAATTCTCCCGCCTGGTCCTGAACCTTTCAGCTGTGTATAATCAATGCCGGCCGACTCCGCTATTTTGCGAGCCACAGGCGAGATTTTTAGCCGGCTTCTTGCCGTGAGAGCAGAAAGCGAAACAGGCTTCTCTTCTTCCATTGCCGTGGCCGCTATTTCCTTGTCAGCTGGCTGCTTTGCAATAGATGTCTCGGCTTCAGGCACTTTTTCACCCGGCTGTCCGATATAGCCAATAACTGTTCCTGGAGGGACTCCCTCGCCTTCTTGAACAGCAATATCCAACAGGCTTCCGCTCGCCGGCGCCTCAAGCTCCATTTCAATTTTTTCCGAGTTAATGCTGGCAAGCAGCTCTCCTTTTTCTACCGCCTCTCCAACCTGCTTATTCCAATTGGAAACAGCGCCTTCCTTCATTGCCATCCCTAATTTCGGCATGATCACTTCTACCGCCATCGAATCTCTCCCTTTCCTCTTTATCGTCTTATAAGCTGAGAGAAGAAGTTTCCCCTAAAAGTTCAGACACCACCTGTATCACTTTCTCCGGCGTAGGAAGATACCTATCTTCTAGAGGAGGAGAGAAAGGCACCGGTGTATGAGGCGCTGTTATACGCTTAATGGGTGCATCCAGCGAATCGAACCCTTTATCCGCTACGATAGCCGCAATGTCAGTCGCCAGATTACAACGCGGATTTGCTTCATCAACAATGACCAGGCGGTTCGTTTTCGCCACAGAGGAAAGGATTGTTTCTTCATCTAATGGAGATAAACTCCGCGGATCGACTACCTCTGCTTCGATTCCCCGGCCAGCAAGGTGCCCGGCCGCTTCTAAAGCTGTGTTCACTTGCTTTCCAATGCCGACAATGGTTAAGTCAGAGCCTTCCCGCTTAACATCCGCTTTCCCGATCGGGACGGTATAGTAGCCCGCCGGCACTTCTCCTGTCATGTTATACAGCGTTTTATCTTCGAAAAAGATCACCGGATCATTATCTTCAATAGCAGCAAGCAGCAGCCCTTTCGCATCATAGGGGGTGGATGGTACAACTACTTTCAAGCCTGGGATACTTGTAAACAGTGCATATAAGCTTTGCGAATGCTGAGCGGCTGCCCGAAAACCGGCTCCGTGCATAGTTCTCACCGTCACCGGCACTTGCGCTTTCCCGCCGAACATATAACGGAATTTAGCTCCCTGATTTAAAACTTCATCGAGACAGCTGCCGATAAAATCGTTAAACATTAATTCAGCAATCGGCCGCAGTCCTGTTGACGCCGCAGCCATCGCTGCTCCCATATAGCCCGCTTCAGCAATCGGCGTATCTAAAATGCGCTCCCGGCCGAACTCTTGGACAAGTCCCTTCGTTACGCCAAGTACGCCTCCCCAGGCATCTTCATCTTGCAAATGATCCACTTCTGCTCCCCCGGCAACATCTTCCCCCAGCAAAATCACATCCGGGTCCTTCCTCATCGCCAATGCGATTGCTTCATTGATCGCTTCGGACATGCTTATTGTTCTCGCCATATTCATCTCTCCTTTTTTAAGAAATTAATAGGATACATATACATCTGTCAGTAATTCATCTTCTTTCGGATACGGACTTTCCTCGCTGAACCGCACAGCCCGCTGAATCGCTTCAATAACCGATTCTTCTACAGAAGCCAGCTCGTTTTCCGTCAAGAGCTGCTGGGTTAACAGATATTTTTTAAATCGAATAATGGCATCTTTTTCCTGCTTATGTTCTTTCTTTTCAGGTTCCGCTTTGTACGTCTGTGCATCCCCTTCAAAGTGTCCGTAATTGCGGTAGGTCATGCATTCGATCAATGTTGGCCCTTCTCCGCGGCGCGCCCGTTGAATCGCTTCTTCCGCTGCCTTATAAACGGCCAGCACATTCTTTCCATCTACACGGACACCGGGAATGTTGTAGCCGATTGCCCGGTCTGCAATCGTCTTGCAGCTGGAGGCATATTCAAATGGGGTCGCTTCGGCATATCCGTTATTTTCAGCAACGAAAATAACAGGAAGATTCCAAATCGCCGCCAAATTAATCCCTTCATGAAACGTGCCGTGATTGTTGGCTCCATCTCCAAAGAAGCAAACACTGACATTGTCCGTCTTTTTATATTTGGCCGTTAAAGCAGAGCCGCATGCCAGCGGAAAACCGCCGCCGACAATGCCATTTGCCCCCAGCATGCCTTTATTTAAATCAGCGATATGCATCGAGCCGCCCTTTCCTTTGCACAAGCCTGTCGCTTTTCCGTATATTTCAGCCATCATGCCATCGAGGTCGCAGCCCTTTGCAATACAATGCCCGTGTCCGCGATGAGTGCTCGTAATGGTATCCTTGTCATTTAAATGAGCGCATACACCAACGGCTACCGCTTCTTCGCCCGCATACAAATGAACGAACCCCGGCAAAATCCCTTGCGCAAACAGTTCATGCACTTTATCCTCGAATTCGCGGATCTCCAGCATCTTTCTGTACATCCACCGGGCTTGGTCCTGTGTTAATGCAACTCCCTTGTTCTGCAGCACTTCCATGGTTAACAGCCTCCTATCATTTTTTCTCATCCTCTTTATTGCAAATGCCGTGCCACCCGTTCAAGCCTGCGAAAACAGCACTTTTTGAATCGTTATTCCTTTATCTGAGCGGCCTTTCATCACTTTTTCTATGACTGAAACCTGTACTAAGCCAAAATAAAAAAAGAGACAAAGCGGGACAGCTGTCCCATTTTGTCTCTTTTTGTTTCGTTGCTTGTTTGCTTGTCCGCCCGTTATTTGTTTCTAAAGGCGCTTGAAATCAGAACCAGTGCGGTGATCCAGTGCATGACCATCCCGACAATCGGAATCCAGCCGATCGCTGAGGCAATAATGCCGAGAATACTGCCCGTTAAGCTTTTGCCGGCATTCAAAGCAATCAGCAAGGTGATAATATGCAAAACCGCCATGAAACCGAGCGGCGCCCAAGCATGTCCAAGAATAATCATACCGCCAAGGATCGGAATACCAAAGAAAGCTTCAAGACCTCCCGTTATCCACTTCATTGCATTTGTCATCTTCGTCTCTCCTTTTTCTGCGCTTGTTGTCTCTTGTTTACGGTCCAGCCATGAAAAAAGTTTCATATTTATCCAAGCTCTAAGCTGAAAACTTCTTTTCAACCCTATTTTTTCACTTATACTGGAATATATAGTCTATACCTACAAAGGAGAGAACTTTCATGAAGATTACAAAAGCAGAACTTTACGGCATCCACTTGCCTTTAAAAACACCTTTCATTGTTTCCTACGCTACCTTTCATTACATGCCATCCATTATTATAAAGCTGGAAACAGATAGCGGCCTCACTGGATGGGGAGAAGCAGTGCCCGATGATCACGTAACAGCAGAAAACTTTTACGGCTGTATCGAAGTGTTAAAGCGCGTCCTTTTGCCTGCTGTTCTGGGGGAAAACCCCTTCCGGATTGAACACATTCATCATAAAATGAATCAAGCCATTATTGCCAATCCGGCCGCCAAAGCAGCCGTAGACATTGCTTGCTATGATCTGATGGGCAAAGCGGCCGGATTGCCGGTATATAACTTGATCGGCGGAAAGAGCCATGATGAACTGACGTATCCAAAAGTATTAAGCATCGAAGAACCGGAAGTGATGGCCGAAAAGGCGCTGGCCGCTATTCAAGACGGCTTCCAATCATTAAAGCTGAAAGTCGGCACTGATCCGCAGCTGGATGTGAAAAGAATCCAAGCCGTTCGGGAAGCAGTCGGCTTGGATGTGCCGATCCGCGTAGATGTCAACCAAGGCTGGCACAAATATGATGTAGCGATCCAAGCGATGAAACAGCTTGAAGAAGTTCAGCTTTCCTGGCTGGAGCAGCCGCTCCGCATTGGCGATATTGACGGCCTGGCACAGTTGAAGCGGCAGTGCACAATTCCGCTGATGGCAGATGAATCGATTCAAAATGGCGAACAATTAGTGGAGATTGTAAAAAAAGAGGCCGTTGACAAAATCAATATTAAACTCATGAAGAGCGGCGGCATTTACCCGGCCATCCACATGGCGAAAGCTGCGGAATACGCCGGAATTGATTGCCAGATCGGTTCCATGGTGGAATCGTCCATCGGTTCTGCAGCCGGCTATCACACAGCCATCTCCCGAAAAAATATTAAAAGCACAGAATTGACTGGCCCTATTCTGTTCAGCAAGGATATTGGCGATCTAAAATATGAAGTGCCATATGTTCACCTCAACGACAAACCAGGACTCGGCCTTGCCATTAACGAGTCTGTATTGGAAGAATTAACGGTTTCGCGCGCAACGATTAACTAAGAAAGGAGGACCTTTCGTGAAGAAAACAGACGACCGGCTAATGGACATTTTTCAACATCTGCATACACACCCTGAGATTAGCTGGGAGGAGAAAGAAACAACAGCCTACATTGCCAGCCTGCTGCAAAAGGAAGGGGTTTTCGTTTCCCTGTTTGATGATTGCACCGGGCTGATTGCCGAAATCGGAAGCGGAAAGCCCGTGGTGGCTGTCCGTGCGGATATAGATGCCCTTTGGCAGGAAGTGGACGGTGTTTTTCAAGCGAACCATTCATGCGGCCACGACGCCCATATGTCCATGGTCATCGGAGCCATCCTGCAATTGAAAAGCCGGATAACGAATGGCACTGTCCGCTTTATTTTTCAGCCGGCCGAAGAAACAGGAAGCGGAGCTTTAAAAATGGTAGAAAAAGGCGCAGTGGATGATGCTGATTATTTATTTGGCATCCACCTCCGGCCGATTGAAGAGCTGCCTTTCGGCAAAATCACCCCGGCTATTCACCATGGGGCTGTTGCCTTTTTAACGGGGAGAATCAGCGGAGATGATGCCCATGGAGCCCGTCCGCATCAAGGGACGAACGCCATTGACATTCTTTCTTCTTTGAATGAGCAATTGAAATTGATTCACTTTTCTCCTTTTGAGCCTTATTCGGTGAAAATGACACACGTAGAGGCCGGCGGCCAAAGCTTAAATATTATCCCCGGCTCTGCAAAATTCGGCCTTGATATCCGGGCGCAAAAAAATTCGGTCTTGCGGGACATGCAGGCAATTATTGAAAAGAAAATCAAACAGTTAAGTTCACTGTTTGGCGTAAAGATTGAAGCCGAGTGGCTGAAAGTAACTCCGGGAGCAGAGGTAGATGCGGAAGCGGAAGAGCTGCTTCGCCAAAGCATTCTTGAATACGGAGGGCAGGAAATGCTGGCTGCCCCGCTTATTACCTCGGGCAGCGATGACTTTCACTTCTATACTATTAAGAGGCCGCATTTAAAAGCGTCCATGATGGGAATCGGAGCTGATTTAAAACCAGGATTGCATCACCCTCATATGTCGTTCGACCCGCGCGCGATCCAAATTGGCGCTGACGTACTCACACGGGCTGTTTTAAATGCCTGCCAAGCATCATAAGAGCTAAAAAGACGATGGGCTATTGTTATTTTTGTATCGGCTGATGCCTATTCATAAAAAGAGGATAGCTTTTCAGCTATCCTCTTTTCTGATTTTATTAGTTTAAAATTGTTATATTCACTGTACGGCGGCCCCAGTCACGCGCTTGTGATTCTGTCGGCACATGCAGGTCAATGCGGTTTCCTTTAATTGCTCCGCCTGTGTCACCGGCTACAGCCGTTCCGTAACCTTCTACATATACTTTTGAACCGAGCGGAATAACGTTAGGGTCTACAGCAATGACTTTTGCATTGCGGTCAGCATTCAAGTTAATACCTGTTGCTGTTACACCGGAACAGCCTGCACATTCTGCTGTGTAAGCAGTCGCTGTAACAGAAAGAGTTTTTCCTTGCGGCGCTTGCTGTGCTGGTTGTTCTTGCTGAGCAGGCGCTGCTGGCGCTTCTTGAGCTTGTGCTTGCGCTGGTCTTGATGTTGATACTCCTTTTACTGATCCAGAAAGAGAAAGCTTGTCACCAGCATAAATTCTGTCAGAAGACAAACCATTGATGGCTTTTAATGATTGTACAGATAAACCGTGCTTAGAAGCAATTTTAAATAGTGTATCTCCCGGTTGAACGGTGTATGTACCGTTGCTGCTTGTTGTTGCTGCAGAAGCCGCACCAGAAGAGCTTCCGCCGACTTCTAATTTTTGATTAGGGAAAATCAAATCAGATGATAAATTGTTCCAAGACTTCACTTGTTGAACAGTTGTATTATTTTTTTGAGAAATGCCCCATAATGTATCTCCACTTTGTACTGTATATGTTTGTGCGGATGCAGCTGTTCCAAATAGACCTCCGCCGATCACTGTAGTAGCTGCAAGTGCAATAATTTGTTTTTTCATAATAGAAAAACCTCCTGTTGTTCTAACACGCGGTAACTTCCCAGTTTAGATTTCCAATTAAAAGGGAAAATAAGAAACAACCGCCTGCAAGAAACTTTTTTAAAATCTTGCGTCCAGTGGCACTGCAAATGGAAAAAGTTTGTATATATAAACAGCCGGGTCAATCGCCCGATGACCTGCTGACGAAATTCATTGTATCACGCCAAGCAGTGTAATGTTTTTAAGAAGCCATTACGCTTTCCCGTCTTATATAACGTCCGTGTTACAAAAAGACAGATTCTTAAGTCCTGTAATCTAAGTGAAATGAATAAGACAATTCTCGCAACTAGTTCCGCCGCTGGATGACGGCATGATGATTCCATCTTCAAACAGGTAGGATGATACGACTGTCCTCTTTTGATGCACCCTGTTGATTGAAATGGAAGGCGCGCAGACTCCGGCGGGATCTGCGGGACAGGCGAGACCCCGCAGGCGATTGGGCGCTGAGGAGGCTCGCCGCCTGCCCCGCGGAAAGCGGAGCGCCTGGAATGGAAAGCAGCAGACCTTATTCAAAAACAAAATAAAGGATAGTTGGATGATTCCATCTTCAAACAGGTAGGATGATACGACTGTCCTCTTTTGATGCACCCTGTTGATTGAGATGGAAGGCGCGCAGACTCCGGCGGGATCTGCGGGACAGGCGACACCCCGCAGGCGATTGGGCGCCGAGGAGGCTCACCGCCCGCCCCGCGGAAAGCGAAGCGCCTGGAATGGAAAGCAGCAGACCTTATTCAAAAGCAAAATAAAAAAGGAAACCCGACTGTTTGCGGGTTTCCTTCTCTTATAATCTATTTATTTCAAAATCTCTACTTTTACTGTTTTTACACCCCAGCGAGTGGCATGCTTTTTCGTAGGAACATGAACGTCAATCTTCTTGCCTTTAATGGCGCCGCCTTTATCGCCGGCTACTGCCTCGCCGTATCCTTCTACATAAACTTTTGTTCCGAGCGGAATGACTTTTGGATCAACCGCGATCACTTTTGCGTTCGGGTTTTTCTTTAAGTTAATGCCGGTCGCTGTAATACCGGAGCAGCCTTTGCAGGAAGCGGTATAAGCTGTTGCTTTCACTGTCAGCACTTTAGCAGATTTAACTGCTTCTGGCTTGCTTGGTGCCGGTTTGTTGCCGGATGGTGCGTTTGTATTTTGAAGGACCAATTTTTGGCCAACTTTAATGTTTTCTGATTTTAAGTTATTCCATTGCTTCAGTTGATTCACAGTTGTCTTATACTCTCGTGCAATGCTCCATAATGTATCTCCTCGTTGTACTGTGTGACTAGCTGACGCTGCATCTACAGCAGACGCGCTGAATAGTACGCAAGCAACAACTAAAGACATAATAGCTTTCTTCACGAATGAAAGACCTCCTCGTTTTTTCCGTAACATGTGCTTCATTCTATCATGTAATTATAACGAGACTATTACACTAGCATGTTTGTTTCTTTACACACATATTTCAAAGGGCGTAATTTTCTGACAATTATCTTCTTCCTCAAAAAACGGCAATTTGCCTGTTTTACAAGGATTTTGTCGCATTTTAACTTCATAAAACGCTCTATATTCCTCTTGGTTATTTTACTGATTTGTTACATTCCCCTGCTTTTTTCTTCATTTATTGCCTCCTCAAAACGGCTCGCTTCTTATCAAATTTTGTTAGATTATATTGGTATAGAGACAGGGAGTTGTATATAATAAGAAAAGATGTCAATTTATATTACTTCATTGGAGGATTCTAGATGGTTTATCGTGTGCAGCTAATTAAAGGGCTGTTTCAGCCAAGCAATCATTTCTATCAGCTGAACCATGCGGAACAAATTAAAGGACTATGGAGTCGCCTTTCTCTATTAATAATCATCAGCACAGCTCTATACGGTTTAAGCGGCTTGCTAGGCATCCACTCGGAACCTGTATCTGCCTATTTTGCAGCCGGAAGCAACGCGGACATTCAGGGACAAAAATTATGGTTTGCGATGGGAAGCGCCATTTGGGGCTTGCTATATCCGCTAATTATTTTGTTTCTGCCTGCGCTTTTATTTTGGGTTTTTTTAGAAGTGGATTTTCGTAAATTACTTGTCTTGCAATCATTCGTTTACGTTATTTATTTAATAGAATTCTGTTTATTAATTCTGTTAAATGTAACGCTTGCTATTCCGAGAGACTCTTCTCCCTTTTCACTTGGCGTACTTGCCCAGTATGCAACAAAAAATGAATTAGTAACGAGCTTTTTCAGCTTCATTACTCTTTTCCAAGCTTGGGCGATCAGTCTGCAATATAAATTTCTAAAGCAAGGCACCGAAAGAAGCCCGAAATTTGTACTCATATTAATCTTGGTGATAACACTTGCACTCTGGATCTTTTCTACCCTATTTACATCCATCCAAGTTGACCGCTTATTTTAATAACGAAGGAGACGGCAGAATAAATGAAACAAGTAAAGAAATCAGTCTGGCTAACAGCAAGTGCGCTGATTGTTGCCGGCAACCTTTATTTAACCTTTAAAGAAGACAGCAAAGCCGACCGGTCACAGTGGCTTGCGGAGTGGAATCAGTCAGCAAAAGATGATGTGGTTGAAACCTTCCAGACAACCGGTGTGATCACCCCGGCTGATGAATACCCGGTTTATTTTGATAAAAACGAAGGAACCTTTTTGAAGTTCCTCGTAGAAAAAGGCCAGAAGGTGGATGCGGGCACCCCGCTATTCGAATATTCATCATTAGGCATCGAACAGGAAATTAAAGAATTAGAAGCAGAGAAAACACAAACAGAAAAGCAGATCCAGCTTATTGACGGGCAAATTTCTAAATTAAACTCCATTTTGAACAAACTGGAAAGAGAAGAAAAAGACAGGGATAATGAAAAAGACACTAAAAAAGACAGTGCCGCCAAAGTAACGGTTGAAAAGGACATTATCGATCAAGAAACCGAAAAGGAAAAACTGGAAGAAGAGATTCGCAAATATGAGACGCTTATTTCACAAGCTGAATCTAAAAAAAGCAACCTTGTCGTCAGAAGTGAAAAAGAAGGAATTGTCAAGAAGCTGAACTCTGAGCTGAACAATCCTATTATCACCATCCGTTCACCGGAAGCAGCGATCCAAGGCGTCTTTAATGAACAGCAAATGAATCGGGTGAAGGAAGGATTGGCTATCCACGCTTCTGTCGATCCGCTGCCAGTTACCTTTCACGGTGAAATTTCTTCCATTGAAAGGTTTCCCGAGCAAGAACCTTCTGTGAAAAGAAAGAGCCTGTATCCGTTCACTGCCCAGCTTGATAAAAGCAATATGGATGAAGCAGCAGATCAACTCCTTCCAGGCATGAAAGCAAACGTAACGGTTGTCACGAAAGAAGCATTGCAGGCTGTGACTGTTCCCGTTTCTACGCTGATGAAATCCGGCAGCAAAACGTATGTCTTTGTGTTAAATAAGAAGGGAAAAATTGAAAAAAGAACCGTTAAAAAAGGGCTCGCCGTTGATGGCATTCAGGAAATTAAAAGCGGCTTAAAAGCCGGCGAAAAAGTAGTCGCTAACCCTGATGAGCTAGTGATAGAGAAAGGCGCTTTTATCACACCGGCAGATTATACAGCCATCAAAAAAGCACCGTTCCAGAAGCTGTCGAAAACAGAACGGCTGAAATTTCTGATCATGGGCATATTATCATAAAAAAAAGAAGAAGACCGCTGTTCAGGCTGAAGGCAAACTCGATTTCCATTGGGGTTTCCTTCAGCCCTTTTTGTTTTGCGGAACAAGCGACTCATTAATACACTCGCTTTTCTCTTTGATCTGCTTACATAAAAAATCGCCCAGAGCGCAGGAAAGATCCCTCGCTTTGGGCGATTTGTTTGCTTGAGCTTATCTCACAGTCAGCTTATATGGCTGCGCTGAGGCACGGCCTTCGATTTCACTGATTTCAATGAAATATTTTCCCTTTTTCAATTGGATAACCGCCAGCTCTTCATCGCCGCTTCCATAATGGTCAAAGCTGCGAACAAGGGCGCCTTTGGCATTGTAAATTTCAATTTTGCCATCAAGTCCCGGCTCCATTTCAAGCTTTAATGAGAACTGTCTATCCTTCGTTACATTTAAGGCAAAGTGATCGACATCGCCAAACGGAACGCCGGCGTTAATGTACCCTCTGGCTCCGAGCTGGCCGTCAATCTTCTTCAAAGAAAGCGGCTTTTGCGGAACATGATTCACAACTTTTCCATCGCCGTCTTTCAATGCATCCTTCATATCAGCCAGCTTTACTTCGTATGGCTGCAGGCTTGGCTTCATAGACATCAGCGAGCTGACGGCCAAGAAATAACCAGTGTCTTTTTTCGCCATAAAGGACAAGTTAGCTGTTGTCTCAAACGATAATTCAAACAGGTTAGGACCGAATGGAATGGCCTTTAGCTGCTCATCTTCATCTATTACCTTATTGCCGTTTGTATCTTCAATCAAAGCTCCGGCAAAAATAGCCGGCTGGCGCAGAGCATATGGCAAAGCCTTCTCAGCTGCCGCTAATTTTGCTTGATCAATGTTCAAACGGTAAACGTCCTGTTTATTTCCGTTTTTGAAGTAATAAAAATCAGTCTCTCCAGGATAAATAAAGTAATTTTTATACGCCCCTCCTGATTTCATGACACGGGCTTTTTCAGGAACGCTTTGGTCTTGATCCGCTTCTTTCGGTGTATCAGCTACTTTCTTTGAACGGAGCGTATAAGGGTCTGCTGAAATGTTATACATTTCATTTGCTAGACGCAAAATGTAAGTTTCCCCTTTTTTCAGCGCGATTGTCGTCTGACTCGTCTGCTTGCCGCCCAGCATAGCCATAATCGAGCCAAGCATGTCGTCTTCTCCGCCGGAGATAGGAATTAACTCTCCTGTTTCCTTATCGTGCTGGAGAATGGACACTACCGGGAATTGACTTGAACCTTTTTGCACATCAAACTCATACACACCGTTTTGAGCCGGAGTGAAAGAATAGTAATCTTCATCGGCTTCTACTTGGAAATAGCCGGACAGTTCTTTTCCAAGCGTATAAGGTCTTGCATTCGCCAGAATGGCTTTTGTCAGTGCATCGTCCATTTCTTCAGACGGTTCTTCTTCATCAATCGTGCCGTCTAACGCAGCGGCTGCCTTGGCTTCCGCGTATTTCTCAGGACTCAGGCTGCCTTCTTCAAGGGCTGTTTCCAGGTCCTCTTTAAATGGCAAGCCGTCTTCATCTTCAGGAAGCTGCTTTTCTTCTACTTTTAACTCATACGGATAAGCGGATGCCGTATAATCACCGAATTCCATATCTCCAGGATTCATTGTCAACATATCAAGAAGCGAGCCCATACCTTCCATGCCGCCAAATGCCTCATTTGTGACTGCAAGCTTATACTCTACTCCAGGAACCGCTTTGAACGAAAGGGATTCTCCTTGGCTGCTGCCATGATCATCCGCTTCAGCGACTATTTCCTCTGTTCTTTCCTTTTCGTCCTGAGTGACAACCGACAATCTCATCGCCGAATTAACTCCAGGCAAAGCAGATAAAGAGATGGAAACAACTTTCGCTTCATCGACTGCGATGGTGAAATGATCGTAATCCGGAGCACCTGCCTCTTGCGGGAACAGTGTAAAGTCCCCTTTTTTGTAAGGAAGCGAAGTGATTTTTACCGGATTCTCCGACGTATCAGGATCAGCCTTTAGTCCAGTAATCTTCTCGGCTGTAAATGTGTAAGCTGATAAACCGGAGGCGTTGTAATTCCCATTGACGTCTTTTACTCCGATCACGAGTGTGCCTTTTTCTTCAGCTGTAAATAAAGAACCTTCTTGCTCTCCGGCACGGCCTTTGTTATGCTCCATCAGCATGCCTTCCTCAGACTCTGCTCCTTCAGGAATAAAGTAAAAATCCATCCCGTAGTCGTAGTCACTGCTTCCTTCTAAGATTGTCTGAACATGTTCATTTTCGTTTAAATCCACTTTGAACCAATGGGTTTCTCCAGGTGTCTTAATCTGGCCCTTCAGTGTGTTTTTGCCAGCCTTCAGCGGCTTGGCAGAACGGATCAGTGTGTCCCCTGTTAATACCGGCTGTTTTGGCAGTTTCTTAATATCATAGGAAAGAGCAGCCAGCGGATTGACTAATCCGTTCGCATACTTTGTATCATACCCTTTGGCACCCAGGTCAGTGGCCGTTCTTTCGAGAATATTTTCAATATCATAGGCTGTCAGCTGCGGATATTTGGACTTTAACAGAGAAGCGACTCCGGCTACCATTGGTGCAGCCATAGATGTTCCCGTTAATGAGGCAAAGCTGGAGCCTTTTCCGTCCTTTTCATAGCCTGTGTTATAGATATCTTCTCCAGGTGCAACCACATCGACAGAAGGACCGAAGTTAGAGCTGTCAGACAGCTTTTTATTGCGGTCAATATTTCCGACGCTGATCACTCCAGGATAGGCGGCAGGATAGGAGTACATGTCTGTCGCCTCATTACCGGCAGCTGCCACAACGACCACCCCGCTGTCAATAGCTTCACGAACAGCTTCTTCCACAAGAGGCGAGGAAGCAAAGCCGCCAAGACTCAAGTTAATGACATCAGCGCCTTTGGACACGGCGTATAAAATTCCTTCAGCGATCGTAAAGTCATTGGCTGACATTTTGCCATTGAAAACATCTACAGGCAAGATCTTGGCATTCGGATTTACCCCATGCCCGCCAATGCCGTTGTTCGCTTTAGAAGCAATAATTCCTGCTACATGGGTGCCATGCATATCGCGAATCGGATTGCTTGCCGGATTAGCTGCATTATACGGAGGAAGCAGTTGTCCTTGTAAATCCGGGTGCTTGTAATCAACACCTCCGTCTACCACTGCCACTGTTACTTTATGTTTGCCGGCGAGCTTAAGGGATTTATCAATATTCAGCATTGGTAAATGATGCATTTTGCTTTTCTTCGGATCACCTTGCGCAGCAAACTGTTTGTATTTCACGCTTGGAGTGATAGAACTGACTCCTTTTTGCTGGCGGTATACCTTCACCGCTTCGCTTACTTTTTTGGATTTTGGTACGCGGACTACATCATAGCCAAGCTGGGGCAGTGAGCGGACGAGAGTTGTTCCCGCTTTTTTATGAACGCTTTTGCCCAGCGGCTTGCTGTATTTGATAACTAACGTATCCGTATCAATCAGTTCATTCATTTCCTTCAGTTTCTTATATGCTTCTTTGTTTTTTTCAGAAGCTGCCGCAGTAATCGGCACTTGTTCAGAAGCTTGCTTAATCGCATGGACTTCTCCATTATGTACAGCTGCGCCGGTTGCTGCCGGAAAAATCATCACCGCAGAAACCCCGGCGGCCAGCACCTTTTTCCACATTCTCATTTTATGTTATCCTCCTAACTTTTTTGTTTACCCATTTAATAATAACGTAAAAGAAAGGGAAATAGTTTCATTTATTTATATATTTTTTCCATTCACAAAAAAAATCTGCAGCCGCTTCTAAAGCGACTGCAGATGTTTCATTTATTAAATCACACGGATAGTTACTACGCCTTCAATTTGGCCGATTTTTTCCTTTAATCCTGGGATGACATCGCCATTAACTTTATTATCAATGTCAATCATTGTATAAGCATAATCACCGCGGCTTCTGTTCACCATGTCCGCAATATTTAAGCTGTAATCAGACAAAGCAGAAGTAATTTGCCCAACCATGTTTGGAATGTTGCGGTGATAAACAGTTACACGGCGCTTTCCTGTATAAGGAATAGATGCATTTGGCATATTAACAGAGTTTCTGATATTCCCTGTTTCTAAGAAATCCTTTACTTGGCGAGATGCCATGATAGCACAATTTTCTTCTGACTCTTTCGTAGAAGCGCCAAGATGCGGAATCGGCACAGCGTTTTTCATTTTCAGGACGTTTTCATTCGGGAAGTCCGTAATGTATTTGCCAACTTTTCCGCTTTCAAGTGCAACGGCCATGTCTTGTTCGTTCACAAGCTCGCCGCGGGAGAAGTTCAGTATATGCACGCCTTCTTTCATTATATCAAACGCCTTTTCATTGAACATGCCTTTTGTGTTGTCTGTCAGCGGCACGTGAACAGTGATGTAGTCACTGTTTGCAAACAGCTGCTCAATCGTCATAGCACGCTGAACGTTGCGGGATAAATTCCATGCTGTATCTACAGAGATAAACGGATCAAAGCCGATGACATCCATATCCAAGTCGAGTGCATCGTTGGCAACAAGCGCGCCGACAGCACCAAGACCAATGACACCAAGTGTTTTTCCTTTGATTTCCTTTCCGACAAACTGCTTTTTGCCGGCTTCCACAAGCTTCGGAATTTGGTCTCCTTGGCCTTGAAGATCTCTCGTCCAGGCGATGCCCGCAAATACGTTACGAGAAGAAGCCATCAAAGAAGTGAGCACAAGCTCTTTTACTGCATTTGCATTAGCTCCCGGTGTATTAAAAACAACGATGCCGCGTTCTGTATAATCGCTGACCGGAATATTATTTACACCTGCACCGGCACGAGCAACAGCTTTCACATTATCACCGATTTCCATATCATGCATGTTAAAGCTGCGCAAAACAATGGCATCAGGATTTTGGCTATCATTGTCGATCGTAAAGTTTTCTTCATCAAAAACGTTCAAGCCGCATTGGGCAATATTATTTAGCGTTTGAATAGTAAACAACTGTCCGTCTCCCCTTTTATTGTGCATGTTTTTCTTCGAAGTGTTTCATAAATTCAACCAGGGCTTCGACCCCTTCAACCGGCATGGCATTATAAATGCTTGCGCGCATGCCGCCAACAGAGCGGTGGCCCTTTAATGTTTCAAGTCCCGCTTCCTTGGCTTCCTTCACGAATGCCGCATCAAGTTCAGCAGATGGCGACACGAAAGGAATGTTCATAATGGAACGGCTGTCTTCTTGAACCGGAGATTGGAACATAGCTGATTGACCAAGAAAACCGTAAAGCAGCTCTGCTTTTTTCCGGTTAATCTTCTCCATTTCCTTTAATCCTCCAAGCTCCTTCAGCCACTCAAATACAAGCTTGGCCATATAGATGCCGTACGTTGGCGGTGTATTATATAAAGAACCGCTTTCGCTGTGCGTTTTGTAATCCAGCATTGTCGGGCAGCTTTCCGGCGCATGGCCGATCAAGTCTTCTCTAATAATGACAACCGTCAATCCAGCGGGACCAATGTTCTTCTGAGCACCAGCATAAATTAAACCGAATTTCGATACATCAATTTCTTCCGATAAAATATTAGAAGACATATCTGCGACAAGCGGCACACCGCCTGTATCAGGAATGTTTTGGAAGGCTGTTCCTTCTATAGTATTGTTCGTCGTAATATGTACATAATCCGCTTCCGGATCAATCATGCTGCTCGTTAATTCAGGAATATAGCTGAAGTTTTTATCTTCTGAAGAAGCAATCACACGAACCTCTCCATACTTCTTCGCTTCCTTAATCGCTTTTTTAGACCATGAACCAGTGTTCACATAATCCGCTTTTTTGCTGTTTGCCAGCAGGTTAAGCGGCACCATAGCAAATTGCTGCGAAGCGCCTCCTTGAACAAACAGTACTTTATAATTATCCGGAATGTTCATTAAATCTCTCAGCAACTGCTCCGCTCCGGTAATGATGTCTGTGAATAATCCCGAACGATGGCTTAACTCCATGACTGACATACCAGAGTCTGCATAATTGACTAATTCTGTTTGTGCTTTTTCCAATACTGGCAGCGGCAACATTGAAGGTCCTGCCGAAAAATTGTATACTCTCTTCACGTGAACTCCCTCATTCATTTTAAATTTGGAAATCTGAAAATTTATACATTAATAATATTCATGAATTATAAATTATTCCTTCCTACTTATCAAGGGGCGGTCCGTCAACTTTTCCTTATCTTTCTTGCTGATACCGCTTTCATTGCTTTATTAAAGCGCCTCGAAAAAATTACGAACATTTTTTGTCTTTTTTATATTTTCGTTCGCCTTCTCTTTCTTTTCCCTCTCTTCTTCCTCTTTAAAGAAACATCCTTGAAAAACAGGAAAGAGGATGGCTCTTTCTTTTGCCGCTTCCCGAAAAGACTTTTTTCCTATATTTTTATTCCTTATACACTACTTATTACTTATAATAATAAATGAAACTATTTTACTATTATGGAGGTGTTTTCTATGTATTGCCCGCGCTGCGGATCAAATATGGGCAGCCAAGCACGCTTTTGCCCTGGCTGCGGATCGAAGAAGAAAGCCTTTTCCCCTGTGAAGCTTTTATTTACTCTTTGCCTCATCAGTATTGTTGCCTTTGCCGGGGCGATCATCTATATGTTTTCAGAATCCGGCAAAGAAACCCCAAAAGAAACCGCTGTAGCTCCAGTCAAAGGAACGAATCAGCCGCCCGCTGAAACAGCCAAGCAAACTGTTGCTCTTCCAAAAAACCTATCGAAAAAAGAACAAAAAGCCTTAACAGACACTATTGCAGAAGTGCAGACGAAAGTATATACGCTGTTCACAGATACCGGCCAAGGCTCCGGCTTCCTTGTCAATAAACAAGGGGACGTCGTGACGAATGCTCATGTAGTCGAGGGATCTCATGCGGTAAGTGTAAAAGATAAAAATGGCAACACCCATGACGGGAAAATTATCGGTTATTCAAATACGGTGGATGTCGCCGTCATTCGGGTGCCTGACCTAGCCGGACAGGTCCCGCTCTCACTTGAAAAGAGCAGCAAAGCCAAAGTCGGTGAGGAGGTAATCGCTTTTGGCAGCCCGCTTTCGCTTGAAAACACGGCGACCCTTGGTCATATTACCGGTGTAGACCGCAGCTTTTATATCGGGGACTTCTCCTATGACGGCGTTTATCAAACATCCGCTGCTATCGCCCCCGGAAGCAGCGGCGGCCCGCTCGTGTCCAAAACAACCGGGAAAGTGCTTGCCATCAACTCCGCTAAACAAATGGGCCAAGACGCGATCGGCTTCAGCATCCCGGTCAAAAGCATTCATAGCCTAATTCAGGGATGGATTCAGAAACCAATGACAGAAGCAGAAGTCAGCGCCTTATTCTACAATGAAAACGGCGATCTCTTTTATCAGGACTTCTGGGAGGAAGAGGGCTATTTCGATGAGGAAGAGGCGGCTCCAGAAACAGACGATAATGAGTACGATGAGGAATATGACGTGCCGGAACAGCCGGCAGGTGAAGGAGATACATACGAAGAGGACTCTCCTGGCACTGAAATATATGAAGAGGATATGAACGCACCGGATGCAGGCACCGACAGCTGGCAGCCGCCTGCAGATGACGCAGCCAGCAGCATAAGCGATATAAATGGAGACGGAGTGATTGATGTCAATGATGTAACCGTTGATATAAACGGGGATGGACTTTTTGATGAAAATGATTTGATTGCAGCGGGAATCCCTGTAGAAAATATTAGCGAATGATTGAAAATCGCCATCTCTGGATGGTGATTTTTTTCATAGGAATGGTTTGTCCGTAATACACTAGACTAAACAGAGGGAGCCTCCTGATTTTCATAAATATTTTAATTTCTTATAGAAATTCCACGCCGACTTGCTGTATAATAGCTACAATTTGTGTTGGATAAAGGGAGGGTATTTATGCGTACCTATCAAGTTGATGAGCGGCCGCCAATTCCGGCGATGATCCCGCTTAGTTTGCAGCACTTGTTCGCAATGTTCGGGTCAACGGTGCTTGTCCCGGTTTTATTCGGGATCAATCCGGCCACCATTTTATTAATGAATGGTGTTGGAACGTTAATTTATCTCATTTTGTGTAAAGGCCAAATTCCTGCGTACCTCGGTTCCAGCTTTGCCTTTATTTCACCGGTGCTCTTTGTTTTATCAACCAAAAGCTATGGAATGGCGCTTGGCGGTTTCATTGCTACGGGGATTGTCTTTATTTTAGTCGCGCTTATTATTCGGGCAGTCGGAACAAAATGGGTGGATGTTATTTTTCCGCCTGCAGCTATGGGAGCCATTGTTGCCGTCATCGGGCTTGAGTTAGTGCCAGTTGCTGCCGGCATGGCAGGTTTGATTCCGTCAGGCGATGCCGATCCGGCCAAATGGGTACCTGATCGGGATGTGATTACCGTTTCCTTGCTGACGCTGGGGATCACCATTATCGGCAACGTCATGTTCCGCGGATTTTTGCGGATTATTCCGATCCTTATCGGCATTGTAGCGGGCTATGTTATTGCTGTCTTTTATGGGCTTGTTGACTTTCAGCCGGTCAAAGAAGCAGCCTGGTTTGCTTTGCCGACCTTCTACCGTCCAGAGTTTGACTGGTCCAGCATTATGATCATTTTGCCGGCTTCTCTCGTTGTTATTGCCGAACATATTGGCCATCTGGTTGTTACACAAAATATCGTTGACCGGGACTTAATGAAAAAGCCGGGTCTTGGCACTTCTTTACTCGGCAACGGGATTTCAACCGTGATTTCCGGCTTTGTCGGCTCAACACCGAATACGACCTATGGGGAGAATATCGGCGTTTTAGCTTTAACGAAAGTGTATTCCACTTGGGTGATCGGCGGAGCGGCCGTCATGGCTATTATCTTGTCGTTTCTCGGCAAGCTGGCAGCTTTAATTTCCACGATTCCAGCGGCGGTTATGGGCGGCCTTTCCCTCCTGTTGTTCGGAAGCATCGCTGTATCCGGCTTGCGGATGCTCGTGGAATCGAAAGTGGATTATTCTAAGGCGACCAATATGATTTTAACGACTGTTGTGCTCGTTATTGGTCTTAGCGGCGCCACTTTAAAAATTCAGGACTTTGAATTAAAAGGAATGGCTCTTGCGACAGTCATCGCCATTCTCGTCAGTATCTTCTTTACAATTATTGATAAGCTAAAAATCTCAAATGACTACGAATAAATGAAAAAAGCAGCGTTTGAACTGCTTGAGACTCCAAGCAACTTCGATGAAAGTCGAGCTTGCCTGGAGTCTTTTTTTATTGTGCTGATGGATGGAACGGTTGCTTGAGACTCCAGGCGCTTCGCTTTCCGCGGGGCGGGCGGAGTCTGCGCGCCTTCTGTTCCAACCAACGGAGTGCATCAAAAGAGGACTGTTTTTGAAAAACAGTCCAGCATAACTATTTAGCCGGTATCATTCCTTTCTATATTTTTTATAGCTTGGGGAAGAGAATCACTGACCGGAAGAGGTCTATCTTTCTCCCGAAAGGCTCAGAAAAGCAGCAAAAAACGGAGAAGCGGTCAGTCTTTTTGCCGGCCGATTCTTACTTGATAAGCCAGCCAAGTCAAAAGAGCTGGAAAAAGAAAAATCACCGGCAGCATGCGTATCCAGAAAACCACCTCATGATCTGCCATACTATCTGGAAAAAACACTGTTGTTGCCGCATAAAGAATGATTGTGACAGCAAAAAGAAAGACGACAGCTTTGCCGATTCCCCCCTTTGCTTGCTTATACTTTTCAACCACTGTTGACCGATCGGTATAAATGGGTCTCGTTCCAGGGGCAGCCGAGAAGATGTGCATATTTCCTTCTGAGCAGACCGGCTGCCAGCCGCCAGCCCGAAAGACATCATAGTAATCTTCGAGTTCTTCCTTTGGCACATATTGATAATCCAGACTATAAATCAGATGGCGCGGATTGCTTTTGTGAAGCGTGTAGCCCATTGGAGCAAAGGAATGAAGAATCCATCCCTTCTCTGCCATTTTGCTCAGCTTCTTCATATCTTTTTCTTCACTAAATGCCAATCCGCCCGACGACATATAACGCCTATTCTTCTGTTTCCCCATCGTTTCCCCTCTCCTTTAACAATTGAAATGCACGTTCTCCGTGCTGGACCATCCGACTTCTTCTTTCTACCTCGCTGCGCAGAATCAGCTTGCCTTTTTCTGTAGCCTTGTATATTTTTCTGCGATCGCCCGGTGATTCCAGCAGTACGATCAGCCCGGACTTTTCAAGTTTTTTCACAAGCGTGTAAAGGGTAGCCGGCCCGACTGTGAATTCTCCGCCAGAAATAGATTCAATGTATTGCATGATGGCATACCCGTGCCTTTCTTCCAACACAGATAGAAGAATATAGTAAGCCGGGTCCGTTAGTTGTTCCATATCTTCTTTTTTCAATCGCTCACCTTCTATATCCATTACTAATATATCCACAATTGATATATCACTTATTGATATAATAATTTCTTCCAAACATTTTGTCAACAAAAAAACTGCCGATTTTTTCCGGCAGTCTGCTGTCTTTATTCTTTCACTTGATAGGTCCATCCATCTTCCTGATACACTTTCTTTTCCTTCATCAGCTTCCCAAGCGCCCGCTTGAAAGCCCCTTTGCTCATGGAAAAGCGCTTATCAATTTCTTCAGGAAAGCTTTTATCGCTGTATGGCATTGAGCCGCCTCTCTGCAGCAAGTACGCATATACTTTTTCAGCATCATCTTGCTGGGCTTCCTGCCTGCGGCCAAGCAGGGAAACATTTACCGATCCATCTTCCTTCACATCGATGATGCGGCCGTCTACTTTTTGTCCAAGGCGCGGCTCGACTTGCCGCTGGGATTCATGAATAAATCCGCGGTAGCCTTCTGCCGTGATAATAAACGTGCCAACTTTGGCGGCGCGATAAACAATTCCGGTAATGTCTTTATTGAAGTCTTTTTTTGTAGCTTTGGCAAATTGCTCTGCCATTACTTCTTCCGTCGCCGGCTTAGCGAACAGGCGGCCTTTTCGATCCAGCTTAAGCGTGCAGTAAAGACGGTCACCAACAATAGGGCGCACCGAATATAGAAATGGCAAATCATCTTCTGATACGAGCATATCCTTCGTAATGCCGATGGAAACGAATACGCCAAGCTTTTCTTCTGCTCCGACCACTTCTACCCATCCATATGTCCCCTGGGTAATAAGCGGCATCGTCATTGTAGCAGCAAGGCGTCCTTGGTGATCCTGAAATAAAAAGACTTCTACCGGTTCGTCCGGATCAAACCCTTCCTGTATCTCTGAATGGTGCAGCAGCACCGTTTCTTCTCCATCCGTCAAAAACCAGCCAAAGGGAGCTTCATTTTTCACATCCAACGTGACAATCGTGCCAGCTTGTAAATTATCCATATTGGGTAAATCCTTCTTTCACTCATATTTATTAACAATCTTCCCGTTTCGGCTTTAATTATAACAGGCTTTTCAGCAGGCGCATCATTTCTGCAAAAAAACTTCATTCCAAAGAATAAAGTTTTTTGCAGAGATGAACATCGAGAAAACAACCAGCCAAATGATCGGATTCACAAGCTGGGAGAAGTTTGTCGTTCTCTCCGCTTTCTTCCCCTCAACAAAAAGCAAAAGGGCTTCGGCAGAAACCTCTTCCGAACCCCTTTTGTCGATCAACTGAATCTTCATCCCAAAGAATGAAGGTGCAGCAATTAATTTATTTTTTTAAGCTCAAACACTCGTTTTGGATTTTTGCCGTTATCATCTACTTTAAGAATCAGCCCTACATTTGGCGCAAAATAGTAATAGAGTTTCTCGGAGTCTTTAATTTCGATTACATGACGGAAGGTGCCCGCCGGTGTTTTAACTGTTTTGTTTACTGACAGAACCCGGTAATGAGTTCCATTAATGTCATCCTTCCAATAGCTTCCTTTTTTTAGCGGCAGCTTAATATTTAAAAAGATCGAATCGGAATTAGCTACGCCTAGACGCATCCAATCTTTTCCTTCTCGATAAGCATACCCTCTTTTTCCATTTATGTTCCAAACTTCCCAGCCATATGCAGCCCCTCTATACGTCCATTCTTGAGCACCTTTTTGGGTATCATAATATGTATAGTCATGCTTCTTGTTGAGCTTCAGCCCATAGTAAACAGTGCGGTATTCCTTGTTCAGTTCATACTGAACATCTTCTGGAACAGGCGTAAATTTAGCATAGGAATTTTTCTTAATAAACGTTTTTTTGTACAGGTGATAATAGCCTTTCGTTACCGCAAATACACTGGCTGTTTGTCCTTTTTTCAGTGTCCGGACTTTAACAATTTTCCCTTTGGACCGTTGAAACAAAGGAGTATCCTTTAGAATCGTTACTTTTCCAATCGTGCCTTCCTTCAGCTCCATTCCGTCCCAAACCACAGCGGCTTCCGCTTTTGAAGGCGGAAATAAGAGTGCAGAGGAACAGATCATGACAACAGCCATAAACAGATACACTATTTTTTTCATCATTTTCCCCTTTTCTAGTAAAATATCCCTTTTATTATATCATTCAAAATAGAAGCATGGTACTTTGTTTAATAATTTTTAAAAAGGGAAACTTATCTTTAAGATGAACACTCTCAAAAAGGTGGTAAATAGAATGAGCAAAAAAAGAGGCTTCGCTTCACTGGTTAAATTAGCGCTTAAATACGGTCCCCTTCTTTATCCTATCGTCAAAAAAATGCTCGATAAGCGAAAAACAGCCCGAGTGATGTCTGTACAAAAATAAAATCTCCGAGCAGTTGCCCGGAGATTTTTTGTTTAATTTTCCTTCTTGGTACAGTCTAATTTAAGGTGATGGCCACCTTTGCTGTTGCCTGCTGGTTCTCTAAGTCTGTGCCCGTCATGACTAGCTGATAAGAGCCTTCAGGCATTTTTTTCAAGTTGCCATTTGTGCCGTCCCAGAAAACATAATGGCTGCGGGCAGGCAATGCTTTTTTTGTCATCAGCGATTTAACGAGCTTTCCTTTCTCATTGTAAACGGCGGCTGTAACAAACAAGCTTTTATTGATGGTAAATTTAACATTCAACCCTTTGTCAGCAGAGGCAGAAGACGTTACATGATCCGTCTCCGCTTGAATGGCTGGCGACAAGTTGCGAACCACTTTAAACGGCGCCTTCTTCGTTAAAAACTGACGGTTATCAGCTGTTCGAAAAACAATTGAATATTGTCCCGCCGGTGCTAAGGAGCCGTTATCAAGCTTTCCATTCCAGTAAGCAACAAAGCCGCCTTTTTGCGGTGCAGCTCCTTTTACAAGCGTTCGGATATTTTTTCCGCTTGCATTTTCTACATAGATCGTACCTCTCATGTTGCCGCTAACGGCCATCCCTGCTCTTAAATTGCTGCTGCCTGTTACTTTCATCTCTTTCATATTAAGCGAAATTTCTCCCATCGGTTCAGGGGTTGCTGCCAGCGCTTTATGCACATCCACCCGTCCATTGCCGTAAAAAGCATCCCACGAACGATCTCCTAAATCAATCGATGAATTGTATAAAATTCGTGTCACCTGCTGCGGAGAAAGAAAAGGGTTCTTTGATAAAACCAGGCCTGCCGCTCCTGAAACGACCGGTGTTGCCATAGAAGTGCCATCCATATAACGATATGAATTTTTCGGCGCTGTCGAGAAAATCGATTCTCCCGGCGCTGATAGATTAATATAACGGCCAAAATTAGAAAAATCGGTGATTTCATCGGCTGAATTAGTCGCGCTCACCGCAATGACATTCGACAACGCGGCAGGGTAAAAGGGCAAGCTTACGTTTTCATTTCCCGCAGCCGCAATGACAACTGACCCTTTTTTTATTGCATAATCAGCGGCATACTCAAGAATATCGCTGTACGAGTAGCTTCCAAAACTGAGATTCAGAATGTCAGCGCCTTTATCTGCCGCATAAATGATTGCTTCTGCGATAGTATAGCTGTCGGCATATTCACCTTCAAATACATTAATCGGCATGAGCTTTACCTCCGGAGCAACACCGGTTACCCCCGCTCCATCCATAGCGGCACCGATAATGCCGGCTACATGCGTGCCATGACTGTCGGCAGGCAAAACCGTGCTTCCGGTCACTGCATTATAAGGCTTGACTATGCGATTTTTGAATTCGCTGTGCCGTGTGTCCACGCCGCCGTCAATCACTGCAACCGTAATTTGTGAACTGCCGCGCGTCCGATCCCACGCTTTCGGAGCATTAATTTTCGTATGAAACCATTGCTTGTTATAGTAGGAATCACTCGGTTTAAACTGGCTTGTCAGCTGGTAATTCGGCTCTGCCTGCTTGACCGCCGTTTCTTTCATTAAGTCCGCAGCTGTTTGAGCGAGCTCCTGTTTATTTTTAATGGAAACATTGGCAAAAAGCCCATTCGCCAGCACACCTTCTTCAGACAATCCGTGCTTCGCATAAATGGCTTGACGCTCCCTTTCAGCCAGCGGATGGCTAAAACGAATCACGAGCTCTCCTTTTTCATACTCTCCTTGAAACTTTTGTCCTATTGATAACTGCGGCTGTTCCGCAGCTCTCACTAATTCTTCTCCTGTTCCAAACCAAGCACATGAAACTGCGAAAGCCATCGTCCCCGCTGCTGCTGCCTTTCGCAGCCTTGAACTGATCCCCATCCTTCTTCCTCCCGTTTTATTTATAAAGTGCTAGAATCTCTTATTGCTAATGGAAACATTATAGTGTCTTTAGAACCAGACGTCTATCTATTTTTATAGCGATTTCGGCAAACAGACCAAAAAAGGAGAAGACAGGAAAATTTTATTGTTACTTGGTTCTGAAATCGATTAAATACCATAATTTTCATACAAGAGGGTGTTTTCGTTTAATTTCATCCAGTTTATGCTATAATAAGAAAGAGTATAGTTTCACTGGCTTCAACCCGCTTTTTTAAAGCATTTTGCCCCCTAGTTACATAACAGCAAAAGAAGGATCACGTTTCTACTTGATGATTGTCGGGTAAATAGGATCAGACGAACTTTTAAGAACGGAGATGAAGAAAGATGAACGCCAAAAAATTATTAGCTTATGGATTAGTTGCGGCCATTATGCTGCCGAAAATTAAAGAAAGACTGGAAACACAGCAGCTGCGCAAATCTTATCAAAATGCACATCGCGTGCGCATGAACCATCATAGTATTCTGGAGAAAATATCCAGCTAATTATTAAAAATAGGCAAGTGATTGACGAGTCCGGAACATGCTTTTGCATCTTCCGGGTTTTTTATATCCGCCAAAAAATAGCTGTTAATCTTTTTTACTGAAAATGTTATAATCAGGAAAGAATGGGGGCGTAAATATGGCGGTGTATAATGTAATGGAGGATATTGTAAAGGGAATCATTGCTGACCAGCTTGATTATTTGCACCTTTCCTGTACATGTCCAAGATGTCAGGAAGATATTCTGGCTCTTTCGCTGAACAAAGTCCCTCCAACGTATATTGTTAATAACAGCAGACAACCATTAGTGAAGGCTAAGTACATGGTCAATACACAGGACTACGCCAACACAGTTGCAGCTGTTGCACAGGCGGCGGCTGTTGTATCAGCTAATAAACGGTGTGTAACTATAGAAAAATAAACAAAAAATCCGTCCAGGCAGACGGATTTTTTGTTTATATGACCCAATTACACGCCAAGGACGGCCGTTGTGCTAAAAAACTCTTTATATAACGCCTTTAATACATTATTTGTATCCTCTTCCTTAATACCGAAGACTAGGCTGACCTCAGATGAACCTTGGTTAATCATCTCGATATTCGCTCCGGCTTGTGAAATCGCCGTAGTCGCTCTGGCAGTCAAGCCTTTGGTGTTGTTCATTCCTTCACCGACCAGAACAATCATGGCAAAGTGATGATCAATATGAACATCATCTACCTTTAATTCTTCACGGCATTTTTTAATGATCCGTTCTTCCTTTTCCGGCGATAGCTGGTGACTGCGCACAATCACAGACAAATCATCAATACCAGATGGTGTATGCTCATAGGAGATGTCTTCTTCCTCAAGGATTTGCAGCAGGCGGCGGCCAAATCCAAGCTCGCGGTTCATTAAATATTTGCTGACATAAATCGTTGAGAAGCCGCCATCTGCAGCAATGCCGATAACCGGGCTTTTAGAATATTCGCGTTCTGCTACAATCATCGTGCCTTCTGCGGAAGGATTGTTTGTATTTTTAATGCAGACCGGTACAGAATGCTGGAAGGCCGGCATAAGCGCTTCGTCATGGAAAACGGAAAATCCGGCGTAAGACAGCTCACGCATTTCCCGGTAAGTCATTCGTTTAATTTCAACCGGCTGATCGACCACTTTCGGATTCGCTGCAAAAACAGAGTCTACATCAGTAAAGTTTTCATAAAGCTCGGCACCGATGGCAGCCGCTAAAATGGAGCCAGTAATATCGGACCCTCCACGGGCAAACGTCATCATAACGCCATCTTGGGAATAGCCGAAAAATCCTGGAAAGACAACGATGCCTTTACGGTCGCGCAAATGGCGCAAATTCTCATAAGCTTCCGGCAGCGCACGGGCTCGTCCAGGCTCATCACTGACAATTAAGCCGGCTTCTTTCGGATTGACATATTCTGCTTCAAGGCCAATGCTTGAAAAGTAGGCAGCAATTAACTTCGCGTTATTATCTTCCCCGCTCGCCTTTAACTGATCCACAAACAAGTCGCGGTTATCTTTCTGTTGCTGCACACGGTCGCGCAAGTCCTGCTCAATTACCCGGACAATTTCATCACTGAGCCCAAGCTCAGCTGCTATATCGGCATATCGCTCTACAACCGCCTGCAGTTCTTGTTCCGCATTTTCTCCTGAAAGAGCGGCTTCTGCCAGGCTGATCAGCAGATCGGTGACTTTGATATCCTCATCAAAGCGTTTACCTGGGGCGGAAACGACAACAATTTTGCGCGTAGCATCTTCTTTAATGATGGCAGCAACCTTCTTGATCTGTGCTGCACTCGCTACGGACGTCCCCCCAAATTTACATACCTTCATTCCCAGTTCACTCCTTAAGCATAGTTAGATTTTCTTGATGGAAAAAGTTTTATTTGAAAGATTATAACACTGTCTGCATAAAAAAAGAAGAAATAATCTGATATTTGTCTAGGTAAGTATCTATGTGCTGGCCCCAGCTTTCGTTTATTTCATACATTTTAGGGAATATCTATGATATGTACATGATTTATTACAGTAAAAACAGCTGATTAAAGGAGCGTGCAACTATTTATGAAAAAGAACAAATCACGAGGCAACAAAACGGCCATGGCCGCGTTAGCTCTGGGAGCAGCCTACCTGCTCAGAAATGAAAAATCCCGCGGCAAACTGATGAATCAATTTAAGTCAATGGGCAAATAAATGATGGTTGCTATTAGTATGGCAAAAGGCAAATGGGACTATGAATAAAAAATCATATCCTTTCCTTATAAGAAAGCGCCGGGCAAACAGCTAGCTCCCGGCGCTTTCAATTTATTGGTGAACATCAGTAATTCGCTGCTCTGCCTGCGGTGCCACATTAGGAGTTGCCTCGAGATATTCTCTAAACATTTCCCAATCCACAAAGCCTGGCTCACTAACTCTGCCTTCTTGATAAGCTTGGCCAAACATGCTGTAGCCATCTCCGCCTTTTGCTGTAAATGTATTGGTAGCGACTACATAAGATTCCTGATCGGAAAGCGGTTCATACCCAGATGGCTTTTTCACTTCCACTGTCTGTACCCGCTGGCCGGCCGGTTTGCTGCTGTCATACGTAAATGTAAGTCCTGATACCTGCAAAAAGCCGCCCGATTGCCCCGGTGCTTCTTTAACGCTATGCTCCAGCGCTGCCCGGATTTCCGCCCCTGTTATATTCATGATCGCCAATGAATTGCCAAATGGCATCACTGTCAGCACTTCATCAAGGGTAATGTCGCCTTCATTAATGGAGGCGCGGATGCCGCCGCCATTTTGCAGGGCAATAACAGCATTTTTGTTGATCGTTTTTGCCTTTTCCAGCATGCTATCTGTGATCAAATTACCAAGGTTCGTCTCTTTCGTCCGTACCTCCGCCCGCTCTCCATTTAAAGCAACCGCTGACTTTCCGACTATCGTCTTTTTCTTTTCATCGACTGCCGGCTTGTACTTCTCGGCTAAAATGCTTGCCGCTTCCGGATCATCCTTTAATACGTAAGTGCCATCTGCATTTTTAGCGTCAATTTCTATTAATTGTCCAGCCTGTCCAATGACTTTTCCGTGCTTATCAAAGGTAACATCCAGCGTACCGAGAAACTTATTGTATTCATTTGCCTGTACGATGACGGTCGGTTCTTTTCCCGTCGTTTCCAGTACCGGCTCCTTCAACTGGTCATGAGAATGCCCGCCGACAATTACATCAATGCCCTCTACTTCCTTTGCGAGCGTCCTATCATTGTCTCCGCCGCCATCTTGAAAGCCGATGTGCGTTAAAGCAATAATTTTATTGACCCCCTGTTTCTCAAAGGCAGCGACTGTTTCTTTCGATTTCTCCAAATAGTCGTCAAAGACGACCTTTCCAGGGCTCGAAATCTCCTTCGTCTCCGCTGTTGTCAAACCAAAGATGCCGACTTTTTCTCCGTTGACCTCTTTAATAATGCCGCCGTACACCGTTCCATCCTTTGGAAGAGCTGAAATTCCGTTCATTTGGAACCCTTTAATGTTTTCATCGCTTGTAAAGTTTACATTCGAGCTAACGAATGGAAATTTAGCTTTTGCGATAAAGTCAGCCAGCGGCTTCGTTCCTAAATCAAACTCATGATTGCCAAACGTCATGGCATCATAGCCGACCAGGTTCATAAACTCTAAGTCAGCTTGTCCCAGATACTCGTTAAAATACAACGTGCCCGAAAATACATCTCCCGCATCTAGCAGCAAAGCATCTGGCTTGGCTCCCCTCACCTCTTTAATAGCCGTTACTTTTCTGGCTGCGTTTTCAATATGGGCATGAGTATCATTTGTATGCATGATCGTCAAATCAAATGATTTCCCGGACATCTTATGCAAATTGTAAAGCAGCAGCGCCCATTCACCGCGCTTTACTGGGTCAGCAGAGCCGAAATGGCTGCTTGTTTTTCCTTGAACGATGCCGTTCTCGACAAGAGAGGCGACATACTTGGCCCATTTAGGGCTCACATCAGTGAATGCTGTTTTCGTGACAGCTTCGTCCACTTTCAGTTCGTAGGCAAGAGTGGCGACCCGTGCCATCTCATTGCGGGTGATCGGCTCATGAGAAGCGAAGGTGCCCGGTTTTTTGCCAGATAGAATCCCCTTCTCGGCCAATGCATTGACCGCCCATTGACCGCGTGCGGGTATGTCCGTAAAACCGGCATTTTTGTATGCGCCTTGCGGGTCGAGACCTAAAGCTGTTGCCAGCTGTATGGCCGCATCTACACGTGAAATAGAGACATCCGTGCCAAAGCGGCTGGCCGTTAATCCATTGGTAATCTGTTTACTCGTTAGATAAGATACAGCTTCCGCATAGCGCGCGGACACATCCGTAAACGAGGCGCCTTGCGCTGAAGCCCCCTCCACCGGGCTTAATGCTGGTGCCACAATAGCAGCTCCTGCTGTTAAAACAAGCAATTTTCGAGAGAATGCCTTCTTTTTCCGCAAACTCAACTCCTCCTTCTTATAGAAAGAAACCTATAGTTAAAGATTATTAGTTTTCAGAAAAAAAGCAATATAGTTACAGAAAAAATGAACAGCAATAGCTTTTATGGGTTTTAATACCTAGTATTAAAGATGTTTATTTTATCCAAAAGCGAACAATAAGCTAGAAATGAAACTTTATCACTAGGTATTTAACTTTTTATTCAATTCTAAATTTGCAGACTTAGTGTTAATGGCTCATTTTACGAAAGAAGATACTCAAAAAATGGGGTCTCTGCTAAAATATGTATGGAATCAATCAGATTATAAGACAAATGGGGTGTAAGGATTGAAAAAAGCAGTGAAATTTCTAACAGCCTCTTTGTTATCACTAGCACTTCTAATGCCGGCTGCCAATATGGCATCAGCAGCAGATGTAGAAGGAAGCTCCACAGGCAAAACTTCCATTGCCAGTGAAACAAAGGCGGCAAACGCAACAAAAGCAGCAACATTCAGCGATGTACCAAAAACGTTCTGGGCAAAAGATGAAATTGATTATCTTGTGCAAAACGGCATTATCTCCGGCTATAAAAATGGAAAATTTGGTGTAAATGATCCGATTAAGCGTGACCATGCGGCTATTATCTTAGCGAGAGCGCTAGGGATTGAAAACGAATCCGCTCCAAATCCAGGCTTCAGAGATATTCCAATGACTCATCCTGCTTATGATGAAATCGCGGTCTTAACAAAATACGGTGTTTTCAGCAAAGCAAAATACTTTAATCCAAGCGGCAAACTAAAGCGTTCTCACATGGCGAAGATCATTACGGAAGGCTTTGATTTCGATTATTCTTACCTTGTGACTTTTAAAGACGTAAAAAGCAGTGACCCCTTCTATAAATATGTCACTACTCTTGGCAGTGCCGGAATTGCTGGCGGCAGCAACGGCTATTTCATGCCAAATAAAACGATCAACCGCACAGAGTTCTCTGTCTTTATCGCCCGCGCTCTTGAACCGCGCTACCGCACAGGTGTCCAAGTAGAAATTCAAAAAGTTCAGTATCTGTCAGATGGACGTTTAAAAATGGATTTAATGCTGTATAACAACACACGCAATCAAGTATTCAACATCCAAGGCAAGTACGATCTTTATGCAGGAACTACTCTTGTTGCAAAAACAAGCCTACCGAGAGAATTTAAAAATGTGACAGTCAATCCTAATCAGAAAAAAGCTGTTGCCTTCTATTTCTCAGCTAGCGAAATCAAAAATAAAGTAAACTTAAACAACATTTCCCTCGGCTACGAGCATAAGTGGAAATACTATCAATAATGAATAAAAAGGTGACCCGAAAGGCCGTTTTCCAACGACTTTTCGGTGTCACCTTTTTTCTTTGTCCCGCTTGCCTCCACGAGCCGTTTTATCTGGCGAAAGCTCAGCATTAATGAGCCCTCCAAGCAGAAGAACAATGGCTGTTAAGTAAAACCACAAAGTAAGAATCACAATTCCGGCAAGCTGCCCATAGATGCGTGTATAGTTGACAGCGGCTGCATATTCGCCGAAAACGACTGACATCACCTGCCAGCTGACGGCAGCAAAAATGGCACCTGCTATCACAGAGCTTGTCTTTTGCTTTCCGCTGGGAAGAATTTTATAAAACAAAATAAAGAAGCCAAATAAAAATAACGTGCCCAACCCCCATTTGACCGCTGTCCAGGTAGTCAAAAACGGGGTAGCCGCTTCAATGGAGCTGATAACCTCTGCGGAAATCAGCAAACGCAAAAGCCGCTCAGCCAGCGGCACAATTAAAGAAACGGGAACAAGAAACATAAAAATCAACGTGACCCCTAAGTCCCTGATCATCCCTTTAAAAAAGGAAAGAGGGCGCTTAATCCGGTAGGCTTCATTTAATGAACGGACCAGTGACTGGATCGCCATAGAGGATAACCAAAAGGTCGAGAAAAAACTGATAGAAATGAGATGACCCTTTCCTTTTTCCAAAACAGACTCCACATTTTCATGAATAATTTCATATGTATTGGCCGGGGCATACGGCTGGATCACACTTAATACATCCTTTTCCTCTATAGGAAAGAAGCTGACTAAGGAAAGCATAAAAATGAGAAAAGGAACGACGGACAAAAGTAAATAATAGGCTGTCTGGGCCGCACGATCAAAAAACTGTTCAGCGAAAAAGCGCGCCAGCACCCGCTGGATGAATCCCACAACAGACATGCATCCACCTCCTTGTTGTCTCCACATCATAAACAATCCGGACACTCTTTTTCAAGCATGGAAAATGGAGGGACGCCACAATTGAAAAAGAGCGGGGAACCGCCCCCGCTCTTTCATTCATGCCTTGATTCACTTGTTTAATGGTCATCAACAGTTCGGCTGTCCACCATCAGCACAGACATAATAGCGGCAACATAAATAGAAACTGCCGGCGCCGTAAAGACATGTCCTGCTGTTGCTCCAATCCCTGCAGCTAAGATGAAGCCTACACCGTACATGATATATGGAATATTGAAGGTTTCTTTTATTTGAGTGACAAAATAGATCATAAAACGGACAGCATAATAAAGCATCGGCGCTATCAAGTATAAGAAGCCAATAATGCCGAGCGAGAAAAATAGATCATAGAAATCCATCTCGATCATCTTCGGCTCTTTCCCAGGTTCAGGCATATCATAGTTCCCTGCGAAGCCCATACCAAACATTTTTTGAAGAACAGGTGCATCCGCAAAGTCCTGCTTGAAATCAGCTAAATACTTTTCACGGCTGCTGAAAACTAAGTTTTGGAATTGTTCTTCAGTAATTTTCGGTTCTTCTTTCACTTCTTCAGGCTCTTCCTCCGAATTTTCCGGCACTTCCTTGCTCGGCTTTTCTTTGCTTAAATCAATGTTTAAAAGCCCCAAATGAGCGTACATATTATTGAAAACCGGCGTAAATGGAGTAGAAACCGCCAAAGCTGCAAGCAGCAGCAGAGCAACCAGCATATTCGCCCTTGTTTTTTTCGTCCGTTCCTTTGTTAAGTAAATAATCAAAAGGGAGATGCAAGCAGCTGCCAAAACGATAACGATCCCTCCATACCCTACCTTCGTACCAAGGAATAGCATGGAAATGGACAATAAGATGAAGGGAATCCAATAATGGCTTCTTTTAAGAGACTCTGTTTTCTCAATCGCATAAACGGCAGTGATGGGCAAAATGATCGCCATAATTGCGCCAATTTCATTCCCGGCAAAGAACCAGCCCGTAAAACCGATTTTTGTATGAGAGTAATTGGATAAGCTTGTGCCAGTTAAAAATGATACGATAAACACGGCGCTAATAATGAGTGAAGAATATAAGAAGTATGTTGTTGTTTTCTCCATGAATGGCACGCGGTTTTTCTTCAATTGCAAGTACAACAGATTGAAACCTAAAAATAGGATGGGAAAGTAAATGACTTTATTATAGAACTTTAATTCTTTAAATAAAAAGTACGGATCTTTCACATTCATATTGACTGCAATATTAATTCCTATAACAACAGCTAGCCCAACTAAATAGAAAATGTATTTTTTTGCCAGCCGGCTAGAGAACGCCAATTTCAGCATTAACAGTAAGATGATCGCCATATACAGTACGCGAACGATCACTCCTACTGTAAGATTCAGGTTAAAAATCATAAGCGATGCCGTGGTCATTACGTCAATAACCGGCTGCAAAACCAAGAATATAAGCAGCAGCAAAAAAGTCTTCCAATTCAGCATGTTGATCTGTTCCTCTTCCCTTTCAATTTCCTCTTCTATAAGCGGTTAAAATAGCATAAAAACTGGTTGCAGCGCGCTATCCTATTTTCAATCGTTCACACCACATAATAAACCTCTGAAAACCAAGCCTATGTACAAAACGCACCTTTTCCATTATATCACAAAAACAAGCTAATCTTTTACAAATATTGACCTCATATTTAATAGGCCGCCTTTGTATTCTACCATCTTTTTCTCTCGCATACTATCTATTTCCCATAACAACTTTTGCGTTTTGAAAACAGACTTGTTAGGATCTTTTCATGAAAGGAAGACGAAGCTTTTTGCCTGATCATCTAGCAGTATTTCTTTCAATTTTTCTCCATTGATGTTTAAGTTTCCAAAAAAAGTTTACCCTCGTAACCGGCTGTACTATACTGAAACAAATAAATGAATAGAAAGAGTGTATGCAGTGAGCAACGTACCGCGATTATCAAAAGAACAAAGCATTGTCTTAACCGGCTTTATGGGCGCCGGCAAAACAACGATCGGCTCCCTTGTTGCCGAAAAACTGAACCGGACATTCATTGATATTGATGAGGTCATCGAAGAAGAATACGGCCTGTCTATTAATGAAATATTTGCCGAGCATGGCGAAAACAAGTTCCGGGAAATTGAAAAACAAACCATCCGCTCTTTTTGCGAGCAGCCACTGAAAGTTATTTCTCTGGGCGGAGGCGCCTTTACACAGCCGGAAGTACGGGAAATCTGCCTGGCGAATTGTATGGTCGTTTATGTAGATATTTCCTGGGAGCATTGGAAGGAAAGATTGGATCTGTTAATTGACACCCGCCCGGTTCTGCGCGGAAAAGACTTAAAGGAAGTAGAAGAACTGTTCCTCCAAAGAAAAGCAGCCTATCAAGAAAATCACTGGACTTTGACTGTCGATGGAAAAACGGCGGAGGAAGCAGCAGATTGCCTGATAGACTCATTAGAATCCATGTGGACTTCACACTGACCAACGCAGTAAAGACTTGCAGGCAAGACGGGCTGATCTTTCCCGTCCTGCCTTTACTCTCCACGAGCAGCTATAACGCTGAGAACAGCCATATAACCAAGCATCCAGAAAACCTTGCCTTTCGGAAAGACGTTGCTTTTCGTTTTCAAGGCTCTCCCCTCCTTTGCTGTTTCCTGATTCCCTGTTACGCCTAGCATGCAAACAATCCTCTCTCTTTATACATTCATTGCTCGTATTCCCGTCCGCAGAGATCTTCTTATCATTTGGCTTTTAACCTATTAACCTCTGTTTTTTTTTGTAAAAATGGGCTAACATTACTATCGTTAGCCGAATATGGAAAGGAGAATTATATCATTGAAAAAAATTTGGATCTCAGTTTGCGCCTTTATTGTAGGCTTTAGCTTATTTATCCCTTTCGCTAAGGCAGCTCAATTTACCGATGTGACGACGAACAATCGCTTCTATGACGAAATTCTTTTCTTAGCGGATGAAGGCATAATCAGCGGCTTTCCGGATGGGAAGTTTAAACCGGGACAGGAAGTCACCCGAGGGGCGGCTGCCATTATTATCGGGAAAGCCCTTGAGCTTGATGGCACCAAACGCAAAACAAAATTTAAAGACGTGAGCTCTACCAATACCGCCTCTGGCTACATTGCCTCGGCCGTAGACAGAGGAATTATCTCCGGCTTTCCGGACGGAACCTTCCGCCCATCTCAATTTGTCACACGGGGCGAAATGGCGATATTGTTATCAAGAGCCTTTGAATTGAAGGCTGAGGAAACGATTAACTTTTCTGACGTTCATTCTAAAATGGCCGCCTATCCTTATATTAAGAAAATGGTGGCTGCCGGGATTGCTGCGGGTTACGAAGACAACACTTACAAGCCTGGTCTCGTATTAAAGAGAGAGCAGTTTGCTGCCTTTATGGCGCGGGCAGTCAATCCATTTTTTATTCCCGGCCATGAGACTCCCAATTTTTCTGTCAGCTTTTTAAATGTCGGGCAGGGAGATGCTACGTTAGTTGAATTCCCTAACGGCGAGACGATGCTCATTGATGCCGGGGCGTCTGAAGAAGCCATCCAGCGGGAACTGGCTGCACTTGAGATTGAAAAAATCCATACTCTTGTTATCACCCATCCCGGAGACGGTCATACGGGCGGTGCAGATTATGTCATTAATAATCTGCATGTCGAAAAATTATTCGACTCCGGCCTGCCGGGAACAAGCGCACCATATAAAGAATACGTCCAAGCAGCCGAAGCCAAAAAAATCACGCGCCAAGCAGTCAAAACAGGCCAGCACCTTTCCCCTGATCATCAAGTCAGCGTAGATGTGCTTCATGCTGACAGCCTTGCAGCCAATATGGACGATGGCTCAGTTGTTATTCGCATCACTTACGGAGATATCCGTTACTTGCTGACCTCTGAAATTGGAGCAGCAGCAGAGACGCAATTGATGTCCAAGCAAGATGTCCAGGCGGATATTTTAAAAACAGCTAAAAACGGAGCGGGAGAAGCGACTTCTCCTTCATTTATAAAAGCCGTTGACCCTATTATGGCTATTTTCTCAACCGATGGACGGGCAGGCTTCCCTGATGAAACGGTGACAGCTAATCTGAAGGCACATGGAGCAGAAGTCTTCTCGACGACAGACGGAATGATTGTAACGATGAGCTCTCGAAAAAGCTTTTATATCTTTCAGGATAATGGAGCGGAAGCAAAGAGTGCACAGGCTCATCCTGTGTCCGCAGCCAGCTTAAAGAAATATGTGCCGCTCAGCCAATAAAAGAACAAACACTTCAGCCGATTTTACGGCTGAAGTGTTTTTGGGTAAGAACGGCAGTTATTTAAAGCTGATGTCTCACCTGTTCATGCCAGGATGCAGCCGATGCTTAAGCAAGCATACTCTTTAATCCGGCCTTTGAATAAAGAGCTGATGCCTTTACCTTAGTTATCTCTTCTTTAGACTAGAAATAAAGAAAAGCTAAAAAAAGAACATATAAATTTAGTTTGTTCTATAGAAACTCGCCAAACATCGACAAGGAACGATTCGGTTCTAAAATTAAAAAAAATAAAATATTTTTAATATTTAGTATTTTACTCCTAGTAACTATGAACTATCATTGCTACAATGTAAACGTATGAAGAAAAGGGGGACATAAATAAGCATGAAATTTGTAGAAAATTATCGGATTACCACTGATACGATGGCGCTTATGGAAGAATATCATCAAGATTATAACACCATCATTTACGACAAAAACGGAATGTACTGCACGAAGCAGACTGTCCGCTTGCTTCTGAATGAAGCTTGCATCGAAAGGATTTCCACCTATGAAGGCCGCATTAAAGCGATACGCCAGCGCTTTCCGTATCGTAAAAAAACACCGCTGATCATTTGCCTCCAAGAACGCCTCTGCGCTTTTCCAACCACATCACCAGATAATTATGGCTGCATATGGATTCTTCCGCACCAGATTCATACTTGCTTTGTAAGAAATGGACAATTGATTGTTGCTTTTAAAAATGGAATGGAGCTCCCGCTATCCTGTTCACTTTACATCTTTAACCGGCAGAGAGAACGGACCGCCAACTGTCTCAGTTACTTTGAACACAGCCTGTCCAATTAAAAAAGAACGATCCCTTGCTGCAGCAGCAAGGGATCGCTGTTATACCTTAAACTGATTGACAGATTGCTGCAGCTGCTGGCCCAAATCAGCCAGCTGCTCAGCAGACTGGGCAACGGATTGAATCGCACGCAGCTGCTCTGTTGTGGAAGCGTCGACCTCTTCGCAGGCTGCCGCTGTTTCTTCTGAGGTAGCCGCCATCGTCTGAATCGTTTGGCTGACCTCCTTCTTGTAGGCAGTCGCTTCTTGCACTTCCGTATAGACGGATTCAATCGATTGCTGCAGTTCATTCATTAGCTTTGACAGCTCAGCAAATGTCACATCTGTATGATGCACGACTTCCTCCTGAGACTGGAAGGTGTCTTTCGTTTCCAGCATTTGCTTAGCTACTTGCTGAGAACCCATCTGCAGTTCTCCTACCGTTGTTTTTACTTGTTCTGTTGCCCGAGTTGACTGCTCCGCCAGCTTCCGGACCTCTTCTGCAACCACAGCAAATCCTTTGCCATGCTCCCCGGCCCTCGCTGCCTCAATACTGGCATTTAGAGCCAATAGATTGGTCTGGGCCGATACTTCGGTAATCGTCTCCATTACCTGGCCGATTGCCCCCACCTTTCCATCTAACTGTGAAATAGTTTCTACCATTGATTGCAAGCTCTGTTTCCAGCTATCAAATGAGTCCTTCAGCTTCTCTATCTGTTCACGTCCGCTCGCATTCATTTGATCGGCTCGAACAGCGGTCTGAGCCATCATGCTTGATTTTTCATAAATAAGCTGCATTTGGCTCCCTAAGCGCTCGGAGTTTTCATTCACATCTTCTGCATCCTCCGCAGACTTTGCCGCACCGGCCGCAATTTCATTCACCGCTGTTGCCACCTGCTCGCTCACCGCATTCGTCTCCTCGGCCACCGCACTTAAGCTCTCGGCTGACCGGCGAACGTCTGATACAGAAGAGCGCATAACGGAAAGAAGATCTGCCATGTTATTGACCATTAAATTAAAGTTATTTGACAGCTGGCCGATTTCATCCCGGGAGTCCACCTCTGAACGAACAGTCAGATCTCCTTCAGCCACCTGGTCCATCGCTTGCTTCAATGTTTGGATCGGGTCAATGATGCGCTTTAGGAGAAAGAAAAGAAGAACAAAAGCCGCTGTCATTGTCAGTAATGCTATCCATATAAACATCCGCTGAAGCTCTTGGGCCGTGCTGCCCAGCTCTTTTTCTGAATAAGCGGCTCCTATTTTCCATCCAACGCCAGGGAGGGTGCGGTACACATTCACCTTCTTCTCTCCCTTTTGTTCATAATGGATTACACCCTCGGTCTCTCCCGAATTGTACATCTCCTTCACGAAAGGCTCGTCTATCAGCTTTTTTCCTTGCTCACTCGGATGGACAAGCGCCACCCCATCAGCATCTAATATAAAAGGAAAGCCTTTATAGCCCAACTGGCTTTTGGAAATTTTTTCTGAAATGGCCGTCAATTTAATATCCGCACCCAGCACCCCGGCTACTTTCCCGTCTTTCACAATAGCTTTAGAGACAGAAATCACCTGTTCACCAGAAATAACATCTACAAACGGCTTAGACCAGTGAACCTTTCCGGGATCTTTTGCAGCCATTTGATACCAGACTCTTGTCGTCGGATCAAATCCTTCTTCAAACTCCGCAAACGGCACCATCTTCATTTGCTTGGTCGGAAAAGCCAAGTAAATAAAAGAAGCCTCTTTGTACTGCTTCGTCAAGGAAGTGAAGGCGTCTTCTATCTCTTTTGAAAGCAGCTGGGCTTTTTTAGGATCTTTTTCAGAATAATAATTCGTATATTCCTTGACCACCTTTGAATCTGCCATCGTATACATATTTCTTTCATACTGCCCAAGAAAATAGCTGATGCTGCTTTCCATTTCCGAAATGAGCGCCCTGCTTTGCCTTGTTACACTGCTCTCTGTTTTCTTTGTAATTTGTCCGCTTGCAACAGAGATCATAGCGATAATCGCCGCAATAAAAATGATCATTACGGTACTAATGACCTTTACCCGAATGGATCGAAACAACTCCATCACCTGCTCCTTATTAATTGCTTACCTTTCTATATTTCGACATAATTCTCTTTTTATTTAGTATTTTCATATAAATTTTCTTTATTATACTAAAGCAAAACAAGCCGGCAATCGCTGCGTGAAAAAATGACAGAAACAAGCTGTTTTGCTACTATTTATGTATGATAACGGAAAGGGTTGTTCGATATGATCAATGTATTGTTTGTTTGCCTCGGGAACATTTGCCGTTCTCCCATGGCAGAAGCCCTCTTTAGAAACCTTGTCCAGAAAGAAGGGCTCGACAGCCAGATTGCGGTTGATTCTGCCGGGACAAGCGGCTGGCATGTCGGCTCGCCGCCGCACAAAGGAACACTGGACATATTAAAAAACTATCATGTAAACGCCGAAGGGCTTTCCGGCCGGCAGCTTATGAAAGAAGACGCCGAAAACTTCGATTACATCATCGGCATGGATGCAAGCAACATTCAAAACATCCAGAAGCTTTTCGGCCAGCCGAAGCATCCGCACATTCTTCGCTTGCTCGATTTAACCAGCCAGCCAAAGGATGTGCCTGATCCCTACTATACGGGCGACTTCCAAGAAACATACGACCTGCTTCAGGAAGGCTGCCAAAGACTATTAGAGAAAATCAAAAAAGAGAAGCTGTAAACGCAAAGAAATAGAACAGTCCCTCCGCTGTTTGCAAACAGCAGAGGGACTGTTCCTGTTTTTATCTTCTCGTATGAAGGTTCGCAAGTATATTGATCACAAAGAGCAAGATACCGAGTACAGTCAAGGTAGACCCGATCGTAACGCCCGTCGTATAGGACGTAGTGTTTGTGACAACAAGCAAGAATGAGGAGATCATCATAACAGGCAGGCCGATGTTATGGAGCCAAAAGTGTGCTTTCGCTAATCCGGTTTGTGCTAGAGCTGGGAAAAGATGATATAAGATACCCGCAAGCATAAGAGCAGTCCAGCCAAGAAGACTCACATGTACGTGTACATCCGCTAAGTCATCAGAACCGACGATCGACATGTAATACCCTAATAAAACGCCCACCGCAAAGTACACAACAGAAATCTTGATTAACCGAGTAGCCATTGTTATTCCTCCCTTCTTACTCTAATTTATGTATCCATTTTATATACATGACTGCTGCGGATAAATTTTTTATGGGCCTGCCGGGAGGAGAGGAACAAAACCCTTCAATGTCCTTTTTCCTTCCATCACAGGGCTCAACATGTGCTAGACTATGTAAGTGAATACGTGGATTTTACTGAAAGGAAGCGGAAGCAGTGAAAAAATTAACATTTGTTATTCCGATCATGATTCTCGTCGGATCTATTTCCTTATGGATGCTCAATAAAGATTATTCAGAAATCGATCTGCAAACGAGGCTTCTGATTACCGGCGGAGCGGTCCTCTTCTCAGGAGTGATTTCTTACTTTTTACTGGGCAGTGACGGTGAAAGGCTTTCCTCAGCTGCAGCCAAAGAGAAAGAAAAAAGAAAGAGATAACTAGATGGCAGGCCCAAAAGCGGACGCAATCTTTTCCCGTCTGCTCCATTCGCCGGCAAAAGGGGTTCGGAATGATCTTATTCCGAACCCCTTTTACAGCACTTTATGATGAAAAACGCCTTCTATAAGCCAGAATAAAAGAACAATCAAGCGCTGCCTGCAGACTGAATGGTGCTGCGGAAAGCGAAGCGCCTGGAATGGAAATCACCCCTACCCGTCCGCCTTCTTGTGCAGCCAGCGGTATCTTCAGGCTTATATTAACGAATGAATAAGCAGCTTAGATGCAGCCTCATACATTTCGTCGAACTGTGACAGCGGCAGAGGATTTTGCCCCTCCCCCAGTTCAATGGTGAAGCCCGGCTTGCGAAACTCCTGAATAAACCAGTCTTTATAACCAGAATGACTGTCTACATAACGGACAGCTTTATAGCCGCTGACTCTGGAAAACTGTTGGGCCAGCTTTTCAGAGTCAGGCGGCTCCAATCCTTCATATCCCCAATAAAATTCTTTGCCTTGTGTGTGCAAGGCCAGCAGCCTCTCAAAACGTTCCTTCCGTACTAAATCCGCCATGGCCCTCGTTTCCGGTTCCGATAATGGCGCGTAACCCGGAAAGTCTCGTGAAGAAGGAAGGGTCGGCTTCCGGGTTGATTCAAACTCCCAATTAGCTGGAAACTGCTTATTCAAATCTACCCCGCGAATGTTCGCCTTCCATCCGGAAAAATCATAACTCCCCTTATTGATCGCCACCACTTCCTTCTCCCTCTCAGGGGGCGGACCGTTAAGAACAAGATTGACTCCATCCGGATCAACCATCGGCACAGCTGACAGCTGGGTATTCATATATAAAGGAAGGGTCTGCACGCCTCTCATGACAGGATAATTCGTCAGCGAAAGCAAATATTCATTTAAAAACTTCATAAGCACAGGCGTCGTAATCCACTCATTGGCATGAAAAGCGGCATTTATCTGTACTTTGCGCTCCCCTCTGCCAATCCGTATATCATAAAGCGGCAAGCCAAGCACGCTCCGGCCGGCTTCCCGCTGCCTCATAAATGGATAAATGGCGAGCAGCTGGTGCATATCCTTTCTCATCTGCTGAAAATCATAGCGTTTTTTACCGCTCACTATACATCTGGTTACTCTGGACGGAATCAGCAGCGTCTGTCCAACCGGCAGCTGGTGGGGATCGATGTGCGGATTTAAAAGCAATAAAGTACCGGCATTGACACCCCGGGACGCAGCGAGCTGCCACACGGTGTCTCCCCTTTGCACAGTATGCCGATCCACTGTAAAGCCGGGAATATGAATGGCCTGTCCGGGCTTTAGCTGCTTCTCGTCAACGTGCGGATTTGAATCCATAATGAGGGCCAGCGGAATATGAAACAGCTGGCTATATCCCCAAAGCGTGTCTCCTTTTCTTACCTGAACCTTCATACTGCTTCACAGCCTCCCGCAAAAATCGTTTTCTTCATCCTATGTGAAGAAAATGGAGGCTATGACTAAAGGGCGGACCCTCCTGCTTTTAAACGCTGGAGAGCCCGCCCTTCTTATTAATACGTACCTTCAATTTTTTTAATAAAGTCATCTAATGTATGATTCGGGCTGATGCCTTGTCTTTTTAAAGTGTACAGATCGTCCCCGAACTTTACATTGCCTGTCTCTGTTGTGAACGCCATGCGGATGCCCGCTGCTTTGGCCCCTTCAATGGTGTGGGGCGCATATTGTCCCCATGGATAAGCGAGATATTGAATAGAAGACGGGTCCTTCATAGCTCGGCCAATATATTCGCGTCCCTTCACTAAATCGGCTTCAATTTCAGCCGCTGTTTTCGAGACTAGGTATGGAATTTGTGTATCCCTTTCTCTTAAATGCATGCCATGTGTATGGTGCTGGAAGTTCAACACATCCTCTGTTTCGCTGATTTCTTTATGCCCCATATACTGTAATGTCATTGGGTCCCACGGCTGGGAATAAGCTTTGACCTTGCCGCCAATAACGAAAACAACCGCCTTTTGGTTATTTCTCTTTAAAATAGGATAGGCGTATTTTTGTGTGGATAAATAATTATCGTCAAACGTCACAACCGCTACTTTCCCAGGCAAGTTTTGATTATGGTTTAAATAGTTTTCCAGCTCTTCTAATAGAATAGTCCGCCAGCCATTTTGTTTCAGGTAATCCATTTGCTTCTCGAACTCCTCCACTTTCACGACCATGGAATTGTTCACAAATGGCGTTTCCTCAGGATTTTCCACCATATGATGATACATTAATACCGGAATGCCCAAGTCCTCTTTCACTTTATCCTTATGCACATAGCCCATTTGGCCGGCAAAGTTAATCATATACCAATCCCCCGATTTCCTGACGATCGGGTAACGGATATTGCCTTTAATGATAGCGATGCCTTTTTTCTTTTTATCTATTCTGTCATACACAACAGCTTCTGAATTGGTAATAACAGTTACATTCGTATTGCTTGCTGCCTTGGCCGGCGGCTGCTTTTGCACTTTGCTTGCGAGCAAAACGGCCGAGCTTTTTTTAACAAAAGCCGTTCCGTTTCCAAACGAAATATAATAATAAGAGCTGTCCTCTTTTAGCACTTCATAAAATTGCTTGGGCAGGAGCGTGCCTACCGCCAGCGGATTCCCATCTACTAAGTCATAAGCGGTCACTTGCTTCTTAGCCGTTACCCACTTGGAGGAGTAAGCCGCTTCTGCTTTTTCCATGAAAAGGCTACTCATCAACACCAAAGACAAACTAATGATTAGCATGAATTTAGTCTGCAAGATCCTCAAAAAACCCCACTCTTTTCTATAGTATAGTTACATTTTATTAAATTCATAACCATACTATGGTAACATATTAAAATACTAATAAAAAGAATAACATGAAAATCTTTCCTGTAAATCATTAAAATAGTCAGCTACTGCATGTAAATATTAATCAGTTCATAGCATCTTTCCCTAGTCAGATCAGCCTGCGTGCGGACATACTGGACGGCTTCAAATGACCCGCCTGCATAAGCTTCCGATTCGGCTTTAGCTGTCCGGTCTCTATACTTGATCCATTGGCGCTGCTTCTCCCGTAATTGGCTCATTTCACCCGATGAAAGCTGCACCTTCAAGACGCCGTAAATTTCATTTAAGGCATCATCCCACTTTTTGTACATGGCAGCAGCGGCTTCCTTCATTTCCGCTGTTGTGCCATTCTCTGACACATAGTACAAAGCAGTCACTTCTGTTTCGATGGTATAAAGCTTTTGGAGATATTTATCCTTCTTGCTGACAGAGGACGCGGCAAGCTCTCTCTCTTTTTCTGCCAAAGTCTCTGCTGCATTTTGCTGCTGTATCCGCTCATTGATGGACGTCTCAATCTTATTGACCTCTTCAGAAAAGCGTGCCAAAACTGCCTCCATCTCTTGATCCTGTTTTAATTCATCAATCGACTTTTGGGCATCACCGTAATCGCCGGCCCCGATTGTCTGCTGTATTTCCTCCAGCTTTTTCGCTACAGCATCCGACTGCTTCTCATTGTCACTTGCTGTTTTCACATACTCCTCCAACGCTTCCTTCATATTGGCTGCCAAGTCCTCTTCTTTCAGCAGACTTTTGGCTTTCGTGAGAGCATCTTCCCAGTCGGCCTCCTCTATATCTTTTTTCACCTCATTGTAATCACTGACATTCTCGTATAGCCGTTTGGCCTCCTCATTCTTTGGCTTTTCGTCCAAGGCCAGCTCAAAGGACGCCTGGGCCTTATCAAATTCTCCATCGGCCAATGCCAGCTTTCCCTGCTCCATCGCCTTGTCATACGTACCGCTGTTGCACCCAGATAACACCATTACCGCCAACACAGCTGCTGCCTTTTTCATAAATTCCTCCTAAAATAATGTAATAGTTAAGTATAAAGTACCACGCTCCGCCATTACCGTACAGAGCATCACGGGAAATTTAACATATTTTATCTGTGGAGGATGTTCTTTACTAGGTCATTTAGAAAAGAATGGCCGTTTGTGAATAAACAGCCCGGCTGCGAGTATAACAGTGCGGTTTGCGTGCATAAAGTCTGCGGTTGCGCGCATAAAACCTGGGTTTGCGCGCATAAAAGCAGACATTGCGTGCATAAACCTTTCCGCAAAAAGAAAAACTGTCCGGCTGTTCACGGCCGGACAGTTTTTTTGGCGAGTTTACTTGTCAGCTGCCTCGACTGCAGGAGACGGCTTTTGAATAGTTAAGCAATGTATTCATCCGTTGTAATGTCGTCAGCGGCTTTTTTGCTGTAGTACTTGCCCTTCGTTGCAACAGCAAGCACAATAGTCAGAACGAATGCGATAATAGCCGCAAAGAAGGCAGCGACGTTTTGCAGGAAGACGCCCATATACCCGAAGGCAGCAAGAGAACCGATCACGCATGAGACAATCAAAGAAACCACACCGACCGGATTCCAGGCGTACAAGTATTCTTGCCGGTGTTCAAAATAATTAGGGCCAATTTTCAATATCCGCTTCACAACGAACGCATCGCATAGCAGCACCGCTGCCCAAGCCAGCAGGAAGACTCCTTGGAAAGTCAGCAAGCTCCCTAAGTGATCGAGCACGCCCCCAAGCATTAACACGATAGCAGCCACTGCTGTAAAGACGACCCAGAAATTTCGGCCCGGCTTGAATTTAAAAACGTTTTCAAAAAAGTTCGCGAGCGACAGTGAACTGCTGTATAAATTCGTAATATTAATCCGAAGCTGCGTTAAAATGGTAAATAGAGCACCGCCGATCCCAAGAATCTGCACAAAGTAAACACCTGGATTCTCTTCACCCAATTGAACGCCAAACCAAATTCCGATGACGCCCATGACAAAAAAACAAATGAGCTGCGGCAAAAATCCAACGGCAAACACGCCGATCTTGAACTCTTCTTTTTTGATGAAGCGCGCATAGTCGGAAACAAGCAAAGCCATAATCCCAACAAGCCCGTTCATGATACCGATACAAGCCAGCAAGGATGCTCCCCCGACTTCTCCTCCTTCAGGAAGGTACGTCCAAATGTTTCCTTCGAACGAAGAATTTTTCCAGACGATAAAAAATCCTGAGCCAAGCAAAAGAACAAACAACGGCAGTGACCATTTCTGCAATTTGTCGAGCTGGCGAATGCCAAACCAGTTCAGCGGAATAACGATTAAGCCAAAGAACACCATTAAGCCCCATATCGGCACAAACGAAATGTATTCATGAACGGCAGCGGCCATAATCGATCCTTCGATTGCGCAATACATAATAAAATTCAAGGCATAAATCAACGAAGTAATCGAAGCGCCAAAATAACCGAACCCGCCGCCCCGTGCCATTAAGTTCACGTTCAAGCCGGACTTCGCGGCATAAAAACAAATACCGATTCCTACTACCCCCGCGACAATCGTGGCATAGATTTCAGCCAGCAGCGCATTTACAGCGCCAAAGGAGATAGCCATCAAGCTCCCCATCTGAATAAAGAGCATAGCTGTTGCCACTCCCAGCGTGACATTGGTAATGCTCATCCAGCCCATCGTCCGTCCTTCTATCGGCACTTTCTCCAGTGAAAAATCATCCTTTTTTTCTTCCCTGCTAAGCTCTTCTTGATCTGCCATTGGCAATCTTTCTACCATCTAACACTCCTCCTTGTTCTCTTAATGGGAAATAAATTAATCCCCTTCCCTCTTCGTTTTAAGAGTTGCTTTTATATAAGCAAGTATCAGACCAATTCCTCAAATTTTCTAAATAAATAAAAAATATTTTCGACAGTTTTTTTATTCCTAGCGATTATAAGGGCTATCATCCTTTTCTCCTACTTTTCTAGTGAGTGACCACAGGTGTTTTCTCCCTCTTTTCTTGCAAAATTGCAATATATCTTTCATTTTTGATATTTTTCATTCTTGCAAGCGACGGCTCCCTTGGAAAACCCCGAAAAAGCATAGACATCAAGAAACGGATTGTATAAGATGGGCGGTAGAAACGAAAAGTTATAAGGGGGTATTACCATGAATGAGGAAAAAGTAAGCCAATACATAAAAAATATTGATGGAGAACTGTGGCTCGTGGAGGATGACCGCGATAACTTGAAAGTAAGCTATCGGATCAAAGAAATCATTTTCACAGCCCAGTCTCCTTTCCAGCACATTATGGTTCTCGACACTTATGATTTCGGCAGAATGCTCGTGCTGGACGGGGTTGTGCAGTCGACTGAGAAAGACGGCTATATTTACAACGAAATGATTGCACACGTTCCTTTGCATATCCATCCGCACCCGAAAAAAGTATTAATTATCGGGGGCGGTGATTGCGGCGCGGCAAGAGAAGTGATCAAGTACAAACACGTGGAAGAGCTTTATTTCTGTGAAATCGATGAGCTCGTTGTCCGGGCAAGCAAAGAGCATTTAACAGGCGTCTCAGCCGGACTGGATGATCAGCGTGTTCATTATCTGTTCGCCGATGGCATTCAGTATATGAAAGAGCATAAGAATGAATTTGACATCATCATCGTGGACTCGTCGGACCCGGTCGGACCTGCCACTGAGCTATTTGAATTTGATTTTTATAAAAACGTGTTTGAGGCGTTAAAAGACGACGGCCTGATGGTTTGCCAAAGTGAATCGCCGTTTTTCTATAGAGAAACCATGGACCATACCTTCCATTCTCTTAGCAGGCTGTTTGGGCATGTGAAGCAATATACAGCCGTGGTTCCAAGCTATCCGGGCGGGCTGTGGAGCTTTACCCTCGCTTCTAAAAAATATCAAGCCTTTATTCAGCCAGACTATGAAAAAACGACGAAATATTTCAACGAAGAGATATTGCACGCCAGTTTTGCTTTGCCCAAATTTATGGCAAACGATAAGAAATAAAAAGACGGATGCCGCCAGCTAATCTGGCGGCATCCGTCTTTTTTTAAGGAGAAACTTATAAAATATCAAGCCAAATTTTAATCGCTGTAGCAGCAATTAAAATAGCAAGCAGCCATTGCAAAACTTTTGTATTCATCTTCTGTCCAACTTTAGCGCCTAGAGGAGAGGCAATTATGCTGGCAATAATCATAATAACCGCCGGCACAAACAGCACCTGGCCCGTCATCAGCTTCCCGGCCGTTGAACCGATCGAAGAAATGAAGGTGATGGCTAAAGAACTGGCAATCGTCATTCGTGTCGGAATTTTCAAGACGACCAGCATAATCGGCACGAGCAGAAAAGCGCCAGCCGCCCCGACAATACCGGCTCCAACTCCGACGATGAACGCAAGTACAGCTGCCAGCCAGCCATTAAACGCAACTTCACTCATCGGCCGGTCATCAAGGTTCTTCTTCGGCACAAACATCATGATGGCAGCTAAAGCGGCCAATACGCCGTATACTACGTTAATTACTTCTTCTGACAGCCCTTCGGAACCAAAACCGCCGACGAAGCTGCCAAGCAAAACAGCGCCACCCATGTAAATAATTAACTTTTTATTCAAATACTCACTTTTCCGGTACGCCCACACGCCGGCGATGGTGGCAAAAAACACCTGCACCGCGCTGATTCCGGATACTTCGTGGGCGCTGAAAGCCGCAAATCCAAGGAGCGGCGGAATGTACAGCAGCATCGGATATTTAATAATCGAGCCGCCGATCCCGACCATGCCCGAAATAAAAGATCCGATAAAGCCAATTAAAAAAATGACGAGCCAATAAAGAAAATCCATCTATACCACTCCAGTATTCAGTCCATTTTTTTCTGCTTCGCCCCCCAGGCGAAAACGCACGCCAGTGAAGCAGCGACAACGAGAACAGGGGCATACATAATAAGAAAGTGATGCATGTGCCAGTCCCTCCTATTCCATTCCTTTCACGTATTTACGGTTAAATAAAAACAATTTAAGCAGCAAATACAGCGCCGGAATCAGCAGCAGCAGCCCGGCAATGAAAGCGACGACCAAGTAAATAGCCATCGTTTTATTGGTAAATCCATCGTAAATGGTCAGCACCGGATAAAGCAAGTACGGATAATGGGAAATCCCATAGGCTAGAAAGGCCGTGAAATACTGCATGACAACGGCGAAGAAAGCCACTCCATAAGCCCGCTGCTTGTAAAACAAGATGATGGCCGTGATGAAAAACACGAGTGATGCGACAAACATCCAAGAAACATCAGCCATGCGGGCAAAATGCTCCGGATTATGCGAGCGGAGTGCATAAAAGACAAGAACCCCCGCCGCCACTGAAGGAATGCTCCAGCCAAGTGTATAGCGGCGAACGAGTTGCTCCGCCTTGTTGTCCTCGGCCTGGCGCGCATAATAGGTTAAAAAAGCGGCCGATATAAAGAGGACACTTACGAGCGAAACGAGCACCACACTCCAGGAGTAAGGACTCGTCAGCAGCTCTTTCAGCTTCAAATGAACACCGCTCTTATCAATGGCAAGAAAACCGCCTTCGGAAATCGTTAATACCGTCGTTAAGGAAGCCGGGATTAACACACCGGTGATTCCGTATATAAAGCTGTACACTTTATTTTCCTTTGAGCCGTAAGTGCCAAACGCGTAATAGGAGCCGCGGATCGCCAGCAGGATAATCGAAATACTGGCCGGCACTAATAAGGCAGAACCGAAGTAATAGGCAGTCTTCGGAAAAAAGCCGACAATGCCGACAAAGAAAAATACAAGAAACACATTGGTGACTTCCCACACCGGGGACAAATAGCGCTGAATCATTTTGTGCAGAATGTGCTTTTGCCCCGTCCAATCGCTGTAAAGGCTGAAAAATCCGGCACCGAAGTCGATCGAACCGACGATCAAATAGCCAAACAAAAAGAGCCATAATACACTAATGCCCAGCAACTCAAGCGACATGTGAATCCCCCCTTGCCGCTAATTCATCTTCTGCTCGGTTGTTTTTAAACATATTGCGGAGCACAATGACCGCTCCGACGCCGAGAAGCACATACAAGGCGCCAAAGGCAACAAGCATTGTACCGACGTGCGGTGAAGCAGTGGCTGCTTCAGCCGTTTTCAGATAGCCGCGCAAAATCCATGGCTGACGGCCGACTTCCGCGAAAATCCAGCCGATTTCAATAGCAATCAAGGACATCGGTGCAGACAGCACCACCGCCCGCAGCAGCCATTTATTGTACATCTTCTTTGGCTTCCATTTGGATAAGACGGCATAAATCAAGGCGATGACAATTAACAGCATGCCGAGAGTCACCATCACATCAAACAGATAGTGAACATAAAGCGGCGGACGTTCATCCGCTGGAAATTCGTTCAACCCGATCACCTCAGTACTCGGCAAATTCCCTGCCAAAATACTTAAAGCAAACGGAATTTTGATCGCTCCGCTGACATTTTGTTCTTCATCCAGTTTTCCAAATAACAGCAGGGGAGCTTCTCCCTCTGTGTCAAAATGCCATTCAGCGGCAGCCAGCTTTTCCGGCTGGTATTCTGCCAAGAACTTTCCGGATAAATCACCGACAAGCGCTGTAGCGATAGAAAAAACCAACGCCGGAATCAATGTAATCCGCAGCGCTTTTTTATAATACACATGCTGTCTGCCGCGAAGCAGATGATACGCAGCGAGCGCCGCTAAGATAAAGGCCGACGTCATATAAGCGGATACGAGTACATGGCCCACTTTTGTTGGAACGGCCGGATTAAACATCGCTTTCAGCGGCTCAATGTTCATAATCGTTCCGTTCACGATTTCAAACCCTTGCGGCGTATTCATGAAGGCATTCACTGCCGTAATGAAGAAGGCGGACAACGAAGAGCCAATCACGACAGGAATAAGCAGCAGCAAGTGCGTTTTCGGATTTTTAAAACGGTCCCACGTATATAAATAAATGCCGAGGAAAATCGCTTCAAAGAAAAAAGCGAACGTTTCCATAAAGAGCGGCAAAGCGATCAGCTGTCCGGCCTGCTCCATAAAAGAAGGCCAGAGCAAGCTTAACTGCAGCCCGATGGCTGTTCCTGTCACAACCCCGACTGCGACAGTAATCGTAAATCCCCGCGTCCAGCGACGGGCCAAAAGCAGGTAATGAGGATCATTATGCTTCAGCCCCATCCATTGGGCAAGAGCAATAAATACTGGCACGCCCACTCCAATCGTAGCAAATAAAATATGGAATGCGAGTGTCATCTCGGTTAAGATTCTGCTATATAAAACGGCATCGTATTGCATGCTTTCTCCCTCCTAGATCATTACTAAGCTGAGTGCACTGCCAAGAGCCACAATCATGGCTGTCCAGAAATAAGCCGTTTCTTTCTTCTTCATGGTATCTCTTCCTTTCTGCTGTGATCTCACCTTTCTTCTTAAGTATAGAAAGAAAGCCTGTGCCAATACATAGGGGCATCCCCCTATCCGTATTTTGTTTTTGACTACTTTATGAAGGTTGTCAGACAAAATAAAAAGATGCCCCAAGAAAAAACGTTGGGACACCCGCTAACGCATATCTGAAAAATAGTTTTTAATGCCATATTGGATCATTTCATGCTTCTGCTTAATATCCAGCTTGTTCATAATATTGGATTTATGATTTTCCACTGTCTTCGCACTAATATGCAGCTTCTCGGCAATTTCCTTGTTTGTGTAACCGAGCACCGTGAGCCGCAGCACCTCCTGCTCCCTCAATGTTAAGGGGGACACCGGCTTTTCTTTCTCCTTCATCATCTTCTCAATTTGCTCTTCACTCAAATCCGTCCGATAATAGCGCTGGCCATGATAGACGTGATAAATCGCTTCATATAACTCGCTTCCCTGGCTTTTCTTCAAAATATAGCCGTGCGCCCCCGATTGGATCGCTTGGCGGATATAAGCCTCTTCATCATGCATCGTCAACAGCACGACTTTAATGTTCGGCTGCTGTTGGATCAGCTGCTTTGTAGTTGTGAAGCCGTCCAGCCCGTTAGGCATAGAGATATCCATTAAGACGACATCCGGCTCTGTCTGCATGGCCAGAACGAGCGCTTCATTCCCATCGCCGGCATCCGCAGCCACTTCAATATCAGCATAGCTTTCCAAAAGCAAAATAATCCCTTTTCGTATTAAATCGTGATCATCTACTACCATGACTTTCATCGATTTCTGCCCCGCTCTCATCTATAATCATCTTCGCTATAATGGTGGTGCCTTCGCCCGGTGCCGATTCAATGTAAAAGTGGCCGTTAAGCTGCTCAATCCTCTCGCGCATATGCTCTAATCCAAGCCCGCCCTTCGCTTTTTCCAACTCAAATCCTTTGCCGTCATCATGAACTTCAATAAGGAGCCGTTCTCCTTTTTTCATAATCAGCAAATAAACGTTTTGAGCCTCGGCATACTTGACCACATTATGGAGGGCTTCCTGAATGACGCGGTACACGTTAATTTCAACGGCGGAAGGCAGCCGCCCGCTAACATTCGTTTTTAAATCAATCGCTAAACCAGAAGTTGCCTGAACGGTTTGTCTCAATGTTTCCAAAGCAGGAATAAGTCCCAATCCGTCAAGACTCGTCGGCCGAAGCTGATGCGAATACGCTTTAATGTCAGACATGGCGCGCTGAAGCTCCGCCCGTACTTCATTGACATAGTCATGAAGCCGCTGATCCTCCTTAATCGTTGATTCGATGGCCTGCAGCGCCACGGAAATGGTGTACAGCGATTGGCTCACCCCGTCATGGAGTTCATGGGCCAATCGTTTATGCTCTTTTTCCTGCGCTTCAATTAAGCGCTTAATCATCATTTTGGAGATCCGCACCTCTTCTTCTTTTTGCCTGAGCGTCTGATCGCGCAGCACGAGCAAATACTCTTTGTCCTGGCGCTCCTGGTCCTGGTAAATCAAGGCAGTGCTCATCTCGACATCAAGCTTCTTGCCGTGATAGACCGGCATTTGCGATAGAAAATAAGGCACTTCATTGCGCGCGATTAAATAGCAGCGATTCTCTCCTTCCGCCGTTTTCCGCTCTTTGCAATAGGAACAAAACGGCACATGCTCACCGACCATCCAGCCTGTCAAACGGCCGGCGGCAGGGTTCATCAGCAAAATTTCACGGTTTTGATCCATCACGATAATCCCATCTTGAATATGCTCAAAGATTTGATGCAAATATTTTTGGTCTACCGGATACTGTTCCATTGATCTGATCCTTTCCGTTTTCTCTCCCCTATTGTAAGCGAAAAACCGCCGATGATTCATGTCCTCACCGGCGGTTTCTTTTTATTTTCTTATTTTACTAGCTGCGGTACATCTTGTTTCCAGCGTGAAAAACCGCCTGACAGATTTTTAACATTTTTAAATCCGTTCGCCTGCAAAATGCTGGCAGCGATAGCGGAGCGCACGCCTGATCCGCATTGAGCAAGAAGCGGCTTGTCTTGCGGCACTTCTTCGAGGCGGCCCGGAAGTGTTCCAAGCATAATATGAACGGCCCCCGGAATATGGCCGGCATCCCATTCGGTTTGGTTGCGGACGTCCAGCACGGCGATGTCGCCTTTTTCTACAGCGTCCTGTATGTCAGCCGGATCGACGTTTTCATAGGCCTCCCATGCAGCGGACTGTTCTACAGCAGCTTGGACACTCATGTAACCGGCTGTGCGATCAATACCGATAGAGCGAAGGGCTGTCAGCACGTCTGGAAGCTGGCCGTCCTCTACCAGCAAATAAAGCGGAGCTTCATAGTTAACGAGCCATCCTGCCCAGTTCGTGAACGATTGGTTAAACGGAATATTGATCGTTCCAGCAATATGCTTCTCGGCAAATTGAGCGGCCGGGCGCGTGTCAATCACCATGCCTTGTGAAAGCCAGTCATGCAGAGCAGAGGCATCCGTTGCTTTCACAGGCACTTGGGTATCCTTCAGCAGCGCCGGACCGACTTTATTGACATGCTTCATCACGGCGAAATACTTTGGCGGCTCAGGCTGGCCATCAAGCAGTGCTTCTATAAAAGCAGCTTCATCGTTAAATTTCATTGCCCAGTTGAACATCTTTTCATAGCCAACCGTTGAGGAAGGAACGGCTCCTAACGCTTTTCCGCAGGCGCTTCCCGCTCCATGAGCCGGCCATACTTGCAAATAGTCTGGAAGCTCTTTAAAGCGCTGAATAGAAGCAAACATTTGCTTCGCTCCCTCATGAGCCGTGCCGCTGTAGCCGGCTGCTTTTTCCAGTAAGTCCGGACGGCCGACATCGCCGACAAACACAAAATCACCAGTGAAAATGCCCATCGGACGGTCGGCACCGCCGCCGTTATCAGTCAGAATAAACGAAATGCTCTCCGGCGTATGTCCCGGTGTGTGCATGACTTCGAGTGTTAAATTCCCAATCTTAAACGTGTCGCCATCTTTTAAAAGCTGATGGTCAATGCTGTCAAGGTTTTGGTACTTCCAGTTCTCGTCTCCCTCATCGGATACATACATTTTGGCTCCGAAACGGTCCGCCATCTCCCGGGACCCTGCGACAAAGTCCGCATGGATATGGGTTTCCGCGGCAGCAGTCAGCTGCAAGCCTTCTTTCTTCGCTGTCTCCGCGTATTGTTCAATGTTGCGGGAGGCGTCAATGACAAGTGCTTCCCCTGTTTTTTGGCAGCCGATTAAATATGAAGCATGAGCCAGCTTTTCATCATAAAAATAACGCAATAACATCTTGGTCACTCTCCCTGTTCATGGTCTAGATTTTCAGTTTTTTATTATGAAGATTTTTTAGGCAGGGTTTCGATCAGTGCCTGCACATAAGACAATATCCGCTGGACGGATGGGTCCTTCATCCACTTCAAGACAGTGAAAATGGAGATATGCTGGGAATTTGCTTCTGCCTTCGCTTGCACTTCTTCCCATAATGACCGGCCTTTTTCCGCCTTTTCACGAAGCGGTTCTGTATACTCTTCAACACTGTTTTGCAAATAAGCGATCGATTTTTCATCAGCCAGCACATTTTCCGCGAAACGAACAACGGTTTCCAGCTTTTCCATCAGTTCCAATAGTAAAGGCAATTTTTCCAGCAGACGAAGAGCAGCTTCCAGTGTATTTATGTCGATATTGATGCTGTCAACCTTCATTTTCACCTTTTCCATCGTGCGCTCATCTTCCAGAACCGATTGGCCAAAGGTGAGCAGATGGTCTGCCTGCTCGATTTTCGCCGTTAAATCCGGCAGCTTCTCAATGAGCTTTTGCAGAGAAGCCTGTACTTCCGGTTTGTTTAATTCATCGACCCAGTCTTGTTTTGAAATTGAGACTGCCATTGCTCTCCACTCCTTTCTGCTGTTACATAATTCCTTTCAGCATGCCGTCCCAGTACATAATTGGCAGCAAATCCTTTTTCATGATATACATGCTGCGCCGTTCTTTCGCCTGATTAAGCGGGAAGGATTCACTCGGAATTTTTCCATACTTGAATTCGGCCAGTACTAAGCTGTTGTAGCCGGTGACGAGCGGGCAGGAGCTATAGCCATCATAGGTTGCCTTCATCGGTTCTTCCTTCAAGAGAGCGAGCACATTTTCCGCTACTACAGGTGCTTGCTTGCGGATAGCGGCGCCGGTTTTCGATGTTGGCAAGTCCGCGCAATCACCCAGAGCAAACACATTTTCATATGTTTGGTGCTGAAGTGTGTACGGGTGAACATCTACCCAGCCGTTTTCCCCGGCCAGCGGGCTGTTGCGGATAAACGAAGGCGCCCGCATTGGCGGCGTTACATGAATGATGTCATATTTGACAGTTGATTGCTCTTTCGTATCCAGATTCTCGAATACCGCTTCTTTCTTATCCGCCCGGATTTCAATCAGGTTTTGACGGAAGCGGGCATCGATTTTTTTGCGTGCCACTACTTTTTCCAGTGTATCGCGGTATTTCTGTACATCGAAAATAGCCGGATTGGCAGAACCAAAAATAACATTGGTTTGATCTCTTATGCCTGTGCGGCTAAAATGGTCTTCCGCCAGGTACATAATCTTCTGCGGGGCACCGCCGCATTTAACCGGGGTAGCCGGATGAGTGAACACTGCATTGCCGCCTTTGAATGAGCGGATCGCTTCCCATGTATAGTCGGTATAGTCATAGGAATAATTGCTGCAGACGCCCCCTTTGCCAAGCGCCTCTTTCAAGCCTTTAACGCCGTCCCAATGAATTTCAATTCCTGCTGCGGCTACTAAATAGTCATAAGAAAGCGTCTCTCCGTTTTCCAGCTTCACTTCATTCTTCTCGGGATCAAAGGAAGCAACCGCCTGCTGGACCCATGCCGCTCCTTCAGGGATCACCTCTTTCATGCTCCGTTCCGTATCTTCTTTCTTCGCTGCTCCCCCGCCCACGAGAGTCCATAGCGGCTGATAATAATGATGATCAGCCGGATCTATAATCGCGATATCGCCCGCAAGCGATTTCATGCCATTCAACAATCTGGCAGCGGTGCTGATTCCTGCTGAACCTCCGCCTACGATGATGATTCGATAATGTTTCCCCATCTTTATCTTCCTCCCAGATATGATAATGACAAGGACAAGCCTTGTCCCTGTGAGTAACTCTGTGCTTATATATTCATGATAGTTGATCGTTATGCTTCATACTATAGGGGGTTACCCCTATATTTAACCGCGCGCCCGCACAAAAAAACCCCTTTGCAGAAGCTGTCTGTTCGAACAAACAGACCTTCTGCAAAGGGGTTTTCATTTGAGTTAGTTAGTTTTCCAAAATGGCCATCACTTGCTTGACGGAGTGGACAGATCGATCGAGGGCTGCTTTTTCTGCGGCTGTCAGCGGCAGTTCTATAATGCTTTCAATTCCTTCTCCGCCAAGAATGGTCGGCACCCCTAAGTATAAGTCGTGATAACCGTACTCTCCCTCCAGGTAAGCGATCGATGGGAGAATCCTTTTTTTGTCGCGAATGATCGCCTCCGCCATCTCCACCAGAGAAGCTGCCGGTGCGTAGTAAGCACTGCCGTTTCCGAGCAGGTTGACGATTTCTCCGCCTCCCTTTCTCGTTCTTTCCACAATGGCCTCCAGACGGTCTGCCGGAATAATTTTCTCCAGCGGGATTCCGCCAGCATAGGAATAACGGACAAGAGGAACCATGTCATCCCCATGTCCCCCAAGAACAAATCCTGAGATGTCCTCCACTGAGATGTTTAATTCTTCTGCGACAAACGTATTGAATCTTGCTGTATCAAGCACGCCTGATTGGCCAATGACCCGGTGCTTTGGAAATTGGGTTGTTTGGTAGCAAACATAAGTCATTGCATCCACCGGATTGCTTAGCACGAGGATAAAGCTGTCCGGAGCATGCTCCTTCACTTTAAGAGAAATCGAGCGCATGATTTTCGCATTGGTCGATACGAGGTCATCGCGGCTCATCCCGGGCTTTCTGGCAATGCCGGCCGTAATGATGACCATATCCGCTCCTTCAATGTCCCGATAGTCAGCTGTTCCCCTCACCCGGGCATTAAATCTTTGCACAGGCCCCGCTTCCAGCAAGTCCAGCGCTTTTCCTTTGGTCGGATTGCTTTGCTCCGGCGTATCCACTAAAATGACGTCCCCTAAATCCTTTTGGGCGATCATCAGAGCCGTTGTGGCCCCGGTAAAACCAGCGCCAATTACGGCAATCTTCGGGCGCTTAAATGCCATGGATGTTGCTCCTTTCTACCTTATTCTTCTGTTTTCGGCTCCGGATCCGTTTTCTTGCGATTCGTGCGGGCAGGAGATGGAGCCGGTTTAGAAGCAGGTTTCTTTTCTGTTTCAGAAGCTTGGCTTAATTGCTTTCGCTTGCGGACCATTTCATACGTTTCTTCATCCATGCGGGGAATCACGCGCGCGGACACCAGCTCTCCAACCCGGGCAGCCGCCTCTTTTCCGGCGTCAACCGCTGCTTGGACCGCGCCGACATCTCCTTCCACAAGGACGGTAACGAGAGCGCCATCAATTTTTTCCTGATTCATCAGCTGCACACTTGCCGCCTTCAACATCGCATCCGCTGCCTCAATGGACCCGACTAATCCGCGTGTTTCAATCATTCCGATTGCTCTTGGCATTCACCCCACTCCTTTCTATGTGTGTACAATCTCGGTAGAATCGACAATTCCAATGACGACCGCATCAATCGGCAAGGGATTGTCCGGCATAATGAACCGGGCGGACCCTCCTTCTGTTATGATCACTTGATCCCCTATGCCCGCTCCGATTCTATCAGCCGCAATAATTGGCGTATGGATAGATGAACCGTCAGGATGAATAGGCTGGACAAACAGCAGCTTTAATCCGGTAAGCCCATCTTCTTTTCTTGTCGCCCACACATTCCCAATCACAGTTCCCATTCTCATCTCTTCACCGCCTTACTTGTCGATTACTTCGATTTTTTTTCCTAGCTCACGTGCTGTATCTTTGGCTAACGGGGTGATGATCGTGGCTTTTCCGACACGGATCACCGTTTCCTCCATTTGTCTCACTTCATGCTGGGACAGCAGCTTGCCATCAAAAATGGCACTGTGACGGACGCTTTCCTGCGGCTGTACAGGTACTGCAGGCAGGGATGGCCTCTGTCCCTCTGACACGATTTCACCTATTTGACCTGCGCGGATGAAGGCGGCATTTGCTTCATCCGTATCGATGTGCATTTCCAGCCGGTAGGAAGCAGATACACGGACAAGCACTTTTTCAAAGGTGACCGGCCGTGCCGTTTCCGCCCTCACTTGGACATACTGGCCATCCTGGACCTGAAGGCGGCCGGCGTCAGCCGGCGTCATATGAATATGCGCCTGCGCGATAATTAACCCTTCCGTTAAATAAATGCTGCCTTTCGGGCCGATAATGGTAATCGGTGCAGAGCCTTTAATATCACCCGACTGCCGAATCGGCGGCTTGACCCCCAGCTTAAAGGCATCTGTTTGGCTCACTTCCACTTGAGTGAGGCTGCGGGAAGGCCCAAGGACGCGAACACGTTCGATCGTGCCTTTCGGGCCTGACAAAATAACCGTTTCCTCCGCAGCAAATTGATTCGGCTGTGATAAATCGCTTTTCTTCTTCAGCTGATAAGAGGAGCCAAACAAAGCAGCCACGTGCTGTTCAGACAGATGAACATGACGGGCTGATACGGCAATCGGAATCTCCTTCGTCCCTGCTGCCGGCTCTTTCCTGCCCAACTGCTGGATTACTTCTTCCACGATCGATTGAATCCAGTCTGAATCCATAAGCATTCACCTCTTCTCATGCACTTCTTTGCTTACTCAACGATTTCCGGCGCTTTTGGCAAAATGGATTCCAGTTCGTTATGCGGGCGCGGAATGACATGAACAGAGTTCAGTTCCCCCACACGCTGAGCTGCCGCTGCTCCTGCATCTGTTGCTGCCTTAACAGCTCCGACATCACCGCGGACGAGCACTGTCACAATTCCGCCGCCGACATGCACTTTTCCAACTAAATGCACGCTTGCTGCTTTAACCATTGCGTCCGCTGCTTCGATAGATGCTACTAATCCTTTTGTCTCGATCATTCCTAATGCTGTCATTTCTCTTGCCATTTTATATTCCTCCTAAAAGTTTATTTGTTGTATTGTTCAATGACTTTATTTACAAGCTGGGCTACTTCTTCCACGTTGACTTGTCCGCTTTTTCCCATGGAAGCAATGACACTTTTCACAATTTCGTCTGTCTGCTTGGCGGCCGCCGGAGAAGGGGAAGAGGCTCCTTTTCTCGGAATATCGACCTCTTTAATTCCGTAAGCCATCCGTTTAATGTTAAGCAAGTGGCGGGCTGTAATGTTATCTGATGTAATATTGCCGCCAAATGATCCGCAGCCGAGCGTCATAGATGGCGCAAGCCCTGTTGTGCCTCCTACGGCGCCGACAGAAGATAAAGTGTTCACTAAAATTCTGGAAACCGGCATATCGACCGCAAACTCCCGGGCAACAGCATCATCTTCCGTGTGAATCGACAAGCTGTGACCGCGTCCGCCCAAATCAAGAAGCCGGCCGCATAACTCCTTTGCCTCCGTTTTGTTTTTCGCTGTATACAAGGCAAAGATCGGGGAGAGCTTTTCCAAAGAAAACGGCACCTCCTTGCCGACTTTGGTCTCTTGGGCAACGAATAAGCGCACAGAATCGTCGATTTCAATTCCTGCCAATCCAGCAATGTATTGCGGACTTCTGCCGACAATTTTCGGATTGACCTTTCCAGGCACAGGAGAAATGACTTTTTCCATGCGCCGCTTTTCTTCTTCATTCAGTAAATAAGCACCATTGGCTTTCAATTCGCGCAGCGTGGCTTCAAAGATGCTTTCATCTGTAATGATTGCCTGCTCTGTGGCACAAATCGTTCCATAATCAAATGATTTGCTGTCGACAATCATGGAGACGGCCTTCGCAACGTTGGCTGTTTTTTCAAGATAAACAGGCACGTTTCCAGGACCGACACCATAAGCGGGCTTCCCTGAGCTGTAAGCGGCTCTGACCAGGCCGCCTCCGCCCGTTGCTAAAATCAAATGGACGTCCGGATGGGTCATTAAAGACTGCGTTGCTTCCATGGAGGCGTGAGACAGCCAGCCGATCAACCCTTCAGGCGCTCCCGCTCCGACTGCCGCCTGCTCGCAAACCTTCAACGCCTCAATCGTGCATTTCACCGCGTAAGGATGCGGGCTGACAATGATGGCATTTCGCGTTTTTAAGGCAATCAATGTTTTGAAAAAGGCGGTGGATGTCGGATTGGTCGTCGGAATAATCGCTGCTACTACACCAAAGGGCGCAGCCACTTCAACCACTTGCTTTTCCTTGTCTTCCCTGATAATGCCGACTGTCTTTTCATCCTTGATTGATTCATATACCGCTTTGGAGCCTACTTCATTTTTAATCTGCTTATGCTCAGCGATCCCCATGCCCGTCTCTTCTACTGCCATGACCGCCAATTCACGGGACATGGCATAGGCAGCATCGGCGACAGCTTTGACAATTTGATCTACCTGCTCTTGAGAATAAGATAGATAACGCTGCTGAGCTGCTTTTGCTTTTCTAACCGCTTCCCGCATCTCTTGAATGGCAAGCAGATCGCGGTCTATTGCTACAGACATACTTTCACACTCCTTCTCATTCGGCTTTATTTCATTAGTAGTGAAGCGGGTGCTTCGCTACTTCGATAATCGTTTCCCGAAAGGCATCGGCGGCCGCCCGGCAAGCTGACTGGCTTCCCGTTAACAGGGCGCCTCCATAATTTGTTTCCGATGGAGGCTCAAACAGCTCACAAATCGTCACATCTGCCGCTTTTAAAGCCGCATCCAGCCCATATATTGCTTCAAGGGGAGGAGCGATCAAATAAGCAAGCGCCTCGCCTTCCTCAATCCCGGCCAATGAAGATAAATAACTGCCGGTTCTTGAAACCACATGAGCATATAAAAGATGGCTCTTCTCTTCATCCAGCGCCTCAAAGAATGCGCCGGATTCCACCGTTGTTTCAACCGCCTCCAGGCCGCTTCTTACCTGCTCAGGCGTCGGTCCGGCAATGACGCCGATCATTTCTCCTGACAAAGGGCCGGAGGAATAGTTTGCGCCGGCGTAGAAGGATTTGGCATAAACCACATCCACATCCGCATATTTCGTGGCCTCGTCCAGTGCCGTATAGCCAATATCATCGCTTGTAATGGTGAACATCCCGAGACTGCGGTGATGGCTTTGCAATTTCAGCTTGCCTGCCAAGCCCTGATCCACATTAGCAATGACCCGCACGGCGAGAATGTCAGCTTTTACATGAGGTAAATGCATCGGTTGTTCCGCCTCCTAGCTTTCTTTTTTCACGAGCGATACGCCGCTGGCCTGGTGCTTTAAAATCTTTTGGACGACCGTTCCCAGATAGGCGCCTGCTTCTACTGGCGGAATGCCGCCTTTATGAATGTTCGATACGACCATCCGGTCCGCCTCGATCACTCCTTTTCTCGGCTTGTAGCACATGTACGCACTTAATGATTCCGCACTCACAAGGCCGGGACGCTCACCAATCAGCATCACCACAACATCTGGGGTTAGAATCTCGCCGATTTCATCCATTAGCGCCACCCGCCCTTTGTCTACATAAAAGGTGGTGCCCATGCTGATGTTTAAATTGTTCAGCGATTGCTGCAATGACAAGTAAACGTCTTCGATATTGGTTTCAACCGCTTTGGCGCTTAAGCCGTTTGAAATCACGATTTGCACGGTAGGCGAAGACTGGCATCTCTCTTTAATCATCTTCCTTGCTTCATCTGACAGCTGGCGCCCGTAATCCGGACGGCGAATATATTCTTCCTTGTCCTTCACACGCGTCTGAACGGTAAATACTCCAAGATTCTCTAAAACCTCCGGCGCCACTTCCCCGTAAACGGCATCAACGGCAGCCGCATGGTCAAAGCGGAACTGGAGCCACGTATTGGTCTTCGGGCGGTTGCCCGCTCGGCCGACAGCAATCCGCGACGGCGTTTTCTTGCGAAGCTCTTCCAGCTGTTTCTCTTTCTTTTCTGCTTCCGCCGCATCAGCGGACTTCTGCTTAGAAGCTGATGAAAGCGGTGCTGCCTGCCTGTCCTGCTTCGGCTGCAGCGGCTTCCATTCGATTTGTCCTGCACTTTGTTCCTTCAATTCAACCGGCGGCAGATCTTTCGGCCCTTTGCTCCATAAGTTCACTTCAGGCTCTTGCGGCTGCTGTTCCTGACTGAGCTTTTCCACAACCAGCTTTGTAATTGAAGCAACTAATTCTTCCTTCATGCTATCGCCTCCTATCTTGAAAACATCGTTGGGTCACCTGCGTACTTGCTCAATCTTCCATTCTCGAAAATCCCCATCTTCTCAAGCCATGCGGCGAACTCGGGGGAAGGGGCTTTTCCAAGTGTTTGGCGCAACGTAGCAATGTCGTGATAGCTCATAGACTGATAGTTCAGCATGCAATCATCCCCCATCGGTGTCGCAATAATGAAATTCACTCCCGCGGCGGCTAAAAGCACGCCAAGATCCTCGATATCATTTTGATCGGCGCGAATATGGTTGGTATAGCAAATATCGACACCCATTGGCAGGCCATGCATTTTGCCCATAAAATGATCTTCAAGCCCGGCCCGGATCACCTGCTTGCTGTTATACAAGTATTCCGGTCCGATAAAGCCAACGACCGTGTTCACAATATACGGATTGTAATGCCGGGCAAAGCCGTAATTCCTTGATTCCAGTGTCATTTGATCCATTCCGTAATGGGCTTCCGCCGATAATTCCGAGCCTTGTCCTGTTTCAAAATACAGCCGTTCCGGACCGGCGCTCGTTCCAAATTTTTTCGCCATGTCCGCCGCCTCATGCAAAAGCTCAGCGGAAATACCGAAGGAACGATTAGCCTTTTCCGTGCCGGCGATGCTCTGGAAAATCATATCGGCCGGTGCCCCTTTTTCAATTGCTTTCATTTGGGTAGTGACATGGGCAAGCACACAGTTCTGGGTTGGAATGTTCCATTCTTCAATAAACTCATGGCTTGCCTGCAGCAGCCGTTTGACGCTTTCGACAGAATCATCAACCGGATTGATGCCTACTACCGCATCTCCCACCCCGTAGGACAAACCGTCCTTCAGCGAGGCAATCATGCCCTCGATGTTATCCGTCGGGTGATTCGGCTGCAGCCTTGAGGCGAGCGTGCCCCTCTGGCCAATCGTTATGTTGCAGGTTGTTAAAATCTCTATTTTGCCGGCGGCATGCACTAGGTCTAAGTTAGACATGAGCTTCGCGACCGCCGCGATCATTTCGCTCGTCAGCCCCTGGCTCATGCGCTTTAACTCCCGGTCCCCGGTTTCATTGTCTAAAATGTACTCGCGCAATTCAGCTACTGACCAGTTTTTGATTTGCTTGTAAATCGGCTCGTTAATATCGTGTTCGATGATCGCGGATACTTCGTCTTTCTCCGCTTCAATCATCGGATGATTGCGGATATCGGCTAGCGTAATGTCGCTTAAGACGGATTTGGCTGCGATTCGTTCCTGCACCGTTTCGGCCGCGATCCCCGCAAGCCGGTCTCCCGATTTTTCTTCATTGGCTTTTGCGAAAAGCTCTTTCAAATCCTTGAATTGAAAGGTCTTTCCCCCAATCGTTGTTTTCAGCTTCACTTTGCCTGCCTCCTTGCTTTATGAATGAAAAGTGAGTGTTTTAATAACTACAGGCACTACTCCTGAGTCAAGAACCTGGCCGATATCCATGTAATCGCCTTGTTCTACCTCAATTTGATCAATACACAGTACACTTTCTTCCGGCTTTAGCGCCTGAAATGTCTGACCAAGCACCTTGGCGTGGTCGCTTTGCAGGGCAATCACTAAAGGCTGTGACGGCTTCGGCTTTAATTGCCGGCACTGAATCAGCTCCTTCGCAACAGACTGGATATCCCTAAAGGACAAATGCGGCAAATGAGTGAAGTAAAGAACAAAGTTTTGTCCTTCCCGACCCGGGTCATAAACAGCAATCGCTTCTTCCATGCTGCTGCGTAATTTCCCCAGTCCGGCGGAGGCTTCGTATTCAAACGACACTTCAAATACAGGCAGATTTTTCTGGGGCAGCTGGCTGCTCTCCACTTGGATCGTTGCTCCGCTAATGTTTGTTGTCTGGGTCCCGGCTCCGAGAACCGTCGCCCGAACGGTTTCATCCGGCTCTCTCCACTCGTACCGCTGCAGGCTGTTCTCCTCCTGAATCGCCCTCGCGATGGCGGTGCCGATATCGTTATATCCTTCTGCCGCCGCCTGCCGATCTTCTGTTTGATATATACACTCCGACACGCCGCCTGAAAAGACAATAGCATCCACAGCGCCGCTCCACTGCGGAGGATGGCCCAATAAAAGCACTTCATCCTCGGCTGTGAGCGATTTGTCCAGCATCCTTCCAATGACAGCGGCCATATACCTCGCCACCTTCTCAATATCGGGATGGTCTTTTGCCGCTCCTTTTGCCAGCGTCCAGCCTTTTTGCTGAACAAGTCTTTCAACAGGAACAGAAAGGCGGCTGACTTTTCCTTCTTTAAATTCAATCAAGCGTCCGCCGATATGGAGCGTACATGTGCCTGACAGCTTGCCATTTTCATAGACAGCGGCATTGGCAGTGCCGCCCCCGATATCGATATTCGCTACCGCCTTCCCTGTTTTTTTAGAATAATCATAGGCGCCAGACCCCTTAGCCGCGATCATGCCTTCTAGATCCGGACCAGCCGTTGCGACTAAAAACTCGCCGGCAACAGCCGATAGATGATGGACCATTTCCTCTGCATTTTGCTTTGTTGCTGTTTCACCGGTAATGATCACCGCGCCTGTCTGAATTTGCTCCGGCTTGACGCCCGCCTTTTCATATTCTTGTTTGACCAGACGGTCGACCGCCTCCATATCAATGACCGTTGCCGATAACAACGGAGTTCTGAAAATCGGGCTCCGGTATAAAATCTCTTTATCGATAATTTCAATTCTCGGTACATGCGATCCGCCGGCCATGTTCATGAGCGAAAACCGGCTAATCACCAATTTTGTTGTGCTTGTGCCGATATCAATGCCGGCACTCAGTAACGTTTCCTCGCGGGAGGCCAGGCTTTTCACGCTTTTGCACCACCTTAAAAAGCAAAAAGCGCCCCTGCAAATTCATGAATCATGAATTCGTCAGAGGCGCCTTTGCCTGTTTCTATGCTTTTTTATTTATTGTTCTAAATATACCTAAAAAACTGACTATTGTAAAGGCTTTCACCTAAAAATGAAATCCATTTGCCCGCAAGCAGCGGCATACTCCTTCATTTCCTGCAAGGAACGGCAAGCGGCAAGGTCCCGCAAAACTTGAAGGTTTTTCCCTGCAAGCGCCGATGTGACCACAATCGGTCCTTCGACAACAGCCTGCTTTAACTTTTGCACGGTATGTTCAATATTAGCAGCAGGATGATCTGCTTTCGTTACCACCCCGACCGGCAATTTGGGAATGCCTGAACTAAATCCAGGCGGAAAAACCATCTTATCCCCCGTCGCATCCTGAATATAAAAAACATGGGTCACTTCTAAAGCAGTTGCCATAATATTTTTGTAGAATAAAGGATTTTCTGTGTATTCCCCAGGTGTATCCACGATCCAGTCGCGATAGACGAGCGCCTGCGTCTTCACCGCTTCCGCCGGCTTATCTAGCAGAGCGTTTGTTAGCGTAGATTTCCCTGCTCCGATCGAGCCGATCAGCATTACTCTGTTATTCATTCGCCTTCTCTCCTTATGACTTTGTTATCGCTGAAGGCGTATAGCCAAGCTGCTCGGAAAGAAAACGGTTAATTTCAGCCATCGCCATCTCTACTTCTGACACGCTGCCGACAATGACTAAGCTGCCTGTAAAGCGGTCAAGAAAGCCGATCGTGACACTGGCCGCCTTCGTTGCCAGATCACCGGCAATAATGACTGTCTCGCTCGGCGTTAATGTCAGTATTCCCAGCGCTCCCGCCTCCTGAATACCAAGCTTCACAAACATATCCGGGTCAGGATTGGCAATTAAATGGCTGAGCGTAATTTGCTTGCCCGGAACAAACTCCTGGATAAATCGCTGTTTTTCTTCACTCATGCTTCTTCCTCCTACTGTGCTGTTTCTTGTGCTGATGCGCTTTCTTCCATCACCGCGCCTTCCTCCTCTAAATATTCACCTGGACGGATCGTTCCGTTGGCACGGTCTTCCTCTTCTAAACGCAGGGCAGTCGGGACGGACAACCAATAAGCAAGCCCGATAGCAATCACACCGGCTGAGATTTTGCCAATCAAAACAGGCAGGATCAAATTAGGCTGGAAATTAGCGGTGAAAGATAAATGGTCGCCTAACAGAAATGCCGCGCAGACAGCAAAGGAAATGTTGATGACCTTATCCTTCGGCCGCATGTAGCGAACGAGCTGGAACATAGCTAATATATTGGCAATTGTGGCAAGCAGACCGGCGCTGCCTGTTGAGCTTAAGCCGATTTTTCTTCCGGCTGCTTCCAATGGTGTCGACGCGTATTTACGAAGCAAGTAGACCATCGGAAACGCCCCGGCCAGCATAATTCCGATATATCCCGCCGTTTCCAGCGCCCGGAATTGGTCTTCTTTATCAGCCATAATCGGATCAAAGCCCCACACGCCAAATAGCGTTGAGAACAATCCGGTGAAAATTTCCACAATGGAAAAGACAAGCACTAGCTTAATAGCGGCATCCATTACTTTTCCAAAAATCATAAAGCCGCTGATCATAGCTTTCGGGAAGAACTTAAGCCCGGCGGCAATCGCTACCACAAAAATAAGCAAAGGCAGCAGGTTGACTAATATTTTAGCGTAAGACAAAGCAAATTCATAAGTGGAACTGCTCGTCGTATCAATGACGGCACGCACCTTTGTATTAAACAAAAGCGTCAAGCAGCTGGCAATAAACGCCCCGATCGGGATCGTTAAAACACCAGACATCACTCCAAGCGCCATATATTTGTGATCCCTCTTATCAAGCATAGCCAGTCCCATCGGAATCGAGAAAACGATCGTTGCTCCGGCCATATAGCCGACGATCATAGCCATAATCCAGCCCTCATACGTTTCCTTTAACACATTCGCTAATTGGTAGCCCCCCATATCTGTCGCCAGAATGGCGGTAGCGGCAATGGCCGGGTCAGCTCCGAGCGAGTTGAACAATGGACCAATAACGGAATCGATAAATTGTGATAAAAATGGAATAGAGGCCATAATCCCGGCAGCCGGAACGAAAATGTGGCCGACGGTATGAAGGCCATTCATAAACTCTTTCCCGAGCCCTTCCTCGGGATTGCGGATAGCCGCAAAAGCTCCCAATACGGCACACGTCATAATGATATAGACAACAACATTCCCAATCATGCTCATATTACTCTCTCCTTTTCTCGTTTTTTCAAGTAAAATGCAATAAAAAACAGACCCCTCCCGCTGGTTTTATCCCATCGTTAAGCGCCTGTGCTTACTTAATTATTCACTTGTCTTTTGAAACTATTTATATTTAGCAATAACCTTTTCGGCTGTTTCATTCATAGACAGCCGGTGCTTCATGCTGAATTTCCGCATTCTCTGATAGGCTTCCTCTTCTGAGACGGAGAGATGCTTCATAAGCAGGCCCTTGGCCCGTTCAATGAGCTTCCGCTTTTCCACCTGCTCATTTGCCGCCGCAACAGCGTCCTGCATCGACCTCATTTTCGCCGCTTGATTAAGCGCCACTTCCACAGCCGGCAGCAAATTCGCCTCGGATACCGGCTTGACAAGATAGCCGACCACATTCGCCTGTTTGGACTTTTCAACAAATTCCTTCTGGCTGTAGGCGGTAACTAGAATAATTGGTATATCCAGCTTGTCCGAAATGATTTTTCCCGCCTTCAATCCATTTAGCTTCGGCATCTTAATGTCCATAATAATCAAATCCGGCTTGAGGGCAAAAGCAAGTTCGACCGCTTTCTCCCCATCGCCTGCTTCTCCAACGACCTCGTAGCCGTTATCCTGCAAAATAGAGGAAATATCTAAACGGATAAGCGACTCATCTTCTACCAGCAGAATCCGTTGACCCATATTCTTTGACTCCCTCCTGCTCCAGTGTAAATGAAACGATGACAGTCGTTCCTTGTGAGGAAGATCCGATGTAATATTCTCCCGATAAATCGTGTTCGATTAGGTTTTTAACGATATCCAGCCCCAGTGACCGCTTCGCTTCCTTTTTCATTCCGGTGCCATTATCAGCGACGGTCAAGGTCACCTTGCTCTTCTCCCGCTTAAACGTTACATCTACGGCTCCGGCAGGACGATTGTGAAACGCATGCTTAATTGAATTTTGCACCAATTCATTGACTACAAGCGCAATCGAGACAGCCTTTTTGGAATCAGCCAAAATCGGCTCGCCGCGGCAGCTAAACTGCAGGTCAAGCTGCTCGCTATGGCTGTTCTGGATGATCATTTGGGCAATTTTGTTCGACAAGCTGACAATATCGACCTCATCATCATCGATATTGTCATTGGCCAGAATGATTTCATAGACAGAAGCGATGCTCAGCACCCGGTTCAAGCTGTCTGTCAGGTAGCCGCGGCTTTCTTCCGACACGCCTTTTCTGATCTGCAGCCGCAAAAGGCTCGCCACCGCCTGCAAATTATTTTTGACCCGGTGATGAATTTCACGGATCACGACCGATTTAACGACGAGCTCTCTTTCTTTCATGCGTAAGTCGGTCACATCGCGGATGAGGATGAGCATGCCGGTCACCTGATCCTGTTTGTAGATATCCACTTTTTTCACTTCCAAAAAGAATCTCGACACTTGAATTTCTTCAATGACAAGATCCTTCCTCGAATGAATGACCGGTTTGATAAAGGGCATCACTTCCTCCGCCGGCTTTCCCTCGCAAGGTCCGAGATTATACACCTCGGCAATGAAGGTTTTTGCTGAGGGGTTTGCATATACAATTTCCATCGAGGAATCAATCAGGATAAAGTGCTCTTTCATAATATCCGATAAGGCTGGACGCTCCTGGTCGGTGGAAAAAAACAGCTCCCACAGCATTTCCGTAGCCGGAGAAAGCGATTTCATTTTTTGTATCTCCCGCGGATCATGCTCTTCCTTAATAAGCGTTCCAATCACCTGGTCCTTGTCATTCTTAATGGGCGTGACGCTTTGCTTAACAAAAATCCCCCGCTGTGTCACCGCCTTATTAAAGAGAACGCTTTTTCCTGCCCGCAAGGAGAGAAATACGCTAGGTTCAAATTGCTCATAAACAACCGTTCCAACATACGGCTCGTAATAAAGCGTTTCACCGCTAGAAGGAGAGGCTTCCGCTACGACGATGGCATTTGTGGGCTCTCTCATCGGACAATCAATAAATACGTTTGCCCCGGTTAAATCGGCAATTAACTGCAGCTGCCGTGATACTTCCTCAATCTTTTCGATCTCCCGCTCACTTAGCGACGTATGTTCCCGGCACAGCCGGCTCACTTGAGAACAGTTTAACAATAGAACACAACCCTCTATCCCCTTTGAATATTTATAAAATTCAAAAATTATTATCCACAGTATAGTGGAAAAACAACTTATATGTCAATCATCCGTTTCAAAAACTGTCGAATCATCACTTATTTTTTTTACGCCTTTCCCGTTTCCGGACAAGCTTCTGCCTTTTGTCTCCATACAGATAGTTTTTGTCGAAACATTCACTATCCCTTTTGTTGTTTTAGTTTTTCGACAATAGCGGCAACTGATCATTTTATATTATTTTAAGGGAAATAAAGTAAATTATTCCTTCTTATTCAGATTGGATGATCACAGCAAAAAGGGCGGCCCGAAAAGTCATTTCCAAGACTTTTCGGGCCGCCCTTACAACAGTCTGTTCGGAAAGAAGGGGCGCTTTCAGTCGCCGTCCCTTATTTCCTCGACTGAGCCGACGATTCGAATGGCTTGCAGCGGCTTGCCTGATGCAAATTGAACGGCGCCAGCCCCGCCGATATAAAAGTCGATGTGCCGGTTGTTGCCAGCGAACTGATCCAGGCTTTCCAGAAGGTGAGGATCTTTTTCAAAAGGAATCGTTGTTGTGGCCGAAAGCAGCACCTTCGCCGGGCGCAGCTTTTGAACGAGCTGCTCGATCGAGCCCGGTGCAGGCGAAGCGCCTATCAAGGTCGTTTTCCAGCCTTTGATCATGAAGTGGAGCAGCAAAAGATGCACCGGCACTTCATGCTGTTCATGAGGAAGACAGGCTCCGACGACAAGCGGGGCTTCCTCCCGGCATTTGTAATTGCGCCGGATTTGCACGAGAAAATCCCGTACAGCCAGGCTGGAGAGAGATTCCTGGTACTCATCCCATTCTCCCCTTTCCCAGCGGCTGCCGACCTCTTTTAAAAAGGGGGCAACGACCGATTGAACAAATGCCTCCAATCCTAATGAATGATACGCTTGCTGCAAAAGAAGCGTGATTTCCAGCTCATCACAGCGGGCAGCCTGCTGCAGGAGCTTTAACACATATTCATTCATCTCCTCCTGGCGGCGGACCGGCTCCTGGACAGGAGTGATTTTCCTCGCAGGCTGCTCTGCCTTCTCCTTCACCATCATAACTGCCTGTTTAACAGAATGCCCTTGTGCAGACAATTCTTTAACTGTTAACAGTGTATTAATATCTTTCTCGCTGTAAATACGATATCCGTTATCCAGACGCTGCGGCTGCACCAATGCATATCGCTCTTCCCATTTTCGTATCAATTGCTTAGAGATGCCCGTAATCTCAGCGACTTGCTGAATATAGTACATTCCGTTGGCATGAGACTGATCCATAGTTTTCCTCCTTCTAAGCAAAGGATCACTATTGCCCGAATACTTTTACGCACTTAGTATATCGTATCCTTATTTTTTGTACAATGTTTCATCAATAAGTTTAGACAATTGCTTGACGTTCTGAACGGAGTTTGCTATGAATATTGAAAAATAGCAGAGAACAGGAGGACCTATGTTGATTGCTGATAAAAGAAAGATAGCAAAAGCAGGCTGGTACGGATTGATCGCCGGCATTATTCTATCCATCGTCTTTAAGCTCATTGAACAAATCACTCAAGTAAAAGTGTATACGCTGCTGCTGAATGTCGATTACATCCCGATCATTAACCGGTACTACTTTCCGGAAATAATAGAAGTGTCCTTTCACTTGGTGGTGTCTATCTTATTAAGTATGGTTCTGTTAGCTGTCCTTCAGCATGAGCGGGTGACAACAGGGGGGCACATTCTCGCCTGGTGCACGGCGATTTGCACATTGATCGGCCTGCTTCTTTTCCCGACAACGGCTTTATCTGACCGCACACCTGCTGTCACCAGCATTCCGGCTTTATCTTATTGGCTGGCCGGACATGCGCTCTACGGGCTTGTATTGGGCTTCTTATTTAAACGGGACCGTCAACTTTGACAAATGCATGACTTGAATGGAGCGGGCTTTCCGAATAAATACCCTTGAAAGAGCTGATAGCCGCTGTTTCTTAACCAGGTGAAATCTTCCCGCTCCTCCACTCCCTCGGCAAGGGGCACGGCCCCAACCTTCAGCGCAGCCTGCAAAATGGCTTCAGCAGCCCGCTGTTTGCCGGGGTCTTCGGCTATGCCGTGCGCATATTTTCTGTCCAGCTTCATATAGTGCGGGGCGAGTTCTTCCAGCATGCCCACGGTGCTAAATCCTTCCCCAACATCATCAAGTGCGTAATGAAACCCCTTCTCCTTGTAATACATTAATATTTTTTTCAGATGCTCGATGTCGTCCACTTCTTCTGTTTCCACTACCTCAAATACAAATTGCGACGGGGCAATTCCAAGCTCATTGGCCAGGCGAACCGTCGATTTCAAGCAATGCTCCGGCGAGTAAATGGATGTGGGAATAAAGTTAATAAAGACCTTTCCCTCCAGTTGTGCCGCACTGCGGACAGCTGCCATTCGGCACATGCGGTCAAGCGCATACAGGCGGTTCCTGCGTTTAGCTGCAGCGAACGCCTGCGCCGGGGAAATGATTTCGCCGGATTTTCCATGAAACCGGGCGAGGATTTCATGGGCAACTATTTGTTCCTCTTTGTCCACAATCGGCTGCTTATAACAAATAACAGCCTGATCGGCAATCACCTCATCAATCCATTGCGACTCGATCACCTGCGGCAGATCATGAATCGAGCGCCAGCCGGAAGAATCCGTGCGAAAGGAAAGCTGCTCAGCCTCCAGGTGATCGATCAGAAAATCGTACAACCCAGCTGCTCCAGCTTCTTTGACCACCGCCGTTTCCTTTCGGGAATAAACAAGCACCCCGCTTTTCTCCAAGCTGGCCGCCACTTGCGGAAAATGCTTAAGATTCTTTTCTCCTGAAAAACGGATATAATAACGCAACTCTGATAGCTGACATGCCTGACAGTGAACCATAAGTATCCCTCCTGCTTTTAGGTCTTATGTATTAGGATAAAGGATCATCAATCTTTGTACAATGTTTTATAAAAAAAGTTATACATATATTTGACAAAGCCATTAATTCTTGCTATTAATGAATCAAGAAGAAGACTCTAAAACGGGAGAGATGAACATTGAATACACTCTTTAAGTGGAAGAACACTAGGAAAGAAGAACCATCTGTCTCAGAATTATCAATCACTAAAATGCCAACGGTTGATTTACATACATACCCGGAATTAAAAACGCAAATGGAATTAATTCATTTAACAAAACAGGATTTGGCCTTCGCGCACGCTCTTCAGTCTGTCGTGAGCCGCCATCGCGATGAAATTGCCTCTGTTTTTTATGATAGAGTGCTAGCCGTCCCCGCTCTTCGCCGAATTATTGAGGAACGCAGCGAAGTAGGCCGGCTTAAACAAACATTAGCCACTTACCTCATCAGCATGTTTGACGGAAACATCGATGAACCCTCTATCCAAAAACGCATGCAAGTAGCGCGAATGCACTTTAAAATCGGTCTGCAGCCTAAATGGTATATGGGTACCTTTCAACAAATACAGGAAGTCATTATTCAGCTGGCAATCAAAGAAAAACCGTTTAACAGCATGCCGGAGCGGACCATGACAACGGTGGCCAAGCTGATCAATTTTGAAATGCAAATTGTGCTGGAGGAATATGAGAAAGCCCATCTGCGTTTAAGGGAAGAGCAATATGAGAAAGTCAAAGCGGAGCTGAAAAGTAAAATTTCTTCGATTAGTGAAGATCTAACCGGACTGGCGGAAGAAACGAGCCTTTCTGTCGAACAGGTGGACCGGCATGCGGGTGAGATCAGCGCAAGCATCCACTCTAACGTGAAAAATGTCAGACAAATTCAGCTGGATGCAGCCGACGGATTTGATATGGTACAGCATATGCAATCCCATATGCAATTTATTGCCGGGAGCACTGACCAGCTTGGCAACATTATAGCTGAGCTGAAAAAATCTTCTGACCAGATCACCAGCATTGTCGCGATGGTTAACCAAATAGCTGAACAAACCAATTTGCTGGCGCTCAATGCCTCCATCGAAGCTGCACGGGCCGGCGTACACGGCAATGGCTTTGCTGTTGTTGCCCAGGAGGTTCGCAAGCTGGCCCAGCAGGCAAAGCAGTCTGTTGAACAAATTACCTCGCTTGTTCATAACTCAGCTTCATTAACGGATGAGGCAGTCAGCACAACCGCTGATGTCAAGCAAAAAGTCGCCCTCGGCTTGGAAAACTCTGCCGACACACAAAACAAGTTTCACCAAATTCTTTCAGCAATTAACCAAAATGACCAGCACATCAACCGTGTGGAAGGCGATGTCAATGAGCTCGTCCAAGTCATCCAGGCCATTAGCGGAGACACCCGTCAAGTGGCTGAAACAGCAGACAGCCTTTACCAAACGGCTAGTATGCTATAAAACTTCGCATGAAGGATGAGATTGGGCAGATTGCGGTCTGTTGTGTTGTGTGCGTATTTGATCGGGTTGCGCGCATATTTTGGTCTGTTGCGTGCATATTCGACAACTTTGCGTGCATATTTGAAGCGATTGCGCGCACATTCCACAAAGTCAACGATATTTCCCGGGAAACCGCGCGCCGATTCAACAATTTCCCTTACATGACTGCTGGAGCGTCCATAGCGGTGCGCAATTCTTTTTCCTTCCTGCCATAGAGGAAATAATAAAGAATCGAGAACGCGAATACGGCAATACCGAGTGCCATGTAGAGTGTGCTGTATCCGGTTCGCGGAATAATAAGCCCAAGCACATAAGGACCAAAGCCAAGACCGGCATCAAGGAAAATAAAGAAGGTGGAAGTCGCCAGTCCCATTCGGTGAGGCGGGGTTAATTTTACGGCAATAGCCTGTGTGCTCGACTGCATATTTCCGAAGCCAAGGCCAATCAGAAAGCCTGCCAGCAACAACCCGAAGCCGTGGCTTGCCGCACTGAGAAGCAGCATGCCGGCTCCAAACACCACAAAGGCGGGGTACATTACGAAATTGGCTCCCTTTATATCCATGAGGCGGCCGGTAAATGGACGAGACGCCAAAACAGCGGCTGCATAGACAATAAAGAAAAAGCTGGCGGCGTCTACCAAATCAATTTCCATCGCATAAAAGTTAATAAAGGAAAGCACGCTTGAATAACAGAAAGCAACGGCAAGTGTCACAAAGGCGATCGGCAGCGCTCTCGGTTCTACAAAGCTGGAAAGCTTCAGCCCCTTGATGGCTGCTTTATTCGCCCCTGCCTCCATTGGCGGCACACTCACTAAAAAGGCAATAGCTATACTCACCATTCCTAGCACCAGACAAAAACCGAAAATAACAGGAAAGCTCGTGTGCTGGCTCATAAACAAGCCGATAAACGGACCGATGGCCGTCGCCAGTGTTGCGCTCATCGTATAATAGCCAATCCCCTCTCCTTTTCGTGTCGCCGGGATAATTTGGGCGACAATTGTACCGGTCGCTGTGCTCGCTATTCCCAATGTCAGCCCATGAATGAAACGGTTGAAAAATAAAAACGCCAAGCCTAAATCAGCAAAATATAAAGCTGTCGCTAAAGTAAACAGCACGAGTCCGATAAATAACGTTTTTTTGCGGCCGATCGAATCAATCATCCGGCCGATCAATAGCCGACCAATGAGTGTGCCAATGATGAAAATACCTGTCACCAGACCTGCCTGGCTCGTAGTGGCGTGAAATTCATCAACAGCGTATACCGCAATCGTTACCATTAATAAATAAAAAATGAGCGTCAGAAAAAAATTAATCCCGGAAACAACGATAAAGTCTTTTGTCCACAGCTTTGGGCCTGATTGACTCACATTTCCATCTCCCATTTTGTAATTTTCTGCTGAATGTCCTTCATGAGGCGAATAGCTTCTAGCTGCTCTTCTTCTGAAATGCCTTCTATAATTTTTTCCTCAAAGGCATCAATCGTCAGCCGAACCTCCTGATACACACTCACCCCCGCCTCGGTCAGCTGCATTCTTTTTTCCCGCTTATCCTTTGTCGGCACCGCCTCTAAATAGCCCAGCTCCTTCAAGCGCTGCACCGTCCGGGTCATCGTAGGTTTTTCCACACTTTGGTAGCTTGCTAACTCCACCAGCGTGGCCGGTCCAAAATTAAATAAATAATATAATACCGTCCATTGCGCCCGATAAAGGCCATGCTTGCCGAGAAGCGCATTCAGCTGGTTCTCGAACGGCCGGTATAACAGCAAAAATTGATAAAAAAACTTTTGAAACGTTTGGATCACAATCACTTCCCAATAAAATAGTTAGCCTGGGTAACCATTTCAATATAACAAAAAGAGGTAAACTTTGTCTAGTCCTTCATAAACATTTAAAATGAAGAAAAAGGAAGAAAGGAATGAAGAGCATGCCTTTTAACAGAAAAAGAAAACGAAAGGAAGACAATAAAAAGTATTCCTTCTTTGACTTTATTCTGGACCTTCTGCTTGCGGTTCCCGAGCTGCTGCTGTTTGCTGTCCGTTCACTGCTGTTCGGCCTCAGATACGCGCTGCGCTGGGTGGCTGACATCTTCTAGCCTCTCCTTGCCCTTTCACCATGCCGGCTGTACAACTCACCAAAAGAAGAGTACTGCATACAGTAAAAGGAACGCATGACGAAAGGGGATAAAAACAGATGGATTATAGAGATTACTACCATTACTACTCTGCCTTCCCTCCAGAAGAAAATCGAATGTTCGAAGCTGAAACACTATATGATTTCTCATCCGACCCGCGCCAAGGCCAGGGATTCCAAGGAGGGTGGCCCCCTGGATTTCCATCCGGCCAGCAGCCAGTCGGGCCGATGGGCTTTCCGTCCAGCCAGCAGCCGGGATTCGGAACGCCCGGATTTCCATCCACTCCTCCGCCGGGAACTCCAGGGGGAAGCGCTCAGCAAGGCGGACCGCCGTCTTCGCCTCCTCCAGCCTTTACTCCTCAGCTGCAGCAAACAGGGGCAACCCCTTTTGCGGTCGATCCCGGCGGAATAAGAGGCTGCTTGTACCGGTATACCTATGTCTGGATGGAGGGCGGCCGAAGCTTTTGGTTTTACCCGACCTTTGTAGGGAGAAACTCTGTTGCCGGGTGGCGCTGGAGAAATGGCCGATGGGTTTATTACGGAACAGACTTGCGGAGAATTCGCTCGTTCCAATGTTTTTAATAAAAAGGAGGATGGTCCAAGACAGAGCCATCCTCCTTTTTGTATATTCTGCCGCCCAACTGCCGCAAATAAAAAAGCTCCTCCGGTTTACCAAGCCGGAGGAGAAGGTGGCATTTCAATACATTCATTCCCTTATGCATACGATTGTTGTTCGGATTTTAGATAGAGGTCATTCACCTTATCCCAGTTGACAGTATTCCACCAGTTTGCGACAAATTCAGGCCGGCGGTTTTGATACTTTAAATAATAAGCATGCTCCCATACATCAATCACAAGAAGCGGCACTTTGCCTTCCATTAGCGGCGTATCCTGATTAGGCGTACTCATGACCGCCAACTCATCTCCGTCTTTGACGAGCCAGCCGTAGCCGCTTCCAAACCGTGAAACAGCTGCCTGTGAGAGCTGCTCCTTAAAGCGGTCAAAAGACTTGAAATAATAATCGATCGCCTTCTCGATATCCGCTGTCGGCTCCCCTCCGCCATTTGGAGTCATCAATTCCCAAAACAAACTGTGGCTGTAATGTCCGCCGCCATTATTCCTTACCGCTGTTTGAATCTCTTCAGGAAGCGATGACAGGTTGCTCAGTAAATACTCTAACGGCTGATCCTGTAAACCCTCATGCGCTTCTAATGCTTTATTTAAATTGTTTACATAGGTCGCATGATGCTTCCCATGATGAATTTCCAGTGTGCGGCCATCAATATAAGGCTCAAGCTCATCGTACTCATATGGAAGCTTAGGCAACGAAAACATCCCGTTATTCCCCCCTTTCAAAAAAGTTTCCTTAGGTAAAATTTATTTACCTTAGTGAAAATTTAGCTCATTTTCATCATAAAGTCAACTCCTTCCATCTATTATTTTCAAATTAATAAGCAATAAATATTTGTAAGAATTTTTAGAATAAATTGATAAATTGTAATATAATAGGGAAGAGGACATGCTTTCCGGCTTGGCTTAACAGGAAAGGAGGAGGAAATAACCAGCTAGTCCTTAACCGGATCATATTGGCCTTATTTTTATTTGAGCCTATACAAAATGTGGATAGGAGGCGGATGGATGAGTGAACAGAGGTTTTTAAAGACACTGGGAAACAGGGATGTACTTGCTTTGGCGTTCGGAGCCATGATTGGCTGGGGCTGGGTTGTCACGACCGGACTGTGGATTACGGAGGCTGGTTCGTTAGGAGCGATTCTGGCGTTCTTAATTGGCGGGATCGTGGTGACGTTCGTCGGCTTGACGTATGCTGAACTGGCATCGGCCCTTCCCCTGGCCGGGGGCGAGCACGTATACAGCTATAAAGCCATGGGCCGGGTGCCCAGCTTTATTACTACATGGGCGATCGTATTAGGCTACGTCTCGGTGGTCGCTTTTGAAGCGGTTGCTTTGCCAACTGTTTTCGAATATTTAATTCCGAATTACAGCCAAGGGTATCTTTATACGGTCGCCGGCTGGGATGTTACAGCTACGTGGGCTGGTGTAGGGATTATTGGTTCGATTGTTATTGCGTGGATCAACTATCGAGGCATCAAGTTTTCAACGGCGATTACATTTATTTTGACGTTGGTCATCGCTATTGCCGGCATTTTATTGATTACTGGAAGCTCCATCTCCGGCAGTACGGCTAATATGCAGCCGCTGTTTGAAAAAGGAGCAGCCGGACTGCTGACAGTGATTGTAATGACGCCTTTTATGTTTGTCGGGTTTGATGTTATTCCACAGGCTTCTGAAGAAATTAACCTTCCGCCAAAACAAATTGGCAAGCTTCTGATCTTTTCCGTTATGCTTGCTGTTGTCTGGTATATTGCCGTTATATTCGGCGTTTCCCGCATACTCACTCCCGGGGAAATCGCGAATTCTAATCTGGTGACGGCCGATGCCATGGCCAAAGCCTTTGGAAACAGCCAGCTAATGGGCAACATCCTCGTGCTGGGCGGAATTGGCGGGATCTTAACGAGCTGGATTGGCTTTTATGTCGGCGGCAGCCGGGCCATCTATGCGCTCGCTAAATCGGGCATGCTGCCAAAGTCGCTCGGAGAACTGCATCCAAAGTACAATACTCCTCACAAGGCTATTCTATTAATTGCTGTTTTATCGACTGCTGCTCCTTTACTCGGCCGTCCGGCCTTAGTCTGGTTCGTTGATGCCGGCGGTTTAGGCCTGGTCGTTGCTTGGTTTATGGTGGCTCTATCCTTTATCATCCTGCGCAAAAAGCTGCCGGCGATGCACCGGCCGTTCAAGCTTCCTGGCGGCACGGCGATCGGCTGGATTGCTGCCTTTATGGCTCTGGGGGTGTCCATTCTTTATATGCCTGGCATGCCGTCCGCTCTCGTCTGGCCTTATGAGTGGATCATCGTCTTCGCCTGGGCCATTCTGGGCGCTATTTTCTACAAGCTGTCGATGTCCAAATACGGCGCAGAAAATTCGGATAAGCATATGGACAAAGAAATCGACCGGATTATTCAATTTGATGAAGAGCCGCCAGATTTAAAGAAAAAAAGCCTCTAGGCTGTCATAAACATGATTCAGAAGAGAGCTGCCGCTTTTCACCAGGCAGCTCTCTTCTGGCTGATTTCATTTTACTCAAATCTTAATGCCTTGCTCGGATTCATTCTTGCCGCTTTCAATGCCGGGTAAATGCCGAATAATGTACCAACGCCAAGAGACGAATAGAGTGCAAGCTTCACCGCCCAAAGAGGCAAAACAAGCGAGAAAACCGAAATATTGTGATTCCATAGCTCGATAAATAAATAACCAATGCCAAGGCCGATGAGTCCGCCGAGAACACAAAGAAGAAGCGTTTCAAAGAAAAACTGGAGCATGACCTCAAAAGTGGTCGCGCCGAGGGCCTTGCGTATCCCGATTTCCCGGGTGCGTTCCCTGACCGACATCACCATGACATTCATAATGCCTGTGCCGCTAATAATTAAGGCCGTAACGGTAATACCGGCAAGCATTGCTTGCAAAATCGTTGTGACCTTATTCAACGCCTCAAGCATTTGCTCTTGCTTGACCACACTATAATCGATGTCCTTGTGATGCGTTTTGATCGCCGCAAATACATCGCTGTCAACCTGATCGATAGTCTCCGTGCTGTCTGCCTCAACAATTATCTTGTTCAGGTTTTTCATGCCGGTCTCCTGCAGAGCGGTGTCGATCGGCATAACGACATTGTTGTCAGTGCTTGAACCGAGCGCTGCATTCGGTAACAGCACGCCAATGACCTTGTACTTTTCATTGTTGATGGCGACTTCTTTTCCAACAAGCGAGGCTTCCGGTTTCCCAGCGGATGCTTTTTGTGCAGTCAACGCGGAGAATAACCGTTTCCACCAAGGTTCAGGGGCCGGGTGCTCCGGTGTCTGAGTCGCCTCAGAAGCGTTTTCCTTTCCAAGCAGGCCCTCATGAATATTGCTCCCTAAGACAACCACCTTAGCTTTGGCTTCCTGTTCTTTTTTCGTAAAAAAACGGCCCTCTGCAAGCTCTGCATGCTGCACACGGCTATATTGATCTGTGGTTCCCACAAGAACGGATTGAAGCTTTTTTGCTTCTTTGCCTTCACCTGACTGTATGGTGGTCACGGTTTCCAGATGGGGGGTGACTGACCGGACGTTCTCTACCTTTTCCGCCTCTTTCGCGTCTTCATACGTTAATGTGCTGGGCACGCTGGTTAACCCGCTCAACAGATCTTTCTGTCCGCTCATAGTATCGAGAACGCGCCCGGGGATCACCAGAATTTGTTCAGCCCCGAGCCCTCCCATTTGCTTGAGCAGCGTGTCCTTCACGCCAATCGATATAGAAGCCAGCACAATGACTGAAAACATTCCAATAACGACGCCGAACATGGCAAACAGCACCCGAAGGCGATTGGCCCATAACCCCAGCCAAGCCAGTTTAAATCCCGTAAGCAGCTTCATTGGCCATCTCCTTCAGCATCCCATTTCTCAATAGCAAAATCCTCTCAGCCCGCTTAGCCACTTCCAAGTCATGGGTGATCATGATAACAGTTGCTCCATCGGCATGCACCTGTTCCATTAGCTGCAGCACATTTTCTGTCGTTTCCTCATCCAGGCTCCCTGTCGGTTCATCAGCCAAGATTAAGTCCGGCTCGTTGACAAGCGCCCGGGCAATGGCTACCCGCTGCTTTTCCCCTCCAGACAAGCGACTCGGCTTTTGATTTCTTTTATGAAATAACCCGACTTCTTTCAGCAAATGAAGAACTTTTGTCCGCTTCCCGCTCCACCTTTTCTGTCCGTAGGTAAGCGGGAGCAGCACATTTTGATAGACGGACATGTTGGGGATAAGCTGAAACTGCTGAAATACAAACCCGATTTTCTCGTTCCGCAAAGCTGCCCGTTTGCCTTTCCCCATTCTATGAACAGCTTGTCCCGCTAGTTCATATTCACCGCTGTCAAGAACATCAAGCGTCCCTAACAAGTTCAGCAGCGTACTTTTTCCAGAACCGGACTTGCCCATAATTGCCACATACTCGCCTTTTTCAACATGTAAATTCACTCCCCGCAAAATCGGCAGCTTCTCTCCTCCTGAGCGATAAAGCTTTTGTACATCACGTAATTCAATCATTTCAATAACCCCCCATCATTTTCAAAAGTGAACGACTGTATTGAATGAAAAAACCCGTGATGATAAGGGATTGCTCCCTTGTCATTACGGGCTTTCATGGCAGCATCAGCGAACCATGCGCATAGCTATTTACATAATCTGTTGATGGACAGCATCAATCCTCTTCCAGACCGGCCGCCTTTTCGTATAAGCCGGCACGTAAAGAGCGAGCGCCAGGACCGCTCCGAACATGTCTAAAAGGACATCATTCAGAAGCGGTGTCCGGCCGCCCGTATACATTTGATGCAATTCATCAATCATGGCATACCCAGCGGTGCCGGCAAAGGCCATCCAGATGCTTCTGACTAATCGGCTTGGATCGTACATTGCACACACTCGAAACCATGCAACAGCCAGTACGCCGAATAAAAACAAATGAGCAAACTTCCGGAGGAAAAATTCGATAAAATAATAGTACCCTTGGGTCCCAATGGATATCTCTTTTCCCCAGTACGTGACCTTAAAGGCAGATAACGCACCGGCAAAAGGCTCTCCCGGGAGCATTTGTTTTAAAAGGGGCACAAGCGACTGCTCCTCGTATGTTTGCGAAGAAAAAGAGTAAATGATTCCTGCCACAAGGAGCAGCGCCGCCATCCTTAATAAGTACGGCATGAAAAAACTCCTTCAGCGGACGGCCATATAATGGCCAACTGTATTAAACACGCCTATCACCTTACTTTTGAAGCCAAAAGGGCCAAAATTTCTTTAAAACCGTTGTCATAAGAATTCGCAGCAGCCGCAAATGAGCTGCTTGCTTTCGTTGCAGCGGGACCTGTATACAGGTCTACTGCTTCCCGAGGCAGCGGAAATTGCTTCGTTACATCCGAATACACCTCTTTTATTCTGTCGGACCCGAGAAAAGTCCACCAGCCCATCATAAAAGTACCTGACAATTCATAAGGACCGTATCCATTATTCCGGATCGTTGGATAGTTCCATCTATAAAGCCCGTTGCGGCCATCCATGAAATTATTTAGCTTGTAATAAGGCCTCTGTCGGTCAGGAGCTACCAGAACCTTATCAAAAAATTGCTTCTCCAGCCCTTGGCGAATGTTTAAGAAGAGCTGTCTTTGCTCGGAACCTTTTGGATAAGCCTTAATAAAGTTCGTTATCCACAAAGGAAAACGGTGAAAATGAGAGGAATCCGCCGCAATCCCTTCAATAGGCTTAATTTGATTGATATGAGTCTTTTTCGTATACCCGGCATATAGATAATCGGGATGATCACTCCAGATGCCGGGCTGAAACACCCAGCGTCCGTTCCGGTCAAACCGTCCTTCTTGCTGAAATACCCGGTAATTGATTCTCAGAATGTCTTTAAGCACGGGGTTATTATCAAAATGCCGGCTTAAATCAGCAGCAATCGCAAACGCAAAAAGCTCTTCGTCCACGAAGGCTCTGTAATACTCCCGGTCTGTCTTCTTGTTTTCAAGCTTCCATAATACCCGCTGCCTCATGCCGCCTTCGAAGCTTGTTCTGCCCCATTGCCAGGCCGGGGTTTCCAGCCACAGTTTCTCCATTTCATCCAATAAATAGTTAGCTAGATCATCAATGTGCTCTTGATCAGAGCCGCTCTTATCTGCCAGCACGATATATTGGCTAATGAGGTAGTAATATTGTAATGCAGACAGCCGTTTGCTTTCAGTACGGATATCAAGCTCTTCGTGTGCCGCTGACTGAAAACGCCGGAAATGTTCTTCAAACTCATTCATGAGCTTCTCATCAGAGGAAGAATAGGCATAATGAAGCGGAACCATAAGCAAATGGCCGGCATCGTAAAAGTCCGTGCCTGACTGCAAATCCTTTTGCAAATACACACGAATGGTTTGATTCCACAAACGTTTTTCTTGCTCGCTCAATTTTTGGCTTGCCCGTTCCTTCTCATGATCTGTATTAAAAATCATTACACAGACAGCAGCGATAACGGCCGACAAAATGAGAATGATGAGTTTTTTTATCACATCATGCCTTCCTTTTTATTTAGATCCATTGAATACCCTCACCTATTGAAAAGAATCTTTATGAAATGCTCACTTTCCCGTTCACTGCCTTCTTAATGGTGTCAATCACTTTCATTTGCTGTTCTTCAGTCATTCCTGACCCTGATGGCAGACATACACCGTTGGCAAACAATTCATCTGATACGCTTCTTTCTTTTTCGTGAGGATAGTAAGCAGCGTCTTTAAAGATCGGCTGTAAATGCAGCGGCTTCCAGACAGGGCGCGCTTCGATGTTTTCCTCCTCCAGCGCTTCTATTAATTCCAGCGGAGCTGCTCCTAATTGCTTCTGATCCACTGTTAACGTCGTCAGCCAGCGGTTATGCACCGTCCCTTCCAGCTCCGGCATAAATTTCAGCCCCTCTATTTGTCCAAGCTCCCCGGCATAACGGGCAAAGATCGCCCGCCTCGCTTCCACACGCTCATCAAGCACTTCCAGCTGCGCCCGGCCAATCCCGGCTAAAATATTGCTCAGCCGATAATTATAGCCTGTTGTACTATGCTGATAATGCGGAGCGGGATCACGAGCCTGTGTCGCCAGAAAACGGGCCTTGCGCAATGCCTCTTCATCGTTTGATACGAGCATTCCTCCGCCGGACGTTGTGATAATTTTATTGCCATTAAAGGAAAACACGCCAAACGCGCCAAACGTACCGCTCTTTCTTCCTTTATATTCTGATCCAAGCGACTCAGCCGCATCTTCAATCACCGGTACCCGATAATGATTACAAATCGCTAATAATTCATCCATTCGGGCGCTTTGGCCATATAAGTTCACCACAATTACCGCTTTCGGCAAACGGCCGGCTTTCTCGGCATCGGCAAAAGCCTTCTGCAAAGCAGCAGGCGACATATTCCAGGTGTCGGGCTCTGAATCAATGAATACTGGCTCTGCTCCTTCATATACAATTGGATTAGCACTTGCGATAAAGGTGAGCGATGAACAAAATACCGTGTCTCCCTTATTTATGCCAAGCAGGCGAAGAGCCAAATGAATCGCTGCCGTACCTGAACTGAGCGCAACCGCCCCTCCTGTTCCAGCGTATTCCGCCAGCTCCTTTTCAAACCCGTCTACATTGGGGCCAAGCGGGGCAATCCAATTTGTTTCGAACGCGTCATTTATATACTTTTTTTCTCTCCCGCTCATGTGAGGCGGGGATAGAAGAATTCTCGGTGACTGCATCGAAATCCCTCCTCCTTCTCTTATGTATCAAGCCTTTGATCTGATCCCTTCTTGTGCAGGTTGAATGATTCTTGCCGGGGTGCCTGCTGCTGTGACTTCTTTTGGTATATCACTTATCACGGCGGAGCCGGCTCCGACCACCGACCATGGGCCGATCTTCTTTCCCGGAATAACAACCGCCCCCGCCCCGATGTGAGCCCCTTCTGCAGCTTCCACGTTCCCGGTCAGGGCAGCACGCGGGGAAATATGGACAAAATCTTCAATCCGGTTATCATGCTCGACAACAGCCGCCGTATTAATAATCGCATGCCGGCCAATGACTGTATCCGCCTGAATGACCGCGCCGGGCATCACCACCGTTCCTGCTTCTATAACAGCCGAAGGGCTGATGACCGCGGCAGGGTGAATAAGCACCGCAAAACGCGCCCGTTCAGCAGCTAACTTCTCCGCCAAGCGTTTTCTTACCCGGTTGTTTCCCACCGCAACAATAAACTCAACCTCTCTTTCTATCAGCTTCACAGCATCCGAAATAGGGGCAAAAATAAATTCTCCTTTTTGTTGAAGATCTTCGTATTTATCATCCAATAAAGCAACAGGCTTATACTGTTCTCCTGCCTGGATAATGTCTTGGATGACTTTGCTGTGCCCTCCGCCGCCGATGATTGCAATTTCTTTCATTTCCCCACACCTTTCGAACCGGTAAACTTCTCAACGGTCACATGTCCTGTCTGGCTGATCCCTTCCGATTTAAATACCTTTAACACTGTCATACATAATATTTTTACATCTAGCCAGAAAGAACGGTTATCGACATACCACACGTCGAGCTTAAACTTTTCTTCCCACGAAAGCTCATTGCGGCCGTTTACCTGCGCCCAGCCGGTAATACCGGGGCGCACCTCATGCCGGCGTGCCTGCTCCGGTGTATATAATTCCAAATAGTCCATCAGCAGCGGCCGTGGCCCGACCAAGCTGATATCGCCTTTCAACACATTCAGCAATTGCGGCAATTCATCTATGCTTAGCTTCCGAAGCCGCTGTCCGAAAGGCGTCAGCCGAATATGATCGGGAAGCAGCCGGCCATGCTCATCACGCTCATCAGTCATTGTCCGAAATTTATAAACAAAAAAAGGCTTGCCATGCAAGCCGGGGCGCTTCTGCTTGAAAATGACCGGTGACCCCAGCTTCAAACGGATCAAAAGAGCGGCTGCCAAAAGAACAGGAGACAAAACAGCCAGGGCAAGAAAAGAGCAAATGATATCAAACAGCCTTTTCATTTCTGCTTACTCCCTCTACATCATTTAACATGACAGACTCCAACTGGTCGCCAAGCACCTCCCATGAATAGTGCTTCCTGACATATTCTTGAAGAAACTCCCCTTCCTCCCGGCGCATTTGGGCAGAGCGGGAAGAGTTGACAATCACCTGCTGAAGCTCCTCTAATTGATCCTGCGCATAGATTCCTTTAACGCTTCTTAACGGTCCGGCCAAATCAGGATTCGCCACCATGGCAATCGGAAGGCCTGCAGCCATGTAGTCATAGATTTTATTCATGCTGAATCCCCATTTATAAAGAGGCGTATCTAAAATTGAAATGATCCCCATCTGCGCCTTGCTCAACAAATAGGGGATTTGCGCTTTCGGCACAGGGTCTTCAAACGTTACGTTAGACAATTCTTCCTCCTGCACCCTTTTCATTAACTCCTGCTTTTTTGCACCTGACCCAACCAGCAGCAGATGAATATCCGGATGCTCCCGCAGCTTGGAAAATAAGTCAATGACAGGGTCCAGGTGATTAGCTACCCCATGCGAGCCAATATAAGCAACAACAAATTTGTTTTCCAAACCTTTGAACATCTCGTCCACACGCAAAGTCGGTTCTAGCTGTTCGTATTTGGCAAGGTTCACCCCGTTAGGCAGATAAATGACTTTTCCGGCATCGACTCCCCGGGACTCCACATAATGCTTGGCTTTATCAAAAAGCACGATGACGCGCTCCGCTTTTTCATATAGAAAACTTTCTAATTTATACAGCACGAGAGCCAGCGGGTTGGAAGCTGAGATTTTTCCGAAATCGACAAAGGTCTGCGGCCATAAATCACGTTCTTCAAAATAATATTTGCATTTCGCCTTCTTCGCTGCCAAATACCCGACGATCGCAGCTAACGGATGGACACTCGACCCGATCACAATATCAGGGGACTCTTCTTCGCAGGTTGCCATGGCAATTTTATAGCTTTTTAGTGTATAGCTTAAGATGTTCTTCACTCTTCCTAAAGACTTGTTATAGGCAGGTGTATTGATCCATACATACCTGATGCCGTTGATCCACTCAATTTCGCTGTGCTTTTCCTTGTTGTGAAAAACCATCTCCTTCTTGGAGAAATGGTTGAATGAAGAGGCAAATATAGTCACTTGGTGACCTTTATCAGACAAATGCTTGGCTAAGTCAAAATGTCTTGTCCCGCCGACATGGGCAGGAGTCGTCGCGTAATGATTAAAGATCCATATATTCACTTTACATCTCCTCACCCTTGATTTCTTAATAATTGTTCAGCCGGCACGTCCCTGACTTTTTTGGCCGGCGTCCCGACAACAAGCTCTTCGCTTTGTACATCCTTCGTTACCACACTCGCTGCAGCCGCAGCTCCATCCTCATGAATGACTTTTCCCGGAAGAATGGTCGCATTTGCTCCAATGCGCCCCCCCTTCTTAATTGTTACTCCTTTGAACTTATCAAACCGCTCCTTGCTTCTGCCCATATAATTATCATTCGTTGTTACAGCACACGGCGCAACAAAGACATAGTCTCCAAGCTCGGAATAAGCGGTAATATAACAGTTGGTTTCCAGCTTGCAGCGTTTTCCTACTGTACAGTCGTTTTCAACAGCGACTCCCCGGCCGATAATGGTGCGCTCGCCAATCGCCACCCGTTCCCGGACCGTCGCCAAATCTGCAATAAACACTTCATCGCTAATTTTGGCATCTGCATAAATAATCGCCGAGGTGCCAATCGTCACACCTGATCCGATAACAGCAGGCGGGAGCTGGGACGTTTCTGGCAAAATAGACGCTTTCGCCCTGGTTGGCTGCTTGCCAATAACCGCGTTATCTTGGATGATGACATTGCTTCCAATCCTAGTTCCTTCATATATGACTACATTATTGCCAAGCACCACGTTGTCTCCGAAAGAGACATTTTCCCCAATGACAGCGTTATGCCCCTTGCTCACAGATACATTCATCTCTCGATCTCTCCTTAAAAAGCCGCCTTGCAAGCAGGCGGCTTTATTATTATTGTGTGACTTCTTCCGCTTTGGTTTGATTGAAGCCCTCTTCCTCTTTGTTCGCATAAAATTCCACAATTTTTTCGATCACATAATCTTGGTCGAACTGTTTTAATTCAGGATACATCGGAAGGGAAATCGCTTCTTTCGCTGCTTTTTCCGTTTCCGGCAAGTCTCCTTCCTTGTAGCCAAGCTGTTTAAAAACCGGCTGCAGATGAAGCGGCTGCGGATAATACACCATTGTAGCGATCCCTTGCTCCTTTAAATAGCGCTGAAGCTGGTCGCGTTCAGGCACACGCAGCGTATATTGGTGATATACATGATAATTCCCTTTTTTCTGCACCGGCGTTTGGATGACGCCAGCGAGCTTTTCCTGCAAGTGATCTGTGTAATACGCCGCACGCTCCCGGCGGGCATGAGACCACTTATCCAGGTAAGGGAATTTTACATTTAAAATGGCGGCCTGCATCTCGTCAAGACGGCTGTTATAGCCTAGCACATGATGATAGTATTTCGGTTTGCTGCCATGCACCCGGATCACCCGTGCTTTTTCCGCCAGCTCTTCATCCTTTGTAACGATCATTCCGCCGTCCCCGTACCCTCCTAAGTTCTTCGTAGGGAAAAAACTGTAGGTAGCAGCTGTGCCGAGCTCTCCGACACTATGGCCGTTTTGCTTTGCGCCAATGGCCTGTGCAGCATCTTCAATCACCGCTAAACGGTGCTCGTCGGCAAGGTTCTTGATCGCTTCCATGTCCGCCATTTGCCCGTATAAATGAACAGGAATGATGGCTTTTGTTTTCTTTGTAATCGCTGCTTTAATTTTTGCAGGGCTGATGTTAAAGGTAACTGGGTCAATATCGACATAGACAGGCACCGCACCGGCACGCGCGATCGCCCCGCCTGTCGCAAAAAATGTAAAGGCTGTCGTGATCACCTCATCGCCTGCTTCTACTCCGGCAGCCTGCAAAGCGATATGAATGGCATCACTGCCGTTGCCCACACCTACGCCATGATCGACTCCGCTATATTTGGCAATGTCCGCTTCCAGCTGTTTGACGTTATCTCCTAATATAAATTGGGACGAGGACATGACTTCATCCAGCTTTGCCATTACTTCTCTTCTCATAGATTGATATTGTTCGGATAAATCAAGCATTTTAATATTCATAACAAACTCCTTATGTATCGTAATTATTAAGCCAGGCTCTCATAGACTGCCAGCAGCTTTTCATTTTCTCTTTCCCAGTTATACTCGGTTTCTACCGCTCTCCGGCCGTTTTCGCCCATTTGCCTTGCTTCTGCCGGATGATCGACCAGCCATTGGATAGCCGAAGCAATTTGCTGCGGATCCAATGGGTCCACGCATAAGCCGCAGCCGCCCTTTTCCACTATAATGCCTTTCCAAAGCGGAAAATCAGAAGCAATGACCGGCAGCCCGGCAGCCATATATTCAAACATCTTTACCGGCAGGGCATCAATATAGTTAACTGTCGGATGCAAAACGACCAGCCCGGCCTTTGATTTGCGGTATATCTCCCTTACGCCTTCACGATTTAAATAACCCAGCTCATGCACCCTCGACCAGCCCGGCAAAGCGGCTACCGTTTCTTTTTCCGAAGCTGCCACAAACTTTCCGGCAAGCAGCATGGACACATTTTCTGTTAAATGCAAAGCCTCCACCATTTCGCGAATTCCGCGTATGGCAGTGATTCCGCCCACATAGCAGGCTGCATTTTCTTTCTCCTCCCAGGAGACATTGTCAATCCTCAATTCCTCCAGTATCGGATAATTGTTAATATCCTGGGCTTTGCACCCCAACGCCAAAAACCGGTCTCTTATATGAGGCGTGGCTGCCAGGATCGCATCGAACTTCCTCGCCGCCCGGTTTTCAAATTGCTCAAACGCCGCAGAGATCCCTTTACGGAGATAACCCGGCAGCCATTTTTTCGTTAAAATCTGCCTTGGCACATCTTCGTGCACATCATAAACGACCTTTTTGCCCGCTTTTTTTAACTTTAAGCCGACAGGGATGAGCTCGGGATCATGGAAGTGATATACGTCCGCATCGATCGCTAATCCTTTGTTGAATACGCGCTCAACTGTCTTTGTCATCCTTTTGAAACGGTTCCCGCTTTCTTTCGCCACTCCATGCAGCTGCACCCCGCCAATAACCGCGTCAGGAGCGTCCGGCACAACCAAATGCACCTCATAGCCTGATGCAGCAAGGGAGCGGCACTCTTTAATGAATATTCTCGTGTCGTTGTAAGGATGGACTGAGGTTAAATGACATATTTTCATTTTTTACTCCCTATTGTATTGATTTCATTTATAAACAAACTGTTAGCCAGCCAAAGCATTAAAATGGCAAACAAAATCCCATGCGTCAGCAAGGAAGTGAAGAAGGCCGCGTTAATCAATGACATCGAAGGGATCACCAGGATCGACATAGCCAAAAAGGGCGGCAGTGAGACAGACGCTGTATCAATCAGCTTTAGCAGCAGCCCGAGCAGCAATGAAAACCCCAAAATCCCCAACACACCAAAATTCAAATAGGCATCTCCGAAAAAACCGACATTCGGAGCAAAATTTTCTTTATTGTAGTAAGCGAGCGCCACCAATTGGACAGGCGTCATCTGATAGATATTGTCATTGATAAAACTTAAAAAAGAATGGGAAAGCTTATACTTTTCGATCGGCTCGAAAAAGTGATAATACACGTAATGCAGGTTGCTCGGCACGAAAAACAAGCGTCTGACGAAAATAGACGCCAAATAGAATGAGCCGAAAAAATGATAAACCAGGAGGCAGATCGACAATAACAGCGATGAGCCGAAAGAGATCACAAATAACAGGTTGTCTTTCAGCTTTGTTTTCTCGAATAGCTGAAACCCGATTAAAACCAGCGGGGCAAACAAAAAGCTTTTAAAGTTTGTCATCGAAAAGAGAAACACCTGCAGTACGATAAACAGGCCGGCCAGCTTGTACTTTCGTTTGTACATGGCCACAGCGATCACCAGCATGTTGATGACATGAGCCTGCCATGGAAGCAAATAGGCCAGCACTTTATTGTTCGTGCTGGCATACGCCTCCCGCACCTGATAAATTTCCATTAGGTTTAAATTAATGCGGCCTAATCCTCCCTGTGCAATTAACAATCCGTAAACGATAAGGGACATCCCGCCGATAATGAAAAACGTGACACTTTTTCCTTCCTCAAGCTGCACTAAGCGTATCTTCGAAAATAAGCTGACGATCAACATAATCATCAATAAAGAAACCGTAATGGCATAAATAAACGGCCGCGGCTGATTTTGCAGCCAAAACAATGCCGTTAACGGAATATACAATAAGACAATGATTAAATAGATGACTATTTTGCTAGGCGCTTTTTTATGCTCCAGCAAAGAAATAGCCGTCAGAAAAATAATTGAGGCTAATATATAAGACTCAAACATTTTCGGAAAAGATTCATGCAGAATAAAGCCTTCATAGGCAAAAATGGGATGAATAATTGCCGTGTAACTGTATTCCAAGAGAATTTTTAAAGCAATTAAAGAAATGAACGTTACGATTTTTGTCTTTATAATGTATCGCTCCAAGCAATGAGTATATTTATTTAACTGCGTGTGTGATCGTTATCCCGGCTAATGTGAAAGATAGAAAATAAATATAGGCTGTAAAAAAGCAATTCATGAATGGAGTATACGAAAACAACGCCTTTAATATTGAAATAGACAGAGCTGATCCAAAGCACAGAAAGAGTCGAAATCGCTCTTATTCCTTGAATCATTGAAAGCAGCTTCACCTTTTGCTTCACAAAAAATACAACACTGAGCGGTGAAACAACGAATTTTGCATAATAGCCGAAAGCCAGGATTTGCGAAAGCTCTCCCGCCATGCGCCACTTTTCGCCGAATACAAGGGCAAACCCCCATGGGCCTGCGATAACAAGCAGCACAACAGGAAGAATGCCAATACCGGCAAGCAGGATAAGTACTTTCTTCACTACAGGCAAAAAGGATCGGCCTTCGGCATGCAGTTCAGCGATTTCACTTAAAAACACTTGAGCCACCGAAGCCGAGATCAGAGAGATCGGCATCGCCGCCACCCGGATGGTTAAACTGTAAAAACCGACAACAGCCTCCGAAAAAAAGCGCATTAAAATAAAGACCGGCGCTTGGACAGCCATGTTGTCAAAAAAAGCCGAGGTGCTGTTGTACAGCGGGTAATGCTTGTGCCGCGCCGCCGTTCTTGCCAATGACCGGGCCTTATACTCGCGAAGATTAAATAAAAAACCAATCTTTTTGACCCTCGTTTGATAGACGTTTGAAACGGCATAGCCGAGGACATTCGCTAGAATCAGCCCGGCCGACTGCAGCCCTGTGAAGCCAAAAGCAATAGAAGCGCCGCTGGTGACAGAGCTTCGGAGCACCTTCCCTTTCGAAAGCACCCCGAATGCCTTGTACTTATTCAAGTAATAATTCAGCCCCTGGGAAATTCCCATGACAAGAAGCGTGAGCGGAATATATAACAAGAGCGAGGACGCCCCCTCCAGCTTGAATAAGCGAATGATCGGTTCATAGAAAAGTTGCTCCGCCGCCAGCAGCAGGACAGCAAAGAGTGTGGAGAAAACAGTGACGACCTTGAATAGCTGCTGGCTCTCCGCTTCTGTTTTCACCGTATTAATCGCAAACTCATATCTGCCTGTCGTATAAACGATCAGTAAAGCACAAACAGACAAATAAAAGCTGAAATAACCGAATTCCTCCGGGCTGTAGATCCTTGTAAGGACAGGTGAAGCCGCAATATTGATTAATTGGGCAAACAATGTAGCGGAAAACAGCGCCGCAAAGTTTTTTAGAAATCTATTGGAATGTATTCTTTGTACTACGTTCATCACAGGCACTTCCCTGATTATTTACAATTTTAGATATTTGCTCTGTTCCTTGTTGCGATAAGTATTGCGGGTATCAAATATAGCCTGTGATTTTTTCATGATCATCTCGTAATCAAACAAGCTGTGATTCGTCGCGATGACCGTCAAGTCGGCTTGCTCAAGCAGCTCCTCCGTCAATCGGGCCGTTTGATACAGCTTCCCTTTCAGCTTGAATTCCTGCACATGCGGATCCGCCACTGTCCAGCGCGCGCCGGCTTGGGTCATCTTTTCAAGAATAGGCAGCACCGGTGACTCCCGGTAATCATCAATATCCTTTTTGTAAGCTACGCCTAAAACAACAACGTTGGCATCCTTGAGCGCTTTTCCCTGCTCGTTCAGAATTTCCATGCAGCGCTGAATCACGAATTCCGGCATGCTGTCATTGATTTCCCCGGCTGTTTCAATCAGCTTCGTATGATAGTTATATTCGCGCGCCTTCCAAGTCAAGTACCACGGATCAATTGGAATGCAGTGGCCGCCGAGTCCCGGTCCCGGATAGAAGGCCATGAATCCGTATGGCTTCGTTGCCGCCGCGTCAATCACTTCCCACACATCTATGCCCATTTTGTTGCACAAAATCGCCATTTCATTAGCCAGGGCAATGTTGATATTGCGGAAGGTGTTCTCAAGCAGCTTTTCCATTTCAGCAACGGCCGGGCTGGATACTTCATGGACATCTCCTTCCAGTACAGAGCGGTACATCGTAGCAGCCACCTGTGTACAAGCATCGGTCATGCCGCCAACGACCTTTGGCGTGTTCTTCGTGTTAAAATCTTTATTGCCGGGATCTACCCGTTCCGGGGAGTACGCAAGGAAAAAGTCTTGTCCGCATACAAGGCCGCTTTCTTCAAGAATCGGCTTAATCAATTCTTCTGTCGTGCCGGGATAAGTCGTGCTTTCCAGGACAACCAGCGTTCCTTTTGTCATGTGCTTGGCAATCGCCTTAGCAGAGTTTTGCACATATTCCATGTTCGGCTGTTTATAAACATCAAGCGGCGTCGGCACACAAATGGCCAAGGCATCCACATCCCCGATAAATGAATAATCGGCCGTCGCCTTTAATTGGTCTGACTGGACAAGCTCCTCCAGGTCGGCCGCTACTACGTCGCCAATATAATTTTCCCCGCGATTGACCTTTCTGACTTTTTCCTGCTGCACATCAAATCCAATAACCTGGTAGCCGGCTTTTGCCTTCTCCACCGCCAGCGGCAGGCCGACATAGCCAAGGCCGACCACCCCGACGATAGCTGTTTTATTTTTCAATTTGGCAATTAGCTGTTCTGCTGTGTGAGTCATCGTTTGTGTTGTCATAAATACTCCCCTTTACATGCATACTTTAACAGGCTTCAGATAGATTGGTTCATTTCTGGCAGCTGATTCATAAAAAGCAAGAACAAGTCCCAAGGCTGCCCGGCCATCTTCTCCGGTGACGGCCGGCTCGAGGTCTTCTTTGATGGCTTTCATCATGTTTTCCATAATGCACTGGTGGCCAGGCTTGCCCCACGGGTCAGCCTTGACCTTGTCTAAGATCTCCTCGGTCTCTTTCTCCGACATCCCTTCAACGGTCAGGCATTCAAAATAAAGGGCATTCGGCCCGCCGATTTTCACTGTGCCTTTCTCTCCAAATATAGTAATCGACTCTTCAAAGTTGCTTTGATAAACGGTAGTCGAGGTCTCCACTACTCCGATCGCTCCCGATTCAAAACGGATCAGCCCGGTTGATACGTCTTCCGCTTCGATCTCTCGCAGGCGCGTCGCTTCCATACTGAAGATTTGTTCCGGCTGCCCCATGAACCAGAGCAGTAAATCCAAGGTATGGATCGCCTGGTTCATTAACACGCCGCCGTCGTATTGCTTAGTGCCGCGCCACGGCGCCTGATCATAATATTCCTGGTTCCGGTTCCAATTAACTGTGGCGTTCACATGGCTGATTTTCCCCAATAGGCCCTGGTCCAGGATACGCCGCAGCTCCTGCACAGCCGGACGGAATCGATTGGGATGGACAACGGCCAGCTTCACGTTATGCTCCTTGCAGGCGTAAATAATTTGATCGGTTTCTTTCAAGTTCATTGCCATCGGTTTTTCCAGGATAATATGCTTTCCCGCTTTCGCCGCTTCCTCTGCCAGCGGCGCATGAAGGCCGCTCGGCGTACAAATGCAGACAATATCAATCTCTTCTCTTTCCAGCATCTCGGATAGCTCAACAAAGGGAGCCGCGCCATACACCTCCGTGTAATACTCCATCGCTTTAGGTTCTTTATCGCAGACAGCTACAAGCTGTGCTCCTTGTATATCCTCGATCGCTCTCGCATGTTTTTTCGCAATAAAGCCACAGCCTACAATGGCAAAGTTCATGACTAAACCCCTTCTTTCTATATTAGTAGCCCGCTGACTTCCTTCATCAGGCGCTGTAACCCATCTTTGGCATTAGCAATTTCGATTAATTCTTTTTTCAGCATTCTGTTGCTTTTGGAAGGCAGCGTGTCAATAAATTCCCACAGTACCTCCGGCTCCACTTGGGCTGCTTTGCCGACATGGATTTTCGGAAACACTTGATTTGGGTGAATCTCATTTTTGTTCAGCAATTCCTCGTACATTTTTTCGCCCGGACGGATACCGGAGAACTTAATGCCCACCTCTTCTATGCTGAACCCTGATAATTTGATCAGATTTTTGGCAAGGTCCACGATTTTGACAGGCTCGCCCATATCCAATACGAAGATTTCTCCCCCTTTGGCAAGCGCCCCCGCTTGGATCACAAGCCTGGATGCCTCCGGAATGGTCATGAAGTACCTGGTCATATCAGGATGAGTGACAGTTACGGGTCCCCCGGCTTGAATTTGCTTTTTAAATAAAGGAATGACGCTTCCCCTTGAGCCAAGGACATTTCCGAACCGGACAGCCACAAACCGCGTCTCGCTTTCTTTATCCAGCTGCTGAATAATCATCTCTGCCAAACGCTTCGTTGCCCCCATCACATTGGTTGGATTGACCGCCTTGTCGGAGGAAATAAGCACAAATTTATTGACACCTGCCGCACTGGCAGCCTCTGCCAGATTCTTTGTGCCGAAAATATTATTTTTCACGGCTTCCTGCGGATTGTGTTCCATCAGCGGAACATGCTTATGGGCAGCCGCATGGTACACAACATCCGGCCGGTACTCTTCCATTACATGAAACATCCGCTCCCGATCCTGAATGTCGCCAATAATAGGAATGATTTCAATGCTCCCCTTGCAGCGGTTGCGCAATTCCAAATCAATTTGATAGATGCTGTTTTCTCCATGGCCGACTAAAATAATTTTCCGGGGCTGAAACGTGCTGATCTGGCGGCAAATCTCCGAACCGATCGATCCGCCCGCCCCTGTCACCAGAATCGTGCGGCCGGCCGCATACTCGGCAATGCTTTCAATATTCAGTTCCACCGGATCGCGTCCAAGCAAATCTTCTACTTGAACCTCGCGAAATTGGCTGACTGGTACACGGCCGGTAATCACATCTTCAATCAGCGGCATAATTTGTACTTTCGCGCTCGTCTTGGCACATTGCTTATAAATATGCTGGATTTCAGAACGCTTCAATGAGGGAATAGCGATAATAATATGGTCGATCTTCCATTGCTTGACCAGCCTCGGAATATCCGCTGTTTTTCCGGCTACTGTGATTCCATGGATTTGCAGCCGCTGCTTGTTATGATCATCATCCACTAGAGCTACCGGACGAAAATCTGCATCGGTATGGCTGAGCAGCTGTCGCACGACCATCGATCCGCCGGAACCTGCTCCTACAATTAACGCTCGCTTCTTTTCTTTATCCCGGGCAATAAAGTGGTTGCGGTACAGGCGCCAGGAAAAGCGGGAGCCGCCGATGAGCAGGATGTGCAGCATCCAGGTAATTAAAAGAACCCGGACATAAATATCCTGAAAAGCAATCAGCTGAACAATAGCTGTGACAAGGACTGATAACGTCACAGCTTTCACAATGGCGATCAATTCATGGACACTGGCGTACTCCCAGGCTTTCTGATAGAGCCTGTAAAGAGCGGCAAACAAATGATGACTGATTAAAAGCGAAATCGAACTGACGGCCAGTGTTCCCGCATTGTAAATGTCAATGTAAGGGTGCAGCAGGAAATAGCCGATATAAATGGAAAACAAAACAATAGCTGAATCAAGCGCAGCTAAAAAGGACAGCCTTTTTTGGTACGTCAACAATATTCACCTCTCTCAGTTTTCAAAAGTCATAGTGTTATGTAAAAACAGCTAATAGAAAACCACTTAGAAAAATGAGCTTTTATTAGCTGTCTTCGCAAAACTGCCTAAAGACTAACTGATTAGCAGAGAAAAAAACGGGCATCTAACCCACCCTCACACTGCACCACTGACGACTCGCGTCTAAGGCCCGGGATCACCCAAGCCCACAGTACAGCCGAGTGCCTCCGTTGATAACGGTCAGGAGACATCACCATCTTTCCATAGTCAATGTATTTTTAGTACTTTTTTCGTATATTTATCCATACGTTTCCGCGAAAAAGAAGCTGGATGAAATCCTGCTATGTAGAAGTTAGAAAATGCCCAAAAGCTTCTTCTTTTTATGAATTTTCTCCGGCGGCTCTTTGTGAAGGTGTTCTCCGCTGACAAGCAGCTTTGCATTTTCCTGAAAATAAAACACATGGTCATCGCCTAACTTGTTGGCTAGCCGTGTATAGGCTTCAACCAGTTTAAATGAGCGGCTGCTAGTATTATGAGCATCGGAAGCCAGCAAATGAGTTAAATTGGCTTCAATGAGCTGCTCGGTAAAGTGCTGGATTTTCCTGCCGAACTTTCCGATATAGGAGGCAGCCGTAACCTGGGTGGCCGCCCCGTTCTTAACGAGAGAGTACAGCCGATCCGGCTTCTGCATAAATTCGCTGTTGCGCTCCGGATGAACGATTACAGGCAGGATGCCTTTCATTTGAATGTCATAAAATAGCTGTTCCGTGTAATGAGGAACAGAACCGGAAGGGAATTCAATAAAAAGGTAAGGAGACATTCCGGCAATCGTAAGAAGCTCTCCCTTTTCATAGTCTTCCAGCAGCTCTCCATACACCCGGATTTCTTGTCCCGGCAGTATATCCACATTCACATCAGCCTTTTTTAACTCTTCGTTTAAATGCTCAACGCTCGCTAATATATCTGCTTTCGTATTTTCATATGCGCCATTTTTATGGTGAGGAGTAGCTACAATACAGGTAATCCCTTGCTGCTCTGCCTCTTTCGCCATGGCAAGGCTTTCTGCAAGCGTAGAAGCCCCATCATCTACACCAGGCAAGATGTGGCAATGAAGGTCAAGCATGCTCTCATCTCCTTCTTTTTTACTTGACAAACAATGAAAAAAATCACATAATTATCCTAGTAGGATAGATGTGTATTTACTGATTTTGTGTGATTCGCAGCTTAAAAAGCTACTTGTTTCCATAATAATAGTAATGATTTGTTTCTTTTATTTTGCGGTTATTTAATACAACGCCTAGTAGTTTAGCCTTTGCTGCCTGCAGCAATTCCTTTGCTTTAACGGCGCTGTCCACTTCTGTCTGGCCGCTGTTCACAACGAATACCGTTCCATCACATTGGTTCGCCAGAACTTGGGCATCCGTGACCGCTAGCACAGGCGGAGTGTCAAAAATAACGAGATCATATAAACGGCAGGCTTCTTGAAGAAACTCTGCCATCACACGGGAACCTAGCAGCTCAGCCGGATTAGGCGGAATAGGTCCTGAAAGCAGCACGGAAAGATTTTGTATCTCCGTTTCTTTCACAGCTGTAGAAATGCTTTTCTGCTTGGCTAACACATTGGTCAGTCCAATTGTATTTGTGAAATTAAACGTATAGTGCATCGTCGGCTTCCGCATATCTGCATCTACTAACAGTACATCCTTCCCCTGCTGGGCAAAGACAATAGCCAGATTAGCGGCTGTTGTGGACTTTCCCTCTCCGGGACCTGCAGAGGTAATGAGCAAGGATTGTATGTCACGATCCACTGCGGAGAAGAGGATATTTGTCCGAATCGTCCGGTACTGCTCAGAAATAGGCGATTTCGGGTCGACATCAGTGATTAATTTCCGTTTCGTCTGCCCAAGCGATTTATGTTTCTGTTTTTTAAGAACCAATCGTTTCACTCCTTACAACAGCTTTTTTGCCTGCATAGCCAGGGCTTTTTCCTTTGCTTGCCTCATCAATGATTGTCACACTCCCAAGCACAGGAAGATCAAGCAATTTCTCAACATCCTGCTCATTCTTTACTGTGTTATCCATATACTCAAGTAAGAAGGCAAGAGCGATCCCCCCCATTAATCCAACCACTAAAGCAATCACAATATTCAGCACAGGCTTAGGTTTCACAGGCGCGGCCTTTCCGTTTGCTTCCGCTTTAGCCAATATACTGACGTTATCCACATTCATAATCTTAACAATCTCGCTTTGAAACACGCGGGCAGTCTCGTTTGCAATATCCGCAGCAATGGCCGGATCTTCATCCTGCACAGCCACATTAACCACTTGTGAGTCCTTTTCATTTTGAACGTTAATCTTTCCATTTACCTCTGCCGCCGTCATATCCAAATCCAGATTCTGAACGACTTTTTCCAAAATAGCCGGACTTTTAATGATCACGTTATATGTATTAATTAATTGCAGATTTGTTTGCACCTCAGCTGGATTGTATAGCTGCTGTTCAGACTTTGCCTGATTGACAAGCAATTGGGTCGACGCCTGATAAACAGGGCTAAGCACAAAATAACTAATGATTCCGCTGGCCAAAGCTGTCGCAAACGCAACCAGCAATATAAGCTTGAATCGTTTCTTGAGTGTAGCTGCCAATTCTCGTAAGCTGATGGTTTCCTCCATAAAATCCTCCTCAGTCGTTGTCGAAAACAGAATGAATTACGGAAATTATAGCACAAGAAGAATATACTTCCATAAATGTAATTTAATATTATAAAAAGTTAACATTGCTGTAATAGTCGCTTTAAAAATTACATATCCGCCACTTTCCCCGGAAACTGATTGAACCACCGCCATTCTGCTTCTCTTCTAATCTGTCCGCCTATGCACCTTTGATTTCTTGGCGCTTCCCTTTTTGTCCCATCGGCCCGACGATAAGCTGGCTGATGGCATGAGAGCTGGCCTCTTTATTGCAAGGGCTTGTCCTTTTCCGCCGCCTTCCTGCAACTGTTCATATGGCTTGCATAAGTGAATAAAGCAAACTAGCTGTAAAAATTAAGCATCTTGCTCAACCTTATTGTTGCATTTAAATACAAACTTATAAATAGTTATATAATACCAATTTATAAATGTATTACTCGTGTAACTATTATTTTCCACAAGGCATGTTATACTACTAAAAGATTAATTGGTGGAGGATGGTAATTGCATGAGAACATTCATTAAGATTGCTTTGGCCGCTTTACTCGTCATGATGATCGGCGCCGGAGCTGCCATTTATTACTTCGTAAATGTCAAAGAATATGATGTTGAAGATCAGGATGTAGACAAAATCACGCAAAAACAATATAGCCTGAAGCTGCCAGATGATACTCCCCTTCCCGAAGGAGTCAAGAGAGACAAGGACGGAAGTGTGTGGATTGACAAAAACGGCCATTACATACTGGAGAACGGGGAAACGATCGATCCTGAAACATGGATGGCTGAAAACAACCAGCCAGATCAGAAAAAACCCACCGAGACATCAGATACAAAAGCAACAGTTGAAGAGATCAAAAAACGGTACGCCCCTACATTCAGCCACTTGGAGGGACAGGCTAAAACCCAATTAGGTGCTTTAGTCGGGAAAGCCAAAAATGAATATACCGACAAAGCGGCGAAAGGTGAAAAGATTAATCCCGCTTATTTCTATCAAAAATATACAGACGCGGCGGATACTGTCGAAGCCAAAACAGATGCCGCCTTTAATACCGTCTACAAATCACTGCAGAACGACTTAAAAAAGAACGACTATAGTCCGTCCCATGCTCAATCATTTAAAACCAGCTATGAAAAGGCGAAAAAAGAGCAAAAAGATCAACTGCTGAAAAAAGTGACCGGCAGCTTGTGATTGCTGAACCCGATAAGGGGGCTACTCTCGATATAGAGATAGCCCCCTTCTTCTATGATCTGTCAGCTGTCTTAATCGCACGCATAACTGGATTTTGGTCTTGAAGAAAACGATAAAAAAAGAAGGGCCAGCCTCCGATACTTTTGAAGTATCAGGGCTGGTCCTTCTGTTTAATCGTCGCTCAAAATGCCGATGACGCGAAGCAGATTGATAAACAAGTTGACAAAGTCTAAATACAGGTTCAGCGCCAAAAGCGGAACCATCTCGCTTGTAATAGTCATACGCTTCATTTGGTTAAAGTCGTACATCACATACATCGAAAACAGCACAGTGCCGATGATGGAATAAACCAGCATCGCCGCGGAAGAAAACGGCCAAAAGAAATTCATAATCGACAGTGTAATCAGCGCTAATAAGACGGTAAGCAGCAAGCCGCTTAAGAAAGACAAGTCTTTTTTCGTTTTTGTGCCGACAACCGCCATAGCAAAGAATACAACGAACGTGGAGGCTAAAGCCCCAAGAACGACTTGTGCGCCGGAAGTCATTAAATAGTAGGAAACAATCGGGTAAGTCGTCACGCCTGACAAGAAACTAAATGCATACAAGAACGTGTAGCCGACCGCTTTTCTTCTGCGCAGGAAGAATGCGCCTACCAGCAAGAGAATTTCCAGGATAGCTAGCGGCAAAAACAGCGCCGGCGGAACAACCGTACCCACGCTCATTCCAATCACCCCAACTCCGAGTGACAGCGCAAACGCCCGCAACACCGCATTCAGATGATTAGGGTTGGACGTTTCAGGTATTGTATAAGATGACATCTTCTACTCCTCCATTATTGATTTAGTAACCTATACGCACGGACGCGCAAAAGGTTTCAAAAAAGAAGCAGGAAAAAAGTTTATTTTCCCTGCCTATCGAGCCATTTTTACTGCAAGTTCAAATGATCTTTAAAGATGCTGGACACTCTGTCCCGCTCTTCATCCGGCACTAGATAATAATAAACGCCGTCGATCTTCTGGCCGGTTCCTTCTATTTGCTCTTGCTTCATGTTGTTTCTGGCACCGGCATAATGCTTTTGAATATCCATCATTTCATCAACCGATACATTCGTCTGCATATTTGATTTCAGCGCGCCCAGGATATCATTGTACTTCCACAGCGACTGCATGCTCGCTCCCTTATCAAGAATGCCTTCAATAACCTGGCGCTGGCGGGCTTGCCGCCCGAAGTCGCCTTTTGGATCCTCTTTACGCATTCTCGTATACTGGAGCGCTTCCTCTCCGTTTAAGTGAATGGTTCCTTGCTTGAAGCTCTCTCCGCCGTAAGAAAAGGCAAATGGATTATCCACTGTGACACCGCCAACAGCATCCACGAGGTCTTTAAACCCATCCATGTTCATTTCCACATAGTAATCTACCGGAATATCCAGAAACTCTTCCACGGTTTTCGCTGACATATCCACCCCGCCGAAAGCATAAGCATGGTTGATCTTGTCCTTTTTGTTTTTGCCGGCAATATTGACGCGCGTGTCCCTCGGGATGCTCAGCATTTCAACCGAGTTTTCCTTCCCGTTCACAGACATAAGAAGCATCGTATCCGAACGGCCTTTATCTCCTTCCCGTTCATCTACACCAAGAAGCAATACAGTAAACGCCTCTTTATTTTCCAATGATACTTCCTTCTCACGCTTATCGGACTTTTCGAGTGCTGATTTATTTACAATATTATCAAGCGCGTTATTAAATGAAGAATATAAACGAAAGGCGAAAATCGCTCCAATGACCAGTATGATCAGTAAGATGATACTTAAAAACTTTCTTTTTTTCCGCTTTTGTCTCGTCCTGCTTCTTTGCATTGTTTCCATTCTCCTTTTCAAAATCCCCACGTACAATGTACTACTTTATTAGATTATCATGTAATAGGTATTTAGCAAGAAAAAAGAAGGGAAATACTTAAAATTCCATCTAATTTGTTAGATAATTCTTTTTCTTCCCTCTTTTCACTTTACTTATTTTAGAACCCGTCGATATACATAGTAAAATGTTCATTTGGAGGAAAATTTTATGAGATCGAGAGAAGGAAAGCTCAGCACTAAGATCACCTTGCCTTTATTGGCGGCCATGCTGCTGATTCTGATCGTCACGACTATTATATTGTTCAAAAATACAAAAATGACAGTCGAGCAGACAATCTCTAACTTCAGCATCAACACAGCCAAAAACATTGCAGCCGGTTTGGATACCGACACGTTTGAACAATTCCTGAACAGCCCTTCGGAATCCGCAGAGTACTGGAAGCTGCGGGAACAGCTCGGAGACTACCAGACAAAGACAGGCGCCGCCTATGTATACATATTGAATGAGAAAAACAAAGAAATAACCATTCTTGTCGACGGTTCAGCCAAAGAGGCAGAGGATGCCGCCGAAATCGGCGCCCCGACCACCGGCACGTCATTTGCCGATGTGGAGCCCGCGATCAAAGGCGGATACTCATCGACCGGCATCGTGGATGATCCGGAGTATGGCAAATACTTGTCAGCTTTTGCCCCTATCAAAAACAAAAATAATGAGATCATCGGCCTATTGGGTGTCGACATCATGGCGGAGGATGTAGGCGCCATCCAAAACAACGTCATTTCCCAATCGCTTCCGGTCTATCTCGCTGTCCTGCTGTTCCTGATTGCCGGATCCAGCGTACTGTTATTCTTCTACACGAAAAAACGGCTGGCTCCGCTGTCCGTCATCTCAAAGACGGCGCGCGAAATCCAGGGTGGCGACCTGGAAAAAGCCGAACAGCTGATTGACAGCCTTGCCGTGAAAGGAAATGACGAAATCAAGCACGTCGCCGATTCTTTCCAAAGCATGACACATCGAATCAAAACCTTATTGGCCCACATTGCCGATATTTCCGACCACCTCGTTCAGACGTCTGATCAGCTGGCATCGGATGTGCATTCTGCCAAGGGGTCCAACCAGAACATTTTCGTGAAAATTGACCATATCGCTGACGGCAGCCGCACCAACCTGCAGCAATCCGAGGAGTCCGTTACCGCCATGGAGGAAATGGCGATCGGCATTCAGCGAATTGCCGATTCTTCTGCCAGCGTCTCAGAGTCTTCGAATGATGTGACAAGAACAGTGGAACAAAGTGATGAGGATATCTCGAAAGTCATTGCCGAAATTCAAGAAGTAGAGTCTTCCATTACCGAAACGGCCAACAAGCTAAGGAGCATGATCGGCCAGGTGGAGGAAATCAGTCAAATCACAAAGGTCATCACCGATATCTCCAACCAGACCAACCTGCTGGCTTTAAATGCCGCCATTGAAGCAACACGGGCTGGAGAGCACGGAAAAGGCTTCGCCGTCGTGGCAGAGGAGGTCAGAAAGCTTGCCGAAAAATCGAGGTTTTCGGCGGAAGAAATTTCCCGCTTGATTACTGGCTTCACGGCCATTACCCGCACAGTCATCGTGGAAATGAATGAAAGCACAACTAAAGCCCATAAAGGCACAGAGGCGGTCGAGCACACTGGAAAAGTATTTAACGGCATCCTCGACTCGGTCCAAAAGGTCAATGAAGAAATCCAAGAAGTGTCCGCTGTCACGGAGCAGCTCAGCGCCGGGTCGGAAGAAATCTTCGCCTCCCTGGAGCAATTCTCCCAGATTACGAAACAAACGGCCAACGATACCATTGATGTAGCCGATGCTTCCAAAGAAGAATTGGCGCAAATGGACAAAATTGAAGAAACAACAAAATTACTGAAGCAATTCGCCGAGCAGCTGGAGCAATCCATCGCGGTTTTTAAATAGAAGAAAGAAGGCTCTGCAAAGGGAAGAAGCTTTGCAGAGCCGTTTACATAAACAAACGATCGTAAAAATAAAATTATTTATAGTGGAAGAAAGGACGCCTTTTATTGAACATTCGAAGAGGAAAATGCGTGCAATCAGTTGTCAAGGTTCTATTTAGTATTTTCTAAGGAATTGGCACCTGCTCTACCGCAAGCTGTTTCATGCCTACCTTTTTGCAGCGAGCAAAACATAACTACTCGTATCAAGATAACAACGGCAGTTATTAAAACTACCGTTTTTCAGTGTTTCCTTTTGGTTTTCTTGCAAATAAAAGGATGCTTAAAACCATAAGGGCGACCAAGCCCGTTGAAGCAGAAAGCATTGCTCCAAAATGATTACTTAAATAAATAAAAGTGAATACTGGAATAGCTAGTAACAAAAACATTTTTAATAACAACATATTTTTGTTCAATATCATCCCTCCTATTAAAGTTTAACACAATAATAGGAAGAATTTAAATTCATTAACAATAACCAAGGTTTTTACAAGTTGTTCCACAAATCAATTTATTATCTAAAACACATTTTACATACCATAAAGCACCGCAGATAAGAACACATGCTGGACCAGCAATTACTGCACAAACCACTCCACAAGCAGCCGCTCCAGTTAGAGAACATGACATTCCTTGAAGGTGATTACAAATTGACTTACATGTAGAACACTTACTCATAATCTGAACATTAGAATCTGAATTTAGATCTTCTGCAACAATATGATCCATGTAGTAGCCATTTTTAAGCGGCAATGATAGGACATGTTCCTTAATAATATACTGATCAGGTAATTTAGCAGCAGACTCAGCAGACCAGCGAATCTCCGTGCTTGTTTCACTAAAGGTAGATACGCTGACGAGATACACTTCTTCTTCATAGAGTACGTAAGAAAAAGTTTCCCCGCCCTGATTAACTATCCCTTGAATTAATTCAAAATTGTTTTTTCGAACATAGGTAACTGTGAGATTATCATCAAAATATACCTGTACAAAAATTGAATCCGTCTGGTCTAAAGGCTTATATCCCATTGCTGCAGAATGCTGCAGGTTTTCTAATTGATGTTTATCAGATATTGTATCTACAAAAGTTTTAAATTCAGTTTTTTTCTGAAGTTCTTCAACAATTGTATTCAATTCTACCTCCGAAAGCTGTTCTAAGTAATCATAAATTTCATTCGACATGATCATTCCTCCCAATTGTTTTAATGGAGGCAGCACCCAGATTCGAACCGGGGATCAAGGTTTTGCAGACCTTTGCCTTAGCACTTGGCTATACTGCCAATGAGCTAAACATCAGTATTTATTTTTTAATTAGCAGTTCTTCAAGCTTCCTTTGATTAAAGCCGGCAACTTTAATTTCGTCCCCGTTAGTTTGAATAATAACTAAGGGAAGGCCCGTCCCATTTAATTCATGAAATTCCTTCTCATATTCTGGGTTTTGAATGATATTTCTCTCTTCATATTGAATGAGATGTGAGGCCATCCATTTCTTAAGGTTGATGCAAAAATGACAATTAAACATGGTATATACTACAATTCTTGTTTCCATCATCTCTTCTCCCTCCTTATAATTAGTAAAGAAGGGGAGCTTCTTATTTTTACAACCTCTTTTTAAATTTTTTATACTTTGATGCGGCTATGAAAAGATAAAGTTCTATCCGTTATGCTGTAATTAATTGTGGCAAAGCTTTCTAATAGAAATGTAGGCTGACGGGGATGATGGTTCATGATTTTTGCAGCAATAAAAACACCTCCTTCAGTTTGATACACGGATCATACGAGGAGGTGCCATATATAGGGATGCATTGTTTGACTGGAGGACTACTATGAAAAAGGCGATACACTACTTCACGAACAGCCCTCGGTAAAACATGGAACTTATTCATTATCGCTCAAAATACCGAGTGAAGAAGATAGGCTAAATCTTGGATTTGTATACTATAATGTCTATTGTGATTCTCCTATTGATAAGTGACCATGGCTGTTGCAACAAGGCTATCATACCCGTTTCTCCAAATAAAGTGGGCGACAAATGCAGCTAAAAGTGTAAAGTCGATTTCAGCAAAAACTATAAAATATATTCTGGCGGTTATACCTTTTTATAAGTAAATTCTTTTTTATATAAAAAATAAGCCCAAAAACAATGTTTTACTAGCTAAAAAACAAAATTCTCAAGAGTATAATTCTTTTTAACTATTAAAAAAGAACCAAAATGTTATAATAGAGAAGGTATTACTTAGGAGGAGGCTGTTTGAATGAAAAAAGTCGAAAACTACGAAATTTCACTGAACACGATGGCACTCATCGAAGAATATCATCTGGAGTATAACACGATCATTTACGACGTAAACGGGGTGTATTGCACGAAGCAGACCGTCCACTCTCTGCTTGAGGATGCCTGCATGAAGCGGCTATCGACGTATGAAGGCCGGCTGAAATCGGTGCGCAAACTGCTGAATTACTCCCGTAAGACACCTTTGCTGATCTGCCCCCAAACCCAGCTCTGCGCATTCCCGCTGACCTCACCGCAAAAGTACGGCTGCCCTTGGATCTTCGCCCATCACGTGCTGAGCCGCAGGAAAATAAAGAAAGATCAACTAGCCATTACCTTTCACAATGGGACTTCTTTGTCGTTCGACTGCTCACTCGGGGTATTCGAGAAACAGCTGGGCCGCACCGCCAACTGCCTGCACTATTACCAGCGCATGATGTCCCGCACGAAACAATTAGAAAACTAATTTTTTCATCCAGCCTACATACCGCACGATCCGTTTGCTTCTACAGAAAGAGAAAAAGAAAATTGAAAGCGTTTACAATTTGATTTTTCATTAGCAGGCAATGAAAGAGAGGAGCAGCCATCTTGCGGCTGCTCCTCTCTTCGCGCTTGACCGGGCGGCTAGCCTCCGCCCTTTCACTTCTTGCTGCTGCTCTCTTTTGATCCATTCCTTACCTCTGCATCTTGTTACGATTCCTCACAGTGCTGGCGACTTTCATCGCACACACCCATCAGTAATCGTTTTCCTCCGTTCCCCTGACTCTATTATATTACTCACGAGTAATATAGTAAAGCGCTTTTTCACCTTTTTCTTCTCGCCGACTGCATGGTACCCGCTCAGAAAGTATGATAGGATACCGCTATAACAACCTGAGAGAAAGAGTGAACCAACATGGCCAAACCCGGAAGAAAACCCGGCTCCGACGGAGAAAAAAGCAGAGCACGGCTGTTGGCCGCTGCTGCAGAGGAATTTGCATTAAACGGTTATCATGAAACGAAAATCAGTGCGATTGTCAAAAAAGCCGGCGTCAGCCAGCCGGCCTTTTACCTTTATTTCGAAAGCAAAGAAGCGATATTTCAGGAGCTGACGAACTCCTTTCGCGAGCAGCTGTTTGCACACGTCCAAGCAAGCCTGCTGGCGCCGGACATTCAGCACGCTTCTCTGGCCGATGCCATTGCCGCCGGAGTAGCGGGGATATTCAGCTTTTTCCATGAAAAACCGCAGCTCACCCATATCGGCCTCTGTCTCTCCCCGGAAGCTGAAGCAATCAAGGAAGAACTAGCAAAGCGCATTCAACTGAACTTGGAAAAAGAACAGCAAATGGGCTATTTTTCAGCCGATATCGATATGTCGATGGCAGCAGAAAGCCTGGTCGGCACGTTGGTGCACTTTGGCACCACCCTCCGTTTACAGAAAGAGCCGGCCGAACGGGCAAAAGAATTTGTCCAGCTCTTTCTGAATGGCTTAATGAACCGGGAAGGCTGAAGCTTGAGTGATATAACCAGACAAAACCCCATGGAGATCCCTCTCCGCGGGGTTTTGTCTGGTTGTTATCAAGGTCTTAAATCAGCCGTATCCCCTTTTCCATCCTCGCTTATTTTGTACCGGTGAGCAGTCAGCCGGCTTGTGACATCTCACTCACCATTCTGACCGCTTCTCTCCTGTGCTTGCGAACCGGAAGACGGCTTAGCGGGGTAGGCATAAATCACATAGCGGTCTGGCGCGGGGCCAATGTAACCGAACGGGTAGCAAGTGGAAAGCGTCAAGACTTCTTCTCCTTGCGGGGCAATTACGGTGGTGTCATCCGCTTCCACAATCTTCGCTTCCCGCATCTCATATTCAAAGGTGCCATATGGCATGTCGATGATAAAGCGGTCTCCTTTTTCTAACTGGCCAAAATCTCTAAAGACGGTGTCCCGATGGCCGGATAGAAGAATTTGTTCCTTATCGCCGGGAAATACAGTAGAAGAAAAGTGCCCTACGCCCTTTTTCAGCATTTCGTCTGCTGTTCCTTCAACAATCGGCAGGACCCCTTCGATTTTCGGAATCCGCAGCACACCGATTTCTTCATTTTCCTTCGGAGCGAATTGTGCCCTTGCATCCACTGGATGTTCCTCGTCCGCCACAAGCTGCTCGGCTTTTTGTAAAGAATCTTTTGCGCTGGCGCTATGTTGATAGAATTGGAACAGGGACACAGCGGTGAACACGAGACCGGTTAGAATCAAAAGAAGGCTGACAAAGTTTCTCATAAGGCAACTCCTGACCAATGGCAGTACCAGTCTTTCACCTGCTGCCGCGGTTCCTGATTAAATTGCTCCGCCAGCATGCACGTCAGCCTCTCGTATTGCAGTTCAACAGAGTGGCGATCCTGCAGCTTATCATATAGCTGCATCAGCATAAAGTAGCTATCTTCTGTATAAGGATGTATTTCTTGAGCTCGATTGTACAGAATAACAGCCTGCGGATACTCCCGCCTGCCCACTAAAAACTGGGCCACATGTGTAATATGGTTCAGCCAAAGAGACCGCAAGCGTTCCTTCTCCCCTTCTGACCAAAGGTAACCGCAATCCTCCAGGTAATTTCCTTCATACAGATCAATCAGCGCCTGATGTTCTTCCAACGTAGCCGGTGTAATCGGGGACAAGGAAGCGATTCCTTTCTCCCACTCCTCCACATCCAGCTTCACTTCATTCAAATCAAGAACATAATGGTTATCGTGACTGGCAATATTTATATGAATCCCCAGTGATTTAAGCATCTTCCGGATTTGATAAATGGTTGTATATAATTGGGTAAATCCTTTGGACTCGTCCGTTTCCGGCCAAAACAAATCTAGAATAATATCTTTGCGAACAGGCTTTTGGCGGTGATGAAGGAGAAAAGCAAATAATTCCTTCGCTTTCGATGTTCTCCATCGAACATCCACTGTCTGAAACTGATCGAGACCGGGCTGTTTAAACTGCAAAGACTGGAAGCAGCACACCATAGGAGCGGATGAAACTGGCTGTTGTTCTGCCGTATCTAACTGAAAACGGCGAACGGTTTCAGCTAAACGCTCCCGCTTCACTGGCTTTAAAAGATAGTCCACCGCATGTAATTCAAAGGCTTTCACCGCATATTCACTATAAGCCGTCACAAACACAATATTTATTTGCGGCCATAAACGGACCACTTTTTCGGCCAATTCGATTCCGCTTAATTCCGGCATCTCCACATCAAGAAAAACGACATCCGGCTGATTCTGTTCGACCCACTGGAGGGCATGATGGGGATTGCTGTATGTACCAATGACGTCGATTCCCTTGATTTCTTGCAGTAGCTTTTCAAGATGAGCCAGAATTAGCGGTTCATCATCGACTAACACTGCTCTCATATCGTCTCCCCCTTTTCCTTATAGTACAATCTTCCTCGTTTATAATATAGTTAACATTTCTTCTTTAACTTGTAAAACATAAAAATGCATCGTCTGAACAAAAGGGCTGCCCTTCCAAGTATTGATGCATACTTTTTGGACAACCCTATTGTCGGTCTTAAGTTATTTTTTTCTTCTGCGCATGAACACACCAGCAGCAATAGCTGCAAACCCTATGAGTCCATAATTGAACATGGCTGTGGCTGTGCTTGGCAATGTTTTTCCATTCCCTTGACTGCCGCCTGCAACTGGCTGGGTTCCTCCGCCTGAGTTGACCGATGTAACTGGTGTTCCTTGGCCGCCCCATGTTCCCGGACTGACCGGTGTAACCGGTGTTCCTTGGCCGCCCCATGTTCCTGGGCTGCCTGGTCTTCCTGGACTGCCTGGTTCTCCTGGCTCTCCTGGTTCTCCCGGTTTACCCGGCTCTCCTGGTTCTCCTGGTTTACCCGGTTCTCCTGGCTCTCCTGGCTCTCCTGGCTCTCCCGGTTTACCCGGTTCTCCTGGCTCTCCAGGTTCTCCCGGTTTACCCGGCTCTCCTGGCTCTCCTGGTTTACCCGGTTCTCCCGGGCTGCCTGGATCTGTTGGTTTCTTTTTATTTTCTGCTACTATATCAATCTTTTCTTTCTGGCTGAATTCTATCTTAAATGGCAACGGTTTATCATCTAGCTGATAGCCTTGCGGCGCTTTCCTTTCAACAAACTGATAGTTGCCCGGTTTTAAATGGTCAACCGTCAGCTTGCCATCTGCGTTGGTGGTTAAGCCTGTCCGCAAAGGAGTTCCTTGGTCGTTCTGCAGGTCAAACTCGGCTCCTTGCAGTGTTACTTTATGATTGTCTTTATCGACTTTTGTCAGTTCAACAGAGCCAGTTATTAATTCATTGGCCACTTGGACCTTCAAGGTGACTTTCTGCCCTTTTTCAATCGTAAACTTGATTGGCGTCTTGTCGAGCTGATAATGCTCAGGTGCCTTCGTCTCGACAAACTGATAGTCGCCAGGCTTTAACTGCTTGACAATCAGCTTGCCGTCCGAATTAGTAGTTAATCCCTGCTGCAAGGTATTGCCTGCTGCATCCTGCAGTTCAAACTCAGCTCCTTGCAATGTCACTTGATTGTTGTCTTTATCCACCTTGATCAATTCGACGGACCCTGGAGTCAATGCATTCTCCATCTGCTTCACGATTGCTTCTACCTGGCCTTTTACAATCGTGAATTTGATCGGCGTTTCGTCCAGGTCATACCCGAACGGCGCCTTCGTTTCAACCAATTGATAATCGCCAGGCTTTAAGCCATTCACAACCAGTTTTCCCTCTTTATTCGTCGTGAGCTCTTCCCGCAACGTATTCCCTTGCGAATCCTGCAGTTTAAATACAGCCCCTTCAAGTGTTAACTGATGGTTGTCTTTGTCTACTTTGATCAACTCGACCGATCCTGTCGACAGTTCGTTCTCTGCTGTCACAGCAATGGCTGCCGTTTGCCCTTTTTCAATTGTAAAAGCAACGGGCGCAGTGACTAGCGAGTAGCCAAACGGCGCTTTCGTTTCAACCAATTGATAGTTGCCCGGCCGCAAGTTGTCTATGCGAATCTTGCCTTGTTCATCAGTTGTCAGCTGTTCCTGCAAGACGTTTCCTGCTGTATCCTGAAGCTTGAATACCGCTCCGGCAAGCGGGGCTCCTTGATGATCTTTGTCAACCTTCGTCAACTCCACTGAACCCGGAATCAGTTCATTTTCAGCTGTCACTTCCACAGCCTTCACGTCTGCTTCTGTCTTGCTTCGTTCAATAATAAATTCGATTTCTTTTGTATTTAACTGATAATGCTCGGGTGCTTTCGTTTCAATAAATTTATATGTTCCCGGCTTCAATTGATCCACCGCAATCTCGCCGGCTGCATCAGTTGTTAACTGGTCTTTGATGACATCGCCTTGTTCATTGACCAGCTTAAATTCTGCACCGGCCAATGTTAAGGAAGGCTCATCTTTATCCACCTTGCTCAGCACGACTTTTCCGGTAATCAGCCGGTTTTCCGCCCGCACTTTCACCGTGGCGGTTTCGCCTTTTTTAATTTCAAATGAAAGCGGCGTTTCATCTAGTTGGAACTCATCAGGTGCTTTCGTTTCCACAAACTGATACTGTCCCGGTTCAAGATTGGTTACAGTGATCTTTCCGTCTTTATCAGTGACCAGAAGCGGCGCGACAACTGAGCCATCTGCCTGAAGCAGCTTAAACTCTGCGTTCGCTAATGCTTCACTCGGATCGTCCCCATTTACCTTCATGAGCTCCGCCGAGCCTAATTTCAAGTTTTCCGCGGTAACTTTGACGACTTCTGTTTGTTTATCGGCAAGCGTAAACGGAAGCGGGCTGTCAGACTTTTGGTAGCCTGCCGGCGCCGTTAATTCGATAAATTGATAATCGCCAGGCGTTAATCCGTCTTTGAAAATTAATCCCTGCTCATCAGTTGTCAGTTCTTCAATGGTCTGATATTTGTCGTTTTCTTTTTTCTGAAGCGCAAACTTGGCCCCAGCTAATACAGCCCCTGTTTCTTTATCTATCTTCCTTAATTGAACGGCGTGAATGATTTTCTTATTCTCGATCGTTACTTTGGAAAGATCCGCCTCCACCTGCACGACTTGTCCGTTCGGAATGGTCGTCACGTATCCTTGTGGAACACCGGTTTCTTTCAAAATATAGTCGCCATACAGCAAGTTTTTAAAGACGATTTTGCCATCTTCGCCTGTCGTGTATGTGCGGATCGCTTGTTTTCCTTCTTTGTCATAAAGGGTAAACTCTGCACCGGCTAACAGCTTTTGATCCCCGGCATCCACTTTAGTGACTTCCAGGCTGCCTACTTTTCCGTCGATGCCGCCGCCGACACCAGCCAATTCTATTGCCTGCTTAATTGAATTATTCGTGTCCAGGCCTTTTGTTTCATCTCCAGTAAACTTTACATCGTTGCTGATACTTCCGTCGCCTTTATACAAGATGTACGTGTCATATTCGAGAATGTATCCCCGATCGATCTTTTCTTTAGTAAAGGTGAGGGTGAACGTCTCCTGTCCTTCCTCGTTTTCAGCAAACTTCAGTGTATAGTCCTTTCCTTCGGTTAACAGTTGACCTTTTGTCAGTCCCGTTCGAGATGCGTCTGTTTCATACAGCTTGATCGAGTCTTTAATCAATGACTGATTTTTACTCGGCGTGTCAGAAATCGATACGTTCGAGACGGTGGATTGAGCAAAGTTAATCGCGACATTCCAATTGACAATGCGCGGGTTGTCTTCATTTTGTCCGGCGCTTTTGTTTGTGTATTCCCCGCCGTGTTTAGGCGAAACGGCAGCTGTTAAAGGGATGTCCTCTTGGTTGCTGCTCTTCACCACAGCGGTATTATTATATTTTTTTGCAATTAACTTGTCGTTCAGGTCGGTGGCGTACGTAATTAAATAAGGAGTGTTAATGTCGCCAAGCTTCACTCTGAAGCCTCGTTCCCCATTAGGGCCTGTCATCGGTTCCACTGTATAACTGTCCGGCGCCAGCGCTTCTCCCTGCTCGTAGCCGTCTGCTCCTCCGGTCAGCTTCATGTGGTAGACCTTGACAGAATTGATGTCAAAATTCTGCTCGCCTTCAATAATATCCTCGACTTGGGCATCCTTAAGTGTGGCTTTGTTGTAATTGACGCCGATTTTCCAGTCGATGGTTTTTGTTTTCAGATTGTAGGAGCCGCCTTTGAATCCATTGGCTTTTGTGTAGCGGTCTGGCTCAAATGTGGCGGTTCCTTCTTTTGTTTTCTCTTCCTCTGTTCCGTCCGGCTTCCAATTGATCACCGCTTGATTGCGGAAGTTGCCATCTTGAGCCGGCTCGGTTTGGTCAAAATTAATCGCTGTCGTATAAGCAATATGCACTTCTTTCGTAACCGGCTGCTTGAAGGTAAACGTTAACTTCCGGGTTCCTTCATCAAACGCCTTCGTATAATCCGCACCTTCTGTCAAGCTGACTCCGCCATGGGTCACTTGAATATCCTGCGGGGTAAATCCTTTCGGCAAAGTGTCCACAACCGTGAGGTCTCTCATTATGTGCTCGTCGCTGTTGATGACGAGTCCCCAGCCCGTTGTTTTCTCATCATAATTAGCGTTCTCATTATGGTACTTATAAAAGACGCCTTGGTTCATCCATTGCGAACCTTTTGTTTCGTTGTTCGATTCATCCGTAATCTTATTTTCAACTAGGGTATCTTTCTCCACCCGGTTTTTCGCTTTTGTTTCATACGTAATTTTATAAGCTTTGCTGATGTCTTGATTAAACTGGAATTCGAAGCCGGTGCTAGCTGGAGTGACCGTGTAATGGCTGAACGGTGCAGAGGCTTTTTCTTCCCCAGTGTCCGGGTCGATCTCCACCTCTACTACTTCAAAGCTGTCTTCGATCAGTTCCTGGTTGTCGCCAAAGACATCTGTCAGCTTTGCTTTGTCTTCGACAATTGGTTTTTCGTTGTAATTATATTTGACTTCCCACTTAATCGTTTGTGTTTTTGGATCGTAGTCAGTTGCCGTTTTTTCAAGGGGCTGGCCGCGTTTAACGCCGACAGAAGCCTCCGCCTCCAGCGGGTCTTTGCCTGGCTCTTTCAAGGCCGCCGTATTTGTGTAAGTGGTGCCGGCATCCCCTTCCGCAATCTCCGTTTCATAAACGATGCGGTAAGCCGAGTCAATGTTTCCTAGCTGCAGCGGGAAGGCCGAACCAAATGTAGCAGGGTTAATTTCTTGTGTCCCGCTCTCATCTATTTCTCCATTGGCCTGCATCTGCAGCCGGTAGACTTTTAGCGATCCTTTTTTAAATTGGTGGCCGTCGCTGAGATGATCTTCGAGCGTCGCATCGGTCAGTTTTTGCAAATTCTTATTAAAATCGACCGTCCAAGTGATCGTTTCTGTATTGTAGGCTTTATTCGGCACGCCCCGTTTGTCAATTGCCGTCGCATCCGGGATAAACTTCACCGGAAACTCAATAGATGCTCCGCCGGACACAGGGAATGTAATTTCTTCTCCTTCTGCCGGACCTGCATAGTGTTGATCAAAGGCGGACCATAACTCAATATATCCGCTAATATCAGAATTGGTTTCAATGTTTTCATTGAAGGTCATCACAATTTGACCGTTTTTGTTGACGATAAAGCTGCCAAACGCTGTGCCATCGGGGCCTGTCAGTGGGGTGGCCTCCGGATTTGGCAAGACCTTAAACATCTTAGGCACATCGATCGTATAAGTTGAACCCGCTCCGTAGCCATGGCCGTTTGGCAGGGCAAACAAATATTTGATCGCGACTTGAAACTGATCATACGGATTGGTTACTTCAATTTCCTGGCCGGGCTCCAGCTTTTCCTCTGTCCCGTCTTCTGTCCGGTGATACAGCTCTACATTCGTGATGATGTTTTCAGTAATCACTTCTGCTGCGCGCGCCGCCCGTGTGGCTTTAGCGCCTGTTTCTTCAGCTGGCGCTGTCTGTTCGCTGTCTTCCGCCGACAGGCCGGCTTCGCTTTCTGGCTCTTCTTCAGCCTTTGCCGGGTCATCTTCTAAGCCGCCTGCTGTTTCTTTATCGGCTTCCACGGCCGGCTCTTCTTCTGATGCCGGATCAGCTTCCGGTTCAAGCGCCACATCGATCACTTTCTCTGTTTCACCTAAAGAAAAAGCAATCGAAACCGTATCCTTTCCGGCGAGGTTTGCTTGGTTAAAGGCGGCAGCAAGCGTTAATTTTCCTTGAGACTCGGGATTTGCCTCTGCCGCTTCATTGAACGTGATCGTGACAGTGCCGTCCGTTGCTGCTTCGAACGTCCCCACATTGATATGATCAGCCGTCAGGAGTGAACCTTGCTGACCAGATGGGACCTCAAGTTCGGAAGGAAGAGTAAATGAATACGTGTCTCCGTTTTGCACTTCTCTCCCGCTGATCGACCAGTCATACATGACCTGGATGGCTTGTTCCGCGCTCGCGCGGTGCTGGGCATCCAGAGCCGTTCCGCTGCTGTCCGTTAACAGAACGTCTGTCAGTATGCTTGCGTTTACTCCTTCTGCCGCTGCTGTCACCGGCAGCCCGATTCCGCTTAGGATCGAGTGCAGGAATAAAACAAGTATAAAGGCCGCAGCACTTATTTTCTTTCTCATATTATCCTTCTCCCTTATATCTTCATTTGCTTTCGCTCATTTTGTTCCACACGCGCGATTGTCCTGCTGTTATCCAGCGAATTTCGACAATCGCGCTTCTAAGATAAACTGTTTAAATTTTACAACCCTCCTCTGAACAAATTCTGAACAAAATGAGCAAGAAAACGCTTGCTTTTTCACCCTTTCGTTTTAACCAGCAAATTTATGAAAAATGAGCCGTTAGTCCTTAAAAAAGCTGCTTTTTTATTTCCTGTTGCTTCATATAACTTGCTTTTTAAGTTTTTAGTTCTAATTAACCAAGTAATTACACACTTCAATCAACCTTTTTATGTAAAATTTCGCATGTAATCACCATTCTTGCTGCGTCGTACAGAAGGAGGAAGGAAAATTTTGTCGAATAGTTCTTTATAATGATGACGAAAAAAATTCTACTCACATGTACCTTATTTTTGATTATTCTGACGATCCCCCGCCTTCTTTGGCTCTACTTATATGTAGCTCCTGATCAGCCGCACGCTGTCAAGGGGACGTTAGACTTACGCCAGGGCGAGGCGATTAAAAACCATTCCATACGTCTTGAAGGCGAGTGGGAATTTTATCCTGATACCTTGCTTGAGCCCGGCAACGAAAAAAACAGCTGGCTGACACAATACATACGCGTTCCCGGCGATTGGAAGACATCGACAGAAAACGGCCATACATATGGGTTCGGCTCTTATCGCCTGCGGATTCTGGTTGAACCCGACGCAGGCCGCATCTACGGCCTGCACCTTCCCGATGCCCATGCCTCTTCGAAAATATATGTAAACGGGCAGCTGTTGGGGGACAGGGAAAGCCGGCAGAAGACCGGCAGCATTATATTCCATCCAATGCTCCTTACACCGCTTATTTCACAGTGGAACATACAAAGGAAATTGAGCTGGTCATTCAGGTGGCCAATTTCGATCATCCGCTGAAAGGCGGCCTTGTGGCGGCGCCTACCTTCGGCCTGGCGGCGCCTTTCGGCAATCATCAGCGCTTAGCTGAGGATATTGCCCTGATCGCCTGCATCATCTACTTGTTCCATGCCGTTTACAGTGTGGTGTTATTCTTTGTCGGAAACAAAGACCGGCGGCTGCTCTACTTCGCGCTCGCCATTGTTTGCGCCGTGCTGGGCACATTAATCGGGGAAAATTTGCTGTTTAAGTGGCTTCCTCTTTCTTTTGAATGGGGGATAAAGGTCCTTTGTTTAGCAGAGCTTCTGAGCGGCTATGTTCTGCTGCAATGCACCAAGCATTTGCTGCCAGATGCATGGCGCACCAAATGGAGCAGCAGGTATGCGGGGCTGTGCGCCCTGTTAGCCCTTGCTATTCTCTGTTTGCCCGCTTCCTATAACCTGGCGGTGAAAGGATTCTATGAGATCGTGATGCTGGTCCCTTGCTTATTGGCGGTATTCTTCATGTACCGCACGGCGAAACAGGTCGATAAAGACCGCATCTTCTTGCTGTTCTCCATCATCGCCGCGGTGAATAGCCTCGTCTGGCTGCTCATTACGAAAAAGCTGGCTCTCGATATCCTTTCTTATCCGATCGACCTTGTCATTTCGTTGACTTTCTTTGCTGCGTACTGGTTCAAAAAATACTTCCGCCTCCTCGATCAGTCACAGCAGCTGGCGAGCGAGCTGCGGGAAGCCGACCAGCTGAAAGACCAATTTCTCGCCACGGTTGCCCGCGAAGTGCAACAGCCGCTGAACAGCATGCTGCACATTGCCCGGGCAGTGAAGGAACGAGAAAAAAGCAAGCTGGACAAAGCAAGCGCAGGCGACCTTGACTTCATGCAGACCATCGGGCAAGGCATGTTTGCCCAGCTCAGCGATCTGGTCGATTTGGAGAGATTGAAGGAAAACCGCCTGACCCTTTACCAGAAGGAGGTATCTGTTCAAGCAGCAGCGGCAGCGGTGTTTGATATGCTTCGCTACATGGCGGGAGGGAAAGCGATCAAACTCACTCATCGCATCCCGGCCGGCTTCCCGCTGGTGCGGGCGGATGAAGAGCGGCTGACGCAAATCCTGTTTAACCTTCTGCACACAGCTCTCAAGCATTCCGAGACCGGAGAAGCCGCTGTCTATGCCGCCAGCAAAGACGGCTGGGCCGAAATTTCCGTAGCCGGAAGCGGCATAGAAGAACGCTTTCGACGCAAAGGAGTTGACTTTGAGGAACAATCGGCGGAGCCTGGCGGTTTCGGATTGGAGCTGACGATTTGCCGCCAGCTCGTGGAACTCCATGGCGGGACATTGAGAATACACGCCCATCCTAATGAAGGAGCCGTCTTTGTATTCACGCTTCCAACAGCTGGTCCTAACACCCAGCCGGAAACAGCCGCAAGCCGCGAGCCGCAACAGGAGGTAGCCTTTGAAAGTGACAGCTTTTTGACGGCCGACGAGCAGCCGTCCGCGATCGACCCGATCCGTCTGCTCGCTGTCGATGATGACCCAGTGAACTTAAAAGCGCTGGAAAGCATTTTTTCCACCGCCCCTTACTGCATTGCCACAGCTGCGGACGGGCCACAAGCACTGGCGATGCTCAAGACCAACGAATGGGACGCCGTGATTATCGACACGGTCATGCCGGAAATGTCTGGGTATGAGCTCACCCGGACGATCCGCGAGTCCTTTTCCATCGCAGAATTGCCGGTTCTGCTGCTGACGGCAAGAAGCCAGCCGGAAGACATCATTGCCGCCTTCCTGTCGGGAGCGAACGATTACATCAATAAACCGATCGAAGGCGTGGAACTGAAAGTCCGCGTCGATACACTCACTAATTTAAAACGGGCTGTAAACAAGCAGCTCCGGCTGGAGGCAGGATGGCTCCAGGCGCAAATTCAGCCGCACTTTTTATTTAATACATTGAACACGATCGCTTCATTAGGGGAAATCGATCCCGCCAGGATGACCCATCTCTTAGAAGAATTCGGGAATTACCTGCAACGAAGCTTCACCTCGAAAAACTTAGAGCGGCTCGTGCCGCTCGAACACGAATTGGAGCTTCTCCGGTCGTACCTGTTCATTGAGAAAGAACGCTTCGGCAAACGCCTGGCCATCATCTGGGACATCGATCCGGCCATCAAAATCAGCATCCCGCCGCTCTCCATCCAGCCGTTAGTCGAAAACGCCATCCGGCACGGCATTCTTAAACGCATCGAAGGCGGAACCGCCCGCATCCGGCTGACAGACCAAGGAGAGCAAATCGAAGCAGCCATTATCGACGACGGCGTCGGCATGGACGAAGAAACCATCCGCCAGGCCTTGGCCACCCCGTCCAAACAAGGTCATGGCGTCGGTCTTTATAACACCAACCGGCGCTTAAAGCAGCTGTACGGCCAAGGACTAGACATCAGCAGCCAGCCGGGGCAAGGCACCGTGATTCTCTTCTATCTCCCGAAACAGCCGAACGCTTGACTCGCTATGGAAGAGAAGCAATGACAGAAACAAGCGCATTCACCAATTTCACCGGACAACAAAAGAGCCGGCGCTCCTCGTTCCGTCTTGGAACGAGGAGCGCCGGCTTGTTGGCTTGGTTGAAAGAAGAGACTTGGAGGATGGAACCGATTGTCGCCTGAGACAGACTAACATATAAATGATTTTATATGATAAAAAACGACCGTGTGCTGAGAACACTCAGGAGAAGTAACTCTCCTGCATTCTGTAGTCGAGAGCAGAGGAAAGTTACTTCTTTTTTTCTATTGGTGACGAGTGCAACAACTCCCACTATAGCTATTAGCACTGTCACTAGAATGAGGTTAAATTGAAATAGCTTATTCATTGCTTCATACATCCTCATATCAAACACTCCCTTTAAGAAAGGGAGTGTCAAACCGTTCATCCACTTTATATACTTGTAGAGATTAAATCTATGAACATCTAAAAGGAAAAAACCCATAGAGGTCTTTATCTCCACATAACTTTCCTCTATCCAATCAGTCCTTCAACCGCGCCAGACATCTAACGCCTCTAACAAAAAACAGCCAATCATCTTTTTATAGACAGTTGGCTGTTTTCTTCAAAGAACGAGAGTCGAAACCCTTGGCCTTTTGTTTTATTGCTTTAATGTAGTGAGAGACTGATTCCAATTGTCCAACAAAACATCACGGAACAAGAAAAGACCCGCTTTCACTAAATGTGAAAACGGGTCTTTTACTAAGTAACTCTAAACTCTCAAAAGTGCTTTATTTTATTACTGAGCAACCTTTACACTTACAGGAGTTTTAACTTTATTTCCAGCAGTATCTTTAACATCAACAGTTGAAGCAGATTTAACTGTTAAACCTTGAGAAAGTTCATCAGGTGTGATCGCTTCAGACACAGTTAGTTTTAATGTATTCTTAGCACTGTCCATAGCTACTGATTCAACTGCTAGAGTCTTAGTAGACTTCGATGTAGCATTTCCAACAAATAAATTGAAATCTTCATCAGCAGTTGTTGTTGTATCATAAACTTTTTCGCTAAATGTTAAAGTAATTTCGTCTTTACCTGTCAATTGTGCACTTGTGATTGTTGGTGCTACGTTTTCATTTAATTTCACAATACCCTTGTATTGATCCATTACAAGTCCAACTTTAGCTTTAACTCCGCTAATTATAACTGCACGATCTCCAGATAATAGATTTGAATCTTCTTTTAATTTCAATGTAACTTTTTGTTTGCCGGCATCTACAGGGCTAAGAATTGCTTCTTCGATTACTGCGCCAGAGATATTGTAATTCTTAACATCTGTTGCAGTAGCGCCATCTACTTCTTTATCAAAAGTAACTTCTACAGCATTGTTATTACCAACCACAGGCAATACGGAATCTACTACAGGTTTGCTTTGTTCAGGTGTATCTCCACCACGAGCAAATTTAATTTGAGTTTTAGCTAACTCATTATCTGTAGTATCTGTGATTTTTTCTAAATCAACAGTGTATGTTGCACCGTTTTTCAATGCCGCAGTGTTAAACTTAGCAGCATCTAGTAAAATAAACAATTGTTTGCTATTTCCTTCTACTGATTTTAGGCCAGAGAGGTCAATAGTTCCAGTAGTAGTAACTAGATCTTTATCTTTTTGAATAGCATTTAATGCTGCAACTTGAGTTGGTTCTTTCACTTCTTCATCAAAAGTAAGTACCAACATTTCTTTTCCGGCACTATTCTTTTGAATTTCAGATTTTACAAGTTTAGGAGCTACAGTATCCTTAGCAAAGTTTACAACTTTAGAGTAAGCAGCTAATTTTTCACCAGAAAGATCTGTTACTGCGTTTTCATCAATTGTTACTGTGTGCAGTCCAGCTGTAACTGCCCCAATTGTAACTGTGTACTTAGTTTTGTCAGTTTTATCTTGCTCAACATTTGTAGCTGGAGTACCATCAACTTTGATTGCATCTTTTGATAATGTTTGAATTTCTTCGCTAAATTTGATTTCAAACTTATCAAGTCCTAGTGCTGTAACGGATGAAACTGTAGGAGCCACACCATCTTTTGCACCTTTTGTGAACTTAACTGTTGTTGGGTTTGGATTGATTAAGTTATCAGCAGCATCTTTTGCGCCAACTACTGTTGCCACAATCTCTGTTCCAGCAGCCAATTCAGCATCAGTAACTGTGAGCGTTACTGATTTCTTATCAGCACTTAAAGCTGATACAGAAACTTTGTCATTTGCATCGTTTCCATTAGCAAGTTTAAATGTCCAAGCACCTGCTGATGCTAATGGTTCAGAGAATGTAACAACTGTTTCCATAGCATTTTTCTTTTCTACTGAAGCAATTGCAGGAGCAGTTACATCTTTACCAAATGTAACAACTTCTTTAAACTCAGCTACTTTTTCGTCCTTAGTTGTGGACACATCTTTAATATTTACATCATAACGACCTTCGAAAAGATCAGCTGTAGTAACTGTTACTGTTTTTCCGTCTTCACTTAGAACGGCTTTTAAACCTGTAACTTGTTTACTATCTAAAGAATTAAATGTAACGTTGATTAAATTGTCGTTACTATCAATTACAGTAGATTTTTTAACAGCTTTGTTAAACTGAATTTCAACTTGCTTTCCGTTAATCGCCATTATTCTTGAGAAAGCTAACATCCTGATGCTAGTTTGTTCTTGATTGAATAAAACCCAGAAATCAATATTTTATAAAGCTTCCTTTTAGATAGCTTGCAAGATCATTGCACAAATAAAATTTGTATATCAACGATTTCAAAAAGGGGTACTCTTAGAATAGATAACTAAAAGATATTTTTAATTATTAACCAACTTGTGCAAGAAACGTCATTATTATATCTCTTAAGAATAGACCACCTTAATGTCTTTAATTTTACCTATAACTAGTGGAGCTAGCTGCACATATTTTCCATCAAGCTATGCGCAGTTCTATCCCTTATATCAGCGTTTTACTTCATCTTTTCGCGTCAAGCTTCACGTTGCTTATGTCAAGCTATGCGCAGTTCTATCCCTTACTACATCAACGTTTTACTTCATCTTTTCGCGTCAAGCTTCACGTTGCTTACGTCAAGCTATGCGCAGTTCTATCCCTTATATCAACGTTTTACTTCATCTTTTCGCGTCAAGCTTCACGTTGCTTACGTCAAGCTATACGCAATTCTATCCCTTACATCAACGTTTTACTTCATCTTTTCGCGTCAAGCTTCACGTTGCTTACGTCAAGCTATGCGCAGTTCTATCCCTTATATCAACGTTTTACTTCATCTTTTCACGTCAAGCTTCACGTTGCTTACGTCAAGCTATGCGCAGTTCTATCCCTTATATCAGCGTTCTACTTCATCTTTTCGCGTCAAGCTTCACGTTGCTTACGTCAAGCTATGCGCAGTTCTATCCCTTATATCAACGTTTTACTTCATCTTTTCGCGTCAAGCTTCATGTTACTTACGTCAAGTTGCTATACTTTGTCAATGGTTATCAACATTTTACCTTTTAATTGGAAGACTCTTCTCCACTATTCAATATATAATGTAAATTAGGATCTCGGTTTGAGGAAGCTATCTTCTTAATAAGTTCTTTCTCCTCTAACAACTTAAGAATTTTACGAGCATACTGCGGACTTTTCCCTAGAGCTTCAGCAAGTTGTTTTGTTTTTAACTTATCCTTTTCGTAAGCCAGTTCTAAAGCTACTTTTTCATCATCAGTTAGACTTTTCCAATTCCTATTTAAAATCGTAGAAATTCGTTCTTCCCTTCTTCTTCTACGCATTACAATATTATTTTTAAGAGTAAGAATTACTGAGGTATTGGTCTCAGCATATAAAGGCGGCTCTAAAAAAAATTGCTCCATATCTCGATAAATCCGTTTAACACCTTCATTCAGCTCCCGTACCCATCCAAACTCAGTTAATGCACGGGCTATTTTAGGGTTCCTTGAGTAGCGTGTAAATTTGATATTCTCAACGCTCACTATATTGGGAAGTTGACCTGGACTGTGGATTTCTAGCCTATCATCGAACATAAATATCTTAATATCATCACCGTGTATATTGTAAGCTCGATGAGTAATAGCATTAATAACTCCTTCTTGCCAAGCAAAAGGAGGATATTCAGGAACTGTAATGAATTTTCCAGTATTAGTATCTAGAGCAGTGAACTCCCTCAACTGTGTATCAATAAATTCTTTTGATTCATCAATTAACTTAGGTATCGGAGCCTCAAACACTTTTTGTTTAGAAATGTTCATCGATGTTCCCACTTCAGCTTTTGTTCCATCATAGCGAAAAAATCTTAATTTTGCGCTCGGAACAAAGGCCGTTGGGAACTTTGCAAACATTAAAGCACCACCAACAGTTACTTGTACTTCATTATTTACTCTTCTTACAAACCCTCTTGCTAAAAGAAGCTCTTCAAAAGTTCCTGTAAAATTTAACAAACTCCTATATTTATTTAAGACATCATGATCAAGATCATCTAACCTGCAATTTTCAGCAATCCGCTCTTCATACAAGCGACTACCCTTGTCATATTCAATATCTATCCTTTGTTCAAAAGTCAGCTTTTTTGTTTCATCGCCTACTCTTAAGAACACCTCATCTGCTTCAGTTTTATGGACTTTATCAATACTTGGGTCTATGTGAAGTAAGATAATTTCATCTTTTTTTCCATTGTTTTTCATGACTTCAATGTTCTCGTATTTATAGTTCACAGATGGAAAACACTTTTCAAAACCACACTGAATAATATCATTAACTTTTGTGTTTCCTTGAGAGAGAACACCTTGGATTTTTCCATCTTCAATACCCACAGCAATTAATCCACCGTCAGCATTAGCAAATCCCACAATCGCTTCAGCTAGTTTATTTATTTTAATTCCTGCTGACTTACGATCAAAAAATTGGTTTTCATTGGTCGTTAATAAGAAGTCCATTGTTAGTGTAGTATCATATTTAGAAAAGCTCATACTTTCCCCCTCCTGCAATTATTACAGCAGAACTGTTTAATAAGAGCATATCACAAGCGGATAACATATTAATCATTTTCTCCTTAATATCCTTCAATTAAACAATACTAGACAACATATTCCATTAAAAACATCAATACAAGCATCTCTTAACAAACAAAAAGAGCAGTAATGGACTATTATTAGTCTTTAATCGTTCCTTTTACTTTTATAATCCACCTAATAAACGTTAATACAAACGTTTCACAACCAAAGAAAAGACCAATATGGGACCAATAAATGAACTATTATTAGTCCTAAATGGTCCTTTTTACTTTTATAGGCCCGCCTAATAGCCATTAATACAAGCAAAATCTCACGACCAAAGAAAAAGACCAATATCGGGACCAATAAATGAACTATTATTAGTCCTAAATGGTCCTTTTTGCTTTTATAAGCTCACCTAATAGATGTTAATACAAGCAAAATCTCATGACCGAAGAAAAGACCAATATTAGGACCAATAAATGGACTATCATCATCAAGCTTCGCATACACACGAAGCTACTTCGCACAATTTGACGCAACTAACGCGGCAATCAAACGGATTAGAAACACTAGCTTCGTACATACACGCAACTGCTTCGCACAATTTGACGCAAGTAAAGCGGCAATGAAGCGTATTAAAGACACCAGCTTCGCATATTCACTCATTAGCTTCGCACACTTTAAAAAAAAGAGAAGTAGGTAACCTATTAGAGCGAATGCACTACAGCTTAATTCTCTATTTTTCGCCGTGAACAAAATAAGGATCCTTGCGATTAAAAACAAGGATCCTTTACGTATTAAAAACTGTAGGTTTTGATTTTAGATAAAAATAAACTGATTACGATGATCAATAGTTCCATAAATATTTAAATATTCGAGTGGCTTTTTGTTATTTACAAACTTTGATTGGCATCTAATCATAGAATATACAACCATCTCTTTTTTGCCTTGTTCTTGCTTCTCTTTAATAATATCAATGATCTTTTGATCATGAATTGTATACGAAACTGTAGGTTTCCGCAGTACCTCATCATTGTTATTTTTAGGTAGAAAAGCAGAGTTAAACTCCAATACATAATAACCATACTTAGCCCTTAAATCCTTCAGTTCAAACGTTCCCTGGATACAGATTGGATAACCATTATTTTTCTTATGTTTTTGGAAGCATTTATAGTATCTGTCTCGTACATAATAGAAATCACCCCATTTAATAATGCTCCCCTTACATTCAAGCGTAATCATTTGAGACAATTCTTTTTGATCATTTAAAATTGCTCGCAACGCCATAAGTTTTCTTAATGTCCGTATGCTGCCACTATTATCGGTAGCTTTTAAATGGTCCTTATTCGCTACATAAGGTCGACTTGATTTTTTAGGTTGGTTATTCTGCGGTTTAATGTTTGCTAAAGGAATGCCGATATTAAATTTATACATCTTTTCATCAAGCAATTTTAACGTTCCATCAGACTTATTTGCTATTCGTTTTAATTCAGATAACACATCATAAACACAATGTTCTTTATGTGGCTCCAAATGAGATTTCATTTTAAAATGACCAGATACCGGTGTACCATCTTTTCTTGTAGTACTTCCTACAAATTTCAAATCAACTCCACAATGTACACATGAATAGGACAGATGATTGAGCTTTTTTCTCTCAGCTTCTCCAACACTAACCGTAGTCAAAGTGCCTTTTATATAAGCCTCTTTAATCATTACCATTAGACAGTCCTTCATCTCCCTTAAAATTTCATTCCAAACCAAGCCCCTGTTTACATTCTTCTCAACGACTTAATCAACTCTTCATGAGACGGATCTACATAAATCGCTGTCGTATTAATACTTTCATGTCGAGCAAGCCGACGAATGATTTCGATTGGTGTATCATTCAAAGCAAGATTTTTGCAAAAGCTATGTCTAAGTCTGTGCGGTGTGATCCCTTCCATCCCAGCTAGGTCACCGTACTTTTTCATAAATTTTTGGATTCCTCGAGTCGTTATTTGCTCCGATCGCTCAGATACAAATAACCAAGGGGAGTTACGATGGGAAGCTTTTTCACATTCACCGCGCAACTTTAGCCACTGCTTCAAGTTACGAGAATATTTATGAACAAGTGTAACAACCGCATACTTCCCTTTTTTTCCATCCCGCACAATAACCTTTACATCTTTGCCAGTCAGTGAAATATCCACAACCGCAAGATCAACTACTTCTTGCACACGTAGCCCCACGTATAACATTAAATCAATGATCGCTAGATTTCTTGTACGTAACCAATCACTGGGCTCAAGTTCAGCATAGCTAATAAAACGTTCTTGCTCGGCTGACGTTAACCACTTCGGCTCACCACTATCGCTATCAGCAATCGCCACGCGCTTTATACGAGTCATAGGATTTTCTTTTATATAGCCAGCTTCCTCTAAAAAGAGGAAAAAAGAATTCAATGCTGTGATATACTTATTGACTGTTGCTGGGTTTAACCTTTTATCATGTCGAAGAAAAGAAATATATTCTTTTACGTCAATTGGGCGTGCGTCAGTGATTGATGCCTCGTTACCACTCCAGCTGCAATATTCTCTAATTACATGATGATAGGATTGAACAGTCTTGTCATCTTTTCCCTCTTCTTTCAGGTGAAAAATATAAGCATCAATAACATTCACCATACCACCTTCTTTTTTTCGTACTGCGAACTAGCCATTTATCTTTTTATATCGTACTGCGAACAGTAACAAGACTATTATTCTTGTATTGTTCGCAGTATTGACATTCTACGAATAGATACATTCATTATTTTTGAAACAGAGCTTTTACTTCATGACGATAGCCGTGCTTCATTAAAAACTCTAGAATGGCCGATTCGAATATTTGGCGTTGCGTAATATTATTCTCATAGGAAAAATCAAGAACCAGTTGATTTAATAAATGACTTAGCTGAACATTTTTGTTTTGGGCGATTCCTGGAATAAGATACCGTGGGATTTGATTAATAAATGAGTCGGATACCTGTTCTTCAATCACCTCATTATTCTTCTGTTCTTGTAGTTCTTTCGATTCTGCATGGGCCATTGGGACGTAATTTCTAATCTTGTTATCCCATTCATAATGCTTCTCCTTCATATAATCTGCCAAGGATCGATGATTCGGAAACAGAAGCTTTTTGGCCACTTCCTTGGCATCATGCCCTGCTTCAAATAGGGCGATTATTTGATTGATTTTCCCAGGGTGAACAATTGAGCCATTTACTTGTTCTTGAGATATTTTCTTTTCTTTTGGTACATAATTTTGAACCTCTTTATCCCACGTATAACCGTGCCGACGCATATACATGTCTAACGAACGATAATCACTATGATTTAGTCCTATTGCTAACTCCTCTCTGCTAATACCAGCGTTCAGTGATTGTAAAATGTAATTTGTTCGATCTTCTTTCTGTAGTTCAGCTAACATAGTAAATTACACTCCTTTCTTTACAATTGATTAACGGCTTCTCTTAAATCATCTGTTTGAACATTCAGATAAATGCTGGTAGTTTTCAATGAAGCATGGCCTAATAAGTGCTGTATGGTAACTACATTCGTTCCTTTACTCAATAAGTTTGTAGCAAAACTTCGACGTAATGTATGATTAGTTACTTTCTTGGTCCATCTAAGTTTCTTTGCTGCCTTTCGCAATTGCATATTTACATATTGGCCAGATAATCTGCCTGTTTTTTTAGTAGCGAAAAAGTAAGGAGAGTCAGAGTCTCTTTCCGTTTCAAGATATTCTAATAAATACGGTCGTAAAGATGCTGCCATTGGCACCGTTCGATTTTTCTTTCCTTTTCCATTTACGACGTATATTAAACCATTCTCAAAATCAACATGCTCCATTTTCAATTCAACAGTTTCATTGATCCGCAACCCTGTTTTCAACATAAAAATAATCGATGTATGAATAATAGGATGTTTAATAGTACCAAGTAGTTCTTCTATTTCTTTTTCAGTAAGAGAAACCTTTTGTTTTTCAATCACTTTAGCGCTATCAATTGTTGCTGCAGGATTTCGTTCGATCCATCCTTTTTTTAATGCATAATTAAATAGCGAACTTACACTAGCTAAATAGCGATTTCGACTTCTCGGTTGCAAATTTCGTTCTTCAGCTAAATAGATTAAGTATTCTTCAAGGTCATCACGAGTAACATCATCGAGGTACACTAGACCATTTAGATGTCCCTGAAGAAATCGATTGAGAGAATTTAAATCTTTTGTATATCCTTTTATTGTTTCGGAACTATATTCATTCATTTTCAAGTAAGTCAAATAGGCTGTTTGTGCTTCTTCAAATAACATTTCACTCATTCCCTTCAAGAAGATAAATGACGACACTGGAATCTGTAACCAAAAGCACCAAAAATGAGCGCTCGATTGTGCACGTCTAAATAATCGATCTGATGAAGATTTACATGATGATCTGCATCGTATAAATGAAGCGCAAAATCTAATACAAACTTTTCAGATGTTGACCACGGTGCCGATAGCTTTTTCAGTTTTTCTTTCTCAATATAGCCGTTTTCTTGATCTACACAATCTAAATATTTGGACAGTTTTGGATGCTCTAAAAATAAGTGCATCATTGTGTCCCAATTTCGATCCCCAGTTAAATTCACCGAATTCATAAAGTACACCCTTTCAAAATTATAGAATTACCCTTTCTTTCTTTTTTATTGAAAGAAAGGGGGGTAAATAAATTTACAGTTTAGTAAAAGTATGAAGACGAGCGTCACGCGTACGAATATATTCATATTGAATTTTATTCTCGAGTAATGCTCCTTCAATTCGCGTAATGGCAGACTTTAACTTGTAGGCAGAAATCCACTCGTCTCCCAAAATCTCTTGTGCAGATATTGTTTTTCTTAAAAGCTTCAACATCTCTGAAGCTGGTGCTGACACACAATCATGTTTTTTCATCATTTCAATCACAGCCGATAATAGCCAATCATACTCGCTTGCTTCTTCAGCTACTAAGCGTCGATTATTATTAAATGCTGTAAGAAACGTACCATTATCAAACCCAAGAGCCGGCTCAGCAGCCGTGATCCATTTTGCAAAGTCAGCCATTCGGGGCTTTTGAGGCAGATGAATCATATTGTAATTTTTCAATGCCATACTCACTGCATCATAAATTAGTCCCATAATTGGTCCTTTTATTTTTTCAAAATCTCTCCAAATCTCTTCTTTTGTTCGACGATTTTCAGACATAATCATCGGCAAAGTTAGGACAATGGAGCGATCTGCTAAATCGTAACGTTTCGTAATATTCTCGATGCCGTTTAGAATGACGGGCTTCATAGCTTTTAAAACAGATTCTTCATCATTCGTATACAATTGTCGACGAGATAACCCACCGCCGGTTGACAATTTACAAAGGGCATCTGACATATGCTCTGATATTTTTGAAATATTATCAAATGCTAGCAGCCAATTCTTTTGTGCCATGACGAGTAAATCTTCTTCATTTTCTGGCAGTGTACGCAACGTCGCATACCCAGGATCAATAACTGATTTAGTTATTTCGCTTACTATCGTTTTCCCAGCCCCTTGAGCTCCATTTAAAACTAACAAAGGGTATGGTCCACGAGGGTTAAAGCATCCGATGACAAACGCCAGCCACAAAATGAACTGCTCCTCTTTAAATTGAAAAATTTGTTTGAGTTCATCTAATTCTCCACGCGACTGTGGGGAAGGTAAGCTTCGCATTGTTTTTGAACGAATAAACTTGACCGGTGCCCCCTTCACAATCTGCCAACCGGTTTTTGACACTTCTATAACATCAAAAGCTTCATTCCCAGAGTCAACGTACACTTTTCCTTCATCATCATGAGCCACTCTTATAAAAATTTCTTTCCAGATCACATTATTTATCTCTTCAATAGACTGAAGCGTAGCGTGCGCTTCTTTTACAGCAGAAGACCTTGGGCTGTCATGAAAGTGTTGATAATACTCATTGATCATCCACTGTTTGAATAGTGGCTCTTCCAACAATACATTTCGCTGTATTCCGTTTATCGTAATCGTTGCTACTATACCAAGATCCGTTTTAAAGAATTCTTCTGCTGATGCATAGACAAGATCGATTAATGCCTTCGTCTGAGAAATCTCTTTATTTTCATATTTTGCTTTAATGCGCTCTTTTACGTCTAATTCTTCCACCCGCTTCACATCGCCTGCTTTACGTTTAGACATATACGTCTTCCCCACTAGCAATTTTCAGTGCTTGATGAAATGAGACTTTATATAATCTCTGTATCGCTTGAATGCCGTTACCACTTCCGCATCCTGCAAAACATGTCCAACCGCCAGTGTGAATGTGAAAAGAGAAAGAATTATTTTCATCGTCATGGAACGGACAAGTAGTACTAAGCCACTCTCCGTTTCCTTTCATATTCTCGACAAAGCGACGATAGAATTCAATCCAGTCTACAGTCTGTATGATCGTTTCTACCTCTGTGCTTTTCTTTCTACCCATCTTTTTATATAATGAATTCAAAGTCTTTTTGGAAGGAGACTTCTTTTCAGTTGAAGCGATCTGGCAGGATCGCTTTTTTTCCATATAGGGAATGAGCCACTCTGGAAATGGAGCCAACTCAGTATCATGTGGTGAAATAACCCATTTATATTTATGTCCACTAGGATGAATGGATGGTGGCGCTACAACCTGCTTTTTATCTGACAAAATATCAGTTTTTTCAAACGGTGTGCAAGATGATACACCTGGATGATACATGTAATAAAAATGATAACCGCGGTTTGTTTTTACGGTCCATGATCGTGGAAGTGGTCCTAAAAATTCTAGTTGTTTCAACGCTTCTTCGTCATCGACATCAATGACAATGCAATTTGAGATATGGCCTGTTAAAATTCCAAGATTTTTATGAGCAAAGCTAATTCGTTGGCCATTTTCGTTAATTATACCGAATTGAATTTCTTGTTCTGTTAAAGGTTGTAAGTGAAAACGACTTGTCCATCCTTTTAAAATAGGACGCTTCCCTTCGAGAGGCATGACAGTAAAACCTCTACGATGATAAGCAAGTGCATGTTGAATCGTCTCATCGTACATGCTGATTACGCTCCTTTTTTAACTTAACCTGTTCAATGGCTTGCATGATGCGCTGTTCGTCTTCTGTAGAAAGTGGTTTTCGAAAAAGACGATAGAGTGTGTTTTCATGAATTTGCAACTCGTCTGCTACTTCATATGTGAAAATTTTTTCTTCACGAATCTTTTGTTTGATTATTAAATTTTTCATGGATGTCCCCCCTTTTTTGTTTTTTATCAAAAACAAATAAATAAAAATACCTAACAAAAACAAAAAAATCGTTTTTTTATAAAAACACCTCCACAACCACATGTTATATTTGTTTGTTTTTTTTGTCAACTATAAAAGGAGGTATTGTCAATGAGAGAATTTGCATCTCTTTTAAAACAATATATAAAGTCTAGTGGTTTATCATTAAATACGATTGTTGAAGACATAAAGGAGATGGGCTACTCAATGTCAAAATCCTATCTCAGTAACCTACAAAATGATAAGGCAGATCCTCCTGATCCATATATTTGTGCTGCTTTAGCAAAAGTGACGGGTAACGATCCAAAAGCTTTAATAATGGCTTCTTTTCATCAAGATATCCCTGATCATTTTAAGGATTTTTTATCTGACGTTTATATTAATAAAGATGATATACCTGATTTTGAATACCAATCCGATGGAAAAACAAAAAAATTTTTTCTAGAAACTTATTGGAAGGAACTATCAACCCCACCAGAGAAGGCATTATTTAACGTCTATAGACCAATACCTCTTTTGGATAAAATATATCCAGGTGCAACTTTTTATGATAATGATATTATAGGAGAATATTACGTTGACAGAGTATTAGTTCGTGGGGTAAATGGATTTGCCTTAAAGGTTTATGATGATAGCATGAGTCTTGATAATATAACTCATGGAGATACAGTAGTTGCAGTGAAGACCGATGATTGGGATGAAACAGATTTGCTAGTTGTGTCCATCAATAATCAACCAGCCATTATAACACGGCTACAACAGGATTTGGAATTTTCAGGAGGATATATAGTAAGACCTAGTAATCCTAAATACCCATTAAGATTTGTTGATAATAAATCAATTGATATCATAGGTGTTGTTATATATGCTGAGTCAGGAAAATGCTTTATCGAACCGTTTAATTAATCACTACTTTAGGGAGAGATATTGATATTTGGTCGTGTGTGTTCTAAAAAATTGAAATTTGTTTTAATAGTTCACTTCAGAAAAAGTGTCACTTTCTATAAAATCCGGTGACACTTCATCTTCTCAGAAACTTTGATTTAATGCACTTTGTGACACCTGTGACGATTGTGACGCTATTTGTCACCTACTCTTTATATATACATATATATGTATATATTGTTAATAATAAAGTTGTCATATTGTCACAAACCTTGCTATACCAACGTTTCTTTGGAAATCAATCGTCACATATATTGTCATTAGTCGTCACCTACTGTCACGACATTTTCATTTCTTTACAAGTGCGATGCTCTATCGTATACTGTGACTATATCTGTTTACTTTTTTTCTTTTTTTAACCAAACTAACAACAACATGCCCCTCGGGTGATTTGAAACAACGTTTTATTTGGCGTTGCTTAAAAAATCCATCTGAGGGGCTTTTTTGTGTTTATTAACAATCCAATATGCGAAAGATCCGGACAGAACGTACAAAAGCTGAGTACACTGTCCCTTTTTTATGTCAGCTTTGATATAGAGTGTTTTCTCCATTTGAGGACTATGCCGGAGAAACGAGTCGGACATGCTGTTGCACGTCGACCGAAAAGAACCAGAGTGCAGGCAGCTGAAAAGAGCCGATCGCCAGGACCAGCGGTTTAGAAATAGGTCAAGCGCAAACTGCGATGATTGGAAAATTGGTTTAATTGTTGAAGCCAGAAGCAGAGAGAGAAGTAGTGCGCCCCTCTGCAAAAAGATTTGCACGCACGACGCCGTATAAGCGGCATCAGTAAGACTGATACGTGCTCGCTGAAGCGCTAAATACGCTACCCAAATTGGGAATCAGCTACTATTTCTTAACGAATCATTTATTCTATCTTCTCCCTTGGAAGAGTGAGACACTTCACTTTATTCTTAGTACTATCGGCTTGGAGAAGAATTTATATAGTGTAATAGGTGTGAAACCATACTTAGTACTATTGGGAGAATTATGCCCATTTCGCTTATATGCTTGAAGGGAGGTGAAAGATCATTGACGAAACGAAGAGACTGGACACTGACTGAAAAAGAGAAAAAAGTGTACGAGAACCTAAAAAAACAAGCGGAACGATTGCTCCATTTTAAGAAACACCATCAATCTAAAAGAGGAACGGCGAGGTACCGTGCGGGGATTTACGAATTCTGTAAACATTTAGCGATTCATTATAAATCTCAAAATTTCCGTAACATATCAGACAAGCACCTTGAATCTTTTGTGATAGAATCCGTGAAAGCAGGAATATCAAGTGCTGCGATTAAAACTGACCTAGCAGCTATTCGCAAACTGCACTCACTTGTATCAAACAGCCGTAACATGCTAACTAGTGATAATTCTAAATTTAACCTTAAAAAACGAAGAACACGAGGAGTTGATCGAGCATGGACATCTGAAGAAATAGCTAGAGCCAAGCAGCTAGCTAAAGAAATGGATCGAGTCCATATATTTTGGGCCATTACCATTACCGAATTTTTAGGAACACGAATTGAAGAAGTGACAGCACTGCGCCGTACCCAGCTGAAAAAAGCTATAAACACTGAATCTCTCCGTCTTGTAAACACGAAAGGCGGTATCCCAAGAGATATTCCACTAAATAATGGCGCACGATCCATTTTCCAAACGATTTTAGCCACTCCCTCAACGACCGATACGATCTTTTTTGGTTGGCACGGTTGGACACATGATCAAGCAATGAAATCAATTCAAAATTGGATTGCGAACCATCGAACCAGCTTTATGGAGAACGTTTTAACAAACGATAATCCCTACCAACAATCATTTGACATTGATGAAATGCGACCAAGGATTACATTCCATGGCTTGCGTCATACCTTTGCTAGACGAGAATACGAAAAGCGAATCAAACAAGGACTTTCCTTCCAGACCGCTCGCTTACAAACAGCGGCATTACTTGGACACGGACGTGATGAAGTAACAACTATATACCTTGGGAAAAAGGAGGACCAATCATGAATGTTTGGCAAGATACACTCGAAGCACTGAAAGCAGAAAACAACATATTGAACGCAGAACTACAAGAATTGAAAGAAAAGCTTCTTCTAGCAGAAGAAGATAAAAAACACCTCCGTGAAGCTGTTGGTGCCTGGCGAAGAAAAGCGCTCGACAAACAGCCCATTAAGAACAGCCGAATGAACGAACGTCACTTTAACGGCCTTCACACCTTTGAAGTGCCATTGCGTCATCTACCGCGAGATCTCAGCATGGCAGAAGTTATGACCGAACTGAAAGAGCAGTATTTAGCTAGCGTCTATCCCTATCAATACCACGGACTATATTGCCATCACAAAGAAGGCTGGATCGTCCGCCTATGCAGCCCACTACACGTCGATCTATCTGTTAGACTCGACACAAAAGAAGAAGAGTTCCTAAAAATAGAGGCTTATGATGCGCAGTATAAACATTTATTCCCCTTCATTAGCTAAATCAAAAAGATTGCTGGTTAATAAACGAGCAATCTTTTCTCCTCATCTACTTATTCGAATTCCAAATCAGCGACATCTCTAAAATCCACATCACAATGTGCGTATTTTTTCGTCACTCTTGGATGCTTTTTTCAATGGCTTTTTGTTTATTTTCAATTAGTATCGCTTGAGGGAGTGGTACTTGAGTTTCACCAGATTTCGATTCACGAACTTTCGAACGAGCATTAGCTATTAACTTTAGCCGAAAATTTTGCTTAGCAGCTGACATATTGATTCTCCCTTTTTTGGTATATATACACTCATTTCTGCTTAAACCGACTCAATATTTTCGCCTCTGTCGGATCTTTTGGCCGCATTCTTCCACGATTCCACCCACTCTGATCCACCTCTTTCTCAAAGGCCTCAATCTGCTTCTCATACTTTTTCATATTCCTTTTCACACGCTCTTCCACCTCCTGCAAGCGCACCGTCACTAGCTTGTCATCACTGCGAAATTGCCCCAATTACTCACACATCCTTTTCCGTATCTCCAGCAACGTTTCTTGATCAATCCCTGTCAAATGACTCCACTCCTTGTGTCACCGATTGTCGTCTCTCCCTTCGTTCTTCCCCTTTTCTTTTTTGATTATTATAACAAAGAGAAAAGGAAAAAGACTGTAAACAGAAGTAAATCATTTGATGATAAAAAAACAGAGAGCCGAATGAACGACTCTCTGTCTATACTTTATTGCTTTAAAGGAGTGGGGGTCTGACACCAATTACCCCAATCTTCGTTTAATTATTTAACAAGATCTGCTGCTGCTTTTACTGCTGCTTCAGCTTTTGTAACTTCAGCACTAACATCTGCTACAGTAGTAGCTTTATCGTACGCTGCTTTTGCATCTGTAACTTTTTGAACTTCAGCTACAACCTGAGTTTGTACAGCTTTTGCATCATTAACTGCTGTTTCTAAAGCTGCTTTATTTGGATCAGCAGGGTTAAGTGCTAAAGCATCATCTAAAGCTTTTTGAGCTTCATTCACTTTAGTATCTGCTACTGTTTTAGAAGCATTAACTGCTGTTTCAGCAGCTTCAATTTTAGTTTTTGCAGCTGCTTTTGCTTCTGCTAAAGCTTTAGCGTCTGCTGCTGCTTTATCATCTGCTTTAACTGAATTAACAATACCAGAATCAACGATAGAATCTGTTAATGTTACTTCTTTAGCACCTGTTTTGTTAGTGTGTAAGTCTAAGATTCCCATTGTTTGGTTGTCTTTTCCTTCAGCAATTACATTTACTGTACCAGATTGAGAAGTATTTACTTCTTGAGCTAATACAACTAGTAATTCTTTGTTATCAACTGCATCTGTATGTTGACCATTTGTAACTGTACCTTCGATCTTAGTAGTTCCAACTTTCACTACTACATCATCAGCCACGTTTCCATCAATAGTTACATTTTCGTCAAAAGTTAATTTAATAACTTTTGATGCATTTGCAGATGAAGAATCCTTCACATACTCAGCCTTTGTTAATGTTGGAGCTTTATCATCAAAGAACTTTTTAGTAACTTTGTATACTTTTTCGTCACTAGTTTGAACTACTTTACCGTCATTAGCTCTGATCGTTTTAGAGAATTCAATTTGCTTATCTTCATTTTGAACTGCATGTTTACCTGCTGGTAAAGTGATTTGAACTGTTTGTTTAGTTGAATCTGTAAACACAGCTACTGCTCCAGCATAGAACGAATCACTTAAAGGCACACCATCAATTTTGTAGTTAGCTAGGTCACGAGCAGAGTCAGCCATTTTAACTGCATAATTGATTGTAATAACATTTTTGCCGTCAACTTTAGCTACTGTAGTATTAGCATCAACAGGTGTCAATGTACCAGCGTCAGCTTTAGCTACTACTTTAGTTGTTACAGCAGCATTTTTATTATCATCGATATCTTTAACTGCACCTTCACCAAGTACAACTTCATACGTACCGCTTGGCGCAGATCCTAGATCGATTTTTAAACGTTTGTTATCTTCAGTATCAACAGATGTACCATTAACTGTTTGTTTAATACCATCTTTAATAACTGTTACAGTACCAGAGCCTTTTACAATTTCCTCATTGAATACAACAACTAGGTTGTTTCCATCAACAAAGTTAATTGCTTCAGATTGTACAATTGGCGCTGTAGTGTCTTTTGTTAATGTAACAGAACCAGAATAGTTTGTTCCAAAGATGTTGTTTGTTCCTTTGAAATCTTTCACTTCTACTGATAAAGATACGCTTGATTCATTAGATGCATATAGTGGATTCGCTTTATCGTCTAATGCCTCAGTTTTAAATGTAACTCTGTATGTGTTTGGTTTTTTAGGATCTGTTAATTTAACAACTGTGTATTTGTCTGTAGGGAATGTATAATTTCCTTTTTTAATTACAAAATTAGCTTCAGCTAATGAAGTTACCGCAGTGTTAAGTTTTACATCAAATGTCTTTGTACCAACTGAAGCAATAGACTCAACTGCAGGTTTTGAGTTATCAGCAGTTACATTATATGATGTGTTGATAAGAGCTGTTTCGTTGCCCGCTGTATCTGTAACACCATAAAGCACTACGTTATGGCTACCTTCTTTAGCTTGATCATCTGTTAAAGTATATTTAACTTCATATTTTCCAGCTTCAGATGAATAAACTGGACCAGCAGCTGTAGCATTACCGTCAACTTTAATGTTTGCAATTGTTACTGGCTCATTAAATTTCAATGATAATTGGTTACCTTTTACTTTAGTTTCTGCTAAAGTTGGTAGTTCTTTATCAACAAAGATTGTTGCAGTACCTTTATATTCTTGAACTTCTTTGTAATCTTTCGTTAATAAACCTTTTGCGTTAACTGTGTAAGTTTCGTTATTTTTTAACGCTGTGTCTAGTGTTAAAATAACTGTTTTACCATCAACTAACTCAGCAGTATAGCCAGTTGTCGCTAATTCAGTAGTGTCGTTGTTTTTGTAGATTTTGTAGTTAGCTACTTTCTCAGCTGCCGCTTCGTTAAGCTCTTGGCTGAAAGTTAATTTAATTTCTTTAGCATTAATCGCCATTACACTTGCTACTTTCGCAGCAGGTGCAGCTTCAACAGTGAATGTAGCTTCTTTAGAAGCTTTGTCTACTGTTACTTTAGCTACGTGATTGCCTTCTGGAAGGTTTTTGAACTCAGCAGATACTTTGCCGTCAACTACTTTTGCTTTTTGAGTAGCTGCAGCTGGCTTTGTAGTATCGCCATTAGCGAAGATTTCAACAGTTGCTTCTGCATCTTTAGCAGCATTTTTCACTGTTGCAGAAACTGTAGTTACTTCATCTTTTGTTGCAACTGAAACAGTGTCTACTTTTAACTCGTCTTTTGTTTCAGCTTTGTATACGAAAATAGCAAATTCGCCACGGCTGATAGAGTCAGCTGTTCCGAATTTTGTATCAGATTTACCTTGTGTAATATCGTTTTTCACTAAAGCTTTAACTGCATCTTCGTAACGCGGAGCTACATCTGTAAACTTATGCTCAGCGCCAGCGCCGTCTAATTTGTATGCTTTAGTAAGAATAAGAGCCATTTCGCCGCGTGTTAAGTTATCATCAGCACCGAATTTTGTGCTAGTTTTACCGCTAAGGATTTTAGCTTCTACAAGCGCATTTACTGATGCTACTGCACGAGGTGGTACATCAGTGAATCCAGCATCTGGAGCTTTAGTAGTATCTAATTTAAGGGCTTTAGCGATCATAACAGCCGCATCTGAACGTTTAATGTTTAAAGTTACGCCAAATTGCTTTTGGTTGATACCTTGAGCGATATCATTTTGCACTAAGTAATTTACTGCTTCTTTATAACGTGGAGCTACATCTGTGAAATCATCTGCACTTGCAGCAAATGCTGGAGTTACAGCTGTTGCTACTAGAGTAGCTGTTGCGGCAGTCGCAACAAATTTACGATAAGACTTTGGTTGGTAAGCCATGTAATAGTTCCTCCTGTTTTGTAAAGTATTCTTTAAATTTATGAAACCAACTAGCAATAGTACCAGTTGTTCATTACATCGGGTAATGTCGAGAAATCTTTAGATCCAAATGTTACAAACATATGTAATGTTTACGTCAGATGGAAGATTTAAACTCAAATCTTATTCTACCAAAGCGCCATTGTTTTTCAACCGTTTTTTTGCTATTTCCATATTTTAATAAAGTTGTTACATTTAATATAAATATGAAAATAGTTTGACATAAATCTACACATTTCCATAGATAAATGTACAAAACATGGTACGAAAAACCATAGCTTTCTCATTATATACCAACTATGCAGGAAATTGAAAGTATTTTTACCAATATTTTTGTCAACTTTGTGTTATGGTTGTTGAATTTCTGGAAATGAAAGCGTTTTATTTAGAGGGGGTTTTTCAAAAAACTACAGAAAAAAACCTGGAAATGTATCTTCCAGGTTACGTTTTTTTCAATTTTGCTTGCGGAGGAGCCGCTCATATTGCGCGCGTGTCGCTTCTTCCAGCTGTTCGAGGGAGTAGCGGCTGGAGGCATATTGATATAATATTTCGCCCATTTCCTGGAGCTCTCCTTCTTCCCGGCGGCGGATTGCCTGCCGAAGCGCTTCCGCATAGGCGGCCGGGTCCTTCACGGGCACAACCCAGCCGGTGGAGCCGGCCTCGACGAGCTCCTTGACGCCGCCGACGTCGGTTGTCACGATCGGCACGCGCTGGTTGGCCGCTTCGAGCAGCGCGAGCGGGAAGCTTTCACTGTAGGAGGCAAGCAGCGCCAGGTCGGAGGCGGCGTAAATCTGGTCCACGTCCGAACGGAAGCCGAGAAAGTGAACGTGGCTGTCCAGTCCGAGGCGGGCGGTTTCCTTCTCCAGCTCCGCCTTGATCGGCCCGTCCCCGACGAGCAGCAAGTGCGGGCGTTCCGCTTCATCGATCGCCTTCATAGCCTCGAAGACGACGGTGTGGCCTTTGATCGGATGAAGCCGCGCCACCATCGCCAGTACAAAGTCCGCTTCTTCCACGCCGAGCTCCCGGCGCGGAACGGGTGCGGCCTTTTCTTCTGTAAAGTGGATGCCGTTATAGACGGTCTGGATTTTGCGGCCGTCAATGCCCAGGTTCATGAGGTTTTGCTTAAAGCGCTCCGATACCGCAAAGTAGCCGTCCATCTTTTTGACGGCGTACATGCTGAGGGCGGTGAACACTTTGCCCTTGATGCCCGATTTGACGAAATCGAGCGCCGGGTCGCTGTGGACGGTCGTGACCCAGCAGATGCCGGTTTTCTTTTTCAAATAGATGCCGAACAGGTTGGCGCGCGGGCCGTGCGTATGGAGAATCGTGAAGTGCTCTGACCGGATGAACTGGACGAGCTTGTTCAAGATCGATAGGTCATAGCGGGAGCTCTGGGCAAAGACTTCGGTTCGAATGCCTTTCGCCCTCGCCTCCTCAGCAAACGGTCCCTCGTGCATGACCGCAAGCACCGCCTCCTCGCGGTCGAACTGCTCAAGCAGTGTAATGACATGCTTGCGCGAGCCGCCAGTTTCGGCGCCGGTAATTAAATGAAGTACTTTCATAGGAAACACCTGCCTCTTGAAAAAAAGTGCCGGGCCTCTCCTGGTGGGAAGCCGGGCACTTGATGATTATTTTTGGATTAAAATTTTCAGCAAAAACTTCGGCAGCGCCATCTGCCGTTTGAGCCGCTTCGGTTCCTTCATGAGCCGGTACAGCCACTCCAGGCCGAACTTGCGGTAAAAGGCCGGGGCGCGCTTCACCTTGCCGGAGTAGACATCGAAGCTGCCGCCGACGCCCTGGAACACTTTCACGTTCGGAAGCTTCGGCATGTTCTCCTTAATCCACAGCTCCTGGCGCGGGCTGCCGAGCGCGACAAAGAGAAGCGTGGCGCCCGATTCGCGGATCGCCTGGACGAGCGCTTCCTGATCCTGCACATAGCCGTTCGCATAGCCGGCTACGCGCAGATTCGGGATCTTCGCCTCCAGTTTTTCCTTCGCCGTGCGGACGACTTCCTCCTTCGCCCCGTAGAAAAAGACGCCGTGCCCTTCATCGGCCGCAAATTGCAGCAGACGGCCCATCATATCGACGCCGGTCACCCGCTCCTTCAGCTGGCCTTTTTTCAGCTTGGAGGCGATGATCATGCCGATGCCGTCAGCGATTTGGTACGTGGACTCGTTAATCAGCTCTTTGACGAGCGGGTCGCGCCCGGCGGTGATCACCTTCTCGGGGTTGACCGCGATGACGGTGGATTGCTCGCCGGCAGCGATTCTCTTTTTTAAATCAGCAATAATTTCATCATATGTGTAAGGCGACACAGAGACGCCTAAATATTGTTCTTTATCCATCACAGGCACCCTCAGCTATTGATCGGCTTGACTGCAATGGCTTGCAGGCCGATGACGTCACCGATGCGGTAGACTGTAAGCCCTTCTTCTTGCTTAAGGTTCGTGCAGTTTTTCGTATCGAAAACGACCGGTGTTTCCATTTGCGCAAGCAGCGCCTGTTGGTCGATCGCTTTAAATTCATTGTGGTCGGCCAGGACAACGACAAGGTTGGCTCCTTTGACCGCTTCTTCAAAGGAAAGGAGCGGGAACGGCACTTGCTCTTCTCTGACGTGCGGGTCATGGACGCGGACGTCATAACGCGGGTTCGCGAGCACTTTCTCGACGATTTCGATCGCCGGGCTCTCGCGCACGTCGTCGATGTTTCCTTTATATGTTAAGCCGAACAAAGCGATTTTCGGTTCTTTCAGCTCGGCTGTGAGCTTAATGATCTGCTCGATGACAAAGTCCGGCATCGAGTTGTTAATATCGCGGGAAAGCTGGATCAAGCGGGCTTCCTCCGGCGCTTTCTCGACGATGAAATACGGATCGACCGCCAGGCAATGTCCGCCGACGCCCGGTCCCGGCTGGTGAATGTTGACGCGCGGATGCTTATTCGCCAGCTCAATGACTTTATGGGCGTCCACGCCAAGGCGGGCGGAGATTTTCGCCAGCTCATTGGCAAGCGCGATGTTCACATCACGGAACGTGTTTTCCATCAGCTTCGACATTTCCGCTGTCACCGCTTCGGTTTCAATGACGTCTCCTGTGACGATTTGGCGGTACACGTCCGCCGCTTTGGCTGTTGCTTCCGGCGTCAGGCCGCCGACGATGCGTGTGTTTTCCACGAGCTCGATCAAAATCCGGCCCGGCAGCACGCGTTCCGGACAGTGAGCCAAGGCCACGTCCTCTTTCGGGTTCAAGCCGGCTTCTTCAATGATCGGCGCGACCACATCATCCATCGTGCGCGGCGGAATCGTGGATTCAACGATGACCACGTTGCCTTTTTTCAAGTACGGCACGATCGCTTTCGTGGCGCTGCGCACGTACTCTACGTTCGCCGTGCAGTCTTCATGAATCGGCGTTGGGACGGAGATGATGAAGGCATCTGCTTCCTCCGGCTCCATGGAGGCGCGCAGCTTGCCGGATTCGACGACTTCCTTGACGACTTCGGGCAGGCCGACCTCCTCGATAATGATTTCTCCTTTATTTAAACGCTCAACAACTTGCTTGTTTACGTCTACACCTACGACTGACACGCCGGCGCGGGCAAAAATAGCCGCTGTCGGCAAACCAATATATCCTAAACCAATGACGCAAATTTTTTGCATGTGAAAAAATCCTTTCTAACAGAAGTTATCCAAACCGCCCGGCAGCGAGCCGGTTCTTTTTAGAAGTTGATCCTATGCTAGTATAATTGAATTTCATTGCTTCCCATAGTATAGCAAATTCATTTTCAGCTTGCACTAATTTCATTGAATGTGCTTGGTATCAATGATAAAATGATCTTTAGCTTTCTAAGCATTTGACTTGAAGGAGGACATCCGTTTGAAGGTTGTGATTTCGGGATTTTATGGATTGGGCAATACCGGTGATGAAGCGATCCTGGAAGCGATTGTTGATAATTTGCGAAATGAGATAAAAGACATAGATATTACCGTGTTTTCCTTATCGCCGGAGCAAACGGCGAAGGAGCATCACGTCAAGACCGTTTACCGGGGCTGGCGCCATGACAACAAAGGCAAGATCCGGGCGCTCCGGGAAGCGGATCTGTTAATCAGCGGCGGCGGCGGCTTGCTGCAGGATACATATCCAACAAAGTTCTTGTTCGGACCGCTTCCTTATTATTTGCTTATCGCTTTTTTAGCTAAGCTGTGCGGAGCGAAGGTGATGTTCTTTTCCCAAGGCATCGGACCTGTGACTTCGACTTGGGGAAAGATATTGATGAAGGTGTTTGCGAACCGCGCCGACTTTGTGACGGTGCGCGACCAGTATTCGAAGGACTACTTGCATAATCTCGGGGTCAAGCGCCCGGAAACAGTGGTGACAGCGGATATCGTTTTCGCTTTCCAGAAGAAGCCGGACGATTCCTGCCTGAAGAGCTTGCCGCTCACCGGCACAGAAAAGCTGGTGGCTGTTTCGACGCGCCCGTGGTTTGAGCACGACGATTATTACAGCAAGCTGGCGGATGTGCTGGATGAGCTGATTGAAACAGAAGGCATCACGCCAGTGTTCGTGCCGATGGAGGGCCATCACGATGTGAATGCCTCACAGCGCGTGATGGAGCTGATGAAGCGGGCGGATGACTGCTACTTGCTCGGCGGCGACTTCACGCCGAACCAGTACTTGAATTTCATCGGCGAGTGCGAAATGACGATCGGCCTGCGCCTGCATTCGTTAATTTTCTCGGCGCTTTCCCATGTGCCGCATATCGGCATCAGCTATGACAAAAAAGTGGAAAGCCTCTTAAAGCGCTCCGGCATGTGGGAGTATTCCTTCCCTCTTGAAGCGTTTGATCCAGAGAAGATGAAGGAAAATGCCCGCTACGTGCTTGCTCACCGCAGCGAACTGAGCCAGGTCGTTGCCGGCAATGCGGCCCAGATGCGCCAAGAGGCGTTGGAAAATATTGAACTATTAAAGAAAAAATTTATGTGAAGCGAGGGTTTTTCATGAAGATTTTGCTTGCGACGGTCTACCACTACCCACACACCGGCGGCTTGTCGGTTCACGTGGCCACGCTGAAAGCAGGGCTGGAGGCGCGCGGCCATGAAGTGGATGTTCTTTCTTTTTCTGATATACCCGAGTTTGAACAAAAAGCGAAGGTGCGCGGCCCCGGCTTTTTAATGAATAAGCTGTCCAAAGGAAAAGGCTTCGTCTACGGCTTGAAGGCACGGAAGAAGATGTTGCAAAAGCTGATGGAGCAAGTGAAGCACAAAAACTACGACATCGTGAATGCGCAGGAAGTGTATGCAACATTTGCCGCGCTTGATGCCGGAATGCCGGTGGTCTCCACTGTGCACGGCTACTTAACGTATGAAGCCTTAAGCGCCGGCAATATTTTAAAGGACAGCCCGGAAGAACGCTTCTTAATGGAAGAAGAAGTGAAAGCGTACCGCAGCACGCGGGCGATCATTACGGTCGATACGCGCATTAAAGAATATGTGGAGCGGGAAGCGGGCGTGTCCGGCACAGCGATCCGCAACTTTATTAACGTGGACGACTTCCGCCCGGATACGGAAAATAAAATGGCGTACCGCCAAAAGCATGGCGTGCCTGCCGATGCTCCTGTGTTCTTCGTGCCGCGGCGGTTAACGAAGAAAAACGGCGTCATCTATCCGATTTTATCCTTGCCGGCGGTGCTTGAGAAATATCCGAACGCCCAGTTGATTTATGCCGGCACCGGCGAAGCAATGGAAGAAATGAAACGGCTGATCGCCGAAAGAAAAATCGAGAACAACGTCACGCTGCTCGGAGCGATTCCGCATCATGTGATCAAGGAATATTATGCTTTGGCGGATGTGGCGCTCGTGCCGAGCGTCCACTCTGCCGGCGTGGAAGAAGCAACCTCGATTTCGGCGCTCGAAGCGATGGGCTCCGGCCAGCCGCTGATCGCCTGCGCTGTCGGCGGCCTGAAGGAAATCGTCGACCATAACGTGGACGGCCTGCTTGTGGAAGAAAAGAACGTAGAGGAATTATCTGCCGCCATGATCGAGCTGCTCGACCATCCGGAAAAAGGCCAAGAGCTCGCCAAACGAGCACGCGCCAAAATTGAAGCGGAGTACTCGCACTTAGCAGCCGCTGAAAAATATGAGGAAATTTACCTCGGAGCGAAATAAAGCAAACATCCCCTGCAGGCAGGGGATGTTTTTTTGCGCAGGGAGGCGGAGTTGGGGGGGTTGGTGCGTATTTGGGGGGGTTGCGTGCGTATTTTGTGTGTTGCGTGCGTATTTTCCATTGTTGCGCGCATATTTCTCGCTATTCCGCGCATATCTACCCCCGCAGCGCGCGCATTTACAATAAATATTTCCGGTCCTTCAGGCTGCCGGTATAGGGCAGTTGCAATTGCTTCAGCAGGCGGGTAGCGGTTGAGCGGGAATCCAGCTGCAGGTATGCCCGGCAGGCCCGGTTGGTGATGGTGCGTTCGTGAAGCAGCGAGTAGTCAGTGAGGGCTTGAACGTGGGCGTCACAGGATTGATGCCGGCAGTGCGGACATTGCCACCTTCCCCGCGCCCGCAGCATCGGCAGGCTGCGGCAAGCCGGACACTGCACCCCTGTGAATAATTCAGCCGGGGCGATTTGAAATTTTTCCAGAACATCAGGATGATGGGGAGTATGGCTGGCGAGCAGCCGGCGGGCGGCCCGCTCCCTCTCCTGCTCTGTCCATACAGGGGCCGGGTGCAGCAGATGAAGGGCTTCGATTTTTTCGGGAATGGCCGCGGCGTGAAGCACTTGGCGAAAAGCTTCCTTATGATGCGGATCAGCGGTAATTTTTGTTGAAGGAAAACTGATGACAACTAGCGGAGCGATGGGGAGATCGGTGAAGTGCTGGCTGGCAAGCCAGGCTTGGAGCTGTCTCTTTTGGCGGCTGACCTGCAGCAGAGGGTCGGAGAAAACAGCTTCGCCCGCTTCCTGGATGCGGATCAGCTGATGGAACGCCTGCTCAAAAAACAAGGTGCCTGCTATGTTTTTCGTTTCCAGGATCACAGCCATATTTGGATAAAGCAGCAGCGTATCGATTTGAAAGAAATAGCCGTTATCGCCCAAGAGACGCAAGCCGTGAAACATCATGGGCTCCCTGTCGCGAAGAAAAGCAAGGTGATAATCGAGCGCCTCCTCCCCGCGGTGGCCGGCCCGGCTTCTGTCCAGCTCCGCCTGTATGTCGCGGGATGCCGGATGACTGTCAGGAAGCCGGCGGGCTAAGGCTTCCAGCTTACGGATCTTCAGCGGGATTACCCGCTTTTTCATAATCATGGACTCTTCCCCTTTCTTGTGAAAATAGCTCCAGAAGATCCTCTCTTCTGGAGCTGCTTTAAAAATGAAGCGCCTGCGCTAACGTACTTACGGTATGAATAGATTCAAAGTCCAACCCAAGCTGAACGGCGGTTTGGGCGATTTCCGGACGGATGCCGGATAAAGTGGAGCTCACCCCGATTAAATTCAGCGCTTCAATCAGCTGGAACAGTTGATAAGCCACCATCGTGTCAATCATAACAACACCGGAAATATCGATGAGCAAATGGTTCACCCGCAGCTTGGCGCATTGATTTAACGTGTTTTCCAAAATGAACTTCGCCCGCTGCGTATCGATATCGCCAACCAATGGCAATAAAGCGGTTCCACCTTTAAGCAGGATGACCGGCGAGCTGAGTTCGTTAATCATTTCCCGCTGAGCTTCGAGCATTTTGGCCTGATACTCATACGTTTCTTCCGTGAATTTCAAGATCACATTGTCAAAGGCTTTGATGAACTTGTCCCTCCACTCATTCACGCGGGCAGCATCGACATGTTCATTTTCTTGAGAAAACTCATCAATGAACTTCATGTATTGCAAGCGAACCCTCATAAATTCACGAATGATGAAATGGATCGGCGTATTCACATGCTCCTTGCTTCTTGACACCTCAAAAATCCATTCGTCAAATTCTTTGTAAAAGGCCTCTTCCTCACTAATCAACAGGTTGCACAGGTACCCATGGAACCGAAAATTCTGCTCTTTCAACTCTGCAATGACGTCCGGATCATCTGAAGCATATACGCCGTCAGGATCGCTTTTATCTAATGATTCATACCATTCTTCGGTCAGCTGTCTTGCCTTGCTTGTTAAAAACGCATACATTTCTTTATTTAATTCCATTGATTTCCCCCCTGACTCCGCTATTTTCCCATTCTCCATTATATATCAATTGAAAAGCGGAACCAAAGATAAAGTTTAAATGTGCTCAAAGTAAGCAATAGATAGAGTAAGAAGCAAAGGAGTGATTGCATGGAATTATTCAAAGTAAATGGAAAAGTGCACGCGGGAAAACTGGCCGCAAGCGTCTTGGTGCCTGTGATCGGCGGGTCGTTAGTCGGCTTCTTCGCCACCAAAAATGCCCAAAAAGACTATAAGCAATTAAAAAAACCTGATTTCTCTCCCCCACCCTGGGTGTTCCCGGCCGTGTGGACCGGCCTGTACACCGCCATGGGCATCGCCCGCTACCGGGTATCAGCGAAGACGAACGAGCGTCTGCTTTCCTACGACATTCAGCTGGGATTGAACTTTCTCTGGTCCTTTTTGTTTTTTAAATGGCGATTGCGGGGAGCCGCTTTTGCCGAAATTGCCCTGCTCCTCGGCATGATCACATTAACGACCTATGAGTTTTACCAGGCGGACCGCATCGCCGGCAGCTTGATGGTTCCTTACGCTGCCTGGGTCACATTTGCCCTCGGATTAAATTATTCTATTTGGAAAATGAATTAATCGCCGCGCCGCCTGCCGCGGCGTTTTTTTATGCGCGCAGAAGGGGGATTTATGCGCGGGATTCCCGCACATATGCACGCACCAACACCATTTACGCGCGCAAAGCCCCGGCTTATGCACGCAACCATCTATACAGAGACGGCGCTTAACTTCTAAGCCAATTTACGGTATTATTAAGTATTGGTTTTTTTATTCCTATTTTATATATTGAGGTGGGTTTTGTGTCGTTGAAAAAGACGGCTCTCTGGCTTAGTTTGCTTGCACTTATAGTGAAGTTTTCAGGCTTTTTAAGAGAGAGTATTATTGCCAATCAGTTTGGCGCGAATTATGAGACCGATGGATATGTGCTGGCGTTTTCATTTATTACACTGGCGCTGGCCATGATTTCCGGGGGATTTAACAATGTGTTTTTGCCGCTGTACGTCAAAAACCGGCAGGAGAACCCGGAGCAGACGGAGCGAAACGCCAATGCGATTATGAACTGGACGGTGCTGCTGTTCTTAGGGATTTCCATCGTTGGCTGGCTGCTGGCGCCGTATTTCGTCCCGCTGATTTATGGAAAGATGTCGCCGGAAACCGCACCGATCGCCATCTCGATCACGCAATTTTTCTTCCTGTTTATCAGCGTGATCGCCTTGAACGGGATTTTGGATTCCTATTTGCAAGGACAGCGGATTTTTGTCCCTTCACAAGTTTCCAAGCTGTCGGCCACACTGATGGGGGCCGTTTTCGCCCTGTTGTTTTCCGACCAGTGGGGCATTAACAGCTTAGCCTACGGGTTTATCTTCGGAACGATTCTTGGGGTTCTCATCCAGTTGTTCTTCTTGCGGAAGAAAGGCTGGCGCTGGAGCCCGGCTTTGAAGGTGGAGGAAGAGTATAAACGGACTTTTCTCGTGCTGCTCATCCCTTCCCTGCTCAATTCAGTAGTTGGCCAGATTAATATGTTTGTCAATAAATCGTTCGCAGTAGGGACGATTAAAGGGGCAGCAACCTATATCAACAACGCGACCTTGATTACGAGCATTCCGCACACGATCTATGGAACGACGATTGCGGTCATTATCTTTACGCTGCTGGCCGAACAGATTGATAACAAGAAAAAGTTTCAGGATACGTTTTTCATGGGCATGCAAGTGTCGCTCTTAACGCTGGCGCCGATTGCGGCTGGATTTTTCCTAGTCGGGCAGGAAGTGATTGCCTTCGTCTTCCAGCGCGGAAAATTCACCGCGGATGATACGTACAACACGTACCTCGCCCTCATCTATTACTTGCCGACGATTGTCACTCAGGGACTGCAGTATATCGTATCGAAATCGATGTACGCGCGCGGAAAAACAAGCATCATTTTCCGGATCAGCGTGACGACCATTGCCTTAAATGCCTTGCTCAACTGGCTGCTCGTCGACCGCTTCGGCTATCCGGGGCTGGCGCTGACCGGCTCGTTTGTCTCTATTTACTACCTTGTCGTCAGCACCATCTTTGTCTATAAAGATTTCGATAAGAAGGAAGCGACACGGCTGTTTGGTCTGATCGGGCGCGTAGCGGTTGTGACCGCGTTCATGGTTCTCCCGCTGTATTTGCTGAAAACATGGACGCCGATCTCCCATTTATATTCCCTGTGGCAGCTCATGATTATCGTGCCGCTCGGTGTGGTATTCTACACAGCCGGCCTGTTCTTCTTTTACAAGCAAGGCTTCAATCAAGTACTTCATTTGTTAAAAAGAAAAGCACACGCAAAGTAGGTGAATCGAATGAAAGGTTGGTTGTTGGCGGCACTGACAGCCATTCTTCTCCTGGCAGGCTGCGCAGAGGAACCGAAAGGCAGCCCGGCGAAAGCTGCCGAAACCGTGCCGCTCGGCGAGTTGAACTTAGTTCTTTCTCGCGACTTAACCCTGCAAAACACAAAGGAATCGAGCCTCTCGTCCTTTTATAAAGACGTTCTTTATGTGTACGATTGGAAAGACCGCGGCAAGCTGAAGGTAAAGGTGCGGACCATTGACAACGGCGACCGCTTTGTGATGATGCAGCTGAGAAACGCGACCAATGAGCCGCTCTCTTTGAAGGCAGATGTTCAGCAATCAAAGGCGAATGACTATTACTTTATTAATTGGCGACGGGACATCAAAGAGCGCAAGCACGATCCGGTCATCGGCAAAGATGTCACTACTCCGCCATCAGGACTGCTTCGTTATTCAGCAGACGGCCGTTTTCTATATGAAGCGGTTGTCAGCAAGCAGTATCAGTCCGCCGTGAAAACACAGCTGTATGAAAACGGACGGCAAAGCACGGTGCGGGAGCTGACAGCGGAAAAAGAAACGCTTCAGCATAAGATGGACGGCTTCTCCTTTTCCTTGGAAGCCCCGCCGAATCAGCTGGCCGAACAGTGGTTTTTGCTGGCTAAAGAACCGCTGTTCAAAAACGGCGACGGCTTGAGCAGCTGGATTGACTTTCAGCATGCTCACTATAAAGAGGTCAATAACTGGTTCACCGTCGATGGCGCCATCAAGAAGCTGCCGTGGTCGATCGAACCGTTTACGAAGGAAGGCTATGGCCGCCATCTCGGCACTCTCATTGAAAAAGAAGCCATTGACCGTTATTTTAAATACGGCGACCGTTATTTTTATGATTTAATGGTCCAATCCGCAGCCAACCTGCTCGAATACCGTCAGCAGCAAAAGAGCACGGTTTGGAAAACGGAATATACAAGCACTTGGCTAAAGCAAAAGTACGAGATTACTTCTCCTTATTTGGATACGCGCCATAATGAGCTGATCGCCCTGTACTTGTACCGGATCGGCAAAGAATTTGACAAAAAAGAATTAACAGGCGCTTTGACGGACTATGCGGATTACTTATTGAATTTAATTAAGATTGATAACATTGTTCACACGCCAAAAGGATACTTGCCGGCCGATTATTATTCGGCGCATCAGGGCAAGCAATTTATCCACACCTCACTGAATCATGCGCTCGGCGAAGCCAATCTGCTCATCGATGCCTATAAGGCCACCGGGCAAAAGAAATACTTGCTGGCCGCCCGGCAAATCCGCCTCGGTGTCGAATCGCTCGGCACAAAGTGGATTCGCCCCAACGGCGATCTCTGGTACCAGGTCAACCGCGACCTCACCTTCGACGGCAACGACTATGAGCAATTAACGCTGGATGACCTAGAGCGCCATGAGAAAAAATGGCAGGCGCTCGGAGGAAGCAAAAGCCGCATGCTGCAAACACTGATTGAAAGCAAACGAAAAGCGATCCAGCAATAGCCGGATCGCTCTTTTTTAGTGCTTATGCGCGGTTTCTCTCCACTTATGCGCGGTCCTCGTCCATTTATGCGCGCAACAACAGCATTTATGCACGCAACCGGCCTGTTTACGCGCGATCCCCCGCCTTTACGCACACAAAGTCAAAAAGAAGCCCCTCTCCGCTGCTGGAGAGGGGCGTTGTTATTTATTTTACGATTGGAAGCGGGGTCACGTATTGAGAGGATACGTAGCCTTCTTTATATTTCAAGTCATCTGAAATGATTTTTTGCCATCCTGAGGAAGGGGCACCCAACATAATAACGGGCATGCCGGCTTCACGATAGGTAAATTGGATCGTTCCATTCGCAGACGCACGCACATTTAATCCTTGGACGTTCGTTAAGCCGATGGTGTATTTTCCGAAATCCTTGCTGCCGAGGGCTTTGTCGATCCGGTACATATGGCCGGCTACTTTTCCGCCCCAAGCGATATCGGAAGCGTATTTCATGTTGATGCCGACCCCTTTGTTTCCAGGTGCCGCTCCATTAGAAATGCTTTGCTTCCAAGCGCCTACTGGATTTGGCACGACATAACGGTCATTCAGGTAGCCGTCCGCAAGATGGTAAACACATTCCACCGGTGACGGGAATGATTTTCCTTCTTCCGGTTTGCTGTCGTAAACGGCAATGCCGAATAAGTTATTATTATTCTGGGCATGGGCGCTCATGCCATAGTCGCTTTCATGAATAGCCATCGCCAAAATAAGCAAGGCATTAATCCGTTTTTCCGACTCCACTTTTTTGATCGTCGTGCCAAGTCCGATCAGCTTGCTCTTTTTCGTTGCGTCTTTATATTTAGCATAGCCGGTTGCTTCTCTTTCCGCCAATGCTTGTTTAATGAAGGTATTCAACTCTGTTGCTGTATAATTCGTCATCGTTCTGGCTGAAAGGAGCTGGAAGTATTGATAGCCCTTGCCGACAATTCTTCCTTGATCATTGTAGAACGTCGCATTATCCCAGCTGTAATATTTCTGGCCTGCGCTCAGGAAGCCCGGCGCTTTTCCAATCACATAAGAGACATAGTTTTTGGTCGCAGGCTGATAGATGTGATGCTCCAATTGGCCGCTGACTACCCGGTAGAAGCTGCGGCCCGGCGCTCCCTCAAACGGCACGAGCTGACCGTCGCTAGGCTTGATATAGTAATCCTTGCCGCCCAGCGAAACTTTGACATAGCTGTCAGTCGATGTAACATATTTCACCTCTGACCCTTTTGTCGCATATGATCTCGCGTTCGTAAGGGCTGGATCGCTGTATAAGTTCACGGTTGCCCCGCTATTACCTACAAACACGATGCCGCTGTTTTCCTGCATATGAATAATTTTATTCTTTTTCAGGATCAGCTCCTGCCCGCGCTGGCCCATCGCTTGCTTCGCCGTATCAAAGCTGGTGTACCAGCCGGAGGCGTAGGTGATGGTGCCTTTCGCATCGATCGTTGCGACTTGATAGGCGTCCGCCGGGGCTGGCCCTGGATTTTCAGGCTCCGGATCAACCGGCGGTTCCGGATCGGTTGGAGTTACCGGATCTGTGCTGCCCGATGTCTTCTGAGCTTCCAGCAAGCGGTAGATAAAGGCGGCGGCATGATCGCGCCGCACATTTTCCAGCGGGCTGAACGTAGTGGCCGAATACCCTTTAATAATGTCCAGTTTATAGTTTTTGCCGATGGCCACTTTATGAGTAGAGCTTAAGTCATTAATATCTGTAAAAGGCGCCGGCTCATATGTTACATTGATGTTCAAGTAATTCAGCGCATTGTTGATCATCAGCGCCATGTCTTTTCTTGTGATTAAAGCATCTGGATGAAAACGGCCATCTGATCCGCCGTTAACAATTTTCGCTGCTGCTGCCGCATTGACGCCGGAAGCCAGCTTCAAGGACGGCGGCACATCTCTAAAGGTTGGCGGTCCTGAAGGCAATTCCAGAGCTCTCGTTAAGAACGCCGCAAACTCGGCTCTTGTGACGCTTTGGTAAGGTCTGAGATCCCCGTCAGGGTACCCTTGCATAACCCCCATATCGATCATTGCCTGTATCTCATCCTTCATTGCCGCTTCCGCGTTTAAAGGTGTAAAAGCCGGGAATAATAAACTAAGTGACAGAGCTAGAGCTAGTACTTTCTTTTTCTTCATGTCCTACTCCTTTCAGGAAACTTCGCTTTTTGGGACTCTTTTATTCTATCGGATAAAATAAAGAATTTCATAGAATAAATGGATAATTTTTATATCATCTTTATTAAAAAATAGCCAAGGAATAATCTCCAAGGCTATCGGTCTTCTGCTTATTTGGCGTTCATGGCATTATAAATAGCGGCTGAGAACGCTTCACGCGTTGCACGGTGGTCGCCGTAATATTTTTCCGTTTGGAAAATGCCTGTTTTATCAATAGCGCTCATCGTTACGATGGCTTCGTATGCCCAGTAAGTGTTCTTGATTTCAGCATACGGGTTAGAGGCAGCGCCTGCGTTTCCAAGTTTTAATTCAAATGCTTTTTGGACAATAACCGCCATTTCCGTACGGCTCATGTATTCATCCGGGCGGAACGTCTTGTCAGGGAAACCGTTGATGATGCCTGCTTCACGAATCGCTGCGATGTCTACTGCAAAACGGTGCATTTTCGGAACATCTTTGAAGTGGCTCATCACGACAGGTTTTTGCTGCAATACGCGGTTGATGATCGCTGCCGCTTGTCCGCGGGTTACCGGCTGATCCGGTCTGAAAGTATAATCATCGAATCCTTGAATGACATTTTTATCAGTCAACGTCATGATTGCATCATATGTTGGATCGTTTTTAGTAACATCCTTAAATCCGTCATAGTATTCAACTACGCGTTTCGCGCCGGCATATTTCGGGCCCCAATATTTACTGCTTAAGGAAACTAAAGCAATGCCGTGACTAGAAGTGGCGTTTAATACCATATTGTTGCCTGCATAAATGCCGACGTGGGAGATTCCCGGCTTGTATGTATTAGCAAAGAATACTAGATCTCCAGGTACGAGCTTGCTTTTGGAAACAGCTGTACCGACTTTGTACTGCTGATCGGCTGTTCTTGGAAGTGTAATTCCTGCTGTATTTTTATAAACATATTGTGTGAAGCCTGAGCAGTCAAAGCCTCTTGGCGTTGTGCCGCCGAAGACATAAGGAACACCCATGAATTTCTTTCCATAATCGACTAATGATTGTCCGAGTGACGCTGCTTGAACTTCTGTTGTATGTGAAAGTGCTGGTATGGCGACTGGTGCGGTTGTCATTAACATAAACGAAGCTAATCCACTTGCTACGATTTTTTTAAACTTACCCACTGTAAACCCCCTGCATTGTTTTAAAAATTTTTGTTTTTTTTCCTGTTTTTTCTCACTGAGGTTATTGTAGCAAATATAAACCTAGTATTCTTTTACGTTTGCATTACATTCGCATTTTCCTATGTAATCTACAAAAACACTGATTTTACAACGCTTCCAATCTCTTCTTTCGATAGAAATAGCAGACTTTGAAGGAAAATGTCTATTTTTAATCGATATGTACATTAAATTGCAACATTGTAACACTTTTGTAACATTAACTGATTTCTTAGACCCAGCGTCTCCCCCTCGGAAAGCGAAGCGCCTGGAAGGGAAATCAACCGTTCTCCTTCCCGCACACAACAAAAAAGACTACAGGCAAACTCGACTTTCATCGAAGCTTGTCTGTAGTCTGAGCTGCCCGTTCTTAAGGGCAGCTGTCTTATCTTAATTGTTCGTTCGTTGTTTTTGCCAGGAAAGCAGCGAAGCCGGCGCGGTTAATCGCCTCAGAAGGACGGAAGGTGCCGTCTTCAAATCCGCTGATGATCTTCTTGGCAGCCAGGCCATTGATATATTGATAGCCGGTTACTTTCGAATTAATGTCTTTAAACGGACCGGTTGTTTGGCCGGCAACCTGATAAGCTTTTGCAATCAAAATCGCCATTTCTGCCCGGGTGACCGGCTCATTCGGGCGGAACGTGCCATCCGGGAATCCGGAGATAATCTTCGCTTCCGCCAATGCTTCCACGTAGCCGGAGGAGCTGACAGCCGCCGTTACATCTTTGAACCTTGTATTTCTCTTTGTGCCGTCCAGATTGAGCGCGTTGCCAAGCAGGATGGCCGCCTCGCTCCGCAAAATCGAGCGCTCCGGCCGGAATTCGCCGTTTGTATAGCCCTTCATGATCCCTTCATGATGAAGATAAGCGATAAAGCGGTTATACCACTTATCGAGCACCACGTCCTTCAGCGCCGGCGCTGGATTAGTCACCTTCAGCGAAGCAAAGTTTTGGCTTTCCTTCCCGTTTACTACAGGATGGATATAGTATTGCAGCGTCCCTTGCGTCGCATAGTCAACAAATTCCGTAGAGGTGATTCCGCTTGCGATCAGCCTGTCGAACCGGTAGACGTTATAAGTGATGAATTGAGCCGCTGCCTCGCTTGTATTCATGGTTATCTTTCCTTTGCCGTCCGTGCTGTAAGACAGCTTCACAGCAGAATCAGCCGGATTCTTGTCTGTTCGTGCCAGACCATAGCCGAAGAAATCATCTCTGCCAGGTGCACCAAGATCAAGAGCATTTTTTTGTAGCAGCATGCGGAGATGCTTGTTTGTCATATCCGGATATTTTTCTTTGTACAAAGCAGCCAGGCCCACTACATAAGGAGAGGCCATCGAAGTGCCTGAAAGTGTTTTATACCCAACTTCTTCCGTTGTGTTGATCGTTGTCGGATATGTACTGTAAATTCTTTCTCCCGGAGCGGCAAGCTCTACTTCCTTCCCAATAGAAGAAAGCGGGCCATGCCTTTTATTCTCATCTATAGAAGAAACAGCGATCACTTCCGGAAACTTAGCCGGGTACTGGACAGAGGATGGTTCTCCCGTCAGCGGCTTGCCTTCGTTTCCGGCAGCAGCGACCACGAGAATCCCGCTGTCATAGGCGCGCTGGATCATCCGATGCAAATAGTCATCTTCAAAAGGCGATGTGATGCTGATATTGATAATATCCATCTTATTTTTAATGGCCCATTCCACCCCGGCCATCATAGTGGATGTCGTGCCGTCACCTAATTTGTTGAGCACCTTCACTCCATAAATTTGTGCGTTCGGCGCCACGCCGACTACGCCCAGCGAATTATTTTTTGCGGCGATGATCCCAGCGACATGAGTGCCATGCCCATTGTCATCATTGTAAGAATTTTTGCAGCCGTCTATGCGAAGAAGATTCATCATACAAGCGCCGCCGGCTACTTGAAGATCCGGATGCTTTGTATCAATGCCGGAATCAAGGATGCCGATTTTTATCCCCTTCCCCGTCAATGTGCCTGGCACACGCTTGTCGGCTTCTACAGCTTTATAGCCCCACTCTACCCGCTGGGCGCTTTGCTGCACGGGTTTGTCGTACCTGATTGAATGGATGCCCGGATAAAATTCGAGCAGCTTCTTCTGGGCGTCTGTTAACTCGACAGCCGCCGCCGGCAATTCATCAAATACATACTTAATATCTTCTGTATATTTCTCTAATAACTGACGATCCACTTCTTCATTGAATAAAATAACTGCTCTTTTTTTCGCAATCATGTTTGCATTTGCATCTGCAGGGAAAATATGAAGGAAGAGAAGCGCAGCAAACACTAGAAGAATGTATTTCATCGTCTTACCCAAAGCGAACACCTCTCTTTTCACTGAACTAAAATAAAGGGGAGACAGCAAGCTGTCTCCCCTTTATTGTAACTTTTATTCTAGTAGAATTCTATTTTATTATTTTCCTATTTTGCAACGTCGTACAGACCATCCACTTCGTAGCCTTTGGCCTTATAGTAGTCCAAAGTGCCGAGATAAATCGCTTTGGCCGCTGCGTTTCTCCAATAATCTGAACGGAGCTTGTCGTTGTCAGCTTTACGGTCGATAAAGCCAAGCTCGACAAGCACAGCCGGCATCGTGTTTTCACGAATTACATGGAAGTTGCCGTTTTTCACGCCGCGGTCCGCTAAGTTCCATGCAGCAACCAGGCGGTTTTGAATTTTTGTAGCGAGCAGCTTGCTGTCAGCTACATTTGGATTTTGGTACGCTGAGTAATAATAGGTTTCTGAGCCAGTACCGCCCCCGGCATTGGCATGAATGCTGATAAACGTATTGGCACCAACAGATTTTGCATAGCTGACACGGTCTCTTAATTCGACAAATTTATCAGTTGAACGTGTCATTTTTACTTGGAATGGCGTTTGCTTGAATAGGTTATTAACCTTCAATCCTGTATCAAGCACAACATTCTTTTCATAAATGCCAAACCCGGTTGCACCGGAATCATGGCCGCCATGTCCCGGATCAAGTACCACTACTTGCTTGGCGATGCGCGGGTCAACGCCGGCCGGCTTCGCTTCAGCAGTATCACGCAAATAAGAGCCGTGTACGAATCCTTCGATGGATCCATATTGAATGTAATTCCATGCGCCTACTTTATAAGCGCTTTTTACTTGTTGGTCTTGCTTGACCGCTCCAACTTTCGGATACGCGTCATTTGGTCCTGTACGGACATTTAAGCTGTCTACATTAATCCAGCGAGCATCTTTAAAAGTAACCGTATTTTCCACTAAACGAAATTTAGGGTTAATTGCGCGCGCCAAAAACACGGAAAAGTCCGCACGGATAATCCGTTCGCTCGCACCAAAAGAGCCGTCTGTTTTCCCTTGAGCAATGCCGCGGGATTTCAGTGCGTTCGCCGCACCAGACAGCGTGTTGCCATATTCATATCCAAATGCCTTGCTGATCATAACAGCCATTTCACCGCGTGTTACTTCTTGATAAGGATGAAATGTCTTGTCGCTGTATCCGGAAAGAATGCCTTTCTCAGCGGCAGACTGAATGTAGCCTGAAGCAAACATGCCTGAGCCCACATCTTTAAAAGAAGTTACCCGTTTAGTGCCGTTCAATTGCAACGCACGGCCAATCAATGCTGCAGCTTCTGCGCGAGTCATCCGTTTATTCGGTCCAAACTCAGTAGCTGACGCCCCCTGGGCAATTCCGCCTTGCGCTAAATAATAAATCTCCTTCGCTGCCCTGTGGGAAGCGCCTACATCTGTAAAAGTGGTTGCAGCTTTCGCTGTATTATTAACTCCGAATAGAGGAATGGCCAAAAGAAATGACAAAAGGACTAAAAAAGCTCTTTTCTTCACACCTCTACCTCCTTTCTTATTTTTTTCCATTCTAACATATCTATTTAAAAACAAACGTGAATCTAGGAAAACCTCCTTTTAAATTTAATTGAATAATATTACTTTAAAATTAAATAAAAGTAGTTTCATCCTTAATTTGCCACAAATTCGTAATAACCGTAATTTCGACGAAAAGATACTGAATTTTCTATCTTTCTTCTTTTTTCGTCTTTTTGCTCTTCATTGGCAGAAGCTTGGGTTTTAGCAAACCATCTTTTTTCTCCTTGTTTTTTGTTTTATAATGAGAAGATATGAAATTTCTGCGAGCACGTTTTTGGAAGCAGTTGATTTTGTTACGGAAATCGCCCCTTTAAGGAGGTTACACCTATATATGTCTGTTGAATTGGCGGTCATGAAAAGTCAATTAGAAGATTTCAAATCAGATTTAAAAACTAGCTTAGACTCCTCCCTTCCCCGCAATCAATTGTTGATGGAAACAGGGTTTCAACGGTACTTGAACGAACAGGCGGCACTAAGCCACGTATCTGCGGGGCTCGTCAGCGGCTCGGTCGCCGAACCGGACGGTGAACGATTCCGGGTGCATCTTGATTTATCCTCCCCGCTGCTAAGCAGCTGTTCTTGCCGTGAGGAGGGCTGGTGTATTCATCAGCTGGCTCTTTTTTTTCAAGCCTGTCAGGAGGCGGGAATGTCTGCCCGGGAATGCTTGAACGACTGGGAGACAAGAGGCAAGCAGCCGCCCCTCGCTATTCCCGGGGTCATGCGGGCAAGCGATTTACTGAAAGCAGCGGCGGCCGGCAATGAGGGACCGGAGGCGTGGATGGAACGCATCGAACGGGCGGCCCGTGAACGGCTGGCGGTCCATTCTGTCCAAAAAAACCCTTATATCGTTGAATACGAGGGCAAGCATGTCTATGAACACTTATTAACGCAGCGGCCAGCCAAAAGGGAATGGCAGCCGCTTTATGAATTATATGTAAGCTTTGGGCTGCTGTCGTTTATTACGAACCTATTTAATGATACCGCCATTCCGCCAGCCGTGCTGCAGCGCTCTTGTTCCTCTTTTTTATTCTATTTAGTAGAGGAGGCGTCAGAGGCGGCGGAAGATCTCGGCCTGCGCGCCCTGCCTTTTGAATTTGATCCATATATCCACTTTTTGCGGCAGGAAACAGCTGGCTTGCTGGCGGTGAAGAACCATGTATTTGCCGGCCAGCAAACCGATCTGTATCGCCAGCTGTGGACCGTTTTATTTAAGCGGGAAGCGTGGCGGAAAGAGGAGCGGCTGCGCCTTCAGCTTCGATTGGAGGATGCACAGGAAATGCCGGTGGCGATCGGCTACTTGCATCACCTCTATTTGGCCGATGATCTGGCCGGCTTTGCCGATTTTGCCAAACAGCTGCCGGATACAGGAGTCGAATTGTACTTGTTTTGGCTGATGGAAGCGTTTCGTACAAAAGCCTTTGAAAAAGCACGCATGCTCATTAAAATCGTTGACCAGAAGCTGGAAGGCTATTTGGAGCAGCTGGAACAGGAAGGCAGCATGCAAAGCCGGCGGTTTGTTCATTGGTTCCTAACGCACATTGATGCCGACTGGCTGATGGAGAAAGAGCCTGTGCTTTACAAAAGCCTGCTGGAGCACATGCTTCCATACAGCTATACCGAACTGAGCACTTACTTCATTCACACCAGCCGGTACACAGAATGGGTGGAGCTTCAGCTGTGGATGGACAGTGAGCTGCCCGAGCTTGACCGCAACGGCCTGAAGGAAGCAGCCAAGTACGCCCCCGAGGAAGTATTGCCGCTTTATCACCACGGCATCCTGCGGTTAATTGAAGAACGCAACCGGGCAAGCTACAAAAAAGCCGTCCGCTATTTGAAACGGCTGCGCACGCTGTACAAAAAATTAAAACGGCCCGATCGCTGGGACGTCTATATTCAGATCTTGCTGGAGCAGAAAAAACGGCTGCGGGCTTTCCAGGAAGAATGCAGAAGGGGTCAGTTAACGGATGCTTAAAACAAGAACAATCATCATTCATAGTCAATGGCTCGACAATCAGCAGTTTTTTCTTAAAGCTGCCGCCGAAAACGGCCGAACCCTTCCCCCATCCGAATGGGTCAAACAGCTGTTTCTCAGCCACGAGGAAAGCTTTTACGGCTCCCTGCTGGAGGAAGCTTCTTACCATGGGGAAGCCGGTGTTCTCCTGTCAGCCTGGCAATGGGCAACTCTCTTCAAAAGTGAACGGTTCAACCGCTTCATCCGCTGGGAATGGGATGAAACCGGAGACTTCAGCCTCGCTGTTGCCCCGGCTATTTATGAAGCGGTCGCTGAGAGCGGCTTTTTGCCGGAATTCCATGAAGACGGCTTAATCTTTCAAGTTCCGGACTCTGTGTGGGAGGAATTCGCCCCTGGCTTCTGGGAAGAGTCGGTTGCCGGCATCAGCAATCGCGAATTGGTCTCCTCCTTGTTTCAAGCCTGCGCCGAACAGGCCTTCCAAGCAGCCGGCGGCGCTCAGGCACAAGTCAGCCGGCTGGCCGGAGGAAAGCTGACCGCTGAGGAATTAAACCGCTATTTCGATGCCAGCCGCTGGCGCCAGTGGCTTGGCATTGAAGCCAGCAGCGCTCCATTTACTGCCGGCCTGCGCTTAATAGAGCCAGCCAATGACAATGAAGATTGGGTACTTGAACCGGTATTGATTAACAGAAAAGACACTGAAAAGATCTACCTTTTGAATAAAAGAGTTCCGAAAAGCTGGCAGGCTTATCTTCCAGAAGCAGAGCAAGAGCAAACCCGCTGGCTGCGCCTGTTTCCGTGGCTGGAAAACGACGGCACTCTCCGATCCAGCTTGCCGGAGGAGCTAGCTTTTCTCTTTCTAACGGAAGCGAGCGAAAAACTAATTCAGCTTGGCGTCCCTATTCTGCTGCCATCTTGGTGGGAATCTATCCGGAAAGCCTCCTTGTCGCTTTCTGCGAAGGTTTCTTCAACCGCTGGAAGCCGTCCTTCGTTTGTCGGGCTGCAGGCTATTCTGGACTTTAACTGGCGGCTGTCCATGAACGGCACTGATTTATCGGAAAAAGAATTTCTGGAGCTGACGGCCAATAACCGCCGGCTAGTCAAGGTAAATGGAGAATGGATTCAATTAGACCCGGAAATGGTGCGCAAAATTCAAGGCCTGATGAAAAAAGCCAAAAAAGAAGGGCTCCGCCTGCAGGACCTGTTGGAGCAGGAATTTGTTCCTGAGGAGGAGCCGGCTGATGACTGGACCGATCCGCGGCTGTTTGCACACATTCAGATTGAACTGAACCGCTCTTTCCGCAAAATGATTGCCCAGCTGAGAGACGTCTCTTCTATCCCGATCTTGCCGGCCCCGGCAGGCTTGCATGCTGAGCTGCGGCCCTATCAGCAATTTGGCATGAGCTGGCTGTTATTTTTGCGCTCCTGCGGATTCGGGGCTGTACTTGCAGATGATATGGGGCTCGGCAAAACGATTCAGCTGATCGCGTACTTGCTTCATGTCAAGCAGCAGGAGCCGCTTCAAGCACCTGCGCTGATTATTTGCCCGACTTCCGTTCTTGGAAACTGGCAAAAGGAACTGGAACGCTTCGCTCCCGGCTTGCGGGTCATTTCCCACTACGGGAACAACCGGAAGCAAGGAGATCTCTTTAAACAGCTGGCGTCCGAAGCCGATGTGGTCTTAACGACTTACAGCTTGTCTCATCTCGATTTTGATACATTGTCAGCTGTGGAGTGGAGCACGGTAGCACTTGATGAAGCGCAGAACATCAAAAACGCCCAAACGAAACAATCGCGTGCTGTGCGAAAGCTGAAAGGACGGCATCATATCGCTTTGACAGGAACACCAATGGAAAATCGGCTCGCTGAACTGTGGTCAATTTTTGACTTCACGAACCATGGCTACTTAAACAGCCTTGCTCACTTTCAAAAGCACTATATCACGCCGATTGAAAAAGACGGCTTGACCGCTAGAATTGAACAGCTGCAGGCCAAAATACGCCCGTTTTTGCTGCGGCGGACGAAGAGTGACCCGGATGTGGAGCTGAATCTTCCAGAGAAGCTGGAGCAAAAGGAATATTGCCCGCTCACCACTGAGCAGGCTGTCTTGTATGAGCAGCTCGTCAACGAAACGATGGAGGAAGTGCGGCGGCTCTCCGCCTTTGAACGACGGGGATTAATTTTGCAAATGCTGAACAAAATTAAACAGCTGTGCAATCATCCGGCCCTTTATTTAAAAGAACAGGAGCCAGCCCATCTCGTGGAACGCTCCGAAAAAATGAATAAGCTCGTTGAGTTGATCAATAACATTATTGATCGCGGGGAGGCTTGTTTAATTTTCACTCAATATATCGGCATGGGAGAAATGATAAAGCAAGAAATTGAAAAGCGCTTCGCCTTTAAGGTGCCTTTCTTATACGGCGGCACACCGAAAGAGCAGCGCGACCGTCTCGTTGCCGAGTTTCAGGAAGGGGATTTCCCTGTCTTTCTTCTGTCTTTGAAGGCCGGCGGCACGGGTCTCAATCTGACGGCGGCCAATCACGTCATCCACTTTGACCGCTGGTGGAACCCTGCCGTTGAAAACCAGGCGACTGACCGGGCGTACCGTATCGGCCAAAACCGCTTTGTTCATGTGCATAAAATGATTACGACCGGAACGCTCGAAGAAAAAATTGATGCTATGCTTGAGAAAAAACAAGCACTGAATGACGAAATCATCAGCAGCGACCAGTGGATTACCGAAATGACGGATAACGAATTAAAAGAGCTTTTGACCTTAACCTAATCCATACGAAAGAGCCGGTTCTGAGGAAGAACCGGCTCTTTTTAGTTGGGGACGATCTTCCGGGGATCGGTCAATCGGGGAGCCTGTTCGGCTTCGCTGAGTGGATGGTTACTGCAAAATCATTATTGAACAAGGGATGACAATCGTGGAGTGGCCGGTTGCGGAGTGTTTTGAAGTTTCTGCTGTTCGATCCTGTTCAGCTTCTCTTCAACAACACGAAGTCTGGCAAGAGTTTTGCCGAGGCAGAAAGTTAATTCTTCTAATCTTTTTTCCAAACGTTCATTTGCACTCATTCTTTTCTCCTTCTCTCTTTTCCTTAAGGAACAGTCAAAATCGGCAACAGCTCAGAAGAAGGTTCAGAACGTTTTTTATCCATAAAACGCACCGTATGAACATTTACTTCGGTAACATATACTTTCTTTCTGGTTTCATCTTCATAATTCCGTGTTTGGATCGTACCAAGTACGCCAACGAGCGATCCTTTCTTGCAATATTTTGCCGTGTTCTCAGCGGATTTATTCCAAACTGTGCAATAGATAAAATCGGTTTCTGCCACCCCTTCCTGATTGCGGTACGGCCGGTTTACAGCTACCGTCATATTTAACAGCGGCCGGCCATCCGACGTATATTTCACCACCGGATCTTTTGTAAGCCTGCCAACGAGCGTTACCTGATTGATCATTCTATCCCCCCTTTCCTCAAAGATGCCTTCATCATAATCAAGGAAGCCCGGAGAGTAAACGATGCATTTTTTCTTTTACATGCGGCCATATCCAAACAATTGGGGGATTTCTATGAAAAAAGACAGATTGCTTTGGAGAACATAAAAAAACCTGTCTATTCAAGTTTTTATGGTTCTGCTTCAGAACGTGCTATACTTTTGATTAGGAAGCAATTGACAAGGAAGGGAGCATACTTGCATGAAAACCTTTAAGATTGCGGGCTTCTATCTCGCCTGGCAAGGTGATGCCCAGGAAATCGAGTTGTTGGATGGATTGATTATCAATCGAGAGGATGATAAGCGGTCGTGGCTCATTGAGCTGTTTGTTGATCCTAAATACGAAGAGGCCTTTCGCCAGCATGAAAACCAAGAAGAGATGAAAGTTCAGGTGCTGATCACACATCCGAACAACGATCCTGCTCTCTTTTCAGCGCAAATGAGGGAGATGAACATCTTGCAGGACGGAATCAACATTCTCCTCGAGGGGAAACTCCGGCAAATGCGCAACGAATACGCTAAGCAAGTTCTCTCTGACCTGATTAGCCAGGGAATCAGCGGAGAAGAACTAGTGGATGCCTTCAATAACCGCCTCAAACAAAGGAAAAACGTCCCGCCCGTCCAAAAAGCGTGATCCCCTCCTCCAGCAGCTGGGACGATTCTGCCAAAGCATACTGAAAAAGAGCAGCTGTTGAAGGCTGCTCTTTAATGAATAACGCCGGATTCTAGCTCATCGCGGCCGGTATCGATTTTATGATGAAGCTTTTGGATAATATATTGAATGTCCTGTTTGCGATAGTCGCGGACTGGTAGTTCTTTTTCGTATACATGATAATAAAGAAGCGCTGCAAGGGATAGCTCAAATTCATTAGCAGGCATCAGTTGCTCTTCTTTTTTTTTAGCTGATCGTTCAAAAGGTCGATATAAAACTTGGCTTCTGCTCGGCAGGAGAAATCCACATCCGTGTTCATCTCTTCTTGCAAGCGGGCCATTTCTTCCAATTGATCGGCTGTCGGTTCTTCTGAAAGGATCTTTTCAATCACTTCATTAATCTTAGCCGCCAATTCTTCATGAAATTCAGGACTCGATTTAATGTCGCTGTCCACTTTGCCATACCAGGAAGAGCTTGTATGAATGTATGTTCTCCATTCATCCATGAAGTCTTCGAAGGAATACGCTTTTTCATCCCATGAAATTTTGGCCATATATTGTTCAAATGCCGTTTTAATCGAACGAGTGATACTTATTTTTATACCTTGAGATAAACTGCTTAACATTTACAATAAGTACCTCCTAGAGAGTCCTGATGAAACTTTGTAAAAATGGTAACATCTATTACTTTAACATACCTATACAAGATTTGACAAAGTTTTTTCACAATACCTAGGAAGAAAATCCTTGTTTTTTGTGCGGGTGGGGATGGTTGATTTCCATTCCAGACGCTTCGCTTTCCGCGGGGCAGGCGGCGAGCCTCCTCAGCGCCAAAGCGCCTGCGGGGTCTCTCCTGTCCTGCTGATCCCGCAGGAGTCTGCGCGCCTTCCATTCAATCAACTTAGGGACAATATAGGGAAGTCGTGAAATCATACGGATGAAAAATGGAATCATCAAGCGGCTGAATAAACAATCAGACGTCCTTTTTATTTTATTTGTGGACCCGGACGGCTGATTTCCATTTCAGACGCTTCGCTTTTCCCGGGGCAGGCGGTGAGCCTCCTCTGCGCTCAAGCGCCTGCAGGGTCTCTCCTGTCCTGCTGATCCCGCAGGAGTCTGCGCGCCTTCCATTGCAATCAGCGGGATTTACAAAATAGGGGCGCTCTCCCATCAGGAAAATGGACTGGCTCTTGGAGTATGGGGTTTGCGGGCGTTGCCAAATTGAGGCTATTTTTTTAGGATGAAAGGGCCTATTACTTGGATTGTTTTAACACACAAAAAGGAGCTCGGAATAAGACCATTCCGAACTCCTTTGTTGTTGATTATTTCAAAGCAAATGTAATTTCTGCTTCGCAGGCCAATTCGCCATTTACTGTGGCCACAGCCTTGCCTTTGCCGACTGGTCCCCGCAAGCGCGTCATTTCCACTTCGAGGCGAAGCTGGTCTCCAGGCACGACTTGACGCTTAAAGCGGCAGCTGTCAATGCCCCCGAAAAAAGCGAGCTTGCCGCGATTTTCCTCTTTCATCAGCATAGCTACTGCTCCTACTTGAGCGAGCGCCTCAACAATCAGAACGCCCGGCATTACCGGGTAGTCCGGAAAATGACCGTTAAAAAACTCTTCATTCGCCGTTACGTTTTTGATGCCGACGGCTCTCTTTCCCTCTTCCACTTCAAGGATGCGGTCAACAAGAAGAAAGGGGTAGCGGTGCGGAATAATTTCTTTAATCTGCTGAATATCTAACATTTTTCTCCTCCATGCACGTTATAATAAGCTATTCACTAGCACTTCCACTAAGTGGATCCATGTTTGAGGCAGGAAAACCTCAAGGGGGTTTCCATTGCCAACGATGCTGTAGCCAACGATCGCTCCAGCTGTCGCAAAAACGATAAGCCAAAACAAACTAACAACCAATCGGCCTAACGGCGTCAGCCTGGTGCGCTTTTTCTTATTTTTGTGTAAGTCGTCAGTCACGTCGTTTCGTCCCCTCTAGCGTACGCCGTTAATAAGCCCCATCATTTGGTCGGCCAGAGAGATCGAGCGGGACTGGAATTGATAGGAGCGCTGCACGTTCGTCAAGTCCGCCATTTCTTTCGCAAGGTCAACATTCGATTTCTCCAATGCGCTTTGCTGTATGGCGATATCGGTACGGCCCGCAGCTGTTACATCCTGCAAAATTTCGTTTTCCGCCACAGCCGGATTATCCGGCAGCGTTAACAAATTGGATCCTGCTTGCGTCAAAAATTGCGGCCGGTTCACCTCAACGACTCCAAGGTTGAACGCTTGTCCGCCTGCCCGCAGCCTGCCCCCGGCTTCCAGCATGATGTCACCGTTATTGGAGTTGAAGGTAATCGGCTGGTTTCTTTCATCGAGAACTGGATGCCCCTCTTTTGTTACGAGCATCACCTCATTGCCGTTCACCGGAGTAACAGCAAATGATCCGTCGCGTGTGTAATGCACCTTGCCGCGGCCATTCTCCTGCACCAGCACTTTAAAAAATTGATTTTCTTTCGTGAACGCCAAGTCGAGCTTGCGGCCTGTCTGTATGATGGACCCTTGCGCCCCCACAAGCTGTGACTGGCTAATTCTTGCTCCTGTCCCCACGCGAATGCCATTCGGGGTTAAGCGGCCCGTCTCCGCGTCTGTGCGCAGCATGTTTTGCACATTTTGATTCATCAGGTCTGTGAAAGTAGCTTCCCGACGCTTGTATCCAGTTGTATCAATGTTTGCGATATTATGGCTGAGTATGTCCAGCCTTTGCTGTAATTGGCTTAATGTATTAGCAGATGTAATCAGTGTTTGATTCATTCAGTATCCTCTCCCGGGAAGATTAGTTCACTCGGCCTATTTCATTTGCGGCTTTCTCCATGCTGCGGTCGTAAGCGGCTAAGACCTTCTGATTCGCTTCAAATGTCCGATAGGCGGACATCATATCCGTCATCGAGCGGCCGGCATCGGTATTGGAGCCCTCCAGGAAGCCTTGCTGCATCCGAAACTGCACATTGTTTTGGCCGGCAGCAGCCGGAAGCGTGCCCGTTTGGAGACGAAGCAAGCCGTTCCCTTCCTTAATCAAACGGTTCGGGTCTTCCGCAAAAGCCAGGCCGATCCGGCCAGCCGGTCTTCCTTCCTCCGTAATCTGGCCGGTTTCATCAATCGCTATGTTGTCTGAGTTCAGCTGAATCCGGTTTCCAGCCGGATCAAGAACATAATGGCCGGCCGCCGTTGTTAAAAAGCCGGCGCTGTCCAGGGTAAAGTTGCCGTTGCGCGTATAGCGCTCAACGCCGTCTTGACCTTGTATTTTAAAGAAAAGCATTCCTTTTTGTCCAGTATCTTCATTCACAGGAACATTGACATCCACCAGAGCCACATCCGTTCTCAGCCCGGTTTCCCGCAGATCTCCCTGGGAAAAATCCGGCATGGTCTCCTGCATATAGACACCAGTATTCACGGCACCGACGCGCCGCTCAAGCGGAAGATTCAACTGTTTTTGGACAGGCACAGACACTTGGTCCATCCGCTGCAAGAGCATTTCCGGAAAAGCGCGCAATGAAGAACGGTCCGCCTTATAGCCTGGGGTGTTGGCATTAGCCATATTGTTAGAAAGCATTTCAGTCCGCCGCTGCTGGGCAATCATTCCTGAAGCTGCTGTATAAAATCCGCGAAACATATATCCACCTCATTAACATAGGTTCTTTTCTCACTCTTTATCTTCTAGAAACTGTGGATTTCTTTACAAGTAATTTCAAATGGCTTGCTTTATTATACCACTCTTTTTCATCGGCCAAAAACTAGAAAAGATTAATAATATAGGTGAATTTAAATACACATTTGAAAAAAAAACGAGATGAGCAACTCACCTCGTTTATGCCAATTTGACTTTTGATAATTTATCAATATTCTCAAGCATAATACCTGTGCCTACTGCAACGCTGTCCATTGGGTTTTCAGCGATAAACACCGGCACCTTCAATTCCTCGGCCAGCAGCTGGTCAATGCCGTGAAGCAAGGCTCCGCCTCCGGTCAAGATCACCCCGCGGTCAATAATGTCAGCTGACAGCTCAGGAGGCGTTTGTTCCAGTACATCTTTCGCTGCCTGCACGATGACGGCGATTGATTCCCTGAGCGCCATTTCGATTTCTTCAGAATTGACGATTAATAGGCGCGGAAGCCCGGAAACCATGTCACGTCCGCGAATCTCCATCTCTTCACTGCGGCCGCCCGGATACACGCTGCCTATTGTAATCTTGATATCTTCAGCTGTCCGTTCACCGATCAGCAATTTATATTCTTTCTTAATGTAATTTAAAATTTCATTGTTGAAATTGTCGCCAGCCATTTTAATCGAAGCCGCTGTCACAATGGCACCCATTGATAACACAGCCACATCTGTTGTGCCGCCGCCGATATCAACAACCATGTTGCCGCTTGGCTCAAAAATATCCATGCCGGCTCCAACTGCTGCTACCTTCGGCTCTTCTTCTAAATAGACCGTTTTTCCGCCGCTTTTTTCTGCCGCTTCACGAATCGCTTTTTGCTCAACGCTTGTAATATTTGTCGGACAGCAAATTAAAATGCGCGGCTTAGAAAGTAAGCCCTTAACATTCAGTTTGTTCAGAAAATATTTCAGCATAGACTCTGTCACATCGAAGTCAGCGATAACCCCGTCCTTCAGCGGGCGGATAGCCACGATATTCCCCGGCGTTCTGCCGACCATGCGATGGGCCTCTTCGCCGACAGCAAGCACCTTGTTGGTGTTCTTGTCAATAGCTACGACTGATGGCTCGTTTAATACGATTCCTTGTCCTTTTACATGAATCAATACATTTGCTGTCCCCAAATCAATTCCAATATCTTTTGAAATCATTAGAGCAGCCCCCCTTTTTTATTCGATAGTTTTTATTTATTTCCATCTTTTTATGTCTATTTTCGTACAAAGATGAGGAGTTCCCAATTTTTTATTTTATCATACTTGCCAGGAAAAAGCCGGATTATTTGTAAACTTTCTTTGTTTCTTTCCGCGCAAAAAAATCCGCCCGCAGGAGGCAGATTTCCTTTTTTATTTATGCGACTGATCACACTTCAGCTCCTGAACCGCTCGCCTTTTTTAAGGCGGCCGAATACTTCTTCTTCGTCGCTTCCCCCCCGCGCAGGTGGCGAATCGACTTATGATAGTCCAGGATCTCCTTCACCTGCTGAGCCAGCTCCGGGTTCACCTCCGGAAGGCGTTCTGTCAGGTCTTTATGCACTGTACTCTTCGATACACCAAACTCTTTCGCAATCACCCGCACAGTTTTTCTTGTCTCCACGATATACTTGCCAATCCTGATCGTCCTCTCCTTGATGTAATCGTGCACACCGCTCGCCTCCTTCATTGGATGTGAGACGTGTGAAATGAGACTCGCTTTCGCTTGAATGAAATAATATAAATCCGCATGCAGCAGTGCCTGCACACGGAAAGAAAGCTTTCACTTTCTTTTCTTCCGCAACTAGACTGCTCTTGTTATCATCAGGTATTTGTCCGTCTAACGATTCCTCACCTCAAACCATCCCTTTGTCTTTATACAGGTTTTATTATTACTATATTGACGAAGCAGGAAAAATATGTACAGGAAGGGGAAATAAATGTCCAGTCAGGCGGCTTTCTGCATAAAAAGAAAAAAGCAGCCCATCAAGAGCTGCCCCGCCTGTTACGAATTGCTGTCGCTTTGTTCTTTCTCTTCGATTGTGCTGCTGTTTTGTTCCTGATCAGAAGGGCTTTCTTCCGTTTGCTCCACAGATTCTTCTGATTCTTTATCCGCTGACTTTTCCGCTTGCACCGGCTGGATAGACTCTTGAATCGCCGCTACTGTTTTGTCAAAGCAGTCCTGCGGATTGATCGCGACTTTATCCTTGCGCACTTCAAAATGAAGATGCGTGCCCGCTTTTTCATTTAACAGGCTCTTGCCGGCTTTCGCGATGACATCTCCTTGCGCCACCTGATCGCCTTTTTCTACTTGGATATCTTGCACCGATTGATATTGTGTCACAAAACCGTCAGCATGCTCAATGACAATGACGTTGCCAAGCAATGCATCGTTTTCCTCAACCTTGACTACTTTTCCGCTTAAGGCTGCCGTCACATTAAATGTTTTGCCGCCCTTCACTGCATAATCAATTCCTGTGTTTGGATGGTACGTATTATTATAGACTACGAGTGCTTCTTGTTGTTCCTTTGCAGAGGCCTTTTCATCATAGAAATTCGTCTTAATCACTGCTTTGTCTTCATGCTTGAAAGGCAAAGCCATTGGTTCTACAGATGAATTGACTTCTTCCGCCGGCTGATTAAACATTCCTTCATCGACTGCGCTTTCTTGCGGTCCCTTCACTTGCTCTTTCCCCGATCCTGCCATTTGGTACCAGATAATGCCTGAAATTAAAATGGCGGCACTCATTAAGTAGACAGCAGGGAAGACCCAGCGATTTTTAAAGACTTTCTTCATTTTTTGAGAAGTGTTTTTCTTTTCTTCCTCTCTCATGTTCATCACCTCAGCAACCAGTGTGAACACATTTCAGGGAATCTATACGTCAATTTGGAAAAATTTTCGTTTCTGGAAAAATCGTTATAAATATGCCACAAAACCAAAAATGAGAGCGCAGAAAATCATGATAGAATGAGATCAATCTTATATTCGGCTAAGGTGGTGTAGTTAATTGAAAAAGTTGGCAAAGGGCTTGTCCACGATCGCTCCGTTCGTTTATATGGCGGCAGTATGGATCATGTCCAGTATGCCGGATAACGCGATTATTGAACTTCCTCAAAGCGAAGCGGACCGCTTTTTTAAAGAGTCCCTGCATTTAATTGAATTTGCGATTTTATATATTTTGATTGTTCATGCGTTTTTAGCGCACGGACGCTTTACGAGCGCGGCCCACTTAGCGGCTGCTTTAATCGCCTGCTTTTACGGATTCATCGATGAAATTCACCAGGCGTTTGTTCCCTCCCGTTCCGCAACGGTCATTGATGCTGTGAAAGATGTAACCGGCGTATTCGTCTGCTTTTTGATCGTCCAGTTCACGTACTTTCAGCGGCCGAACAGCTTGATCAGCCGCCTGATGAATAAGTTCACCCATTGGGTCAGCTCCTAACTCCTTGCCTCTATCGGCAAGGAGTTATTTTTTGGCCGTAACGGTTTCCTTGACAAAGTTTTTGGCTGTTTCGATTTTGGTTTGCTGATAATAATGGGCGATGATTTGTTTATAGTTTTTTCCTTCTTTCGCCATTCCGTTGGCTCCGTATTGACTCATTCCAACGCCGTGCCCGTAGCCCTTCGTCGTGATGATGACATCACCCGACTTCAGCACCCAGTTGAAATCAGAAGAAGGCAGCTCCAGCTTTTCCCTCACTTCCCGGCCTGAAAATTCTTTCCCGCCGATTTTCACTGAGGCGATGCGCTTGCCTTCTGTACGTCCTGTAATCGTTCCCGCCTCCCCTTTGCCATTGACGGATATTCCAAGCTTTCTTTCAAACTCGGCAAGAGGCATCGTTTGCTTCGTGCTGTATTCAGGGGACGATTCATCCCACGGACTGGCCACGCTTTTTAAGTAAGGCAGCGGCTCGTTCCAGTAATCCTCTGAGTTCTCTGTGTAGCCGTTGCTTGTCGAAAAAAAAGAAGCTGTAATAGGGGCACCGTTATATGTAATGACCTGACCAGCTGTTTCCTGAACAGCTTCATTGATTTTTTTGGATTTCCAGTCAAAATCTTTTCCCCAGAGCTGTTTCAGCTCCTCCTTCGTTTTAAACACTTGATGCGCGACGGTATCGGTGACATTCGCCTGGCCGTTCACTTTGCTTCCGCTCATCATTTGTTTAATAATAAATGTTCTTGCTGTTAACGCTTGGGCTTTCAGTGCTTCTTTCTCAAAGGAAGCCGGCATTTCCGCTGCCACGACACCAGCCACATATTCCTCCAACGGAAACGTTTCCGTTTTCTTTGTGCCGGAACGAAACACTGCCACATCCAGGGCAGGCTGCTCCTGCACCTCTTTAGGCGCCTTCTCGTGCGGCAGTCCGGCGGCTAGCTCCTCTTTTCCTGATGAAAACAAGATAACGAGCAGTGAAGGGAGAATAACAGCAACTGCGACAAGTCCGGCAAGCAAAAAAGAAAGTGAATGTCGTTTTTTCATCAAATCAGAGGCCTCCATTTATCAGATTGGGTACAAAGGTTACCCACATTTAAGGATATGGCGGACACCCCCTGGATATGACACCCATATCTTCTTTTAGTTGGAAGTACCTGCAGGAGGTAAATAAAAAAAACTGTCCCGCCCGCAGGCAGAACAGTTCTTTGTTCTTAAGCATTAATATCTGTAATGACTTTTTCAGAAGCAGGTGTTTCTTCTTTTACGCGAATAATATCCGCTCCAAGAGCTGCCAGCTTGCCGTGGAAGTTCACATATCCGCGGTCAAGATGCTTCAGTTCTGTCACGCGTGTATAACCCTCGCCAACAAGCCCAGCTAAAATCAGCGCAGCTGCTGCACGCAAGTCCGTTGCTGCTACTTCAGCCCCTTGTACATCAGACGGGCCATTAATGATGACCGAACGGCCTTCAATTTTAATGTTGACATTCATGCGTCGGAATTCCTCGACATGCATAAAGCGATTTTCAAACACGGTTTCGGTAATCATGCTTGTTCCTTGGGCTTTTAACAGAAGCGCCATCATCTGTGACTGCATATCTGTCGGGAACCCAGGGTGAGGCATTGTTTTGATGTCAACCGGCTTCAATGTTTCAGGACCGATCACACGGACACCATTATCTTCCTCGATAATTTGCACACCCATTTCCTTCATTTTAGCAATTAATGAAGACATGTGCTCCGGCACTGCTCCCTGAACGACCACATCTCCGCCTGTGATCGCTGCAGCTACCATAAACGTGCCGGCTTCAATGCGGTCAGGAATGATCGCGTGGTCGGCTCCTTGAAGTTCTTCAACGCCTTCGATCCGAATCGTTTCTGTTCCGGCACCGACGATTTTTCCGCCCATTGCATTAATTAAATTAGCAAGATCGACAATCTCAGGCTCTTTCGCTGAATTTTCAAGAATAGTCGTGCCTTCAGCCAATGCAGCAGCCATCATAATGTTTTCTGTTGCGCCGACGCTCGGAAAATCAAGATAGATTTTCGCGCCTTTTAGCCGCTTGGTTACTTCTGCTTCGATAAAGCCGTTTTCTACCCGTACCACTGCACCCATAGCTTCGAAGCCTTTTAAATGCTGGTCGATTGGGCGAGAACCGATGGCACAGCCGCCCGGAAGAGCCACTCTCGCTTTTCCTGTGCGCGCAAGCAATGAACCCATGACAAGAACAGACGCCCGCATTTTGCGTACATACTCAAATGGCGCCTCAACGAATAACTCTTCAGATGCGTCTACTGTGACGATATTATTTTCAAAATGCACTTGGCAATTTAAATGGCGAAGTACTTCATTTATTGTATATACATCAGAGAGAGTCGGTACATCCCGAATCACACTCTTTCCTTTACTGGCTAATAATGTAGCGGCGATGACTGGCAGAACTGAATTTTTTGCTCCTTCGACTTTCACAGTTCCACTTAGTTTATTACCGCCGCGGACGATAATTTTTTCCAAACTTTTCCCCTCCGCGTCCAATTTATATATTAATATTCAATCGTAATGAGAGGCGTGCCTATCACAAAATTTGTCTCAGAGCCTCTCTGTTTTTTTCTTAGTCCAACTTGTACATTCATTTCACGCTTTGAAAGCGGAAGGTCGCTCCCAAAACGCTCGGAATACATAGATAAAGAATAAAAATTCTTTTCAGAAACTGCTTCTCTTTTTTCGGCTTTCCAGCCTGATAACAATGTAGAAAGTTGATTTGACAAAACTTCTTCAAGTGTACCATCAAACTTCCCTTTTATACAAGTAAATACCCGTGGCTTTCCGTGAAAGATTTGTGAATATGTAGCGGTAAATTCCTTTGAAAAAAAGGCTCTTATTTCCTCTTCGTCAGCAGCAGTAACCGAGTAAAGCATATAGGCAACACCGCCGGCTGTGTCTGAAGAAACAATTTCGATCTTCTGTTGAACCGATCCTTGCGTATGTTCAAAGATGTAGCCGTCTGTATTCCCTTTGTTAAAGGCTGACTCTTGCCAACCGGTTAACGATGCGTGCAGCCGATTCGCTGCCTCATCCGGCTTTTCTGTTAAGCGTTCGCGAGTATGTAAGGTCCACTCTTCAATCGATCCATCCACACCTTTCACACTGTCAGTCAAAAGCAGCAAAGGTTTGCTTTCACTATCTGCCATTGTGTTATTCCCTAACAAAATTACAATGAAACACCCCAACAAAACATAATATCTATTTTTTAGTAGATTCATTGATATCCTCTCCCTTAGCAACCAGTTTGGCCTGGCTGGGAAAAGATAAACAGGGAAAAACACGACAAATTGCATGCTTTGTCGACAATATGATTTGTTCATCTATTCACTTGTTTATAAGAAATGGGGGAGAATATAAAAACTCCCTAAAGAAATAATATACAAAATAGAAAAAAATACAAGCCTGTAGGAAGAACTATTTTAAAATTTTATTGGAATAAAAGCGGCAATTGGCGGGACCACAAGAAGTAATCAAGGAAGAAATTGCTAACCGTTGAACCGATTGCAATGGACAAAACCACGAATAACAAGCGTGCTTGGAAGATGTGGTTAGCTTTGATGAGCTGATCTAGGCGAACGGCCTGAAGCGCCCAAAACGATAAACCGATAAACACCAAATGTGACAAAATACTGAACAATGCATCTTGGCCGAAATTTGCCATCATCCCTATCCCCCCTTATCTACTTAATTAAAATATTTACCATCTAGCTCCTGACGAAAGCAGTGCTGGTTTTTCTATGAGTGAAAAAACCTCCCGTTTCCGGAAGGTTTTTTTCATTTGTTACGCTCTGCCTTCATAAACGTCAATACGGTTAATTGCCCGTTTCAATGCTAATTCAGCACGTTGAATATCTATATTGTCTTGTTTATTGCTCAGGCGGTTTTCCGCTCTCATCTTAGCTTCTTTCGCCCGGGCAACATCAATATTTTCCGCTGTTTCAGCCGCTTGTGCTAATATCGTCACCTGATCTGGACGGACTTCTAAAAATCCGCCGCTGACCGCGACCAAATCAGGTTTTCCAGCGCCTTTGTTTAAGCGAACAGCGCCAACTTGTAAAGGGGCGACCATCGGAATATGTCCCGGTAAAATGCCAAGCTCACCGCTTTGAGCTTTGGCACTTACCATTTCAACATCCGCTTCGTACGCCGGGCCATCAGGAGTGACGATACTGACTTTAAATGTCTTCATTGTTTAACCCCCTGGTCCCGTATTATACCTCTACGCCCATTTCTTTTGCTTTTGCAACAACCTCTTCGATGCCGCCGACAAGACGGAAAGCATCTTCAGGAAGGTTGTCGTATTTGCCCTCAAGAATTTCTTTGAATCCGCTAACTGTGTCTTGAACCGGCACGTAAGAACCTGGCTGACCAGTAAACTGCTCGGCCACGTGGAAGTTTTGTGATAAGAAGAATTGGATGCGGCGGGCACGGCCTACGACCAATTTATCTTCTTCAGAAAGCTCATCCATACCAAGGATCGCAATGATATCTTGAAGCTCTCTGTAACGCTGCAATGTTTGCTGCACTTGGCGAGCTACATTATAATGCTCTTCTCCAACGATTTCCGGAGAAAGGGCACGAGATGTAGAAGCCAATGGATCCACCGCTGGGTAAATACCCATTTCTGAGAGTTTACGCTCAAGGTTTGTTGTTGCATCCAAGTGAGCGAATGTTGTAGCCGGAGCCGGGTCCGTGTAGTCATCGGCCGGTACGTAAATCGCTTGGATAGATGTAACAGAACCTACGCTTGTAGATGTGATCCGCTCTTGCAATTGACCCATTTCTGTAGCAAGTGTCGGCTGGTAACCAACGGCAGAAGGCATACGGCCTAAAAGGGCAGAAACCTCAGAACCTGCTTGTGTGAAACGGAAGATGTTATCGATGAAGAAAAGAACGTCTTGTCCTTGCTCATCACGGAAGTATTCCGCCATTGTTAAACCTGTCAGCGCTACACGCATACGTGCGCCAGGAGGCTCGTTCATTTGTCCGAAGACCATCGCTGTTTTGCTGATAACGCCAGAGTCGCTCATCTCGTGGTAAAGGTCGTTTCCTTCACGAGTACGCTCTCCAACACCGGCGAATACAGAGATACCGCCATGCTCTTGGGCGATGTTGTTAATCAATTCCTGAATAAGAACTGTTTTACCTACACCGGCACCTCCGAAGAGACCAATCTTACCGCCTTTGATGTACGGAGCAAGCAAGTCTACTACTTTGATACCAGTTTCCAGGATTTCTACTTCTGTAGAAAGCTGCTGGAAAGTAGGCGCCGCGCGGTGAATCGCATTGCGCTCAGCTTCTGCAGGGATTTCTTCATTTAAGTCAATTGTTTCACCAAGTACGTTAAATACACGTCCGAGGGTTATATTTCCTACTGGTACAGAGATTGGCTGACCCATGTCAATTACTTCTGTGTTACGCTGTAAGCCGTCTGTTGAAGCCATGGCAATTGTCCGTACAGTGTCATCACCTAAGTGAAGCGCCACTTCCAATGTTAATTCAACAGCGTCTTTATCAGATTGTGCACCGATTTGCACTTTTAACGCGTTATAGATATCAGGCAGCTGACCGCTTTCAAACTTTACGTCAACAACCGGACCCATAACTTGAAGAACGCGTCCTTTGTTCATCTCTTTCCCTCCTATCGTAATCGTCCAATCTATCGTGATGTTTATGTCGAACGGCAGGCGCAAAACAGCGCCTTCCGCTTTTCTTTTGTCCAGCTGCGCCTCCTTGCCCCTCGAGGTCATAAGCCGTTCCACCCGGAAGGTTACAGAACAACCTTCCAATTGGATCGTCTTATGCTTGTCGGGACAAAACAGTCGGCTCGCTTTTCTTGACTATTCTAACGCCGCTACCCCACCGACAATCTCTGTAATTTCTTGTGTGATTGCCGCTTGGCGTGCACGGTTATATTGCAATGTTAGTGTATCAATTAATTCTTTCGCGTTGTCTGTTGCTGTTTTCATCGCAGACATCCGGGCAGCATGTTCACTGGCTTTGCCGTCAAGAAGTGCACCATAGATTAAGCTTTCTGCATATTGCGGAAGAAGGACTTCCATGATTTCTTCGGCTGCCGGCTCAAATTCATAAGCCGTCAGTTTGTTAGAAGAAGGAGCAATATCTGTTAAAGGCAGCACTTTCTTTTCTGTAACATCTTGCTGGATCGCGCTGACAAAGTGGTTATAGTACATGTACAATTCATCGTACATTCCTTCGGAGAATAAGCTGACCGCTTTGTTCGCAATGTCTTTAATGTCAGAGAAAACAGGCTGATCAGGCAGGCCTACGATATCTAAAGCCACATTCATTCCTCTGTGAAGGAAATAGTCGCGGCCCATGCGTCCAACTGCGATAATCACGTATTCATCTGGAGAAGAATGACGTTCTTTAATTGTGTTGCTGACAAGGCGAAGAATGCTGCTGTTATAAGCTCCCGCCAAACCGCGGTCTGAGGTAATCACCAAATACCCGGTTTTTTTAACGGGGCGGGAGACTAGCATCGGATGTGTTACATCTTTGCTGCCAAGAGCAATGGAGGCGACTACTTCCTGAATTTTTTCCATGTAAGGAACAAATGATTTAGCATTTGTTTCAGCACGGCTCAATTTAGAAGCGGAGACCATTTCCATCGCTTTTGTGATCTGGCTCGTCTTTTTAGTAGAAGTAATCCGAGTCTTTATGTCGCGTAACGATGCCACTGGTTCTCACCACCCTTTTTATGTTAGAAATTTACCTAGAAAGAGGGAAGGATCTTGAGGATCCACTCCCGCTTTTAAAGTTCTGGATAATTATTCAGATTTCGCGAACGATTTTTTGAACTCGTTGATCGCTGCTTTCATATCGTCATCAGAAGCGAGTTCTTTCGTTTTGCGAATATGATCTAACACGTTTGTATGGTTGTGATCTAACCAGCTTAATAGCTCATCTTCAAAGCGGCGGATATCTTTAACTGGAATATCGTCCAGAAGACCGCGTGTCAGCGCATAAAGAATAACTACTTGCTTTTCAACCTTGAGCGGTTTGTTCAAGTCTTGCTTCAATACTTCAACTGTACGCGCTCCGCGATTCAGCTTCGCTTGCGTCGCTTTATCAAGGTCAGAACCGAACTGAGCAAACGCTTCAAGTTCACGGTAAGCAGCCAAATCCAGACGAAGTGTACCGGCTACTTTTTTCATTGCTTTAATTTGGGCAGATCCACCAACACGGGATACAGAAAGACCGGCGTTGATCGCAGGACGCACGCCTGAGAAGAAGAGGTCAGACTGTAAGAAGATCTGTCCGTCAGTGATAGAGATAACGTTCGTTGGAATGTAAGCAGAGATATCGCCCGCTTGTGTTTCAACGAATGGAAGAGCGGTAATAGAACCTGCTCCTAAGTCATCGTTCAATTTAGCTGCACGCTCAAGTAAACGGGAATGCAAGTAGAAAACGTCACCAGGATAAGCTTCGCGACCTGGAGGACGGCGTAATAATAAGGAAAGTTCACGGTAAGCAGCTGCTTGTTTAGATAAATCATCATATACAATCAGAACGTGCTTGCCGTTAAACATAAATTCTTCAGCCATTGATACACCTGCATATGGAGCAAGGAAAAGCATTGGCGCAGGTGAAGAGGCAGAAGCTGTAACAACGATTGTGTAGTCAAGAGCACCGTGTTTACGGAGCGTTTCAACCGTTCCGCGAACAGTTGATTCTTTTTGTCCAATCGCTACATAGATACAAACCATATCCTGGTCTTTTTGGTTAAGGATTGTATCGATCGCTACAGTTGTTTTACCTGTTTGGCGGTCACCGATGATTAATTCACGTTGTCCGCGTCCGATTGGCACAAGGGCATCAATCGCTTTAATACCGGTTTGTAATGGCTCATGAACAGATTTACGGTCCATAACGCCAGTTGCCGGGCTTTCAATTGGACGAGTTTTCGTTGTATTGATTGGGCCAAGACCGTCTACAGGCTGTCCAAGAGAGTTTACAACGCGTCCGATTAATTCTTCCCCAACCGGTACTTCCATGATGCGGCCAGTACGGCGGACTTCATCGCCTTCACGGATATCTCTGAAAGGTCCGAGAATGATGATACCTACGTTGTTTTCTTCTAAGTTCTGTGCCATACCCATGACACCGTTTGAGAACTCAAGCAGTTCTCCAGCCATGACATTGTCGAGGCCATGAGCACGAGCGATACCGTCACCAACTTGGATAACTGTACCAACATCGTTTACTGTAATATCTGACTGGAAGTTCTCAATCTGCTTTTTAATCAGCGCACTGATTTCTTCAGCTTTGATGCTCATGAATTTCACCCCTCATAATAATTATAGTAGTTGTATTCGATCGAAGGACGCCGCCAAGCAGCGCCTCTCGCTTTTCTTGTTACTTCGTAATAAGCTGCTGCTCTAAACGGTTTAGTTTGCCGCGCAGGCTGCCGTCGAAAATACGGTTGCCGATGCGGACTTTTAAGCCGCCGAGTAATTGCGGATTAACAATGTTGTTAATCTTTAATGCTTGCTTGCCGACTTTCTTCGCGAATTTAATAGAGATTTGGTGTGTTTCTTCTTCTGTTAAAGGACGCACCGATTCAACAGTTGCTTCTGCAAGCCCCTGCTCTTCATTCGCTAAATTCACATAAGCCTCGGCAACAGCCGTAATATCTCCTTCACGGTGCCGCTCTATTAAAAGCATTAATAGATTAGCTACATAAATTGAAGCTTCTGAAAAAGCATTCTTTACGAGTGCTTGTTTTTCTTCAATTGTCAGCTTTGGCGATTCAAGCAAAGGAAGCAATCCTTTGTTTTCCTCAAATACCGCTTTCACCACTTGCAGCTCTTCACCAATTTCTTGGAGCTGCTGATGTTCTTTGGCAATTTCGAAAAGAGCCAGCGCATAGCGTTTCGCCACTACGGAATCACTCATCACTCTTCCCCTGCCTCTTGGATATACTCGTTAATTAATTTTTCTTGATCTGCTGCGCTTAAATCTTTTTCAATTACTTTAGAAGCAATCAATACAGATAAAGAAGCCACTTGCTCACGAAGCGCTGCCATTGCCTGTTCAGTCTGCTGTTCGATTTCCATCTTAGCAGATTCTTTCAGACGCTCAGCTTCTGCACGAGCAGCCGCAATGATTTCTGCTTTTTGGCTGTCGCCCACCTTCTTAGCATTCTCAATAATTTCTTGAGCTTGCTGGCGAGAGGCTTTTAATTCTGCGCGAGTTTCTTCCAATAACTTATTCGCTTCGATCCGGCTTTTTTCCGCCGCATCGATTTCGGATGCGATATGATCTTCACGCTGCTGCATGATTCCCATTAAAGGTCCCCAAGCAAACTTCTTAATCAGCGCTAGTAAAATAATGAACATTGCTAATTGGAACAAGATGTCGCCGCCGTTAAAACCAGCTGACGATCCAAGTACGAATGCGTTTGCTAACACGCCCACTTCACTCCTTTCAAGAGTTTCCCCCCTCCCCTTCTCAAGGGAAAGGTCTGTATAAAAAGAATGGAACTGCTTGTTACACTTCGAACATAAAGCAATGGCGAAGGTTCGCTTGGAATGATCTTCGCCATTGGAACAAAAATCCCTGAATATTTTAACCTTGTCCAGCTATGGCGCCTGGACAGGCCAGGCGCTTGTGCTGTTATTATTGGCCTTGAACCATGAACGCGATAACTACAGCGATGATAGGAATCGCCTCTACTAACGCTACCCCGATGAACATTGTTGTTTGAAGCATACCGCGAGCTTCTGGTTGACGAGCGATACCTTCAACTGTTCTAGATACGATAAGACCGTTACCGATACCTGCACCAAGTGCGGCTAAACCGATTGCGATTGCTGCTGCTAAAAGACCCATTTTAAAATTTCCTCCTTTAAATGTATAAATAATGTATTTGTTTAAAAATAGGTTTGTTCATTAAATGAACTGGGTATATTTTAATGGTCGCTGCTCACTTTGTGAGCAATATAAACCATTGTTAACATAGTGAAGATAAAAGCCTGAATTCCACCGACAAAGACCGAGAATCCTTGCCATGCTAATGTAGGGATAATCGCGGCTAAAGTTCCGCCAAATCCTGTCGCAAGACCTCCTGCCAGCAAACCTAAAAGAATCTCACCGGCAAAGATGTTCCCGTAAAGCCGTAGGCCGAGAGTGAGCGTATTAGCGAACTCCTCTACAATTTTCAATGGGAATAAAAATCCCATTGGACGGAAATAATCTCTTCCGTATTCGGCAAAGCCTTTCATTTTAATTCCATAGTAATGTGACAGAGCGACAACCATAACGGCAAGCGTTAAAGTGATCACCGGGTCTGCTGTTGGAGATTTCCACCAGAGCACGCCATCTTTTACCACTGAAAATGGAAGACCAAGAAAGTTGGAAACTGCAATGTACATAAGCAGCGTAATTCCAAGAACATGGAAACGTCCTCCTGTTTTCCAGTCCATGTTACTCTTGACGATCCCCTTCACAAAGTCCATGATCCACTCAAAAAAGTTTTGCAGCCCAGTAGGCTTCATTGCCAATTTTCTTGTGGAAATGACTGCAATCAAGAAAACGATTGCGCTGGCAACGGTAATCATTAATACGTTGGCCAAGTTGAAAGTTAATGTAAAACCGTCAAACACTTCCCAATGATATAATGGATTTTCGTGATGCAACTGTTTTCACCTCTCTTCCCCGGTTTTTCTCTTTATTAGAAAATGAATAAAAAAATCTATCATAATGACAATATAGGATGCCATTAATCCCAAAACTGTACTGATCATGTTGAAATGGTCCGGATAACGAAGGGCAATGATAGCAGCAACGCCAGCGGATGCCATTCTAGACATAGTGCCCAGCGATTGAACTTTATTGCCGCGCTCAAGTGCGGTGTTGAAACGGTGCATTCGCTTCAACATTAACCAGTGGTTGAACAGGCTAAAAGCCGTTCCAAGAATGAGGCCGCCGAAAACCGCCTTATAAGACGTAGTTCCCCAGCAGAAAACAAAGATGGCGAGCAAATATATTAAGTATTTTCTATGTCTGGTCAGCGAGTGCTGGAGTTCCCCCATAATTGATTAATCCTCCGAATTGAAATGGTTAACTGTCTTAAGCATAGAAAAAATGCCCGCAGTTAATCCTAAGAGCAGTCCGACGATTAAAAAAAGTGGTTCAGTTTTCCATGTTCCGTCAAGCCAGCGTCCGGCAAATATTCCAATCAGGATGGATCCTGTCAGCTGCGCTAAAATCGTGCTGTATAACGCCATTGCCTTAAACGCATTTTTACGGCCCTTCATCTAATAACACTCCTGCCCACCGTGGGTTCTACCTAAAAAAAAAGCGTTTACGCTCAGTTCATAGTATTTGCTCTTTTCCCTTTGTAAGCATACAATAGGGGTATTTTAATGTCAACGCATACTAAAAAAAACCTCAAAAATTGTAGCTTATATTTCACAAATTGATCAAATTTCAAATCTTCCCATAAGTTTTGCTTATAAAGGACGATAAGTAAAAAATAATTGCAAAAATTACATCTTTTCGCTAGTGCCTTCGGTGGAATGATGCCGCTGAATACTTTAAGAAGGGGCTGTCCCGAAAGGTCATGAAACATGACTTTTTGGGTCGGCCCCTCTTTCTTCTCTAAAACCGGCTTCATTTCAATCCGCCAGGACACCTTCATCTGTGTTTATTTTAGAGACGTATTCAACAGCTCTCTTACATTAAAACCGGTCAGGCTTTTCAGTCGCTGCCTGGAAATAATAGCGGATCGCCTCGCAAATTCGGCGGGACGCTTCGCCATCTCCGTAAGGATTGGATGCTTTGGACATTTTTTCATATTCTGCTTCATCCTTCAGCAGTTCAGTTGCCATTTGATAAATCGTTTCTTCATCTACACCGGCAAGCTTTAATGTGCCGGCCTTAATTCCTTCCGGGCGCTCCGTTGTATCCCGAAGAACGAGAACCGGCACACCGAGGGAAGGCGCTTCCTCCTGCACGCCGCCGGAATCAGTCAAAATCAAGTGGGCTCTTGCCGCGAAGTTATGGAAATCAATTACATCGAGCGGCTCAATGAGATGAATGCGCGGGTCATTGCCAAGAATGTCGCCGGCAATTTCTCGAACAACCGGATTCATATGCATAGGGTAAACGACTTGAATGTCGCCGTTTTCTTCCACAAGCCGCTTGATCGCCCGGAACATGCTGCGCATCGGCTCGCCGAGGTTTTCCCGGCGGTGGGCCGTCATCAGGACAAGACGGTCGCTGCCCAGCTGATCAAGCACTTTGTGGCTGTAGCTGTCTTTGACGGTTGTCTTTAACGCATCGATCGCCGTGTTGCCCGTAACAAAAATCGTTTCCGCTTTTTTTCCTTCGTTCAGCAGGTTCTCCTCCGCTTGACCCGTCGGGGAGAAGTGGAGATCAGCAATGACTCCGGTTAATTGACGGTTCATTTCCTCCGGGAATGGAGAATATTTATTCCATGTGCGAAGTCCGGCTTCCACATGGCCAACCGCAATTTGGTTATAAAAAGCAGCCAGGCTCGCCACAAACGTTGTCGTCGTGTCGCCATGCACGAGCACGATATCCGGCTTGACTTCCTTCATTACCCGGTCAAGCCCCTCCAGCCCGCGCGTTGTCACATCAATCAGCGTCTGGCGGTCTTTCATAATGTTTAAATCAAAATCAGGAGTGATTTTAAAGATTTCCAGCACTTGGTCCAGCATTTGCCGGTGCTGTGCGGTTACGGTCACAATCGATTCAAACTGCTCGGGATGTTTCTGCAATTCCAGAACGAGCGGAGCCATCTTAATTGCTTCCGGACGCGTTCCAAAAATAGTCATTACTTTAATCGGGCGGTTCATCTTATTTGCACCTACTTCTAATTATTTTGTTCCAAACAGGCGGTCGCCTGCATCTCCTAATCCTGGTACAATGTAGCCTTTTTCATTTAACTTCTCATCTAAAGCAGCAATATAGATATCTACATCTGGGTGGGCTTCCTGCAGAGCCTCTACTCCCTCAGGCGCAGCCACTAAACACATAAATTTAATGTTTTGCGCGCCGCGTTTTTTCAAAGAGTGGATCGCTTCAATGGCTGATCCGCCTGTAGCAAGCATTGGATCAACAACGATGAAATCACGCTCTTCGACATCAGATGGAAGTTTCACGTAATATTCAACAGGCTTTAGCGTAGCTGGATCGCGATACAAGCCGACATGGCCGACTTTGGCAGCTGGAATCAGCTTTAAAATGCCGTCTACCATGCCGATGCCGGCGCGCAGAATCGGCACGATGCCGAGCTTTTTGCCGGCAAGCGTTTTTGCATTGGCTTCACATACCGGTGTTTGAATTTTCACTTCCTGAAGCGGCAGATCACGTGTAATTTCAAAGGCCATTAACGTGGATACTTCATCTACTAATTCACGGAATTCTTTCGTTCCTGTTTCTTTGTCGCGTATAATAGTCAACTTATGCTGGATTAATGGGTGATCGAACACATATACTTTTCCCAAAATTATCGCTCCCTTGTATTAATGTATCAACTGATCCATGCTAGCTTCCGATGGCAAAAAAATAAGCCGCACACGCAGCCATTCTTCAACTTCTTTCAGCAAGCTTCCTTCTAATTTTACATAAAAAGCCCAAGAAGAACAAATGGGAAAATATAAAAAGCCCCGGAATGAAAATTTTTCATTCCAGAGCTGCTCATTTAACTATATAAAGGATATTTCGCTGTTAAGTCCGCCACACGCTGGCTCAATTCTTTAAGAACTGCTTCATCCTCATGATGTTTCAATGCTGAGCTGATGATAGCTGCGACTTCATCCATTGCTTCTAAATCAAATCCGCGTGAAGTGACTGCTGCCGTACCGATACGGATACCGCTTGTGACAAACGGGCTTTCCGGATCAAATGGAATTGTGTTTTTGTTAGAAGTGATTCCAATATCATCTAGCACCTTTTCTGCTACTTTACCTGTTAAACCAAGAGTTTGCAGATCAATAAGCAGCAGGTGGTTATCGGTGCCGCCTGATACAAGCTGAATGCCTTCTTTCGCCAGGCCTTCTCCCAGACGCTTAGCATTGTCGATGATTTTCTGTGCATACGTCTTGAAGCTGTCATCGAGCGCTTCTCCGAAAGCAACCGCTTTGGCTGCAATTACGTGCATAAGCGGGCCGCCTTGGATGCCAGGGAAAATAGACTTGTCAATTTTCTTAGCAAATTCTTCTTTACAAATAATCATGCCGCCGCGCGGACCGCGCAACGTTTTATGGGTAGTGGTTGTCACGAAATCAGCGTAAGGAACCGGGCTTTCATGAAGACCTGCTGCTACAAGGCCGGCGATATGAGCCATGTCGACCATTAGGTAGGCACCGACTTCATCTGCAATTTCACGGAATTTCGCAAAATCAATAGCACGTGGATAAGCACTCGCGCCTGCAACGATCAGCTTCGGCTTATGCTCCACTGCTTTTTGGCGGACATCTTCATAATCAATCTGCTGATTTTCTTTGCTGACGCCGTACTCGATGAAGTTGTATTGCACTCCGCTGAAGTTAACCGGGCTTCCGTGAGTTAAATGGCCGCCGTGTGATAAGTTCATTCCAAGAACAGTATCACCATGCTCCAATATAGTGAAATAAACAGCCATATTCGCTTGAGCACCAGAGTGAGGCTGTACGTTCACATGGTCGCCGCCGAAAATTTGCTTCGCACGGTCGCGGGCCAGGTTTTCCACCACATCCACATGCTCGCAGCCGCCATAATAACGCTTGCCTGGATAACCTTCTGCATATTTGTTCGTTAATACAGAGCCTTGTGCTTCCATGACCGCTTGGCTGACAAAGTTTTCCGAAGCGATTAATTCAATTTTCGACTGCTGGCGTTTTAACTCGTCTTGAATGGCCGCAAATACAGCCGAGTCCTGCTCTTTAAGAATACTCATTTCCAAACCCCTTCCGTTTTTAAACGTGATATATGCCTTTATGTATTGCCAATTTTTAAAATTCATTTATATTTTAACATGTTTTCTTCACGTTTCAAATGAAATAAATAGAAAAGCCGATCTTTTTCAATAAAAAAAGCCGGCTTCTCCGTGAAAAGCCGGTCAAAACTTAACATTATCCAGAACACTTCTCATTGGCATTCGTTTTTTCATAAACAGCGCGGGCACCGCCGATCAGCTTCGGCCGCGTCGTGGCCATTGTCACATGCGCGTGTCCCACTTCTTTGACGCTTGTCCGCAGCGGAACGGCCACATGTTTCAAATGCATGCCGATAAATGTATCGCCGATATCAATGCCGGCGTCAGCCTTGATAAATTCAACCACTGCGCTATCTTTCTTGTGATTAAATGCATACGCAGCCATCGATCCGCCGGCCTGCCGAACCGGCACCACAGCCACTTCTTCAAGCTGCAGCCGCTGGATTTGTTCCCGGTCGACAACGAGCGCCCGGTTTAAATGCTCACAGCACTGAAAGGCGAGATGCCATTCATGCTCATCTGCAAATGCCTGCAATTGCCGGTACACCATTTCAGCAATTTCCAGCGTGCCGGCTGTTCCGATCTTCTCGCCGGCAATTTCTGAAGTTGAACAGCCGATCACAACAGTCTGTCCTTTTTGGAGACGGGCCTGCTGCTGAAACTCCTGCAGCAGACGGTCAAGCTGCTGCTCCCACTCTTTAAGCTGCAACAACGCTCATCCCTCCCCTTTTATTTTTCTTCATACGATGTAATCTTATTAAGACGGTTTTCATGACGGCCGCCTTCATAATCAGTTGTCAGCCATACTTTGGCAATTTCCCGGGCAAGCCCTGGTCCAATGACACGCTCTCCCATCGCCAGCATATTGCTGTTATTATGTTCCCTTGTCGCCTTGGCACTGAACACATCATGAACAAGCGCACAGCGAATGCCCTTCACTTTATTGGCGGCAATGCTCATCCCGATCCCTGTTCCGCATATTAAAATGCCGCGGTCAAACTCTCCATTGGCGACCTTTTCTGCTACCGGAAGCGCATAATCAGGATAGTCGACAGACGTGCCGCATTCACAGCCGAAGTCCTCATATTCTAACCCGAGTTCCTCAAGCAAGCCCTTGATTTCTTCACGGATATTGATTCCGCCATGATCGGATGCAATGGCAATTTTCATATGTTTAATCTCCTTTTGGCATAGCCGATTTTTCTTCTATTTTGTCACAGGAGAAGAAAAATGAAAAGGCTAAGACGTTCAAAGCTGGAATTTCGTAATGGTTGATTTCAACTCTTCCGCTTGCTTCTTCAGCTGCATAGCGGCTCTTTCAATGTCATGCATCACGTCCGTTTGATCTTTCGTCGCCCGGGTCACTTCCACCGCTCCTGCAGACGTTTCTTCGGCAATCGCTGCCACCTCTTCTGATTGGTTAGAGGTTTGCTGAATGCTGTCCAGCTGCTTGTCCACAAGCCTTGAAATGATCTGCACCACCTCTGCCACCTCATGAATCTTTCCGGTCATTTGTTCGATCGCTGAATTGGCCTGAGATCCGTTTTGCACTTCTTTGCTGACTGTTCTCACTTGCGAGGAGATTTTTTGGACAACCTGATCTACTTCCTGCTGAATATGCTGGATCAGTTCAGAAATGCCGCTGACTGCCTTGGCGCTTTCATCAGCAAGTTTGCGCACTTCTTCAGCAACGACCGCAAAGCCTTTGCCGTGCTCGCCTGCACGTGCCGCTTCGATGGAAGCATTTAAGGCCAGCAGGTTCGTCTGGGCTGCCATATCGCCGACAAGCTGAATAATTTGTTCGACCTTGCGCGCATTAGTTTCCAGCCGCTTAACCGCTTCAAGTGACTCCTCATTCTCCGCCGACAGCTTCTCCATTCCGGAAATCAGCGACTGAAAAATCGCTTTGTTTACTTGCAAATCCTCCACCATCTCTTCTGCCTGCACGGCGGAGGCCTTCGCCTTCGACTGCACTTCTGCGGCCAGATGCGTTACGTCCTCAACGGATTCTGCCGTCGATTGAATGGCTGCTGCCGAATTCTCAGCTCCGGCGGAAATTTCGTCGACTGTCCGGAATATTTCTTCTGCCCGTTGAGAAGCTTTTGTCGCTTCTGCAGATATCTGAACAACACTTTCGTTTGTTAAAGCAAAATTGTTGTCAATGCTATGAACCATGTGCCGCAAATTACCAAGCATATGATTAAACGCTATACCGAGCGAACGAATTTCATCTTCGCTTTCCGGAAGTTCAACGTCCTCTTTAATATCTCCTTGAGCAGCTGCTAGTGTGGCCGCTTCAAGCCGTTTCAGCGGCTTAACGAAATAGCCGCCGGCTACATAGGCAAGAATCCCCGACCACATAATTCCCAATAACAAGGTGACCACCGTGAACAGCGTTTGATCCATCCACGAAAAGTAAGTAGGATAAATATAATAAATAAAAAAGCCGCTCGTCGTATAAGTAATAAGAGCTAAAAGCGTAACAAGAACAACCAGTTTCTTTCTTAGCCCGAATTTCGCTGCACGTCTATTCTCCATGATGGCCCCTTTCCGGAACGTCCCCTGCTTCACTTTGCATTTTCTTAAGAGCTTCTGTAATCAATTCATCCAGTTCTTCATATGTTTGCCGATACTCTTCAATCGAGCCTCCATACGGATCAGCTACATCTCCGCGTTCTCCTTTAGCAAATTCCTTTAATGTCCATAACTTATTTGAACAATCCGGAAATAAAGAAAGAACAGCTTGCTTATGGCTGGCTGTCATAGTAAAAATAGCATCCGCCCATTCGACTATATCCTTGCCTAACCCTTGGGAAACATGTTGAAAAGAAATGTGATTTTCCTTTAAAACTGCCATTGTATGCGCGGATGCCCCGCTGCCTGCTGCGGCATAAACACCCGCAGAACGTACCTCCCATTCTTGCTTTTTATCCTTCAAAATCGCTTCTGCCATCGGACTTCTACACGTATTTCCTGTACATACAAACAATATATTCAACTGTTTTCACCCTCCAGCTGTCGTCTTATGTTTTTATTATATAAGATTTTTCCCAAAAGAGGGTAAAAAGCTCTATATATTTTTCCAATTAAAGAAAAAGCAACTTGAACCCGAACGCCAGCAGCACACAGCCGCCAAAAGCTTCGCTGTATGGCCCCAGCCACCTGCCGGCCTTTCTGGCAGCCAATAACCCGCTCCATGTTAAGGCTGCGGCGATACCGCCAAATAGCATGAGCACAAGCAGAACTTTAGCCCCATAAATCCCAAGCGTCAGACCGACAGAGAAACTATCCAGGCTGACAATTAAAGAGAAGAGCATTAGTTTCCAGCCGACAGGCGCTGTTCTTTCTTCTTCTTCCCGCTGGAAAAAAGCAATGATCATTTGGGCGCCGGCAATAATTAACAGCAAGCCGCCGATCAAAGCCGCAATCGTGCCAAACGTATCTGTCACAAACCGGCCGGCCACCATCCCAAGAAGCGGCAAAATAATATGAAAGCTGCCGATAATAATGCCAATAAAAAAAATCCGCCGCAGCCTGATTGGCGCCATGCCCATCCCCAGGCTTGCCGAGAAAGCATCCATGCCTAATGCTAAAGCCAGCGTGCTTAATGTAACCACTTCACCCATGTTCTATTTCATTCCCTTCCTTGTTGGACGTGCCTCTTTCCAACATATGCAGGAAGGCAGAAATACTTTCTTGCCGTTCCAGGAAGAAACGGTCTATTCCCTTTTGAAGCCTCTTCGGGTAAATAAAAAAAGACTCCGGATCATGCAGTCTGACACTGCTGTCCGAAATCTTTTCTCTTTATTTTTGTTTTTCATGCAGCCAGCGGTGAGCCGCCGCTTTTTCGAGCCGGTTCATAATAGCGAGCCCCACTCCATCTGTTGGAAAGATTTCGGAATAAATGATATCGACATCGGTTTCATTAAAAGCCCGCAGCACCTCATATAGAGAATGAGCGACCGTCCGTAAATCGTCCCGGCGTCCGCAAGGCAAAATGACATCCGCCTCATAGAAGGGGAGATTCTCCTCTGTTGTTAACAAACCGACCTTCTTTCCTTCCTGCCGCTGTTCGTTAATCCTGGACTGGACCCAGCTGCGGCTCCCATCCAGCAAATAAACAGGGGCCTCCGGGGCATAATGCTTATATTTCATTCCCGGCGATTTCGGCTGCTGATTCATATCTGTTAAAGCAGCGTCAATAGCTGCTTCTCCCACTACCGCTTCAATGTCTTCCTTTGTAATGCCGCCTGGCCGCAAAATCACTGGAATGCTTCCGGTACAGTCTACCACAGTAGACTCCACACCGACTCCGGTATCGCCTCCGTCAATAATGCCGGCGATCACGCCATCAAGATCGTCTTGGACATGCCTGGCCGATGTAGGGCTCGGCTTGCCTGAACGATTTGCGCTTGGAGCAGCAATCGGCAAGCCGCATTTACGGATCACAGCCAGCGCTACGGGATGATCCGGCATACGCACAGCTACCGTTTCCAGCCCGGCAGTGACAAGCTGAGACAGCCGGTTCGGCTGCTTTTCCAGAATAACCGTCAGCGGGCCCGGCCAAAACGCCTCCATTAGACGTTCAGCTGTTTGGGATAGGTTAACTGCTATGTCTGCTACTTGCTGCTTTGAGGCAATATGGACAATAAGCGGATTATCAGCCGGCCGGCCTTTTGCCGCAAATATTTTGGCAGCCGCCTGATCTGATAACGCATTGCCTCCTAATCCATAAACCGTTTCCGTAGGGAAAGCTACTACCTCATCCTGCTTTAATAACTCTGCCGCTTCTTCAATTTGTGGATATGTGTCTAAAACATCCACACTGTTATCCACATGCCAATGTTTTGTTCGCATTTTGCTCACCTATCGTTCATTTCTTGTTATTTTCGATAAATTCTATGTTTCTTGTGCATAAATTCGTTTTTATTGGAAAGATATGCACAAAATCCTCTTTCTTATCCACATTGTGTGGATAATTATTTCCGCTTTGTTTATAAACCTGTGGGTAACTGTGGATAAATTTCAGAAAAATTAGTGATCGCTATTTTATCCACAGTGGAAAAGTCTATGAATCTTTCCGCTTGAAAAGCTCCACAATCGCCAGTTTTATCTCCGGCTGTTCCGGTTCTCCCTCTGCATATACCGGCTCTCGCTCTTGTTCTGGCTCTTGCTTCAGATTCGGATCTTGGTTCGGATCTTGGTCTGAAGCTTGCTTTAGGTTCGGATCTTGATCCGGCTGGCTGCTTTCTTCCACACCCGGGCTAACCGCTGCTCCGTTTGAAAAGTCGAGAAAGCAAAGCGGCGGGTAGAGTACGCACCACCAATTGGCCCCCTCGCCTTTTCCAACCGTAATGACGATTGCTTCGTATTCGCCGGCAGGATACAAAAATTGTCCGTATAGCTTTGTCGGAAACTTAGCTTTTCCAAAGTTCACTTTAATAGGAGCTTGTATGCCTTCTTTTTCAGCACGTTTCATAGCAATCTCTTCAATTTCCGGCAATTTGCTTTTTAAAAGGCGGCGGGCTTCCGGCAAAGAATCTAAACCGGCTACCCACTTGGTAATTTCTTTATTCACGTCATCTCTGATTTTTCGCTTCAGTTCTTGATCAGCAGCACTGTCACTATTGGCAAGAATGCGCAGCCGGATGGCTTCCTTTGGAATGACAATTGTTTCCTCCGCCTCTGCTGCATGATCAGGAATATATAAACTTAGGATTGTACCAATTGATAATATGAGTAAATAAATGCCTGCAATTAATCTATTCATTGTTTTCCCCTCCTGGAAACCAGTCTGTCCAGAAAAGAAAAACTTAAACAATGAAACTATTAAATTTTTGCAAAAACCATTCGGTCTTTGCCATTTATATCATTTTTCACACTGACGGCCGCCTGCGGAAAAGCGCTTTGCAGCAAAGCCGCCACCGCTTCTCCCTGGCCCGCTCCGATTTCAAAGCCGACTAGGGCTTTCGAGTGGAGCACATCCGGCAGCTGCCTGCACAGCCGCCGGTAAATATCTAACCCATCCTCTCCGCCGAACAAAGCCATTTCCGGCTCATGATCGATCACCACCGTTGACAGCTCTTCCCGATCTGCCAGCGGAATATAGGGCGGATTAGAAAGAACAACATCGAGCTTGATTTCCTTTTCAATAAACGGGGCCAGCAAATCGCCCTGGAAGAAAGAAATATCCGCCCCTAATGCCTCACTGTTCTGCTTCGCTGTATGTAGCGCTTTTTCTGAGAGATCCGTAGCATATACAGCAAGCTCCGGACATTCAAGCTTCATCGTTACAGCAATTGCGCCGCTGCCGGTGCCGATATCCGCCAGCGTCAATTCCTTCTTGGCAAAATGCTGATGGATGCCCTCAAGCGCGTGCCAAACAAGCTCCTCTGTCTCCGGCCGGGGAATTAACACCTCTTCATTTACAATAAAGTCTCGTCCATAAAACTGCTCTTCGCCAATCATATGCTGAATCGGCACGCCTTCTCCATGACGGCTGACCATTTCCACAAATGCGTGCTGCTGCTGCTCTGTCAGCGATTCGCGCACATTCGCCAAGAGTTCTGACCGTTTCATCTTTAATATGTGCTGCAAAAGCAGCTCGCCCGCATTCTCATCCCGCTGCCGCTCTTGTAAAAAAGAAGAAGCCCATCGCAGGGCCTCGTATATCTTTTGTGTCATATTAATCCTGCAAGTTCTCAAGCTTGGAAGACTGTTCTTCCATAATAAGGGCATCAAGCACCTCATCCAGCTTGCCTTCCAAAATTTGATCCAGCTTTTGCAAGGTTAATCCGATGCGATGGTCAGTCACACGGTTTTGCGGGAAGTTGTATGTGCGAATACGCTCAGAACGGTCACCTGAACCGACCGCTGATTTTCTTTGCGCATCATATTCTGCCTGAGCTTCCTGCTGAAATTTATCATATATGCGGGCGCGGAGCACTTTCATGGCTTTTTCTTTATTTTTGATTTGTGATTTTTCATCCTGGCAGGAAACAACAATGCCAGTTGGAAGATGCGTTAAACGAACAGCAGACATCGTGGTATTGACACTTTGCCCGCCTGGTCCGCTGGACGCAAAGGTATCCACGCGAATATCTTTTTCGTGAATGTCCACTTCCACATCTTCCGCTTCAGGAAGACAGGCCACTGTCGCTGTGGATGTATGAATACGGCCGCCTGATTCCGTTTCCGGTACACGCTGCACACGATGCGCTCCATTTTCATACTTCATTTTTGAAAACGCGCCTTTTCCATTAATCATGAAAATAATTTCTTTATAGCCGCCAAGTCCCGTTGAATTCGCTTCAATCACTTCGGTTTTCCAGCCCTGCATCTCAGCATAACGGCTATACATGCGGTACAAATCACCAGCAAACAGCGCCGCCTCATCCCCGCCGGCTGCTCCGCGAATTTCCATGATCACGTTTTTATCATCGTTCGGGTCTTTCGGGATCAAAAGAATTTTCAGCCGCTCTTGCAGCTGTTCAAGCTGCTCTTCTAATTCGCCAATTTCCTCTTTCACCATTTCGCGCATCTCGGCATCCAGCTTTTCATCAAGCATCGCCTTGGCATCCTCATATTGCTGCTTTGCTTCTTTATATTCACGATACACGAGTACGGTCTCTTGAATGTCCGACTGTTCCTTCGAATAATCTCTCAGCTTGGCCGGGTTATTCACAATCTCCGGATCGCTTAACAGTTCATTTAACTTATCATAGCGGTCCTCTACCGCCTGTAAACGGTCAAACATAGCGTCACCTCAAATTTCGTCCATAATGTTATCATTATAATATATAGAAAAAACCAGCACAATGTAAAAAGAAAAGCAGCGCCCGCTGCCCCGCGGAAAGCGAAGCGCCTCGAATGGAAATCAATCGTTCCCACCCTCACACAAACTAAAAAAGCCGGCAGGCAAACTCGATAAAACATGAGTTTGCCTGCCGGCTGAGCGAGCATCGCGGACGCTCGCTTGTTAGCTGCTTATTGAGTTTTTTCTACGGCTGCCTTCTGTGTATGTACAGAACTAAGGGGCACTTCGTGATGGTGACGGCAGCGCGGTTCATAACTCTCGGATGCTCCTACTAAAATAACCGGATCATCATAGCCTGCCGGCTGGCCATTAATTAGACGCTGGGTCCGGCTGGCTGGCGATCCGCAGACAGCGCACACGGCCTGAAGCTTCGTGACCAATTCAGCAATAGCCATCAAAGCAGGCATCGGCCCAAACGGCTCTCCCCGGAAATCCTGGTCAAGCCCGGCTAAGATGACACGATGGCCGCGGTTGGCCAGCAGCTGGGCAACCGACACAATCTCTTTATCAAAAAACTGAGCCTCATCAATCGCAACAATGTCCACATCTGACGAGACAGCCGCCAAAATAGCTGCTGCTTCTGCCACCGGCACAGCAATAACCGCCGAGCCATTGTGCGATACAACAGACTCTTCACTATAACGATCATCAATTTTAGGCTTAAATACCATGATCTCTTGTTTGGCAAATTGAGCGCGTCTGACACGGCGGATCAGTTCCTCGGATTTCCCGGAAAACATGCTGCCGCAAATGACTTCCACCCACCCGGTTTGTTTCATCACATACATCGAATAAGCCTCACTTTCAACTTTCCGCTTTGCATTTAGTCCCAAAAGGCAAAAAACAGGCAAGCAGTTATAGATAACTCCTTGCCTGTTTTTTATTGTTCAATTACTTATTCTTCATGCCGTATTTTTTGTTGAAGCGATCAACACGTCCGCCAGCATCAGCGAATTTTTGACGGCCAGTATAGAATGGGTGGCACTCAGAGCAAACCTCTACGCGGATTTCCTGATTTACGGAACCAGTTTCAAACTCGTTTCCGCATGCACATTTCACCATTGCTTTTTTATAATCTGGATGAATAGCTGCTTTCATTCTTGTCATCTCCTTCCGCCCTGAATCATTTCGAAACAGAGTTGTCTATACGAAGTACGGCAAGATTACCCCGTACTTATAGGCTAAGCACACTGTATTATTATAACAAGGGTTTGTCCAAAAATCAAATAGCAATTATAAAATTCGTTTAGAAGAACCGCCGGATTTTATTTCCTCTGCCAGCTGGGAAACAAATTCCTCATTTGTTTTTGTCTGGCGGAGACGGCGCAAGAACTTCTCAGCAAGATCCGGTGAATCAGACATTGTTTTGCGGATCGACCAGATCATATCAAGCTGTTCTTTGTCGATAAGCAGCTCTTCTTTCCGAGTGCCTGAGCGTCTAATATCGATAGCCGGGAAGATGCGGCGCTCAGCAAGGGAACGATCCAGATGAAGCTCCATGTTTCCAGTTCCTTTAAATTCTTCATAAATCACATCGTCCATCCGTGAGCCGGTATCAACAAGGGCCGTCGCCAAGATCGTCAGGCTGCCGCCTTCTTCGATGTTGCGCGCCGCGCCGAAAAAGCGTTTCGGGCGATGGAATGCGGCCGGATCAATCCCCCCGGAAAGCGTGCGTCCGCTCGGCGGAATGACAAGGTTATAGGCCCGAGCCAGCCTTGTGATGCTGTCCATCAAAATAATGACGTCGCGCTTATGCTCGACGAGGCGCATTGCCCGCTCCAGCACAAGTTCAGCTACTTTAATATGATTTTCCGGCACGGCATCAAAGGTCGAGCTGATCACTTCCGCTTCAACAGACCGTTCAATGTCAGTTACCTCTTCTGGACGCTCATCGATAAGCAAAACAATCAATTCTGCTTCTGGATGGTTAGCGGTGATCGAATTGGCGATCTCTTTCAGCAAAATGGTTTTCCCTGCTTTTGGCGGCGCCACAATTAATCCCCGCTGGCCAAAGCCGACAGGTGAAATTAAGTCCATGATTCGCGTTGACAGATTTCTTGGAGTCGTTTCAAGCTTAATTTGGCGATCCGGATATAAAGGAGTTAATGCTGGAAAGTGGACACGCTCTTTAGCAGATTCAGGATCATCTCCATTTACCGCTTCAACGTGCAGGAGGCCATAGTAACGCTCATTTTCTTTCGGAGGGCGCACTTTACCAGATACTTTGTCACCGTTTCTTAAATCAAACCGGCGGATTTGTGAAGCAGAAATATAAATATCTTCAGAGCTTGGCGAATAGTTGATCGGTCTTAAAAAACCAAAGCCTTCAGATTGGATAATTTCAAGAACGCCTTCCATAAAAAAGAAGCCCTGTTCCTCGGCGCGCGCTTTCAAAATTGCAAAGATTAATTCTTTTTTCGTGAGTTTGCTGTAATAGGAAATCTTGTATGTGCGCGCAAGCTCATAAAGTTCCTTTAATTTTAAATTCTCTAAATAAGAAATTGTTAACTCTTCCATTTGGGCACCACACTTTTATTTAATTCTCATCCTATATAGATAAGATGAGCGGTTCTTTCTTTCGCCAGCCGCGCCTGATCTGTGCTCCTATTCAGGCCGGTCGATGACCGTATTCTCAGCCTGCTCGATGCCGGGCCGTTTCCATGAAGGGAAACATCGATTTCCCATCTTGCCCCAGGCATGATCGGCTTTTGCTTAAAATAATATCTATTTTAACCTGTTCGGGTAAATGCCGCAATCACTGAATAAAAAAGGAGGGAATCTTTCACTGGTATCCATACCGGGCGATATTGTGAGTGGTGTTGAAAAACAGCAAAGGCAGGCTGAAGAGCCGGTAATTCCCGGCGCAAGCCCGCTCCATGCTGTTGAATGATCATAAATAAAAACAGTTATTCGTTGATTAAGGCTTCATAACTAAGTGCGGTTTTTTCTCCAAGCTGTGACGGCCGTCAACAAAACGGACCGTGCCGGATTTTGCTCTCATAACAACAGAATGAGTTTGTCCGTGCGAACCTTTAAATTGAACACCGCGAAGCAATTCGCCGTCTGTTACGCCAGTCGCTGCAAAAATGGCATCGTCACCGCGCACAAGATCTTCCATGCGAAGCACTTGCTTCAAGTCAATGCCCATCTTCTCACAACGTTTAATTTCTTCCTCATTTTGCGGAAGCAATCTTCCTTGGATTTCTCCGCCGAGGCATTTGAGCGCAACGGCTGAGATAACCCCTTCAGGAGCGCCGCCGGAACCGAATAGAATATCGACACCTGTCTGATCAAAGGCCGTGTTGATCGCCGCTGCTACGTCGCCGTCTTCTATTAATTTAATGCGGGCGCCCGCTTCGCGAAGCTGAGCAATGATCTCTTCGTGGCGCGGACGGTTTAACACCGTAGCAACCACATCTTCAATATCCTTGTTTTTCGCTTTAGCGACCGCTTTTAAATTATCAATCACAGAGGCATTAATATCAATTTGTCCGACCGCTTCGGGACCGACTGCGATTTTATCCATATACATATCAGGTGCGTGGAGCAAGTTGCCATGGTCTGCTACGGCAAGTACTGCCAAGGCATTCCAGCCGCCTGAAGCGACGATGTTTGTGCCTTCAAGCGGATCTACGGCGATGTCCACAAGCGGGCCAGATCCGGTGCCAAGCTTCTCACCGATATACAGCATTGGAGCTTCATCCATCTCTCCTTCGCCGATGACTACGGTGCCTTTCATTGGAATCGTGTCAAACACGTTACGCATAGCGGTCGTAGCAGCATCGTCCGCTTCCATTTTCTGTCCTCTGCCCATCCAGCGTGCAGATGATAAAGCGGCTGCTTCCGTTACACGGACAAGCTCCATTGATAAACTTCTTTCCATTTTATATTTTCCTCCCGTATTAGAGCTACAATTTTACATTCTCATGAGTATAACCTAATTAACATATATATTGTAACACATTAAACGGGAAATGAGGGGAAGAATTCAGCCGCTTTTCATTTGTCCAAGATCTTCCTCTGATAAGTTTTCACGCCAAAGCTCGGCACCAAGGAGTCTCAGTTTTTCCACAAGCATGCTGTAGCCTCTATCAATATGCTCAAGTCCGGTCACTTCTGTTAATCCTTCCGCCATTAAGCCGGCGATCACAAGAGCAGCCCCTGCTCGCAGGTCGCTCGCCTTCACTTTCGCTCCCTTAAGCTGAACCGGCCCATTGATGACAGCTGAGCGGCCCTCTACTTTCATGACAGCATTCATTCTGCGCAATTCATCGATATGCTTAAAACGCGCGGAATAAATTGTATCCGTAACAATTGAAGAGCCTTCTGCCCTTGTTAAAAGTGAAGTAAACGGCTGCTGCAGGTCGGTCGGAAACCCCGGATAAACGAGTGTTTTGATATCAACGGCCTTCAGCTTTTCAGCCCGGCCGACGAAAATTTGGTCATCGCCGATCTCTACCGGTACATTCATCTCCCGGAGCTTCGCTGTCAACGACTCCAAGTGAAGAGGAATGACATTATCAATCACAATGCCATCCCCTGCCGCTGCTGCCAAAATCATAAATGTTCCTGCTTCAATCCGGTCGGGAATAATCGTGTGGCGGCAGCCGTCCAGCTTGTCCACACCATCAATACGGATAATATCGGTGCCCGCACCTTTAATTTTGGCGCCCATGTTATTTAAAAGTGTAGCCACATCAATAATTTCCGGTTCTTTTGCCGCGTTTTCAATAACGGTCTGCCCTTTTGCCTTGACAGCGGCCAGCATAATATTGATGGTTGCTCCTACACTGACTACATCAAGATAAATTCTTGCTCCCCGCAGCTCATTCGCCCGCAGATAAATGGCGCCCTGCTCATTTGTCACTTCTGCTCCAAGAGCTTCGAACCCTTTAATATGCTGGTCGATCGGCCGCGGGCCAAGGTGGCACCCTCCCGGCAAGCCAATAACCGCTTTCTTAAACTTTCCGAGCATGGCCCCCATTAAGTAATAGGAAGCGCGCAGCTTTTTCACCTTGCCATTCGGCAAAGGCATAGCTACCATGCCTGCCGGATCAACAACCATTTCACCGTTTTGAAAGGTGACTTGGCCGCCGATCTCCTCAAGCAATCCTTTCAGAATATGAATATCGGAAATATCGGGCATTCCTTCAATTGTTACTGGGGATTCCGCCAAAATAGTAGCAGGCACTAAAGCAACCGCGCTGTTTTTTGCCCCGTCTACTTTAATTGTGCCTCTTAGCGGATGCCCTCCTACAATTTTCAGCTTTTCCATGTTATGCTCCCTTCCTTCACGCACTGGCTAAGCATCGAAAAAAAGAATTATTCCATCATACCTTGGCAAAAATTTTCGTTGGTCATAGTTTATCCCAACCAAGTAAAAACATGTAAAAAAATGATTTTATTTTACTTGGCGCTTTTCCCAATCAGCTAGAAAAGCTTCAATTCCTTTATCGGTTAATGGATGATTAAACATTTGATTTAACACCTTAAACGGCACCGTTGCAATGTGGGCACCGCGCAATGCTGCATCCGTAATATGCTGCGGATGACGGATAGAAGCGGCAATAATTTCTGTTTCAATCCCATGAATCGCAAAAATAGAAGCGATGGTTTCAATCAGATCCAATCCGTTGTGGCCGATGTCGTCGAGGCGGCCTAAAAATGGAGAAACGTAAGAAGCTCCGGCTCTGGCGGCCAATAGCGCCTGGTTGGCACTAAAAATCAATGTGACGTTAGTTTTAATGCCTTCTTTCGCAAAAACCGCGACCGCTTTCAATCCGTCTGGCGTCATTGGCACCTTTACCGTAATATTTGGGGCAATCTTTGCTAATTCGCGGCCCTCTTTAATCATTCCCTCTGCATCAAGGGAAATAACCTCGGCGCTGACAGACTCGCTGACTAGATCAGTGATTTCGCGAAGGCGATCATGAAAAGGAACAGTTTCCTTTGCCACCAGGGACGGATTCGTTGTCACGCCGGATAAGATGCCCCAAGAATGGGCTTCTTTAATTTCTTCCATATTCGCTGTATCGATAAATAATTTCATGATTCATTCTCTCCTTATTGTTGGGCGGCTCCCATGCCGAAAGAAAATTTCAGAACGGGCGCCTTCCGCTTTTCTAAATTTAAACCGCCTTATGTAACTAAGGCGGTCTCTTTATGCGTCTTTATCCAATCATTGCGCCTTTCCAGATGAACCGAATTCGCGCATTTTTCCTTTAACAGTTTCTTTAATCGTTTCACGCGCCGGTCCTAGGTATTTACGCGGATCATACAGATCTGGTTTTTCGGCAAGAACTTCGCGCACTGTTTTCGCTGACGCTATTTGATTTTCTGTATTCACATTAATTTTGGCCGTTCCAAGTGAAATCGCGCGTTGAATATCTTTTGTCGGGATGCCTGTTCCGCCATGAAGCACGAGCGGAACACCTGTCAGGTTCATAACTTCCTCCATGCGGTCAAAGCCCAGTTTTGGCTCTCCTTTGTATGGGCCATGAACGGAGCCAAGAGCTGGAGCAAAGCAATCCACTCCTGTTTCACGCACCAATTGATCACATTCTGCTGGAATCGCATAAGCAGCTTCCGCATCTTCCACAATCAGATCGTCTTCCTGCCCGCCGATGCGGCCAAGCTCTGCTTCAACAGATACTCCGTGAATATGAGCAAGCTCTACCACTTTTTTCGTTAAAGCAATGTTTTCTTCTAATGGATGGTGAGAGCCATCAATCATAACAGATGTGAAGCCTGCTTGAATCGCTTTTGCACACATTTCAAAGCTGGAGCCATGATCTAAATGAATAGCGACCGGCACCGTCACTTTATACTCTTCCATTAACGCCTTTACCATAGCAACAACAAACTTGAAGCCGCCCATATAGCGCGCTGCCCCTTCAGATACACCAAGAATAACCGGTGATTTCTCTTCTTCTGCTGCTTGTAAAATAGCTTGTGTAAATTCAAGGTTGTTCAAATTAAATTGGCCAACAGCATATTTCTCTTCTTTTGCTTTATTGAGCATTTCTGTCATGGAAACTAAAGGCATAATGATTTTCCTCCTTGATGAACTAAAATACACATCTTAGTATACACTTTCGAATAAATTTACATTTGTATCATACCAAAATAACCGGCCCTTTACCAATGTAAAAGCAGCCGGTTTCACTTTAAGAAACTATGTATTCTTTCACTGTTTTGCGAATATCGTCAATGTCAAAAGGTTTGGCAAAGTGAGTCAGCGCCCCCAGGTCTTTCGCCTTTTGAATCATATCCAGCTCCCCGTAAGCCGTCATAATAATCACTCGGATGCTTTCATCTTTCTGTCTCATCCGCTTCAAAATCTCAATGCCGTCCATCCCGGGGATTTTCATATCCAGCAGCACCAGATCCGGCGAATGATTATCTACAATTTCGAGAGCTTGTATGCCATTCGCCGCTTGAAATGTTTCATACCCTTCCTTTTGAAGCACTTCGTTTAACAGGATGCGTATCCCAAACTGATCATCTACAATAAGTATTTTCCCATTCAATTGCCTCGCCCCTTTGATCTTTATTGTCTTTCTGCTATGTACGGTTTAAAACAACTGACTCTTTCCCCTTTATGTCTAATTTAATTCTAGTTAGCTACTAGAAATTCCTGCCTGCGGAAATAATTTATGACTTTTGCTCCAAAGTTCAAAGACATGTATAATATACTTCACAATCAAGGAGGACGAACCATGTTAAAAATGCTGACCACTCAATTAAATGGCCTTTTCCAGCGAATTGCCGATAAAGAAGCGGACCAAATAGAAGATGGTGCCCGCCTGCTTGCGCAAGCCGCTGTCGGTGAAGGAAAGATTCACATAAAAGGATTTCAGGAAATGAAAGCTGTAGAAGCCGAAGCAGTGTCAGGGGCCGAACCGCTGCCATGCGGCTGTCCATTGGATTCAATGGATGATCTGGCCGAACACGACCGGGTGCTGCTTGTCAGCCGCTTTGCCCATGACCCTGAAGCTGCAGCGGCCGCCGCTGCTCTCAGGGAGCGGGGCATTCCTTTCGTTGCCGCTGCCGGACGCATGCCAAATGAGGAGCCGTCATTAGCTGAAATGGCCGACGTCTTTATTGATACAAAGCTGACTAAAGGACTGCTTCCTGACGAAAATGGCGGCCGGACAGGGTTTCCTTCCAGCCTCGCCGCGCTTTATATTTACTTTGCCCTCAAACTGACCATTGAGGAAATTTTGCAGGAGCTGGAATAGTAGACTGAAAAAGCCTTTAAAGCATGGCGCTTTAAAGGCTTTTTTTCAATCTTATTTATTCGCCAAAGTCGCTCCAACGAACGCACGGAAAAGCGGCTGCGGACGAGTCGGACGTGACGTGAATTCCGGATGGAACTGAGCTGCCACAAACCACGGATGATCTTCAAGCTCGATGATTTCCACTAAACGGCCGTCCGGGCTTGTACCGGAGAAAATGAATCCTTTTTTCTCCATAACCTCGCGGAACTCGTTATTAAATTCGTAGCGATGGCGATGACGCTCATATACTACTTCATCTTGATAAGCTTCGTAAGCCTTTGTTCCCTTTTGTAATTTACATGGGTACAGGCCGAGGCGAAGTGTTCCGCCAAGATCTTCAACGTCTTTTTGTTCCGGAAGCAAGTCGATTACCGGATATGGAGTTTTTGGATCAATTTCAGATGAATTCGCTTCCTCTAGCTGAACAACGTTTCGCGCATATTCAATGGAAGCAAGCTGCATGCCGAGACAAATGCCAAATAGCGGCACTTTGTTTTCGCGCGCATATTTAATTGCTTCAATCTTACCGGAGATTCCGCGATCACCGAAACCGCCCGGCACTAAAATTCCGTCTGCGTCTTTCAAGCGCTCTTCTACATCTTCAGCAAGTAGTTCAGCTGCATTTACCCAGTCGATCTCGATATCTGCATCAAAGGCATAACCTGCGTGGCGCAAAGCTTCCACTACAGAGATGTATGCATCTTGCAGCTCTACATATTTACCAACAAGAGCAATTTTGGTTTTCTTGGACAGGTTGCGCACTTTATCAACGAGCGCTGTCCAATCATCCATTTCTGCATCATGGCATTGAAGTTTTAAATGGCGGCAAACCAGCTCATCCATCTTTTGCTCTTGAAGAGAAAGCGGAACGGCATATAGCGTGTCTGCATCCATCGCTTCAATGACCGCTTCAGGCGCGATGTCACAGAATAAAGCCAGCTTGTCTTTCATTTCCTGTGAAACAGGAAGCTCTGTCCGAACGACAATAATATTTGGCTGAATGCCCAGGCTGCGCAGTTCTTTCACGCTGTGCTGAGTCGGCTTCGTTTTCATCTCGCCCGCCGCTTTTAAATATGGAATCAGCGTACAGTGGATATACATTACATTATCGGCACCCACATCGCTTTTGATTTGGCGGATAGCTTCCAAGAACGGCAAAGACTCGATATCCCCTACTGTTCCGCCGATCTCTGTAATGACGACATCCGCTTTTGTCTCTCTGCCTGCAAGGAAGACACGATCTTTGATTTCATTTGTAATATGCGGAATGACTTGGACTGTTCCGCCTAAATATTCGCCGCGGCGCTCTTTGCGCAATACTGTTGAATAGATTTTACCTGTAGTGACATTGCTGTACTTATTTAAGTTAATGTCAATGAAACGTTCGTAGTGGCCAAGGTCTAAATCGGTTTCCGCTCCGTCATCGGTTACGAATACCTCTCCATGCTGGTAGGGACTCATTGTTCCGGGATCGACGTTAATGTATGGATCGAACTTTTGAATAGTCACCTTTAACCCACGGTTTTTCAACAAGCGTCCCAAAGAAGCAGCTGTAATCCCTTTTCCTAAAGAAGAAACAACCCCGCCTGTCACAAAAATATATTTAGTCAACTTGAAAAGCCCCCTTCAATCTATTGTTTCTTTTATTGATTAAATGAATACACAAATCTTATTGGGGCAAAAAAAACAAAAACGCCCCATTACTTAAAAAGTAAAGGGAGCGTTATAAGCATTAATCATGTCTCTTTCGAGAGCCCAAATAAAATACTACAATTTGAGATAAAGGAAGTCAAGAAAAGATTAATTTTCTTTATTTTAAGTCTTCTTCCTCTTCGTCATCTAAATCGTACTCATCCTCTTCGCCGAGATCTTCTTCGAATTCGTCGTCGTCCTCTTCCAAATCATCTAGGTCGTCAAGGCTGTCCACTTCTTCGTCAAGCTCGTCAAGATCCTCGTCTTCAAAGTCAAGATCATCCTCAAGCTCTTCCTCTTCCTCGAGCTCTTCTTCTTCGAAATCCGGCTCTTCTTTTACCACTTTCTTCGTTTTCTTCTTTTTCGCTTTTACAGCCGGCGCTGCTTCCTCTTCTAACTGATCCACTGGATACCAAGCACGAAGGCCCCAGCGATTTTCTCCGAATGTAATAAAACGGCCGTCGATATTCAGATCCGTATAAAATTGAATCATGCGCGCTTTTAATTCAGCCTCGCTCAACTCTTGATACTCCTGGATTTGAGAAAGTATTTCCTGAAATGCTGCAGGCTCTCTGCTCTCTTTCAAAAGAGCATAAGCGATTTCAATAAAGGACATTTCCTTCAATTCTTCTTTAGACAGTTGCTTCAAATTCACATCCGCACTTCCCTTCTCTATTTACGCACTCTATTGAGTGAAAAAGGTCATATTCACCATTATAAACATCGACGCTTTCATTATGCCATATTTATGTAACGATTTCCGCTTTTTTTTTGTCCGTCTTCTCCGGAAGGATTTCTTCAGAAGAAGCGGCGGATGGACGGTCTTTTTTCATCTCTGTCCGCATGAGATAAAACAAGAAAAGGGCCAGTACAAGAAAAGGCACTGCTCCAAGCTGGATTTGATAAAGCCAAACAGCGGCAGGCACGCAGGCGCCGATCACTATAAAGTTCACTATTTGCTTCATCATTTCACACCCCGCCTTTTACCCTTTTCTTATTGTATACTCTTCAGCAATCATTATAAAAGTAAAAATCCGCCCATTTTATAAAAAACTTTAGGGGCAATTGCGCAAAAATCGGCCTTTTCCCATTAAGTTACCCTTTATTTTACAATTATAATCTTACCTAATGAAAAAAACACCGTGAAAGAAAGGCCATTCTTTCACGGCTGTCCTGCTTTACATATTTCTTCGGTATTGTCCGCCGACTTCATAGAGAGCAGTTGTAATCTGGCCAAGACTGGCCACTTTCACCGTCTCCATTAACTCGGCAAAAATATTGCCCCCGTTTACAGCTGTTTCCTTGAGGCGCTTCAATGCTTTTTCGGCCTCTTGTTTATGCTTTTGCTGGAAAGCTTGCAGTTCAGTGATCTGGTGTTCTTTCTCTTCCTTCGTGGCTCGTGCCAGCTCCATGCTGTTAATTTCCTCTTCAGATGGCGGGTTGGGGTTCAAGTATGTGTTCACGCCGATAATCGGAAGCTCTCCCGTATGCTTCAGCATTTCATAATGCATGGACTCTTCCTGGATTTTTCCCCTTTGATATTGCGTTTCCATTGCGCCAAGCACTCCCCCGCGGTCATCCAGACGTTCAAACTCCTTCAATACCGCTTCTTCCACAAGGTCCGTCAATTCTTCAACAATAAAAGAGCCTTGAAGAGGATTTTCATTTTTCGACAATCCATGTTCTTTGGTAATAATCAATTGAATGGCCATCGCGCGGCGGACCGATTCCTCGGTCGGAGTTGTAATCGCCTCATCATATGCATTTGTATGCAGAGAGTTGCAGTTATCCTGCAAAGCCATTAACGCCTGCAGCGTGGTCCGGATATCATTGAAATCAATTTCCTGAGCATGCAAGGACCGGCCCGATGTTTGAATGTGATACTTAAGCTTTTGAGAGCGCTCATTGGCCCCGTATTTCTCACGCATGGCTACTGCCCAAATCCGCCGTGCTACACGCCCAATGACTGTGTATTCAGGATCAAGGCCATTGGAGAAAAAGAAGGATAAATTCGGCGCAAAGTCATCGATCGCCATGCCGCGGCTTAAATAATACTCCACATACGTAAATCCGTTTGCCAATGTGAACGCAAGCTGCGAAATCGGATTGGCGCCGGCTTCAGCGATGTGGTAGCCGGAAATGGAGACAGAATAATAATTGCGAACTGCGTAATCAATGAAATATTGCTGGATATCCCCCATCATCCGCAAGGCAAATTCTGTTGAGAAGATGCATGTATTTTGCCCCTGATCCTCTTTCAAAATATCAGCCTGGACGGTTCCCCGGACTGTCTTTAGCGTTTGGGCCCGCACTTCAGTAAATTCTTCCACCGTCAGCACGCGGCCAAGCTCTTCTTCTTTGCGCTTCACCTGCTGATCAATCGCTGTATTCATAAACATCGCCAAAATGATCGGGGCCGGGCCGTTAATCGTCATCGATACTGAGGTGGACGGGTGGCAAAGATCAAAACCGTCATACAGCTTTTTCATATCCTCAAGCGTACAGATGCTGACCCCGCTTTCGCCGACCTTCCCATAAATATCCGGACGGTAATCCGGGTCTTCTCCATATAGCGTCACCGAATCAAAAGCGGTGCTTAACCGTTTGGCATCGTCATCTTTAGACAGATAGTGAAAACGGCGGTTCGTCCGCTCCGGCGTGCCCTCTCCGGCAAACTGCCGCTTCGGATCTTCTCCCTTCCGCTTAAACGGAAAGACACCAGCGGTATATGGGAAGAAGCCCGGCCTGTTTTCTTTATACACCCAGCGCAGGATTTCTCCGTAGTCTGTAAATTTCGGCAGAACGACTTTCGGAATTTTAAGTCCGGACAAGCTCGTCGTTGTCAGCTCAGTAACAATTTCTTTGTCGCGGATTTTAGTAACATACTTAGAAGCGGCATACGTTTCCTTCAGTTCTTTCCACCCGGCCAATATCTTTTTCGATTCCGGCGTCAGCTGCTCCTCAACTGCGGCTTTAAATGTTTCCAGCGGACGGATCACCTCCTGGCCTGCACGGTTCGCCTTGGCTTCCTCCAGTGCTCCCTCCAGCTGGAACAGCCGGCGGGCAAGGTGCTCCTGCTCCTCTGCCTTCTGATGATAGCGCCGGACCGTTTCTGTAATTTCCCGCAAATAGTAGCGGCGGTCGTTCGGAATAATGACATTCTGCTTTTCGACATCCACTTCTTTGCTGAAAGACACTTCCCAGTCGGTCCCAGCTTTTTCATTGATCTTTTCAACCAGGGCGGCAAATAAAGCGTTCGTCCCCTGATCATTGAATTGACTGGCAATCGTTCCGTACACCGGCATTTTATCGAGCGGCTCCTCAAACAAGCTGCGGCTGCGCTGGTATTGCTTTTGAACTTGGCGCCTGGCGTCCTCCGATCCTTTCCGTTCGAACTTGTTAATGACAACTAAATCAGCGTAGTCGATCATATCAATTTTCTCGAGCTGGGAAGGAGCCCCGAATTCACTTGTCATCACATACATTGACAAATCCGAAATTTCAGTAATCTCCGCATCTCCCTGGCCGATTCCGCTCGTTTCTACAATAATCAGGTCGTAACCAGCGGCCTTAACCACACGAATGGCATCTTGAATCGCGAGCGACAGCTCCGAGCGGGAATTACGGGTGGCGAGGCTGCGCATAAATACCCGGTCGGAAAAAATGGCATTCATGCGGATGCGATCCCCTAAAAGCGCTCCGCCTGTTTTTTGCTTCGTTGGGTCCACTGATAAAATAGCGATTTTCTTATCAGATAATTCATTAAGGAAGCGGCGGATCAGCTCATCGGTCAAAGAGCTTTTCCCTGCTCCTCCTGTACCCGTAATGCCGATCACCGGCGCTTCTTTCCCTAAAGACTGAATTTGTTCAAAGGCCGCAGCTGCTTCTGCTTTTTCTTCTTTACTCGCCTCTATCTGGTTCTCCGCCAGCGAGATTAATCTCGCCACAGCTGTAATCTCCCCGCTTGGAAGCTTATTGATTTCTTCTCCTAGATTGCCGGAAACAGTGGAGAAATCACATTCCTGCATCATCCTGTTAATCATGCCTTGCAAGCCATTCACACGGCCGTCTTCCGGAGAAAATATCCGAGCAATGCCATAATCATGGAGTTCTTTTATTTCTCGGGGAATAATGACTCCGCCTCCGCCTCCGTAAATACGGATATGCGGACAGCCTCTTTCCTTGAGCAGGTCATACATATACTTAAAATATTCAACATGGCCGCCCTGATAAGAAGAAATCGCAATCCCCTGCACGTCCTCCTGAATAGCGGCATTGACAACCTCTTCCACCGAACGGTTATGGCCGAGGTGGATCACCTCAGCGCCGCTTGACTGCAAAATGCGGCGCATAATATTAATCGATGCATCGTGTCCATCAAAAAGGCTGGAAGCTGTCACAAAACGAATATGATGTTTCGGTTTATAAACCTCCACTGTCTGACCCATATCTTTTCCCCCTTATTGTTTTGCTTTATAGCCGTTAATGCCTGAAAACAATAAATCCGTCTGTACATCTATATAATCGTCAATTGAAAATTCTTTTTGCAGCGCCCAGCGCCGGAAGCCCCACATTTGCCCCTGCACGAAAATATCCTGGGCGAGCATATGAATCTTGCGCTCTTCCATCTCCAGCTCTCCATTTTCTACACAGCGGCGGATCAGCCTTTCAAACATGCCGACCATATCCATTTCTTTCTTCAGCACATACGGCAGCGCGTCCTTGGAAAGAGATTTCGCTTCCTGATACATGACAAGCACTTCATCCTGCATGTCATCGACGACTTTAAAATAATACCCAATTCCGAGCTTCAGGCTTTCTAGTGTTCCCGCCTCTAAATCTATTCGCTGCAAACGGTCTTTTACTTGATCGTAAATGCTGTCGCAAACAAGATAGAGAACATCCTCTTTTGTCCGGATATATTCATAGAGCGTGCCGATGCTGAAACCAGCCGCTTTCGCAATCTCTCGCGTTGTTGTACGGTGGAACCCTTTTTGTTTAAAAAGATGAACGGCTCCCTTGATCATTTCTGATCGTCTTTTTTCAATCAGCTGTTCGTCTTTTACTGATGCGTGTACTTTTCTTTTGCCCGCGTTCAATGTTATCAACCGCCTTTAATAAATACCTAAACGAGAGCAGCAGAGCGGCACTTCCCTCTGTCTGCTCCCTGATTTATTTTTATTGCATTCATCCTGCTGTTTCACATTATAACTGATTTTGTCGGTTCCGGGCTTTGATTATTTCGTCAGCATCCTTGAAATGACTAACCTTTGTATTTCCTGTGTGCCTTCATAAATTTGGGTGATTTTTGCATCACGCATATAACGCTCAACCGGGTAATCCTTCGTATAGCCGTAGCCGCCGAAGATCTGTACGGCTTCTGTCGTCACCTTCATGGCCGTGTCGCCAGCCATCAGCTTCGACATCGCCGACTCTTTTCCGTACGGCAGGTTATTAGATTCAAGCCAGGCTGCCTGATAAGTAAGCAGGCGGGACGCTTCAACAGCTGTCGCCATATCAGCAATCTTAAAGGAAATACCTTGGTTGGCAGCGATCGGCTTGCCAAATTGCTTGCGCTCCTTGGCATATTCAACCGCCGCGTCCAGCGCTCCTTGAGCAATTCCCACCGCCTGCGCTGCGATGCCATTGCGGCCGCCGTCCAGCGTCATCATGGCAATTTTAAATCCATCGCCCTCTGATCCAAGCATATTTTCCTTCGGCACGCGGCAGTCTTCAAAGATGATTTCTGTTGTCGGCGAGGAACGAATCCCCAGCTTCTTTTCTTTTTTGCCGACAGAAAAGCCGGGAAAGTCCTTTTCTACAATAAAGGCCGTTGTGCCCCGCTGTTTTGAAGCCGGGTCTGTCAACGCAAACACAATATAGATATCAGCAATGCCGCCGTTCGTAATAAAAATTTTCGAGCCGTTCAAGATATACTCGCCGCCTTCTAAACGGGCGGTTGTTTTCATGCCGCCAGCGTCTGAACCGGAGCCGGGCTCTGTTAATCCATAAGCGCCGATTTTTTCCCCTTGCGCCATCGGCTTTAAATACTTCTGCTTTTGCTCTTCCGTCCCGAACTTATAAACAGGCCAGCCGGCCAAAGAGGTGTGAGCGGAAAGTGTCACGCCTGTAGAGGCACAGACTCTTGATAACTCCTCTACAGCAATACAATAAGCCAAATAGTCACTGCCGATGCCGCCGTATTCCTCCGGCCACGGAATGCCGGTTAACCCGAGTTCCGCCATTTTGTGAAAAAGCTCCATATCAAATCGCTCTTCTTCGTCACGCTCCGCCGCCGTCGGCTCTACTTCATTCTTGGCAAAATCCCTCACCATTTTGCGAATCATTTCATGTTCTTCTGTCAATTGGAAGTTCATTTTATTCCCCGCCTTTATTTGATTAACTGCTTGCTAATGACCATTCTTTGGATTTCACTGGTGCCTTCGTAAATTTCCGTCACTTTTGCATCTCTGAAAAACCGTTCTACTGCATATTCTTTCGTATAGCCATATCCGCCGTGCACTTGAACTGCCTCAATGGCAACCTCAACGGCTGCTTTGGAAGCATACAATTTAGCCATGGATGCTTCTTTGCCGCAAGGAAGGCCTTTCGCCCGCAAGTCGGCCGCCCGGTAAACGAGCAGCTTGGCTGCTTCTACACTCGTGGCCATATCCGCAAGCTTGAAAGCGAGCCCTTGCTGAGCGGCAATTGGCTTGCCGAATTGTTTTCGTTCCTTTGCGTATTGCGCAGCGGCCTCCAATGCTGCTTCAGCGATCCCCAACGCCTGCGCAGCAATGCCGATGCGTCCCACATCAAGGTTAGCCATCGCAATTTTAAACCCTTCTCCTTCTTTTCCAAGCAGCTGGTCTTGCGGCACTTTCATATCCTCGAATGTCAACTGCACAGTCCGAGAACCGTAAAGCCCCATTTTATGTTCGTCTTTGCCGATCATCAGCCCCGGCGTGTCTTTTTCCACAATAAAAGCCGAGACGCCTTTCGAGCCTGCCGCCGGGTTGGTTGAAGCAAAGACAATATATGTATCCGCCTCTCCCCCGTTTGTAATAAACACTTTTGAACCATTTATCGTATAATAATCCCCTTGTTTGACCGCTTTTGTTTTCAAGTTCGCTGCATCAGAGCCGGCTCCCGGCTCTGTTAAACAAAAGGCTCCCAAATATTCCCCTGATGCTAATTTGGGCACATACTTGCGCTTTTGCTCCTCGGTGCCAAAGTACAGAATTGGATTTGTTCCAACAGATGTGTGAACGGATAAAATGACCCCAATCGTGGCACTGACCTTTGACAGCTCATTAATCGCAATAATATATGAAGGAAAATCCATTTCACTGCCGCCATATTGCTCAGGCACGGTAATTCCCATTAGTCCTAATTCAGCCATTTTTGCAATCAGCTCACGAGGAAATTCTCCCTTTTCCATTCTCTCAACAAACGGGGCGATTTCGCTTTCCGCAAAATCTCTGACCATTTTTCTCATCATCTGCTGCTCTTCTGAAAATCGCAATTCCATATCTTTTTCCTCCTGTTGTTTAAGGTTGAGCGTTTTAATCGTATGTGTAGAAGCCGCGTCCTGTCTTCTTGCCGAGCCAGCCGGCCTTCACGTACTTGCGAAGCAGCGGGCAGGGACGGTATTTATCGTCGCCAAAACCGTCATGAAGCGTTTCCATGATATACAGGCAGGTATCAAGCCCAATAAAGTCAGCCAGCGTCAGCGGTCCCATCGGATGATTCATGCCAAGTTTCATCACTTCATCAATCGCTTCCTTCGTTGCTACTCCTTCGTAAAGCGTATAAATGGCCTCGTTAATCATTGGCATTAATATTCTGTTAGCTACAAAGCCTGGAAAATCATTGACCTCAACGGGCACTTTGGACAGCTTAGTTGTGATTTCCTCGATCGTTTCATACACTTCATCTGCTGTGGCAAGCCCCCGAATGATTTCAACAAGCTTCATGACCGGCACCGGGTTCATAAAATGCATGCCAATCACCCGTTCCGGACGATCAGTAGCTGCGGCGATCTCTGTAATGGGCAGCGAGGACGTATTTGTTGCCAAAATCGTATGCGCCGGCGTAATTTTGTCTAAATGGGAAAAGATTTTGCATTTCACATCCATGTTTTCCACCGCTGCTTCAATCACTAAATCGACATTCTGCGCATCCTGCAAGTCCGTTGATTTCGAGATTCTTCCGGTGATTTCGTCTTTTTCCCCGCTTGTCATCCGTTCTTTTTGAACTTGGCGGGACAGGTTCTTCTCAATCATGCCGAGCCCGCGCTCCACAAACTCTGTTTTCAAATCATTTAACACGACTTCGTAACCGGCATGGGCGCAAACTTGGGCGATGCCCGACCCCATTTGTCCGGCTCCAATCACCATCAGCTTCTTTACTTCCATTGCTTCATTTCCCCTCCCGTTTTATGATGGGTGCGCGCACAGTCTTGCCCCTTGAGGTCAAATAACCTTCGGCCCTTGAAGCCACAGAACGGCTTCCTTGGTCTAAGAACATTTGCTGGTCGGGACAGGACAGTCGGCTCCCCTTTTCTATACTTCAATCATGATGGCGTCGCCTTGGCCGCTTCCGCTGCAGATGGCTGCAATGCCAATGCCGCCGCCTCTTCTTTTGAGTTCATAGGCGAGCGTAAGAATAATTCTCGCTCCGCTTGCGCCAATTGGGTGACCGAGCGCGATGGCTCCGCCATTCACGTTAACTTTTTCAGGGTCTAGATCAGCAATTTTTCCGCTTGCAAGAGCAACCGCCGCAAAGGCTTCATTCACTTCAAAAAGATCAATCTCATTTAAGGATTTGCCTGTCTTTTTAAGAAGCTCATTAATGACAAGTCCTGGCGTTTGCGGAAACTTGCTTGCTTCTACCGCTACTTCAGCATGGCCAATCACAGCAGCCAGCGGCTGTTTGCCTTCTTTCTCAGCCCTCTCATCACTCATCAGAACGAGCGCGCCGGCTCCATCGTTAATGCCGGGCGCATTGCCGGCTGTAATCGTGCCGTCTTTTCCAAATGCCGGGCGCAGCTTTGCCAGCACTTCTTTTTTCGTATCCTTGCGCGGAGCTTCGTCCTGCTCAATTCTTACAGGGTCTCCTTTTCTTTGCGGTACTTCAACTGCGACAATTTCCTCTGCCAAGCGGCCGGACTCGATAGCTGCAATCGCTCTTTCATGACTGCGCACGGCCCATTCATCCTGCTCTTCTCTTGACAGACCAAATTCTTCAGCTGTTTCATTCCCGTAATTTCCCATATGAACACCAGTAAAACTGCAGGATAATCCGTCGTGAATCATCAGATCGACCATAGGCGCATCTCCCATGCGCATGCCCCAGCGGCCTTTAGGCAAAGCATAAGGTGTGTTGGACATTGATTCCATGCCTCCAGCCACAATCACTTCTTCATCGCCTGCGCGGATAATTTGATCGGCGAGCGTTACGCTTCGCAGCCCGGATGCGCATACTTTATTAATTGTTTCTGTTTTGACGTTCCAAGGAATCCCCGCTTCCCTCGCTGCCTGCCTGGAAGGAATTTGTCCTTGTCCTGCCTGGAGCACATTGCCAAAGATGACTTCATCGACTTGATCCAGATTCACCCCTGCGCGTTTTAACGCTTCCTTAATGGCTATCCCCCCAAGCTGGGAAGCGGACAGCGCGCTTAATCCTCCGCCGAATTTCCCAAAAGGCGTGCGGGCCCCATCAATTATCACTGTTTTTACCATCATTCATTTCCCCCTTCGTTCATTTTTCAGAAAACGCTTACACCCTTGACTGAACGCTCGCTCGAAAATTAACTATAAGAAAAGGGAGATCCTCCCTTTTTTCTCTATCTTTTATTTTAAAGGAATGGCTCTAAAAATCAAACGAAAATAATGAACATTCAAAAAATAAGAGAGCGAGAGAGGAAGGTCCTCTCTGCTCGATTATGCTTCCGGCTGTGCATCGGCAGCTGTTTCAGCCACAACGGCTTTGCGCTGCTCTTCCACTTGTTCATCTTCAGGAACCTCTTCAAGCTTCTGCGGCCCGATTACGGCTTTCTCCAGCAATTCGGCTACATCGTAAGTGGCCACAGCTTCCTCCACTTCCTTCGCCTTTGTGCCGTCTGAAAGCATCGTCAGGCAATACGGACAGCCTGAGCTGATCACTGATGGATTGACAGCCAGTGCCTGTTCTGTACGGGCTACGTTAATGCGGTGTCCCGTATCTTCTTCCATCCACATCAATCCGCCTCCCGCACCACAGCACATCCCGTCTTGCCGATTCCGTGTCATTTCTACAAGCTTTACTCCCGGAATGGCTTTTAAAATCTCACGCGGCGGATCATACACCTCATTGTAACGGCCCAGGTAGCAGGAATCGTGGAAGGTGATGGTTTCATTTACCGCATGCTGCGGCTTCAAGCGCCCTTCCCTGACAAGCTGGGCAAGCAATTCAGTATGATGGTAGACGTCAGCCGTAAAGCCCATGGCCGGGTATTCGTTTTTAAAGATGTTATAAGCATGCGGGTCAATCGTTACAATTTTCTTCACATCATTTTTCTCAAATTCGGCAATGTTCGCGGACGCCAGCTCCTGGAATAAAAACTCATTCCCAAGGCGGCGCGGTGTATCGCCTGAATTTTTTTCTTTATTGCCAAGGATGGCAAATTTCACATCGGCTTCATTTAACAATTTGGCAAAAGCCAGCGCAATTTTTTGACTGCGGTTATCGAAAGCTCCCATGGAACCAACCCATAGCAGATATTCAAACTCTTCGCCCGCTTTTTTCAATTCTTTCACGGTTGGCACGCGGACGTCCTCCCGCAAATCGCGCCAGTTTTCTTTCTCCTTCCGGTTCAAGCCCCACGGATTGCCTTGGCGTTCAATGCTCTGCATGGCCCGCTGAGCTTCCGGGTCCATTTTTCCTTCTGTTAAAACAAGGTAACGGCGCAAGTCAATGATTTTATCAACGTGCTCGTTCATCACCGGGCACTGATCTTCACAATTACGACAAGTGGTGCAAGCCCAGATCTCTTCTTCAGTGATCACATCGCCAATCAAGCTTGGGCTGTACATAGCCGCAGCTGCTTCCTCCCCGCCAGCGAGCGCCAGCTGGTTGCCTTGCGTGTTGGAAAACGCAAATGCCGGCACCCACGGCTGTTTGGACGTCACTGCCGCCCCTGTATTGGTTAAATGGTCGCGCAATTTCACAATTAAATCCATCGGCGACAGCATTTTTCCGGTTCCAGTAGCCGGACACATATTGGTACAGCGCCCGCACTCGACGCACGCATAAAAATCAATCATCTGGAGCTGGTTAAAATCGCGAATATTCCCTACACCGAATGATTCCTGTGTTTCATCTTCAAAGTCAATCGGCCTCAATGTCCCCGGACGGTCCAGCCGGTGAAAATACGTATTGACCGGCCCGAAAATCAAATGGGCATGCTTTGATTGCGGCACATACACGAGGAACGTGAGCAGCACGAGCAAATGCACCCACCAGGAAACATAGAACAAAGCAATGGCCGCCTTCGTGCCGATTCCTGATAATAGAACAGCAACAGCCGAGGCGATCGGCTCAATGCCCGTCCAGTGGACATCGGCTCCCTCATGCCAAATTAAATCCAAGCCGTTTCCTATCAGCACAGACAACATCAGCAGGCCGATAAAGATGAGGACGAGACCGTTTTTCCAGCCGCGCTTTAAACGAACCAGCTTCTCAACATAGCGGCGGTGAAATGCCCATACAACCGCCACCAGAATCATCAGCGTGACAAGCTCTTGGAAAAACTTAAATCCCCCGTACAGCGGCCCGAGCGGCAAATGGGCTCCCGGTACAATGCCTTTAATAATAAAGTCAATCGCGCCAAGCTGCACAAGCAGGAAGCCATAAAAAAACATGACATGAATGGCGCCGCTTTTTTTGTCCTTCAAGAGCTTTTTCTGCCCGAAAACAAATACCCAAATTTTCTCCAACCGCTGCTTCACATCATTGTCAAACTCTTGCTTCTTGCCCAACTTGATGTATTCAAAACGGGTTTTTAGTAAATAAACGAATAAATACGCTCCGTAAGCGATTACACAAATTGCTGCAATAAGATTGATCCATAACAATCCGTTCATGACCTGCTCTCCCTTCCAAAAAAATACGCCGACCTTTCCCCTTTGTAAAAACAATACAACTATTCAGAATGTTTATATCTTTATTATATTATGAATGAGCATTCAGTCAACCCATAATTAAAAATATTTTTCAGCATTTCCTAGAAAGGTCTTCTTTCTTTTTGGGAAGCCTAGAAGTAACGCTGCTTTCTTAGAGGAGGAAAGAAATTGAAGAAGATGCTTTTCTGGCTCGCTTGTTTCGTTTCATGGCTGGGGCTGGATCTTTACTTGGGGCAAAAACAGGCAAAAAAACAAGCTCCGAAGCGAACATATCCAAAAAGAAAAGGCACGATTGATTTTATCTGCAGCGGTCCTGAATTTTTCCGACAATTTTTTCTTGATATAAGGAATGCCCGCAAGCGTATATACTGTCTTTTTTATATTATACGAGACGACCGGATAACCGGGGAATTTTTTCATCTGCTGAAAGAAAAGGCACGCAGCGGCGTTGATGTCTGCTTGCTGATGGATTGGCAAGGAAGCTCAAAAATTAAAAAACACCACCTCAACAGCTTAAAGCAAGCAGGTGTGCGAGTCGGATGTTCTAGAAAGCCGCGTCTTCCTTATTTCTTTTTTTCCCTGCAACAGAGGAATCATCGAAAAATTACTGTGATCGACAGCAACATTGCCTATCTCGGCGGCTTTAATATGGGCCTTGAATACATGGGAGAGAGCGACAACCCGAACTTGTCTCCGTGGCGCGACTATCACCTGCGCTTATCGGGACCGAGTGCGATCGATTTAGAATCAGAGTTTATAGCTGACTGGAATGAGGAAAATCAGCCTTACTTACAGCCGCATGAACAGGCAGAAGACCACGGAAGCGGGATCGAGCATCTGATCGTGCCTTCGGGAAGCGGAAACCTGGAAGAGAAATTAACCGGATTGGTGCGCAGCGCCAAGCGATCAATCTTCATTGGAACCCCGTATTTCGTCCCGTCTGCGCTTGTCTTCAACGAACTGATTGGTGCGTTGGCGCGCGGTGTTCATGTGACCGTGCTTATCCCTAAGCACGAAGATCATCCGTTTGTGCAAGAAGCAGCCCGCCCCTTTTTAAAAGAGCTGATGCGCTTTCCAACTGCCCGGATTCAATCGTTTACCAATGGATTTTATCACGCGAAGATTATTATTTTTGATGAAGAAGTATGCGATATTGGCACAGCGAATTTTGATGCCCGCAGCCAGCGCATCAACTTCGAGTGCAATTGCTTTATTTACGGCAAGGATTTTATTAAGCAAATTCGTCCTTTTATTGAGAAGGATCTTTGTGATAGTGAAACGCTTGGCGCAGCAGACCTATCTGTCCATTCTATCGGCGGAAAAGCGAAAACGACAGCCGCCTATTTATTGAGAGACTTTTTATAACGATAGGCTCTGTGACTGTTCCTAAAGGAGCAAAAGGCGACTTTCTGCAGGGACAGCTGCAGAAAAATCAGCTTCTTTTTTTAAAGGATTCCATCAAAAAAAAGCTTGCACCGAAACGGGCAAGCTTTTTTGCATTTACATTTTTTCTGGGGCAGACACGCCGATCAGCTGTAAAGCGTTCTTCAGCGTAATTTGCACAGTTTTCACTAAAGCAAGACGAGCTTCCGACAACGGCTGGTTGCTGGCATCTAATACTTTTTCAGCATTGTAGAAGCTGTGGAACGCAGCGGACAGTTCCTGGATATAATTAGCAACACGGTGCGGAATGCGCTTCTCCGCAGCTTCAGCAACGACTTGCGGGAAATCTCCAATTTTCTTTAACAGGTCAATTTCTTTCTCTGCGCCGATCAGTGATAGGTCGGCTTCTTTGTTCATCGTCATTCCCTGCTCTTCTCCCTGGCGCAAAATGCTGCTGATGCGCGCATGAGCGTATTGAGCATAATACACTGGATTTTCGTTTGATTCAGATACAGCAAGGTCAAGGTCAAAGTCCATATGAGTATCTCCGCTTCTCATAGCAAAGAAATAGCGTACAGCGTCTAATCCGACTTCTTCCACAAGTTCCCGCATCGTCACTGCTTTTCCAGTCCGCTTGCTCATTTTCATTTTTTCGCCGTTTTTATAGAGATGAACGAGCTGAATCACTTCTACCTCCAAATTAGCCGGATGATAGCCGAGTGCTTCCACTGCCGCTTTCATCCGCGGGATGTATCCATGATGGTCGGCTCCCCAAATGTTGATCACCTTTTCATAGCCGCGTTCAAATTTGTCCTTATGATAGGCGATATCCGGCGTTAAATACGTGTAGGTGCCGTCATTTTTCACGAGCACGCGATCTTTGTCGTCCCCGAATGCTGTCGAACGGAACCAAACAGCCCCATCTTCTTCGTAAATATGACCTTTTTCGCGCAAAGCCGCCAGTGCTTCATCAATTTTGCCGTTTTGATAAAGAGAGGTTTCAGAGTACCAAACATCGAACGGAACGCGGAAGTTCTCCAAATCTTTCTTCAGCTTCTCCATTTCGTATTTGAGACCGTATTCTCTGAATGCGTCATAGCGTTCTTTCTCCGGCATTCCAGCGAATTTGTCGCCGAATTCCTCCGCTAATTTCCGGCCGATTCCGACAATGTCCTGACCGTGATAACCATCCTCCGGCATTTCCTTGTCCTGGCCGAGCGCTTGAAAATAGCGGGCTTCGACAGATAGAGCCAAGTTATGGATTTGGTTGCCGGCATCGTTAATATAATATTCTCTTGTGACATCATAGCCGGCTTTTTCAAGCACATTGCACAAAGAATCGCCCACAGAGGCTCCCCGGGCATGGCCAAGATGCAAATCTCCCGTTGGATTCGCAGAAACAAATTCCACCTGGATTTTTTGGCTGTTGCCGAAATTGGTTTTTCCGTAATCCGCACCTTCTGCAAGAACAACCGGGATCAAATCTGTTAAATAAGCATTATTCATGTAAAAGTTAATAAAACCGGGACCGGCAATTTCGATTTTTTCAATGGATGCTTTGGACTGATCAAAATGGGCGATCATTTCTTCAGCAATCGCACGCGGAGCTTTCTTTGCCACACGGGCCAGCTGCATCGCCATGTTCGTCGAGTAATCGCCGTGCGCCTTTTCCTTCGGCGCCTCAAGCACAACGGCCGGGATCTCTTCTTCTTGAGCCAGCCCGGCTTTCAATACAGCCGCCTTCACTTCCTCCTTTAATTGCTCTTGTACCTTCTCTGCCACATTCATCTCGATATACCTCCTCATTATTGTTCAACATGTAAAGGGTTGGGGGCTGTCCTCCCCGGATCAACTCTTTATGTACTTTTAAATAGTAAATCTAATGTATAGCTGCCGACTGCCGTGCCTTGCATAAGCAAGTGGTAGTCGAGCTGGAGCCTTCCTTCAAGCCGGGATTCATTGTATGTGCGGCTATGCAGCAGCTTGCTTGTACGCGTGGACATTGCCAATGTACCGTGCGGGCTGTTATAGGAGCCATTCATTTGCTCCTTCTCATGAAAAGGCAGCCTCATATTCACGGCACCGCTGCGCAAAATAACAGCGCTTTGATCAGAAAACTTCACGACCGTTTGAATCGTGCCTTCTTCTTGCACTTCATTATATTTCAGAAAAAAAGAACCGTTCTTTTCTTGAAACTCTCCGGAGAGCATCAGTTCAAATACTTCCTTCTCTCCTTCATGTTCAATGCTGGTGGTTAAGTGGATATTGACAGGAACAGATGCTTGCAGATGATGGGCCAAGCTGTTCACATCCTTTTAAAATTTCTTCTCTATAACTTATTAAGTATAAAAATGTTTATTTAAAAATGCAATGGACATCCCCGAAATTTCAGCGGCGCAGGATTAAAGGGAGACAATCGGTGGTACATGAATAAAAAAGGAATGGGAGCTGTTAACATGGAAGAAGTGAAAAGAATGTATTATGTGGACCCTGCCAGCAAGGAGGTGCTGCCAACAGCCGCTAGTGAAGGCAATTTCCGCATAGAAGCGACCGATCAAGAGGCGGCCTTTATCAGAAGAGTGTTTCAAGAGGAATATGACGCCGAACTAGAAACGTTTGTCCGCGCGCATGTTCCCTATCTTGATTATTCCTATAAAGAAAAAAATGATCACTATGACCGGGCTCTTATCGCTATTTACGGGCTGATTTATGAATTTGGAGATGAAAAGGCAAGACGCCACATTGACGAAATGGGCATTTTAGACGAATACCGCCTCAATAATCAAAAGGATTTTTAAATAAGGCTGATTATAAGGAAGGCACTCGGCAGCGATCACTGCCGAGTGCCTTTTTATTATTTATCCTGATTGACTAGTCCCCATCCAAGCAGCATTTCGCGAAGCAGCTTGGAGGCGGTATTGGCCGTTTGTTCAGAAGGATCATAGATCGGAGCCACTTCTACAAGGTCGCCGCCGATCACCTTCACGTCTGAATGGGCAATCGCATGAATAGCAGCCAGCAGTTCCTTGGATGTGATTCCGCCGGCATCTACGGTTCCCGTGCCGGGCGCATGAGCCGGATCGAGCACATCAATATCAATTGTCACATATACTGGACGGCCGGCAAGCTGAGGCAAAATTTCTTTCAACGGTTCAAGCACTTCAAACTTGGAAATGTGCATGCCATTTTCTTTTGCCCATTGGAATTCTTCCTTCATGCCTGAACGGATACCAAATGAGTAAACATTTTCAGGGCCAATCAGTTCAGCAATTTTCCTGATCGGGGTAGAGTGAGAAAGCGGTTCCCCCTCATATTCCGTCCGGAGATCTGTATGAGCATCCATGTGGATGATCGCCAAGCCGGGATATTTTTTCGCCACGGCTTTCATGACCGGCCAGGAAACAAGGTGTTCGCCGCCCATGCCAAGCGGAAATTTGCCGTCAGCCAGCAGGCCGTCTATATAGTTTTCAATCAATTCGAGGCTTTTGGCTGCATTGCCGAATGGAAGCGGGATATCGCCAGCATCAAAATAGCTGATTTCTTCAAGCTCCCGGTCTAAGTAAGGGCTGTATTCCTCCAAACCGATCGACACTTCCCGAATTCGTCCCGGGCCAAAGCGGGAGCCTGGGCGGTAGCTGACGGTCCAATCCATCGGCATGCCATATAGCACCACGCGGCTATTCTCGTAGTCTTGCTGGGCACCGATAAAAATATTGCCTGAATACGCTTCATCAAAACGCATAACCTTCCCACCTTTTTATCAAAAATCACCGTTTACTCGGTTAAATCTTTTACGAATTTCGGCAAGACGAAAGCGGCTTTATGAAGCTCTTTCGTGTAATACTTCGTCTCGATTTCATGAAATTGCTCATCGCTTACTTCCAGCGGGTCATACTTTTTGGAACCGATGGTAAAAGTCCACATGCCGCTTGGGTACGTTGGAATATTAGCTGTATACAAGCGGGTGATCGGGAAGATTTCCTTCACATCACGCTGCACCTCACGGATTAAATCCGCTTTGAACCAAGGGTTGTCTGTTTGGGCAACAAAAATGCCGTCTTCTTTTAAAGCTTTTGAAATGCCTGCATAGAAGCCCTTTGTGAACAAGTTCGCTGCCGGGCCGACAGGTTCTGTAGAGTCAACCATAATGACGTCATACTCATTTTCGCTTTTGGCAATGTGCATAAAACCATCATCCACGCGCACGTCCACGCGTTCGTTGTCTAACTCTCCTGCAATTTCCGGAAGGAATTTCTTTGAATACTCGATGACCTTTCCATCGATATCAACGAGCGTCGCTTTTTTCACTTTTGGGTGCTTAAGCACTTCACGGATGACCCCGCCATCGCCGCCGCCGACAACTAAGATATTCTCCGGATTTGGATGAGTAAATAGCGGCACGTGTGCGACCATTTCATGATAAACAAATTCATCCTTTTGCGAAGTCATGACCATGCCGTCTAAAAACAGCATGTTTCCCCATTCTTCGGTCTCTGCCATTTCTAAATATTGAAAATCTGTTTGCTCTGTATGAAGCGTACGCTTAATTTTCATTGTAATTCCAAAGTGATCTGTCTGCTTTTCTGTATACCACAGTCCGCTCATTTCATCTCTTCCTTTCCGCAAATGAATCTTTCCCATTGCACTGAAAAAAGTATAGTGGAATCCACCAAAAATTCAAGTTATTTTTTTCATTTAAGCAGGCTTTCATGAAAATTTTCCTTTCTTATGTTTAAAAAGAAGGATTTTTTTTCATACTATTCATAATTATTCTTTGTTAAGGCAGGTAACCTCATATGACAGTCATTACCCTGTCAGGCTATCGTAAAACAGTTAAATGGGTGCGCGCAGTATTGTTTCTTGGTTTCTTTGCTGTTGCGGGCCTATTGCTATTGCTCGGAGCCGGATTTTTATACATGAAACTATTAGGCGAACCGGAAGTTGCTGTCCCGCAATCGACCCTTTACTTGGCAGCGGATGGTCAAGTGATCGGTGAAAGCCATGCCAGCGAAAAACGGTATTGGGTTGATCTGGATGAAATTTCTCCCTATCTTGTGCAAGCGACTATTGCCGTGGAGGATAAGAAATTTTTCAAGCATCACGGCTTTGATTTCAAACGGATGGCAGGAGCTGCTGTCGCCGACATCCAGGCGATGGCAAAGGTGCAGGGTGCCAGCACCATTACCCAGCAATATGCCCGCAACCTGTATCTTTCCCATGATAAAACGTGGAAGCGCAAATTATCTGAAGCCGTCTATACCGCGCGAATTGAGATGAATTATACGAAGGAGCAGATTTTGGAAGGTTATTTAAATACCATCTACTATGGACATGGTGCCTACGGCATTGAGGCTGCCAGCCAATTCTACTTCGGCAAAAGCGCAAAAAGCTTAAGCTTGTCCGAAGCCAGCATGCTGGCCGGCATTCCAAAAGGGCCTTCCATTTATTCTCCCCTTGCTTCGCTTCCTAAAGCGAAGGAACGGCAGAAAGTCATTCTGGCGGAGATGGAGAAAAGCGATGTGATCACCCCTGAACAACGCGAGCAAGCGCTGGCTGATCGTGTTCACATTACCGGCGAGCATTTGCACACAGACTCAGATACCGCTCCTTACTTTCGGCAGGCCGTCCAGCAGGTGCTTGCTGATAAGCTCGGCTTGGATGAACAAACCATCGCCCTCGGCGGCCTTCGCGTCTATACGACGTTAAACCGGGAGCACCAAGCTATTGCTGAAAAAACAATTAAAAAAGTGATCGCCGAAGACTCGGACATACAGCCAGCCTTCGTCTCCATTGCACCAAAAACGCATTTTGTTACCGCTCTTGCCGGGGGAAAGGATTTTGCCACCAGCCCCTACAACCGTGCTGTTCAAGCAGTCCGGCAGCCAGGATCGACGTTCAAGCCGTTTTTATATTATGCGGCGCTTGAAAACGGTTATACGCCGGCTACACAGTTAACGAGCGAAAAAACGGCTTTTCGGTACGACAATGGCCAAAAGGTCTATGAGCCGAGCAACTTTAACCATCGCTATGCAAATGGCAGCGTAACGATGGAGCAAGCACTGGCTGTCTCCGACAACATTTACGCCGTGAAGACAAACTTGTTTTTAAAGCCGGAAACGCTCGTGCAAACCGCCGAACGCTTCGGCATTTCCACCCCGTTAAAGCCGCTGCCCTCCCTGGCGCTCGGCACATCCGGAGTCCGCGTGCTGGAGATGGTCAATGCTTATGCCACCATAGCAAATGGCGGAAAATATGAAGAGCCGGTATTTATCCAGCGAGTAGAAACGGCAGACGGAGAAATCATTTATGAACATGAGCCGGACAAAAAGCAGCGACTGGATAAAAAACAAGCCGCTGTGCTCACCCATATGATGACCGGCATGTTTGATGAAAATTTAAGCAGTTATGCGAATGTCACAGGCGCTTCGCTCACCCGGAAAATAACCCGTCCGTATGCCGGCAAATCAGGATCGACAGCCTACGATTACTGGATGATCGGGTTTACTCCTCAGCTTGCTGCCGGTATCTGGACGGGATATGATGACGGCAGAAAAATTGTGAAAGCAGAAGATAAGCATTATGCAAAAGACATTTGGCTCGGATTCATGGAAGGGAGCCATCGCGGCAAGCCGGTCAAGAAATTCCAAAAGCCTAAAGGCGTAATAGCTGTGAATATTAATCCGGAGAACGGCAAGATTGCCAGCAGCGACTGCCCGGTCACCCGAACAATGTACTTTGTCAAAGGAACAGAACCGGAGGAATACTGTACAGATCACTTGCCGAAAAAGAAAAAAGAGAAAGAGAAAGAGGGTCAAAAAGAAGAAGGCTGGCTGCAGCGCTTGTTTCCGCTTTTTTAGACAAATGTTTTGCCATAAAAATATATTTCGGCTTACTTGCCGAATTTCTGCTCGAAAAATAGCATGGTGCTTCTTCGCAAAGAAAAGACATAACCCGATACGGCCATGGAGAGAAGCTTTAGACAAAATAGACTATTCTCTGCCTTATTTAGACAAGCTGTCGAAGCACCGTTCTGCCCGACAGAAAAAAGGACATGACAAAGCCCCGGTTGTGCGGTCCGGGGCTTTGTCATGTCCTAGTTTATGCAATTTATGCATTACATTAAGTGTACTTTCTTTCTAGTTATTGGGCAAGATGGGAATATCATTTTCAAACAACGTTCAAACATTGTTCACCAAAAAGGGAATAAAAGGATAATCAGTCCTCCAGACCTTCTTTTAGCTCAGCTGAAGAATTGGCCCACATTGTTTCATTATGATTTTGCAGAAAAGCTTTTAGTACTTTTTTGGAATAATTGTCCATATGATCGACAATTATATAGCCCTTCAACGATTTATCCATCCGGTTCACATGCTCTGGCAGCGACTTGTAGCCGCGGCGCTTTTCTCTGTTGACCGTTAGTTCACAGGCTGTCACTCCTGTATAAAATGGGCCTTGTTCTCCTTGGTCTACCGTCACCCATACGAGCCAATACGGCTTGGCGCCTTCTGGAACTTCTTCTTTATTGGGAAGAAATTTAATGCCCTTTTCGACAGCGCTGCGGGCATGCATCGCCCCTACATCAATGAAGGCTTCTCCTTCTTCTACATCGATAAAAACCGGGGAGACATTCTCAAGGGACAAAGCGCCTTTTCCAAAGCCTTTATGACCGTCTGTCGGATCGTTTTTAATAATATTAAAGCCAACCTTTTTCTTTTTCTCCATAAGACCTTCTCCTTTCCTTCAATCGTATTAACCAAACAATAACATAAACATCGTGTTAAAGCCTTGAATAATGGACGGCAGAACAAAGCTGAAAATCGGCTGGATCGTATATTGGTACAGCGGTGTAATCACTATAATCAGAAAGATAAGCGTGCCGTATTGCTCATACTGGGTTAATTTTGCCCGGACAGACGGAGAGACAACATCCTCAATAATGCGGTAACCGTCCAGCGGCGGCAGCGGCAGCAGGTTAAATACAAATAAAACGATATTCAGCCAGACCATCATGTTGAGCAAGTCAACGAAGAACGGCGGCACTCCTGTCCGCACTGAAAAGAACAAAATCGCATATGCAACGGCCGCAATTAAAAAATTGCTCAGCGGGCCAGCCAGCGAAACAAGGATCCCCGCCAGACGGGGGTTTTGGAAGTTTCGGCGGTCAACCGGCACCGGACGCGCCCAGCCAAACCCCGCAATTAAGATTAGGATCGTGCCTATGGGGTCCAAGTGATGGACAGGGTTCAGCGTCAAGCGCCCTTGGCTCTTCGCCGTATCATCTCCAAATTTATAGGCTACATACGCGTGGGCGAACTCATGGATGGTGAACGCCACGATGAGAGTAATAATAACAAACGGCAACTCTGGCAATGAAAATGCTAAAAATCGGTCCAAATGCTAAACCCCTTTATTTTATATTAGTAAAGATTTTCTCCTTTGCTCTATTGCTTGTCCCCTTTGAAAAGCATACAATTTGTTTATATTGTGATTGAAATATATTGGAAGGGGTCAAGACATATGCCTTATGTAACTGTAAAAATGCTAGAAGGCCGCACAGAAGAACAAAAAAAAGCACTCGCTGAAAAAGTAACAGCTGCGGTAGCTGAAACAACTGGCGCTCCTGCTGAAAAAGTGGTTGTTTTCATTGAAGAAATGTCCAAAAACCACTATGCGGTGGCCGGTAAACGATTAAGCGACGAAGATTAATTGCCGGATCGCCGGTAAAACCCGCTGGAAGGCGGGTTTTTCTGTCCAGCTGCAGCGCCTTGCTCCTCTAGGCAACTAACCTTCCCGGCACGAAGCCAAAAAGCGGCTTCTGGCCGGAAAGAACATTTGCTCACCGGAGCATGCCAGGCGCTTCCGCTTTTCTTATTGCAGGTTGTTTTTTAATTTTTCAATGTATGTGTAGGCTTCTTGAATTTCTTCTTCGGTGTAGCGTTGTTTTCTTTTCAAGGTAAAGATTTTTTCAGCTACTTCCTCTTTGGTGAGCGTATCGAAGTATAAAACGGTGGATACGAGTTCAAGAAAGCGGGCGCTTTGGTTATTCATTTCTGCCACCGTTTCGCGCAAACAAGGCATATTTACAGCAGCGTGCTCCAGAAACGCTTCTCCTTCTGTTGTCAGCGTGTAACGGTATTGGTAGTAACCGCCCTTTTTTTCGCGCACTTCATCAATAAATTCCATGTTGCACAGTTCTTCCACGCGCAGGGTCAATTCTTCTGAATAGGGACCGTAAAAATGGAATTCAAACTTTTCCTGGAAGGGAAATGATATTTTCTTCGCAATATAAATCATTTTCTGCAGTTTTTTCCGCCCGATGACTTCTCCGCAGGCCGCAAAGACCCCCATTAATTTCGCATGCTCTTTCAACAAATTTTCTCAACTCCCACTGTATCATTCCCGGCGTCAAATTTCTAAAATCGATCGAATCTGCCGCTTAATATTGCGCTTGGATGAATCATCAGTCAATAAATCGGCAGGAAAATATAATTTATGGTCTGTTCTTCTTTTACCCGAAATGGCATCAACGATGTCAGACTCGCGTGACAGTTCGCGCAGTTCACCCGTGTTCATCAATAAATAGATCGGCAGCCGTTCTTCTTCTTCTCCCGGCCGGTAGAAATCATACGGAAGGTCGGATGAAGAGTCAAATACAAGATAATATTCCGGGTCAATGCCGGCTTTTTTAAATAACGCTTCTAATTCACTGTGTTTGCGGTACTCCTTTGCAGGATCAAATTCTACATACTTAAATAAGTCACGATTGACAAACCGGCGGCATAAATCACTTAGTATCGGATCTTTTTCTTCCTGCCACACTTGAAAGTAATACAGCATAACAGCTTCATCGAGTTTTAAATAGTCTGCAAGAATGTATTTCTCTTGAAAAATAGAGTAAAAGTGCAGAGGCGGGTATGTAAATGGGTAATTTTGCTGATTCAGCTCTTTCGCCCGGTGAAGTATTTTAGTCAGCAGGACTTCCGCACTCCTTGTGACTGGATGAAAATATACTTGCCAATACATTTGATAGCGGCTCATGATATAGTCTTCCACTGCGTGCATCCCGCTTTGCTTAAAGACGACTTGATCCTCTCGCGGACGCATGACGCGCAGCAAGCGCTCCATATCAAAATGCCCGTAGCTGACCCCTGTAAAATAAGCATCCCGCTGCAAATAATCCATTCGGTCAGCATCAATCTGGCTTGAAATCAAACTGACGACGAGCTTATTTTCATGCGTTTTGCCGATCACCTCGGCGACCTGCTTCGGAAAACCTTCGTGAACCTTTGACAACACGGCGTTTATTTCTGTTTCTCCTAGAATAATTTCTTTTGTAAACGCTTCATGATCAAGGTGGAATACTTTTTCAAACGAATGTGAAAACGGCCCGTGCCCAACATCATGCAAAAGAGCCGCGCATAGCGAGAGCAGGCGGTCCTCTTTGTTCCATTCCGGCCGCTCAGCGAACACATCATCTACGATGCGCCTGACAATTTCATATACGCCCAATGAATGCGTGAAACGGCTGTGCTCTGCCCCGTGAAATGTTAAATAGGTGGTTCCGAGCTGGCGAATTCGCCGCAGGCGCTGGAACTCCTTCGTGCCGATCAAATCCCAAATCACTAAATCACGAACATGAATGTACCGGTGAACAGGATCTTTAAATACTTTTTCTTCCTTCAGCTTGCTGTGTGAGTATTCCATTTTGCCCCCCCATTCGTGCTTATTCATCTATTTTAATTATAACGGAAAAATTATGAAGATAGGAGGAAGAAACCGTCCTTCCTCCGCATATAGTGAAATAAAGGGGGAGTTCTATATTCTCTTTATAAAAATACCGGCAGGAAGCCAAATTCATAGAATGACTGGCTATTTCTGCAGCCGGCTTTTTTAAACAAAAAATCACCTTATCCCATTTCCGGCAGGTGATTCATCTTTATCTCTTTAGCTTCTTCTTTACTTTTTCCATCAATTCTTCTTCTGTCAAAGCAGCAACCGGCCGGTTATTGACGAAAGTAAATGTTTTTTTGCGGCCAGGTCCGCAGTAAGACTGGCAGGCCACGTCAATTTTTGCTTCCGGATCAATATCCTTTAGCCTTGGCACTAGAGTTTTCAAGTTAACTGCTTGGCAGTCATCACAAACTCGAAATTCGTTTGCCATCTATATACAATCCTTTCTTAAATAAGGTTGAACTAAACGGTATTTTACCTCGAAAAAAAGCTGTTGGCAAGCACCTCACTCACAAGCGTGGCGTCCGTGTGCCGGTTAGACAGGGAAACTAGCAGAAAAAAATTATTTTTTCATATTGGTATAAATCTAACGTATTTGGATCATCCTGTCAGTAATTAAACTTTTACTAAAACAAGGAGATGATTAGAATGAAAAACAGACAAGATGCATGGTCAGAAGAAAACGACCTGCTGCTCGCGGAAACCGTATTGCGCCATGTGCGTGAAGGAAGCACACAATTGAATGCGTTTGAAGAGGTTGGGGACAAATTAAACCGGACATCTGCTGCCTGCGGGTTCCGCTGGAATGCAGTCGTGCGCCATCAATATGAAAAAGCGCTTGCCCTCGCCAAAAAACAGCGCAAGCAACGGAACCGTCTGCTTGGAAAAGAACAGGGCGGCAAGAAAAAGCTGCTATATCAGCCTCCGGTTCCTTCTATAGAAGAAGTAGAAGCCATGTCTTTGCCGCTTCCGAATGATATCGAAGCAGAAACAGAGCAAGTGCCGCAAATGTCGCTCGTTTCCGGTCATGAAGACATGTCGATCGAAAAAGTCATTGCTTTTTTGCAGACTCTTTCCAGTTCTACTTACCAGTCAGACCGGCTGAAACAAGAGAATGCAAGATTAAAGCAGGAAATAGATCAGTTAACCAAGGAAAAAGCTTCATTGGAGGAAACGGTCCGCGAGCTGGAGCAAAATTCAGTGACGATGCAGGAAGACTATGAAACATTAATAAAAATTATGAACCGTGCTAGAAAGCTCGTTCTCTTTGATGAAGAAGAGCCTAGCCCTACCGCTTTTAAAATGGATCGCAACGGCAACTTGGAAAAGCTCGCTGAATAAAGGTTAGTGTAAATACAAAGCCTTATCTGCCCTCTTTAAGACTCTGCAGATAAGGCTTTTTCATTGCGTTCGGTTACACGCTGCAAGTATCCCTGGTAGAGATCCATTTCTTCTCCTTGCAATGAACTGGCGTATAGACGGCCGGCATGCTGGTGAATCGTCTGTAAAAATCTCATCATTACATCCTGTATAGTGAGCTCGCAGCCTAGTAATTCAGATAAAGAGGCCATCACTTCCGGACGAATATCGGGATACTCCCATTTCGTTTTTTCTGCTTTTTTGGCAATCTCATAAAAACGGCGGATGAGCGCTGCCCTGTCTGAACCGCTGCCGCTTACGCATAAGTAAATTTGCACCGCTACTCCGCGGCGAATCCGGCGCTGGGAAATACCGGCAAACTTTTTTCCTCCAATGCTTAAATCATAACTGCCGGGACAATAGGAGCCGACAACCTCATAAGCCTCTATGTCCACCAGAAAGTCAGCAAACATTTCCTTAATCAGCAAAAACATCGCTTCATACCCGCGGTCAATGTCAATTCCCTTTTCCGTGTCAGGAAAGATAAGCGACAAATTCAGCACGCCTTCATCTAGAACGACCGCGAGCCCCCCTGAATTACGGACAATAACGGTGAACCCTTCCTCCTGCAAGAAAGCGGCCCCTTCCTGCAAAAAAGGAAGCTTTGTATCTTGTATGCCGAGTACGATTGTTTGATGGTGGACCCATGCCCGGGCAGTTGACGGGCTGATGCCGGCTCCGACAGCCGTGCATAATGTATCATCGGCCGCAAAGGATTGAAGGGCGCCAAACATCGGCCCCAGACTGGACTGGTCAATCAAGCGCCACTCCGGCTGCTTTAATAATTGTAGCGATTCATTCATCGTTCGTTCTTCCTCTCGATCATTAACATTAAAAAACCCAGGCTATTGACAAATACCTTGCTTCCTTGGCCGTCGCAAGCGGCGCGCCTTAAAAAGACAAGTATTTTCAATCAGCCTGGCATTAGAAAACAGTCGCTATCTGCAGGCCATTGCCGGTTTTATTCCACTTTAGCGGGAACAAACAGGCATTGCAACCGCTATTTCAACGATTGAGCCGCCGTAATGAGCGCCAGCTTATAGACATCTTCTTCGCTGCAACCGCGGGACAAGTCGTTCACCGGAGCATTTAACCCTTGCAGAATAGGTCCGACAGCTTCGAAGTTGCCAAGCCGCTGGGCAATTTTGTAGCCAATATTCCCTGCTTCCAGCCCTGGAAAGATAAACACATTTGCATCTCCCTGAATAATGGAATCAGGCGCCTTCTTCTTAGCCACAGCCGGAACAAAGGCGGCATCAAATTGAAATTCTCCATCAATGGCCAGACCCGGTGCTCTTTCTTTGGCGATCCGAAGCGCCTCGGCTACCTTTTCCGTCTCCGGGGACTTGGCGGACCCTTTTGTCGAGAAGCTCAGCATCGCTATGCGCGGCTCGATATCAAACATTTCTGCCGTCTTTGCACTCTCAATAGCAATTTCCGCCAAATCATTGCTGTCAGGAGCGATATTAATCGCACAATCAGCGAAAACATACTTCTCTTCTCCCCGCACCATGATAAACACGCCGGACGTCTTTTGGACGCCCTGCTTGGTTTTGATGATTTGCAAGGCTGGGCGGACAGTATCAGCGGTCGAATGGGCTGCTCCGCTTACGAGTCCCTCAGCATACCCCTTATAAACAAGCATGGTGCCGAAATAGTTTTCATCCATCAGAATGTTCCTTGCTTCTTCCTCTGTAGCTTTGCCTTTACGCCGTTCCACAAATGATTGAACCAATTCATCTAAACGGCCGTCGCTTGCCGGGTCGACAATTTCTGCTCCTTCGAGTTCCACCTGCAGCTGAGAAGCTTTCTGATATACTTCTTCGTTATGACCAATAATGACGGGCGTTAATAACTTCTCTTGTGCCAAACGGCCGGCAGCCGCTAAAATTCGCTCGTCAAGCCCTTCCGGAAACACAATCTTGACTTGTTGGCCGGAAAGCTTGTTTTTTAAAGCTGTAAATAAATCACTCATGCCATTTCCTCCTTGTCTCTTCTTATACTCAGCATACCGCCTGTCAGGATGATTTTAAATAATAAAATGGATCTTTCTTCATCATTCCCTTCTGCCGCCGCGTTCACACACCCGTCAAAGCACTTTTATGGATTGCTGCTAGATGTATGTTATATTAATAACTGACAACATTTACATAGGGAGTGGATCGCAATGAGTGAAGCAGCAAAAACAATTGATGGCTGGTATTGCCTTCATGATTTTCGCCTGATTGATTGGACAGCTTGGAAGATGCTTTCAAGTGATGAACGCCAAACGGCTATTTATGAATTCCAGCAGTTTCTCAATAAATTAAACACCGTTCATGAAGCCAAGGAAGGCAGCCATGCGTTTTACAGCATTGTTGGCCAAAAAGCAGACTTTATGCTGATGATCCTCCGTCCGACAATGGAAGAATTGAATGTAGTGGAAACAGAATTCAATAAGCTGAAAATTGCCGACTACACCATCCCAGGCTATTCTTACGTATCAGTTGTTGAATTGAGCAATTATTTAGCTGGTGATGAAGACCCGTATGAAAACCCGCAAATCCGTGCCCGTCTGTATCCTGAGCTGCCAAAAGCGAAGCATGTTTGCTTTTATCCGATGGATAAGCGCCGCCAAGGCGAAGACAACTGGTACATGCTTCCAATGGAAGAGCGCGGCAAGCTGATGCGCAGCCATGGCATGATTGGCCGCCAATATGCCGGCAAAGTCAAACAAATCATTACCGGTTCTGTCGGTTTTGACGATTATGAGTGGGGCGTGACCCTGTTTGCTGATGACGTTCTTCAATTCAAAAAGCTCGTATATGAGATGCGCTTTGATGAAGTGAGTGCACGTTACGGCGAATTCGGCGCTTTCTTCGTCGGCAACCTGCTTGATGATTCCAAGCTGGAACAGATGCTGCAAATTAACTGAGATATTTTTCAGCTATAACTGCTGATGAACGGTTTGAAAGCCTTTCCTGTTTTTTAGGAAAGGCTTTTTCTTTTGTCATGAAACATAAATTTTCACATACATATTAATTGACAAACCGTTTTAAAAAACCATTTGTTCAAGGAGGATTCTTGTGAATCAAACAACTGCTAACCCTTATATGTACAGTATGCCTTCCTATTATCAGCCAAGCCCTATGTATACGTATCCTGCCACTCCGACAACGCCTCCTGCAGGCACTGGCACTCCGCCGGCAGGGGGAAGCCAAAGCATCCCCGGCATGCTGCCTGCGGAAGAGTCTTATATAGAGAACATCTTGCGCCTGAACCGGGGAAAGGTAGCAACAGTTTATGCAACTTTCGAAAATAACCGCGAGTGGAATGCTAAGATTTTCAAAGGGCTGATTGAAGCAGCCGGTCGCGACCACCTGGTATTAAGTGATCCGCAGACAGGAAAGCGCTATTTAATACCGATGGTGTACGTTGATTACGTCACGTTCGACGAAGAAATTGAATATCAATATCCATTCGGCGGCGGCGGAGGGTTAGCCTCTTATCCGCCGCGGTAACCAAAAAGAGGCGGCTTCAAAAGGTCATGAAAAATGACTTTTTGGGCCGCCCCTTTTTCTTTTCCTGTTCTTACTTAAAGACTTATTGAACAGTCTCTCAAAATTTCATCGCAGCCACAATAAGCAGCACCCAGCCGACTAGAAAAGCAACACCGCCGATTGGCGTGATCGCACCGAGCACCTTGATCCCTGACAATGTGAGAGCGTACAAGCTGCCCGAGAAGATCACAGTTCCGATCAGCATCATCCAGCCTGACCAGTTCAGCACAGAACTAGCCTGGACTTGTCCCATAAGAATGCCGACCGCAATCATGCCCATTGCATGAAACATTTGATATTGTACACCTGTTTTCCAAATTTCCAGATACTTCGGTTCTACTTTTCCTTCTAGTCCGTGAGCACCGAACGCACCGAGCGCTACAGATAAGAAAGCGTTGATTGCTCCTATAATAATAAATAGTTTCATGTTCTTCTCCTTAAAAATCAAATATAGAATCGCCGTTTGCCCCATCATCTGTTTGCAGCTTTTCTGCCTGGTTGAAGGCGGGCTGTGCCGGCTGTTGGGTGACTTGACTGCTGATTGGCTGCGGTTCAGGCCGAACAACTCCTGTTCCTGCCTTGTCTGGTTCATCAAGCAGCATATCACATAATGTCCGGACCGTATAAATATGCTGTTTCATGCTTCCGCTTTTTTCAGCAAGACGGGCTTGCCGGATTTCTTCTTCTATTTTCTTCAAAACGGATAAATGAGAAATATTTATGTTCAAGCACCTCCTGCTACGGCTTAACTGATTTGGATGAGAATTGGCGGCACGGGTGGCCGGAAGCGTGCAAAACGACGGCTGACGGCAATTGCTTAGACTTAAAGCCATAAGCCCGGCAGCCGCGCGGACTTTTCTGGTCCCATGTAACGAAAAAGAACTTGCACTGAAAACAATTCACTTTGTTCATTGCTCCGCTCACTTCCCTCCTGCTTTTCATTCTAACAAATTTGGCTCGGCCAGAATACGAATTCTTTTTGACAAAGACGAATCCTGTCGCTTGAAGGCGCTGTTTCACGTGAAACAGCGAAAGTTGCCGAAACTGCAGGCGGGCGGCAGGAAGACGGTTCTTTATTGCTCAATTAGCTCCCAGTCAATCGGCTGCTCCCCAAAGCTTTTCAAGCACTCATTTGCCTTGGAAAATGGGCGGCTGCCAAAAAAGCCTCTGGAAGCTGATAAAGGACTTGGATGCGGCGCCTGAATAATGCAATGCTTTTCTTGATCAATAAGCGCCAGCTTTTTCTGGGCCGGCCTTCCCCACAAAATAAAGACAACAGGCTTTTCCCGGCCGCTGATTAAGGAAATGATGCGGTCAGTCAGCCGCTCCCAGCCTTTTCCCTGATGAGAATGTGCTTCACCCTGGCGGACAGTAAAGACTGTGTTCAGCAAAAGCACCCCCTGCTTAGCCCAAGGCACCAGGTAGCCGGTTGGGGGAACCGGACAGCCAAGATCGCTGTGCAGTTCTTTGAAAATATTCCGCAGCGACGGCGGGAGCGGAACATCCGGCTTGACAGAAAAGCTTAGTCCATGCGCCTGCCCCGGGCCATGGTACGGATCCTGTCCAAGGATCACCACCTTTACATCCTTGTAAGGAGTATAATGAAGGGCATTATAAATATCATTCATCTCAGGATAAATCGTTTTCGTCGCATACTCTTCTTTCAGGAATTCCCGAAGCTGCTGATAATAGGGCTTCTCAAACTCCTCGGCAAGCAGGTCGGACCAGTCATTTTTTAATATTTTCTTTGTCACAAACATCACTCCTTATTATGGATATTCAGCAGACTGTCTAGGTTTCTTTCACTAACGCCAAATGATGACCCAATCTCATAAGGTCACCCTCGCCAAAAACGGAGTGTTCAGCTGCTCTTTTTTGAAAGCGGGCATAGACTGTCTGACATTCCCTTTTTCTTCACTCACTTGAAGACATTGTAACCTTCCTATGACGGGACAGGCAAATGAAGGGAAACAGTTTCGGCCAACCCCTTAATGGCAGGGGCTGAAAATAGCTCGAACGACTGTTTTGTTATAGCTAATGGCAAAACAAAAAGCCGCTTCGGAGGCAGAAATCACCTAATCCAAAGCAGCCTAGCTAAGTGATGATTCAGTACACGTTCACTGGCACCAAGCTTAAAATGGCCCCCAGTCGATCAGAACGCCAATTGCCAGGAAGATAATGCCTAGTACGGTCCAAATTAACAGCAGCGGCAGAATAAATCGAAGCCACTTCGTCCAGGCAACACCGGCAATCGCTAAATTTGCCATCAAGATGCCTGATGTAGGGGTAATCACGTTGGTGAAACCATCTCCCATCTTGTACGCCTGCACGGCTACTTGTCTCGGGATATCCATTAAGTCGGCCAACGGAGTCATAATCGGCATAACAATCACGGCCTGCCCGCTTCCTGAAGATACAAGAATATTAAACAATTCATTGGCAATAAACATAACAATCGCCCCACTGACGCTTGTAAATGGCGTCATCACATTCGCCATTCCCTGTACGATCGTATCGAGGATTTTTCCGTCTTCCAAAATCACGACAATGGAACGGGCCATTCCAATGATCATAGCTCCGTATACCAGTCCTCTCGCTCCAGCAAAAAACTCCTTCACCAGCCGGTTCGGCGTTAAACGGGCGATGACTGCCGTCCCAACAGCAATCATTAAAAAGATTGCGGCCATCTCATTAAGCGACCAGCCATACTTGAAAACGCCGAACACATACAATCCGATCCCTGCTACGAGCCATATAAGAACAAGCTTATGAGTGCCTGTCACACTCACTTCTCCATTCAGCTCATCCTTCTCCTCAATTTTCGGGAAAGGCGTGTTCCCAAGGACGCTTTTCATCGGATTTTTTTGTATGCGTTTGACATACCAAGCGACGTACAAAATCGTAGCCAGCAAGACAGCTATATACATAATGACCCGATAGCCGATGCCTGAGAAAAGGGGCAGCTGGGCAATTTGCTGGGCTGTTCCTGTAGTGAGCGGATCAAGAAAGGCTGTGTTAAACCCTGCATAGGCCCCTAAATAGATCATAGACACCCCCACTACAGCATCAAGCTTCATGGATCTGGCCAAAATAATGCCAATCGGAATAAAAGCAATCACCGCATTGACGATAATGCCCAGCGTGCCAAAAATTGAAAATAAAATCATCACAATCGTAATCAAGACGAGCTCTTTATTCTTTGTTTTCTCAATCGTCTTTAAAATTAATGCATCAATCGCCCCTGTTGACTCAATAACCGCAAACGCCCCGCCAATCATCAATACGAGAAAAATAAGCGGCGCCGATTCAATCATTCCTTTTTGAATAGCAATAAAGATATCCATCAAACCGGCTGAGGATGCTTCAACCTGTGTATAGCTGCCAGGGACCACAACCGTTACTCCATCTACCTCTTCTCTTTGAAACTCCCCCGCCGGAATCGCGTATGTCAATAGAGCCATTAACACCAAAATTATGAATAAAATCACATAAGCGTCCGGAATTCCTAAAGTGATCTTCCGTTTCTTTTCCCCCATTCCCCTCACTCCGTTCTGAATTGTTTTAATTTTCAATTGACTATATCCATCGTAAATCTTATAATTTATTTTGACAACAATAAATCATAAAATTTATTCTTGGAGAGGGAATGGAACACAGAATGAGCTATTACGAGAAGACAAAAAAAGACTATGAAAATTTGACGCCAGGTCTTAAAAAAGTGGCAGAGGCGCTCTTGAACAACCCGATTTTATTTGCCACCCACCCGGCAAAAAAAATCGCCAGCATCTTGGATGTGAGCGAAACAATGGTGATTCGTTTTTCAAAAGCTGTTGGGTATGAAGGATACGGCGCCCTTCAATCGGATGTTCAAAGAAGCTTGCTCACCGTAGGCCCTCCTGAAAAAGAACCGAAAAAGGATACTCATCCGTTCAGTCTTGTAATGGAAAGCGACAGCAAAAACATTCTCCAAATTGCCGAGCACTTGGATTGGGCTACCATTGAAAAAATTGTTCATAGCTTAGCAGGGGCCGAAACGATTAAGGTGATCGGGTACTATCAGTCTTTTGCTTATGCCCATTGGTTCGCGGTTCTGCTGAACAGTCTGCTGGATAACACGACGCTCTACCGTCCGGAAACCGACATCGGCCTTACTAAGCAAGGAGCAGCGCACTGCGTCATTATTTTCTCTTACTACCGCTATGCCCTCGGGACCATCAGGCTGGCTGAAGAAGCGCGGAATAACGGAAATGAAGTGATCATCATTACCGACTCCCTTCTCTCTCCCCTTATTGAGTATGCCGATCATACTCTTGTTATACCAATAGCCAAGAAATCTGTATTGGAAAAAGGGCCCGTCACATTCTCTGTCTTGAATAGCCTTCTGCTCCACATTGCTCAAAAGATCGGCAAGCTGGATTTTATTAATCCGACGAGCAACTACTACATTAAGTAATGAGGAAAAAATTTATTGGGAGGTCATACATTTGGCAGCAACACTTCAAGAACGGGTAATGGATACTTTCAATCACTTGCACGCCAACCCTGAACTGAGCTGGGAAGAGGTTGAAACGACGAAATATATAAAAGAAAAGTTAGAAGAGGCCGGCTGCTCGGTCACTGTCTTCGATGATTGTACAGGTGTAATCGGAGATATCGGCAATTTCTCAGGAGAGGCTCCGGTTATCGCTATCCGTGCAGACATGGACGCGCTGTGGCAGGAAGTGGACGGAGAATTAAAAGCAAACCATTCATGCGGCCATGATGCCCACATGACCATGGTCTTGGGAGCACTATGGAGCATCAAGGACCGCGCAGATATTCTGCAAAAGGTCGGTGTCCGGTTCATTTTCCAGCCGGCCGAGGAAGTTGGGGCCGGCGCCCTAAAGCTGATCGAAAAAGGGGCAGTCGATCAGGTGGATTACTATTACGGCATTCACCTGCGGCCGATTCAAGAGCTGCTGAATGGCAAAGCAGCACCCGCCATTTTGCACGGTGCCACAGGTTCGCTGGAATTTGACATTCGGGGAGAGGATGCCCACGGCGCCCGCCCTCACCTTACTCATAATGCGGTTGAGATTGGCACCCATATTGTGAACGCCATTCATACGATCCATCTCGACCCAAATATTGCGCATTCTGCAAAAGTGACCCGCTTCCTGGCCGGAGAACGCAATACGAATATTATTCCCGGAAGCGCCACGCTGGCTGTTGACTTGCGGGCGCAAACAAACGAGCTGATGGAGCAGCTGGTCAGCCGCATCCATGAGATTCTGCAGTCTACCCAAAGCTTGTTTAATGTCACGATCAACATAGCTGAAGAAAATGGAGTAGCCGCTGCCGAGGTGCATCCGGAGGCCCAAGAAATCGCCAGGCAGGCCATTATACGCTCGATAGGCGAAGAGCAGACGACGGAGCCGATCGTGACACCCGGCGGAGATGATTTTCATTTCTATACAATCAAGAAGCCTCATTTGAAGGCGACGATGGTCGGTCTCGGCTGCGGACTCCAGCCAGGCTTGCACCATCCGCATATGACCTTTGACCGGGAAGCGCTGTTTAACGGCATACATGTCCTTGCCAACATAATTGAACTACACGCAAAAGGAGCAAACTAAATCATGAACTCATTAACAATCAAAGAAGTGGTCCTTCATCATGTAAATGTGGCACTTATCGCCCCATTTACCACCAGTTTTGGCACGATGGAACATAAAGACGTGTGCCTTGTCGAGGTAATCGACGAATCCGGCATCTCAGGCTGGGGAGAAACCGTAACAAGCAACGAACCATATTATAATGAAGAAACAACGTTCACTACTGTCTATATGCTGAAGGAGTTTCTTATTCCACGGCTGATTCATCAGCAAATCAATCATCCTGCCGAAGTGCATGATATGCTGCAATTTGTCCGCCGCAACAACATTGCGAAGGCCGCGCTTGAAACGGCGATATGGGATGCCTTTGCAAAGAAAAACAACCAATCCATCGCTGAGCTGCTGGGCGGCACCAAAAAGGAGATCGAAGTCGGCAAAAGCATCGGAATTCAGCAATCTCCTGCCGTGCTCGTCGAAAAGGTGCGCCAATATGCCGCTGAAGGCTTTAGAAAGATTAAGGTGAAGATTAAGCCTGGCGCCGACATTGACTATATTGATGCCGTGCGCGCTGAATTTCCTGATATTGCGCTGATGGCCGATGCCAACTCAGCCTACACATTAGCGGATGTAGATCATTTAAAAAAACTGGACCAATACAAGCTTTTAATGATCGAACAGCCTTTAGCCCATGACGATATCATTGATCATGCGACTTTGCAAAAAACCCTTGAAACGCCGGTTTGTCTGGATGAAAGCATCCACTCGCTCGAGGACGCCCGCAAGGCGATTGAACTCGGCAGCTGCCAAATCATCAATATTAAGATCGGCCGCGTGGGAGGCCTTTATGAATCCAAGCGCATTCATGACTTGTGCGCCGAGCATAACATTCCTGTCTGGTGCGGCGGCATGCTCGAAACAGGAGTAGGAAGAGCTCACAATATCCAGCTGACCGCACTTCACAACTTTACGATTCCAGGCGACACAGCTCCTTCCTCTCATTATTGGTCGGAAGATATTGTGACACCTGAAATCACGATGAACAATGGCGTGATCCATGTGCCGAGCGAAATCGGAATCGGCTATGAGGTCGACCGTGAAAAGCTTGCTAAGGTGCTGGTGCGTACAGAAAAGATCACAACAGCGGAGACACCGCATCCGATTCCATCCTAAACAAACAGGGGCATCTGCCGGCCAGGTTGCTGGCTGACAGATGCCCCTCTTCTCTTGGCCCTTCTCTCACTTCTGCGCCTGTTGATTTCCCTGATCTTAACAGCCGCATACCTGAAAAGGCTTGTGCAAAGTGTCTTAATTTTTTAAAATGTTAGTAGCAACTTATATCGCTATACACTCAAAGGAGGCTTTTTACAGCATGGAAATGAAGAAGGTATTAACCATTGCGGGCTCAGATACAAGCGGCGGCGCCGGCATTCAGGCGGACTTAAAAACGTTCCAGGAACATGGCGTTTACGGGATGACAGCGCTAACAACGATCGTTACAATGGACCCGGACAACCACTGGAGCCATGGCGTTCACCCGCTATCCATTGATACGCTGGAAGCTCAATTAAAAACAGCGATGTCTGTCGGCATTGACGCAGTGAAAACAGGCATGCTGGCTACGGCAGAAATTATCGAGACAGCGGGCAAGCACATTAAAGCAAACGGATTGGACAAGGTCGTGATTGATCCGGTCATGGTATGCAAAGGCGACGATGAAGTGTTAAATCCGGAAGCACCGGTTGCTATGCGCGAGTTCTTGCTTCCTATCGCTACAGTGGTGACACCGAACCTATTTGAAGCTGGACAGCTTTCCGGCATCGGTCCTATCCGCACAGTTGAGCAAATGAAAGAAGCCGCTCAGAAGATTCATGATTTAGGCGCCAAGAACGTTGTGGTAAAAGGCGGCAAACAGCTTGAGCATGAAAAAGCAGTAGACGTCTTCTACGATGGCACAGAGTTCACTGTACTAGAAGCAGAAAAAGTAGCGACTACATACAACCATGGAGCAGGCTGTACATTCGCGGCTGCCATTACAGCGAATCTGGCTAAAGGACAGGATGTCAAAACAGCCGTCTCAAATGCCAAGGACTTTGTCAGCGCAGCGATCCGCCATGGCTTTAAGCTGAACCAATACGTCGGACCAGTTATGCACGGTGCTTTTAATCAAATTAAACAGTAATCAATCAGCCACCCTTCTTCACGGGTGGCTTTTTAGGCTCATTTTTCGCAATCCTCGTTCATTTCTTGTAAAATATTCATTACAGGCGCTTATGGAGGTGGATGAACGTGGAGCCAATTATTGCAGCAAAAGTTCAAGAGTCAATTGATAGATTTGCTAACAAGGAAGTTTATATTCATTTAGAAACAACCAATGGAGCGTATGCTTCTCACTTTGATGAAAGCTTCTTTTCGGCGGGTGCTTATATCCGCAATGCCAAGCTTACGTATGAGCATGGAAAAATCGTGGGAGAAGGCCCCTACCGCGCAGGTTTAAAGCTTTCCATCGGCTGGGTGTATGCTGAAGGGCTGACCCATTTCAGTTTTGATGAAAAAGGCAGGCTTCTTCTTGCCGGCCATGGTTTTGATGGCAAACTGGCCGTTGCGTTGCAAATAGGCGAAGAACCGTTTTAATAATAAGCAAAGGAAGGTGATTCTCCTTGTTAACGGAAATTGAAAAAGAACAGCACGTACTCGTCGTGTTTCCCCACCCCGATGATGAAGCATTCGGTGTTTCAGGCACCATTGCGACACATAGAAAACGAGGGACACCGGTTACATATGCCTGTTTGACACTTGGCGAAATGGGCCGAAATCTCGGGAACCCGCCGTTCGCTACCCGGGAATCGCTTCCGGACATTCGCAAGGCAGAACTTATTAAAGCGGCCGAAGCGATCGACATTCAAGATCTGCGCATGATGGGGCTGCGCGATAAAACGCTGGAGTTTGAAGATGACAACAAAATGGCCAATCTCGTTTCCGACTTGATTGCTGAATTGAACCCGTCTCTTATTATTAGCTTCTATCCCGGATTCGCCGTTCACCCCGATCATGAAGCAACCGCACGCGCTGTTGTCCGCGCCGTCCGCCGGCTTCCGGAGGAAAAGCGGCCGAAGCTTCACCTTGTTGCTTTTGCCAACAACACAGACGCCGATTTAGGGGCGCCTGACCTCGTGTATGATATCTCAGAGGTCTTGGAGCAAAAAATGGCTGCTTTGCGCGCGCATATTTCTCAAACAGTCTGGATGCTGAAGGAAATAGAGAAGCTGCTGGCACAAAATGATGAAGCCACTGTAGAGCGCATTACGTTCGAGCGGTTTTGGACCTATCGCTGGGACGATGACAAAGTAAGTGAACTATAGACTATTATCGAAGGAGCCGCCCCAAAAGGTCATGAAAAATGAATGGTTGGGCCGACTCCTTTTTCTTCTTTTTTAATTGGCAGAATAAAGGGAAAACGGAGGATTAGCTATGATTTTGGTAAGTTCTTGCTTAGCCGGCTTGGAGGTCAGATATAATGGATCGCACAGCTTGGACAGCAGGGTGCGCGATTTGATCAAAAACGGAAAGGCGATCGCTGTTTGTCCGGAACTAATGGGCGGGTTTTCGACTCCAAGAGAGCCTGCTGAGATAGTAGGGGGAACAGGAGAGGATGTTCTTCGCGGAACGGCGAAAGTCATCGAGAAATCGGGACGGGATGTAACGGAGCTTTACCTAAAAGGCGCCTATGAAACATTAGAAAAAGCCAAGGAAGTGAACGCCTCGATCGTGGTGCTAAAAGAATACAGTCCTTCTTGCGGGAGCACAATGATTTACAATGGCGAATTTCAACATAAAAAAATGGCAGGCACCGGCGTCACTGCAGCCTTGCTGTTAAAAAATCAGGTGAAAGTTGTCTCTGAGGAAAAGCTTCACTCTATTCTAGCTGAAGTAGAGTAGCCTTTTCCCGGTTTGTAACAACGGAAAACACACCGGCTTGGAAACCGATGTGTTTTTTTGTGCTTTAAATCAATAAATTAAACAGGAATGGATCATTATTGATCTCGATGTATGGAAATCCTTTTTGCTGCATCCGTTCAATCAGCGGCAAATAGTCAGCTTTTGATTTCAGTTCAATACCGACGAGAACCGGCCCCTCATCGCGGTTTGTGCGCTTCGTATACTCAAAACGCGTAATATCATCATGCTCACCCAGAACCTCGTGCATGAATTCACGCAAAGCACCGGCTCGCTGCGGAAAATTGACAATGAAATAATGCTTCATGCCTTCATAAATAAGAGATCGCTCCTTAATCTCCTGCATGCGGTCGATATCGTTATTGCCGCCGCTAATGACACAGACGACATTTTTTCCTTTAATTTCATTTTTATAAAAATCAAGGGCCGCGATCGGCAAAGCGCCCGCCGGCTCAGCAATAATTGCATTTTCGTTATAAAGTTTCAAGATGGTCGTACATACTTTTCCTTCAGGTACCACAACAATATCATCAATCACTTCCCGGCAAACTTCCATTGTTAAATGGCCGACTTGCTTCACCGCTGCTCCATCGACAAAAGGGTCAATCTTTTCTAACGTCACTACTTGATCCTGCGTCAGCGACGTTTTCATTCCCGCCGCTCCTTCCGGCTCAACGCCAATCATGCGGGTATGGGGGCTGATGCTTTTCATATAGGAGCCAACCCCTGCGGCAAGACCGCCGCCTCCGATGGAACAAAAAACATAATCAATCGGCTGGGGCGCTTCATTCATAATCTCCACGCCTACCGTGCCCTGGCCCGCAATGGTTGGGTATGCATCGAACGGATGGACAAATACCATTCCTTCCTTCGTGCAATATTCCCTTGCTGCCTCATAAGAATCATCAAATGTATCGCCAATTAATACGACCTCGACATGCTGGCCGCCAAAGCGCTTTACCTGTGTTATTTTTTGTCTTGGCGTGGTCGATGGCATAAAGATGACGCCTTTAATATTTAGCGCATTGCAAGAGAAGGCTACTCCTTGCGCATGATTGCCCGCGCTCGCACACACAACGCCCTTCGCCCGTTCTTCAGTCGGCAGGTTGTAAATGAAATTATACGCTCCCCGCAGCTTAAATGAACGAACCACTTGCAGATCTTCCCTTTTTAAATAGATATTGCAGCCATAGTAGGCAGAAAGCAATTCATTTTTTTGCAGCGGTGTTTTCACCACAACGTCTTTTAGCGTTTGATTAGCCACTACGATGTCTTCTACTTTGATCTTCGTTAAAGCTTTGCTCACATTTTTCCCCTTCTTTAATTGAATTTTAAGAATTATTTTAACATACCTGTTCATGCGTGGATAGGAATTCTGCCCATTTCTTTTTTCTTTTCTTCTTTAATGAATTGAAGCATGCATGCCGCTTTCATGTGAACAGCCTGTTTTTTAAAGCAAGCTATGGGGAAAACTCCATTTCTGCCCTGATAAACCAGCTTTCCAGCCCTCTTTTTCTCTTTAATCACTTCATTATATTTTTGTTCATTTTTGTATATTCAAAAGTTTTTATTTTTAAATATACTTTTCCTTTTTTTATTATTTTTATCTTTAAAAGATTTAGACAAATACTCTTCTCAATACTAGTGTTTTATGCTATATTCATAAAACAGATTCGAATTTTTTATATATTCGAATAATAATAAAGGGGGTTGTATTTTTAATTAATTATGTATAAAATTTAAAAATAGTTAATAATTATTCAATACTATACATTGAAAGGAAAAGGTTGAATGAAAACTACTGCTGCTACTGCTACTAAAAGCTCCTTGCCGAGCATTTTACGTTTTGTCATTCCTTCCTTAATAGGAGTTTTCTTTTTTATGACGCCTGTGCCTGTTGACGGCGAACTGACGATTCCAATTGCTATTTTGTCTAATTTTTTACAGTCAGTTATGGGCCAAGCTATTCCAATCATCATGACCTATTTGGTCGTGCTGGCGGCTGTGGGGACAATTTTTGTTAAAACGGTACGCCCGTCCTTTGTCCGTCACTCGCCATTTCTGGCTTCTTTATTCGATGTAGCTCCTGTCTGGGCGTTTGTGCGCATTATTGGAGCGATCTTTGCAGTCATGACGCTGTACAAGCTTGGACCTGAATGGGTGCATTCTGATGAAACCGGCGGCATGCTGCTGTATTCGCTCTTGCCTATCTTGTTTTCTACATTTTTATTCGCCGGCTTGCTGTTGCCGCTGCTTCTGAATTTCGGCTTGCTTGAGTTTTTTGGTTATTCGCTAACTAAAATTATGCGCCCGCTTTTCAAGCTTCCGGGCCGTTCATCTGTTGACTGTCTGGCTTCATGGCTTGGCGACGGAACCATCGGCGTATTGCTGACAAGCAAACAGTACGAAGAAGGCTTTTACACAAAGAAGGAAGCCGCAATTATCGGGACTACATTTTCCGTTGTATCGGTTACATTCTGTTTAGTTGTTATCGGTCAGGTTGGCTTATCTCAGTATTTCCTTCCATTCTATGGAACAGTCATTTTAGCAGGAATCGTTTGCGCCCTAATTTTGCCGCGCATCCCGCCGCTGTCAAAGAAAATAGATACGTTCGTCAACGGCGAAGACAGAAAAAGCGATGATGAAAGCATCCCTGCAGGCTACACGCCGTTCAGCTACGGCTTCAAACAAGCAGTCGCCCAAGCGGAGAAGAACAAGCCGGCGGCTATTGTAAAAGACGGTCTGCAAAACGTTATTGACATGTGGCTTGGTGTAGCTCCGATTGTCATGGCTATCGGAACCATCGCTTTAATCATTGCGGAAACAACTCCATTTTTCCAATGGCTCGGAACACCGTTCATTCCGCTCTTGGAACTTCTGCAAATTCCGTTTGCTAAGGAAGCTTCCGAAACGATTGTGGTTGGATTTGCTGATATGTTTCTGCCTTCCATTATCGGTTCAGGCATCGAAAGCGAGTTAACCCGCTTCGTTATTGCCAGCCTGTCCGTTTCTCAATTAATCTATATGTCTGAAGTCGGCGGTCTGATTCTTGGAACAAAGATCCCTGTTTCCATTAAAGACCTGATCCTCATTTTCTTATTAAGAACGATAATCTCCCTGCCGATTATCGCAGGAATCGCTCATTTGTTATTTTAGTTAAACGCTTACATATATTTCCCTCAAAAATATATGTAAGCGTGCCGGCCAAAGGGGCTCGGAAGGACCTTATTCCGAGCCCCTTTGGCCATTTTTGTTTGAACAGCGTTCCCCTATGCGGAAAGCGAAGCGCCTGGAATGGAAAGCAACACTCCTATCCGCAAGCAAAGAAAGGACGGCTGAATGATTCCATTTTCAAACAGATATATCTATACAGCTGGCCTCTTTTTATGCACCCTGTTGGTTGGAATGGAAGGCGCGCAGACTCCAGCGGGATCTGCGGGACAGGCGAGACCCCGCAGGCGCTTGGACGCCGAGGAGGCTCGCCGCCCGCCCCGCGGAAAGCGAAGCGCCTGAAATGGAAAGCAACACTCCTATCCGCAAGCAAAGAAAGGACGGCTGAATGATTCCATTTTCAAATAGATATGTCTACAGCTGGCCTCTTTTTATGCACCCTGTTGGTTGGAATGGAAGGCGCGCAGACTCCGGCGGGATCTGCGGGACAGGCGAGACCCCGCAGGCGCTTGGACGCCGAGGAGGCTCGCCGCCCGCCCCGCGGAAAGCGAAGCGCCTGGAATGGAAAGCAACACTCCTATCCGCAAACAAAGAAAGGACGGCAGACACGCCTTCCCAGAAGGTGTATGTTTCCGTGTCTTTGTAAGCAAAAGGCTGAAACTAGCCTCTTCTCCATTCTTTCGGTAATAAATAGTTTCTTTATCCTGACAATTATTTGTATAATGTGAATAACCGTTCTAGAGGATGAAAGGAAGGATTGAACTTAGTGGTAAATAAAAGGTGGTTTCAAGCAGGGATCGCAATTGTGCTGATCCTGATCATTATTTTGCTGTTCAGGCAAATCAATGATATTTTCAACCCGCTCTTGATTGTAGCAGGCACGGTCTTTTTGCCTATGCTGATTGCCGGAGTGCTGTTTTACTTAACACGGCCTGTCGTCAACTGGCTCGAAGGGAAAAAGCTGCCGCGCTGGGCTTCTATCTTAAGCGTGTTTCTTCTCCTCATTGTTGCTTTTTGGGTTTTATTTGCAATGATCGGCCCAATTGTTAATGAGCAAGCCGCACGACTGGCAAAAAACACCCCGCAAATGGTGAATGCTGCCCAAGACGCAATCAATTATTTAATGAACCAACGAGACAAAATGCCGCAGTTCGTTATGCAGGCTCTTCAAGATGCAGAAGGAAAAGTCGAAGATTGGGCAATGACTTTCGGAACATGGCTCCTTACCTTTGTGCAAGGCTTACTGCAAGCTGTATTCTTAACTGTTCTGGCACCTTTCTTCTTATTCTATATGCTCAAGGACAGAGAAAAATTTGCTCCTTTTCTAGCTAAATTTTTCTCAGGGCATCGCAGACAGTGGGTGCTGCGGACGTTAAAAGATTTGGATGAAACGCTGCAGTCCTACATTCAGGGACAGCTGCTCGTCAGCTTTCTGGTCGGCGTCATGTTACTGATCGGCTATTTAATCATTGGCTTGGATTATTCATTAATTCTCGCTTTGATCGGCATGGCTACGAATATCATTCCTTTTCTCGGCCCGTACCTTGCCGTCACCCCAGCCCTGTTTGTCGCCTGGATTCAAGATCCGCAGATGGTGATTTGGGTGGCGCTCATCATGCTGATTGCCCAGCAGATTGAATCAAACTTGATCTCGCCAAATGTCATGGGCAAAGCACTCGATATTCACCCGCTGACAGTCATCACCCTTATCTTAGCAGCTGGTAACATTGCTGGCATTTGGGGCGTCATTTTAGCGATTCCGGTATACGGGATCATTAAAACCGTTGTGGTAAACCTTTATTCAGCACGCAAGGAAATTAAAGATGCCGTGATCAAAGAAATATAAGAGCGGCAAAAAGAAGCGTCTTCATTGCTGCAGCAGGGCAATGGAGACGCTTTTCTTTGACAGATTCTCTTAAGACTCATTTTCCTCTTTTTGTTCTTTGCATTCGAAGCATAAAACAATGCCATTCTCCTTGACGCCGTAAAAAAAACCGTCCAGGCAATAAAGGGCTCTCCCGCATTGTTGACAGATTCCCACCTGTTCTCGCATCCTTGTTCTCCCCTTTCTTCATTGGCTCTTTATCGTCTGCTGTCTGCTTTCACTGATGAATTTAGCCGCATTGCCTTTATATTTTTTGTATAATAAAAATGATGGAATAGCCTTATTATAAATGAAGAAAGCTAAGGAAAAAAATCAACTAAGAAGGAGATCATAGCTTGTGACAAAGCGAAATAAACTCTTAACCGCCTCCCTGCTTCTTGCTCTTCTCATATTTATCAGTTACGGCACCCTCACAGCCAATTCTAAAACAAATACTCCTCCCCCTGACGTAACCGTTTTCGTACACGGATATAAAGGAACAGCCGTTTCATTCCGCTCAATGCTGGAGCGTTTTGACAAAGAGCATCACTGGGGCAAGAAAGTCGTTACTTGCCGCGTGACGGCTGACGGCCAAGTTCTCCTGGAAGAATCAGGTCCTATTCCCGCAAGCGGCCGGTTATTTGTCCAGCTTATCTTTGAAAATAACCGGGCCAGTTTTGACGAAACAGCGCACTGGCTGTCTAAAGCATTACATGCTTTAAAGCAAACCTATCAGTTTGAACAAGTAAATCTCGTCGGTCATTCGATGGGAGGCATTGTTTCCGTTCAATTTCTGGAAGAGTATGCAAAAAAGCCGGGCTATCCATTTATTCATAAGCTGGTCGTCATCGGCAGTCCTTTCTCCGGATTAAAAGACAAAGATTATTTAAAGAAAAATTCCGGACCCGCAGCAGCCGATTTAATGCCAAACTCAGCCGCCCTGCAGCAGCTTGCTGAACGAAAGTCCGCTTTCCCGTCCGACGTGAAAGTTTTGGCTATTGCCAGCACTGGAGATCAACTCGTGTCGACTAACAGTGTGCTCAGTTTAAAACAAATTGTGCCATCCGCTCATTTTCAAAAAGCCGTCATTTCCGATCGGAGCATTACTCACAGCGGCTTGCATGAAAGCGAAAAAGTCGATCGGCTGATCGGCCAGTTTTTATGGCAGGAATAACAGCAGAAAAAAGAGGCGCCCAGCTGGGCGCCTCTTTTTTTCATCAGGAGTTTTTACAGCCTGGCGAAAATCTCCTCACATACGCGCATAAGCGTTTGCTGGTCAGCCAAGCCTGTATAGCAAGCCTGCATCTTTTCTTTGCACCTTTTGCTTTCGGCAAGATAGCCGGTGCCCTTGTTCATGAACAACCGGTAGCGGCCGGCAATCTCTTGAATTTCTGCGGCAAACTTCTCGTCCGTACCCTCCGCTACAATCTCCTCGTATAAATCAATTACGCTATCGGTTGCTTTCTCGGGAAAATATTCATGAGGCGCCGTGCTATCAAAAATAGCAAATCCGAGCTCACGGACAATGACCATATCGAGGCTGGCTGGGTCAAATCCGCAATGATACACCTCCACCTCGTATCCCTGCTCTTCCGCTGCTGCGGCAATCTTTTTCAGCATCGTCGACTTTCCTGTTCCGGCCCGGCCTTTAATAAAATATCTTTTTTCCAGTCCATCCGTTAAGTTGCCGACAAAATCAACGGCTCCTTCCGGCGTGGCGGCACCTAAAAAGCGATGTTTTACCTTACCGGCTTTATTTTGTGAAGCTTGCGGAATTAACCGGGCGATCCACTCGCCGGCTAGTTCATTTGCCCTCTTCCTGTTAAGCCGCTGAATATAAATATCTTCCCATTCATCGTGGACAGCCAAGGCTTTTTGAAAGCAAGCATACGCATTTTGACGGGCGATCTCCGCCTGCTCTGCCAGCTGGAGCAGCTCCTGCTCTTTCTCTGCTGGAACCGTTGCCTTTCCGGGAATTTTCACATAGTGGACAGCTGGTCCAGAAACAGACGGAGCGAATTGATTCAGTAAAATAGCCGATTGTTTTTCCGCTGCAATAATTCCCTCCAGTTGCTCCGGGTTGCCAGGGCAATGCAAAAGCTCTGCGGCTGTATTCTCTTCTATCAGCCGGTCGGCAAGCAGCTTCAGACACGCGGCTCTCTCCGCCGGTGTGCCTCCGTCGATAAGGAACACCTGCTTGATCCCCTGGATATTCGACTCAAGCAGACTGTGCAGCCCTTTGGCTGTATTTCCCCTTGCAAAATAGTGAATCGTATTTCCGCTCATATTTGCACCTCCAGTAGTTTTGAAAGTGGGCCTCTATCAATATATGCAAAGGATCTTGTCCCTATGGCACATAAAAGCGGAATACGAATCTGCTTGCCTTTTTCCCCGCGTCCACGGAAAAAGGCGAGTCACTTTATGACTTCATGAGCTGTCACTGCATGTGTAACAGAAATTAAGTCAGCCGTTTTCAGCTCCATTTGCTTTCCGATTTTTCCGGCACTGACCACTATACTTTCCCGGGAAATCGTACGGGCATCGAGAAAGGTGGGATAAAGCTTTTTCATGCCGATTGGCGAACAGCCGCCTCTTATATAGCCGGTATATTTTTGAATGTCTTTTACAGGGATCATATCCAGCTTTTTAGCTCCTGCTGCTTTAGCCGCTTTTTTCAAATCCAACTCGGCGGCGACAGGTATGACAAATACATAAATCTGTTTATCTGTACCGATCGTCACTAGCGTTTTAAATACACTGTCCGCCTCTTTCCCGATTTTTTCGGCGGCGGATAGTCCGTCAATTTTTCCGTCAGCCGGATCATAAGAATACATCTCGTATGTTAATCCCGCTTTATCAAGTATACGCATCGCGTTCGTTTTTCCCTTCATTTCCTTTCCCTTCCTTCCCTCGCTAAAATAAGCCTGTTATGATAATTAGTATAAACGATTAATGAGATGGGGTGTAACTGTGGATCATATAACCGTAACATCGATTATGAATGTCATGAAGGAGTTTCTTCCGCCGCATACGTCCATTGCGGTCGCCGATCCGGAAAAATTCATTTATTACAAACCAAGCAAACTCGTTGACCTGCGCATTCGCCCGGGTGAGCCTTATAAGAAGGGCAGCGGGGCAGCTAAGGCCATCGCTGAAAAGCACGAAATATCCGAGTACATTGACAGCGATGTATACGGCATTCCTTATTATGCTGTATCAGTGCCGCTATTTAATGGAGCCCATGTTGTCGGAGCGGTCACAACTATTTTTCCGGCAAAGCCTTCTCCCATCGCCGCCAATTTCTTCACGGTTAAAGCGGAGGACTGCTGGTATCCGGTGTCTTACGAAAATGTCGTCTATTTGGAAGCAGAAAATCGTAAAACAAAGGTACAGGCCGTAGGCGGCGAAGGGTACCATAAAATGAGTTTGACAGAGCTGGAATTTATGCTGCCCAGCGAGTTGTTTATTCGTGTCCACCGCTCATACATTGTGAACGTCAGCCACATCCAGGAAATTCAGCCGGACTCTCACTCTACTTTCCTGCTTGTAATGAAAGACGAGACAAAGATCCCTGTCAGTCAAACCTATTCAAGCTCGTTCCGAAAAGCATTGAATTATTAACTTCTGCTTCATGTTGCTTTTTTTCTGCTTTGCCGCTTTTTAAAGGCTTTTCATGCGAAAACGAATGAGCAGCCGCCCGAAGATTGATAGAATATTTAAAAAGTGGCAAAGGAGGATGTTCTATGAACTCACGTATCACTGAACAGCTGCGCAACATGGAATTACAAAAGAAAATTGTGTCAGCGGCCGAAGCAGCCTCATGGATCGAAGATGGCATGACTCTTGGTTTGAGCGGATTTACAAGAGCTGGAGATGCCAAAGCTGTACCGATGGCATTGGTCGACAAGGCGAAGGACGGTCCGTTCAAAGTCAATGTCTATACAGGAGCTTCTCTTGGATCAGATATTGATAAGCTAATGGCGGAAGCAGGTATTATACATAAACGCCTGCCGTTTCAGGCGGATTCCTCCATGCGCAGAAAAATTAACGAGCAAGAGTTGCTTTTTACTGATCAGCATCTATCGCATGTGGCTGAAATGGTTCGTTCTGAGGTACTGAATCCAATTGATTTTGCCATTATTGAAGCGGTTGCTATCACAGAAGAAGGAGAGATTATTCCTTCAACTTCTGTTGGAAACTCAACAATTTTTTTAGAAAAAGCGAAAAACGTTATCATAGAATTAAACCTTGCACAGCCGGCTGCCCTTGAAGGAATGCATGACATTTATGAGCCAGGAGAACAAGGAAAGCGCTTACCAATCGCCTTAACCTCCGTAGACGGGCACATCGGATCAACCGGCATGAAAGTGGACTTGGAGAAAATTAAGGGCATCGTCTTAACGAATGACTTAGATTCTCCCTCCACCATTGTGCCGCCCGATGAAGACACAGCTACAATGGCGAATCATTTAATCGAGTTTCTGCGGGAAGAAATCAGGGCAGGCCGGCTCACTAATCAGCTGGCTCCGCTGCAGTCAGGCATCGGCTCCGTTGCCAATGCCGTGTTGCACGGCTTGCTTGATTCTGAATTTGAAGAGCTGGAAGTATATTCGGAAGTGTTGCAAGACGCCGTGTTTGATTTGTTGGACAGCGGCAAAGTCCGGTTCGCCTCCGGCTGTTCAATCACTTTGTCTCAAGAAAAAATGCAAACAGTTTTTCCAAAGCTTGATCAATATAAAGACCAGCTTGTTTTGCGGCCGCAGGAAATCTCCAATCACCCCGAGGTGATTCGCCGACTCGGATTGATTTCCATCAATACAGCCTTGGAGGCCGACATTTACGGCAATGTGAACTCTACTCATGTCTGCGGAACCAAAATGATGAATGGCATCGGCGGTTCAGGAGACTTCGCACGCAACAGCCGGCTGGCCATTTTTGTGACGAAATCCGTAGCTAAAAACGGAGATATTTCCAGCATTGTTCCTTTTGTCTCTCATGTAGATCATACAGAACACGATGTAGATGTATTAGTGACAGAGCAAGGCTATGCCGATTTGCGCGGCTTAGCCCCAGTGGAGCGTGCACGTCTTATTATTGAAAACTGCATGCACCCGCTTTATAAAGAGCAAATGACCGCTTATTTTGAAGAAGCGCTCGCACGCGGAGGGCAAACCCCACATGTTCTGGAAAAAGCATTTTCATGGCACCTTAGCTATGCCGAAACAGGCACTATGCTGCAATCTGAGCCGGCTTCGCTAAGAAAATAAACGCCAATCCTTCTTTATGACGTCCGCTGGCGGGCTTCGGCATTGTTCAGCTGAAAAGCAACCCCATCTTTTCACCCTGAAAACGCGCTTTCGCTGAAACCGTCGGGCGTTTATTATACAAGCTTTGAAGTTAATATTTGATGTAAACAGCTTCAGCCTGTAGATAAACTCAATGAAAATTGAAGTTTATCTACAGGCTTTTTAATTTTCTTGTGGATGAGGGCTGTTGCCTGCCATTCTAATCAACAGAGTTGACGACATGAAGAGAGCTTAAAAAATGGTTGAGGCAGAGAATGCTTACTTTCGTGGCCATGGCTCTTAAGAAATAGCCTGAGGAATGAAACTTAGAAAGGTGTGTCATTTTTTCAGATGGCTCGACGCCTGCCTCAAAAACAGAAAGAGGGCTGGAAGGCTCTCATTCCGAACCCTTTTTGCTGACCAACTTAAGAGGTCCCTATCATAACAGGAGGGCAGCTTTTTACTTATTTTTCATTGCCTTATTGGTCTTCCCCTCATGACTCAATCTCACACAGACAAAAAACGGGCCTTTCCATAGGGAAAGGCCCGTTTTTTATTTATTTACCATTGCGGAACTTGATGACTCTTCGGCAGGAGCTGTCTCTTTCGGCTTCACATGGGCGGGATCTAATCCATGCCCAAGTGTGCCATATACATCTCCTCCGACAGGGTCCACGAGCTCGACTTGGTTGCTGTACAGCCGCGGCGTCTTATAGAGAGCAGCCAGCGCCTGAAGCATTGGCATTTCATGATATCTTTCCGGCCAGCGCTTTTTCAGTTCCTCTTTCACAAGCGGATAGTATTTCGAGCTCATTCCTGGAAATAAATGATGCTCTGTGTGATAAGAGAAGTTAAAATGCAGGACATCCACCCACTTCGGCACCGTCACCGTTAAACTGTTAGCTAACGGATCATTAACCGGCACGAGCGGATTTAGCCTGTGGTTCGTCGCAATGTACGCCATGACGATAAAGTTTGCAATCAGAAGCGGGATAAAAAAGGCAAACGTCCACTTTAATGGACCGATCAGCACTAAAAGCCCGATCCATGTCGCCCACGGAACAAGCAGCTGCATCCAGACGGACAGGCGTTTTTCCGGATTGAACTCTTTAATAAAACGCTTAAACATCCGCATGGAGTGCATGGTGAATGTGATAGCTAAAAAGGCCATACCTAAGAACCCGCGCACTGAAAGCGGGAGCCGGTAGAAAGGCTTCAGGATTTTAGCCTTCGAAAACTGCTCAATCGTCGGCCAGGCATCCGGATCTTTTTCTTCATCCTGTGTATGGCGGTGATGGGTCATATTATGCCACTTCACCCATAGTTTCGGCCCAGTGCTTAACGGAAAAAACGCGATTCCCCCCGTCAATTCACGCAGCCAGGCTTTTCTCACGACCGTTCCATGGAGGATTTCGTGCCCCAAAAATCCCATAGCCGCAAAAGAAGTGCCTAATATAATAGAAATGGCTGTGTTTATCCAAATATTAAAATCCGTTAAACTAATTGTCAAAATCCCCGAGACAACCACCAGCAGGTAGGCTAAGCCTCCCCATAGCCGCTCAGGAGCAGGACTGAATGCTTTTTTTGGAAGGTGTGGTGCTACGCGAGCAGCATACCAGCCAAATGATTGAAGCTCCTTCAATTCGCTTTCCCTCTTTTCCACTATTGATCTGGTTATAAGCAATTGACTGACTTAACCTCTCTTAACTAGGGCTAATCGTATCACTTTATTTTCTAACTTGTCAATTAATTTATGACTTGGTATTAAAATCAAGAAATAGAACTTGGTCTTTAGCGTTTATAGCAATTATTGTACATAGAGAAAGCATTTGATTTAAAATAAAGAAAAAACGTTTTCGCCGGAAAGGAAGAAAATGTGTGAAAAACTTTTCTCTTTACCGCATGCTCATTATTATCACCATGGCTGTCAAGTTCTTTTTGCAGGTTACTTTTTTCCGCAAAAGGCACAGGAAACGCTGGACCAGCCGAACAAACGAAAAATGGGAAGCACTATTAAAGCGCCAGGCTGCGGAATACCGGCAGACCGCCCTGCGCCTGGAAGGGCTGCTCATTAAGCTTGGACAGTTTTTAAGCACGCGCGCGGATATTATGCCTCAGGCTTTTATCGAGGAATTAGAAGATCTGATCGACCGGGTGCCCAGTGTGCCTTGGGAAGCCGCCAAAGCAGTCATGGATAAGGAATGGAACAAACCCTATGACTCCATTCTTGATGAAATCAGCGAGGAGCCTGTCGCTTCGGCTTCTATTGGACAAGTCTATAAAGGGCGTCTGCCAAATGGCGCCACGGTTGCTGTAAAGGTTCAGCGGCCGGGAATCGAACGGATCATCTCTACGGACTTTAAAGCGATACGGATTGTGATGTGGCTGGCCGATCTTTTTACGCCATTCGGCAAACAAACCGATCTGCCGGCTCTATATAAAGAGATGGAAACGACGATCAGCCAGGAGCTGGATTTTTCTAAAGAATTGCAAAACGGCTTTTACTTTAGAAAAAGATATGAGTTATTTGATAAGATCAGTGTTCCTTTTTATTACGAAGAATATTCAACCAAAAAGGTGCTCGTCATGGAGTGGGTGGAGGGCGCCCGGATCACAGATCTGAAGTTTCTTGAGCAAAACAGCATCAACCGACGCGACTTGGCCGCCCGGCTTGTCGAATTATTTTTAGAACAGCTGCTTCAGGAAGGCCGGTTTCATGCGGACCCTCATCCAGGAAACATTCTCGTTAAAAAAGACGGAACCATTATCCTCATTGACTTTGGAATGGTCGGTGAGATTCAGAAAAAGGATGCAGTCCATATCCGCCGGCTGGTAGAAGGAATTGTGCTTGAAGATTATGACCAGGTGCTGTCTGCGCTGGAGAGTTTGCGCTTTTTGCTTCCCGGGGCAGATCATGCACAGTTAAAAACTATCATTCAAGCGCTTGTAGACAATTATACAGAAAAGAACTTTGCCTCACCCGATGACTTTGTGGTTCAGAAGCTGCTGGCCGATCTCGAGAAAATCGTCAAGGAGCAGCCGATTCAACTGCCAAGTGAATTTGCTTTTTTCGGGCGGGCTGCCTCCACGTTCGTTGGCATTCTCTATATACTTGACCCTGATATTGATCTTTTGGAAGTTGGCAAACCGCTCATTTTTAAATGGCTGCAGGAAAATCCCGAACCCGGTCCAGCTTCCGGACAGCCGGCTTTTCAGTGGCTGATTCGTTCTTTCCGTCCTTTGCTGTCTGTTCCCCGCCAAATCCAGCAGACGCTCGATGAACCTCGAAAATACAGGGAATGGCGGCAAGATTTTGAGAAGCATCGGCTTCAACATGACTTTTTATTATCTAAAAAACGAGATGCCCTCTTTTTTATCACATTCAGCTCTATCCTGACAGCTGCCGCGGCCTTTATGGAACAGCGGTTGTGGCTCTACGGAGGCGGCATCCTTATCCTTATCAGCCTTCTCTATTACGCAGTCAACCTGCGTGCTCACCGGAGGCTCTTCAGGCGGATAAAATAAAAGGAAGGAACGATCGATAGAGGAGAAAAAAGCCTGGGAAACTCCCAGGCTTCAATTTACCGACAAAAGGGGTTCGGCATGGGACCAGTCTGAACTCCTTGTCGTTTTTTAGGGGATTTTCAAGTCATTTGAGAGAAAGATAGACCTCTCCAAGCCGATGATTTCTTGAGATTCATCGCAGCGAAAGTAAGCAGCGCCTGCATCGGCAATTTCTTCAAGCTCCCTTCACGTTGTCCACCATCTGCTCTATCTGCTGAACCGGATAATTCCCTGGCACAAGCTGATCCAGAACAATTCTATCTATTTGGTCCTGTTAGACGGGATGGTGTTTCAAAAGCCTCTTCCTCACCTTAAACTCTTTGTACAATTGGCCTCTTTTTATGCACCCTGTTGGTTGGAATGGAAGGCGCGCAGACTCCGGCGGGATCTGCGGGACAGGCGAGACCCCGCAGGCGCTTGGACGCCGAGAAGGCTCGCCGCCCGCCCCGCGGAAAGCGAAGCAGCCTGGAATGGAAAGCAACACTCCTATCGCAAGCAAAGAAAGGACGGCTGAATGATTCCATTTTCAAACAAATATGACTATACAGCTGGCCTCTTTTTATGCACCCTGTTGATTGGAATGGAAGGCGCGCAGACTCCGGCGGGATCTGCGGGACAGGCGAGACCCCGCAGGCGCGTTGACGCCGAGGAGGCTCGCCGCCCGCCCCGCGGAAAGCGAAGCAGCCTGGAATGGAAAGCAACACTCCTATCGCAAGCAAAGAAAGGACGGCTGAATGATTCCATTTTCAAACAAATATGACTATACAGCTGGCCTCTTTTTATGCACCCTGTTGGTTGGAATGGAAGGCGCGCAGACTCCGGCGGGATCTGCGGGACAGGCGAGACCCCGCAGGCGCGTTGACGCCGAGGAGGCTCGCCGCCCGCCCCGCGGAAAGCGAAGCGCCTGGAATGGAAAGCAACACACCTATCGCAAGCAAACTAAAAAAAGACTGCAGACAAACCTCCATTTTCATTGAGTTTGTCTGCAGTCTGAAGCCTGGGAAACTCTCAGGCTTTTTGTTTATTTTTTTAGCATATCAAATACTTGTTCAACGTCCTTGTCACCGCGGCCGGAAATGTTGATAATGATCAGCTCTTCCTTTTTCATCGCCGGCGCCAGCTTGATCGCCTGGGCAACAGCATGGGCACTTTCTAACGCCGGAATAATCCCTTCCGAGCGTGACAATAATTGAAAGGCCTCCAATACTTCTTCATTCGTCACTGTATAATAGTCGGCACGCCCTGTTTCCTTTAAGTAGCTGTGCTCTGGGCCTACACCCGGATAATCCAGCCCCGCAGCAATCGAATAAGTCGGCAGCGGATTTCCTTGTTCATCCATTAATACAAGGCATTTAAAGCCATGCAGCTCAGCCGGCTTCCCTTTTGTCAGCGTTGCGGCCTGTTCGGGTTCAACGCCAATCAGGCGGACCGCAGGCTCATTAATGTAATGGGCGAAGGCGCCAATTGCATTGCTGCCTCCGCCGACGCAAGCAATGACAGCATCCGGCAGGCGTCCTTCCTTTTCCAATATTTGCTTTTTCGATTCTTCACTGATTACGCTATGAAAATGCTTGACCATTGTTGGGTATGGATGCGGCCCTACTGCAGAGCCAAGCAAGTAAAAGGTGTTTTTATAATTGGCTACATAATCATTTAATGCCGCATCAACAGCATCCTTCAAGCGGCCCTGCCCGCTTTCAACAGCTACCACCTCAGCGCCCAGGAGCTCCATTCGAAACACGTTCAGCGCCTGGCGGCGAATGTCTTCCGCCCCCATGTACACCACGCACTCCATTCCGAACATGGCACAAACGGTCGCAGTGGCCACCCCATGCTGGCCAGCACCGGTCTCAGCGATAATGCGCTTAGCTCCCATTTTCTTCGCAAGCAGAATTTGGCCCATGACATTATTAATCTTGTGCGAGCCTGTATGGTTTAAATCTTCCCGTTTTAAATAAATTTTGGCGCCGCCAAGCTGCTCTGTCAATTGGCTGGCATAGGTCAGCGGATTGTCGCGGCCTATATATTCTTTTAAGTAATATTTATACTCCGCCATGAACTCAGCGTCGTTCTGGTAGGTCTCAAACTGTTCTGCCAGGTAATTCAAAGCCTCTTTCAATTCAGGCGGCACAAAGCTGCCTCCAAACTGTCCAAAATATCCTTTTTCTGTCTCAACTATACTCATCTTTCTCTTCTCCTCTCTAGGCAAAACTATTCTGAAAATTATTTATTACTATACCAATGTCCTGTTTATCCGTCAATTGGTTGGTATGGTATTTCTCCCTCTTTCTTCATATAAACGGTTTTTGGCCGATATAGAACGAGAAAAGAGAAATATACATATAGATGCACCTTTAAGATTATTGCATGCCGGTCACAGTCCATACACTCATGCAATTAAAAAATGGATAGACTCTATTTCAAGCACCTAGCTGGTTTTTCCGGGGGAGCCGCGCCTTTCGCTTCTTTACCTGAACGATGACGGGATACAGATAGCATCATAATAAAACATAATTGGAAAATATTAATAATAAAATTAATGATATATGACCCTGACTTTCCGCATGTCAAAAAAATACAATTTTGATTTTTTGTTTTTTGAAAAACAGGTATCAAAGACAAGCGATTTTTATGTGATTTTTTCCAA
>NZ_MWMM01000040.1:0-3821 GCF_002189605.1 Pseudobacillus badius
GCTTCTCGCGCGTGTGGCATTGAAGGAGCCATTGGCACCCACACCATGAGGAAGACCTTCGGCTATCATTTTTACCAGCAAACGAAGGACGTGGCGATGTTGCAGCAGATTTTCGGTCATTCGTCTCCATCGATTACTTTGCGGTATATTGGTATTGATGATGAAATGATTGATCAAGCGCTAGAAAAGTTTTCTTTATGATATTTTTACTGATCGCATAAAACCCATAAATCTTTCACTGTAACTTGATGGAGGTAACATAATGGAATTTGATAAAAATACTTTAGAGAAGATTTTGGCTGCTGCTCAAAAATCGGTTTTTACTTATAAAGATTTTTTGGGTTTGGTTGATGACTTTAAAAATCAACATGATGTATTTAAACCGGGTGTAAAGCAAGTCTTAGAATTTTTATTAACCAGTAATATAATTAATAAAGTTGAATTAACCTTTCCGCACAAAAAAATCACTCGTTATACTTACGGAGATGTTTCTAAACTACAAGTAATATCGAGTCTTTTTTCAAAGGGATATTTAAGTCATTACTCTGCTCTGATATTTCATGAACTTGTTAAGCTTTCCGAATCGGATTCTATATATGTTAATAAGGAACAGAGCCCTAAACCTAAAAATAAAGGAGTTTTACAACAAGCAAATATTGATAAAGCTTTTTTAAAAAGTATGAGAACGTCAAATTATTTTGCTAATTATGGAGAACACAAGGTTTATCTTCTTAGTGGGAAATTTTCTAGAAACCTTGGAGTAATAGAAGTCAATGATGTCAGAGTAACAGATTTAGAAAGAACACTTATAGATATCACTGTACGACCGGTTTATGGTGGTGGTGTTAGGCAAGTTTTAGAAGCGTATAAAAAATCTAAAGGGAGGGTATCTGTAGAAAAGATTAAGTTTTATTTAACACAGCTGGAATATACTTATCCATATCATCAAGCTATTGGGTTTTACTTAGAGAATTCAGGGTTTTCGGAAAGTGAGGTTGAGATAATGAGGAATTTCCCTATCAATTTTGACTTTTATATTTGCTATGGTAGTAATCAGAATAATTATTCCGAAAACTGGAAGTTGTTTTATCCTGAATTACACTAGATAAAGGTAGTATATATACTACCTTTATTTTGTGTTCGCAGTTAATTCCCAATGGAGGTATATATACCTCCATTGGGAATTAACTGCGAACAAGAAAAAAGGACAACTCTAACTAGAGTTGTCCTTTCCCTTTTGTAAAAGAATAGCTTCGCAGTTCTTTTACCTCATAAAAGAGAATAGCTTCGCAGTTCTCTTTATAAATACGCTGGAGGAATAGCTTCGCAGTTCCTCAATATAATTATTCCACACTTCAAAAAAAATACACGTTAAAGTAAGAAGATTAGCTTCGCAGTTCTTCTTTTTCAGGTCAGAGAATAGCTTCGCAGTTCTCTGAAATAAGTTCATTGCAAATTATCTGATTTGCACTTTGCTTTATTATAATACGCTTTTTTTATTTAACCGTCAATGATAAGGGCAAGACTACGTCTTGTTAGTACGCAACTTTTTGTTGTTAAAATATGCTATACATTTTATAATATTAGTGAAAAGACGTGGGAAGGGATAGAAATTATGGATTTTGATAAGCTTCCAAATTACCGAAGGGCGGAAATTTATAGGGAAAATTACGGCAAGTGGAAAAGAAATTCCCTTGTTCATATAGGTTTTTTTCCTGTGTTCCAGCCATTGAAGGAAGAATTTCTTCTTAAAAAACTCTCAGGAAATGCCCTAAAACTATACTTGTATTTGGGATTAAACTCGGGGAACACAACTGGAGAAACATGGACGAGTATTGATACGATTGCAAAATACTTTGACAAATCTCCACGAGCTATTAGTAATTGGATTAAAGAGCTTGAAGATCATCAGCTTATAATACGTATGCAACTTGCTCCCAATGAAGCTGCCCATACTTTTTTGAAACCTTATGGAACTAAAATGCTTTATGATAAAATTTTCACAGACAAAGCAACCGAAATGACGTTTGATCTTTTTGATGATAATTCAGGTTAATTAATGATGCTGTGAAAGGGAATAAAGGAGACAGTGTATGGATTCATATATTTTATTTTTAGATGAAATTTTGCCCTCAGGAAACCTAAAATATTTCTGTTTAGCCGGCTATGTGGTAGAGCAAGAATTATATGCCAAGGAGATTATCCCGGAGATAAACGAGCTTAAGCAAGAGCTCTTTGGTAATACAACAGTTATTTTGCATGAAGCTGAAATCCACCGCCCCGAGAGAGACACTCCTTATGAGATATTTAAGCAGGCTAAGTTTCGTAATTTGTATTGGGATAGGATAAAGGAGATATTTAAGAAGTATAACCTTTACATCCTTAGCGCATCTATACATGAAAAAGATTTAAAACACCTTTATCCAGGAATGCGTGATAAATACTTTATTTGTTTGCAAATTATTTTAGAAAATTACGTAAATTTCCTTGAAAGGCATAATGGAACTGGTAACATTACAATTGAATCTAGAAACCAAAGCCAAAATGAACAGTTGCAAGGTCACTTTTATAATCTTAAAGCTACAGGAACACTTTTTTATGAGCCGAAGATGTTGCAAAAACATCTGGGGACGATTAGCTTTCCATTAAAGGCAGAAAACAATGTGGGCTTGCAATTGGCGGATATGATCCCTAATTCTTTGAATAGAGATTTGAGTAATGCTAAACAAAGGACTAAAGGTTTGATTGATATAATAAATAGCAATGCTTATGATGGCCTTATTGATGAAAAACAGAGATTCGGTATTAAAGTAATACCTAGAATAAGCAATCCGAAATAGAGAAAAGCTGAAAGTCTGAAAGTCTGTTTATTTTCAGAGCTCTTGTAGAAGACAGGGAATTTTGATATAAATAAAGACAAATATTAGTACGGAAAATAAAAAAGGCAAAAGCGCGTTATAGTGTGGCGCCAACCACCTATAACCGTCCACCGTGAATTGGGCACGGTAAACACTTGCTTTCACCTTTATTACTTTATTTATGCCTGTATCTTACGATAAATAAACGTAAATTTCAAGGGGAAAAGTCGATCTTTTACAGAAAGATAAAAGACGTGTTTACCGGTTTCTACGGTAAATACGTCTTTTTTGTTTTTTCTCTAAAGGAGACGAAACCCATGACAGTAAGCAGAATGTTATCCAATGAAGAATTTAAACAAATGATGAGCTACAAGCCCTCTGCTAAGAACCAAAAAGAACAACAATCCATGAAATTAAAGTTATTGAAAGTCGTAGAAGAGGTGTATGGCGACGCCTATTATCGATTAAAGAAAGAAACACGCGAGGCTATTGACATGATGTGCTGGCTGTCTTCAGAGCGCGGCTTTTTCTTTGCCAAAGATGCCTATTTAGCCGATCGACACGATCTATCGGACCGAACCATCCGGAACGTAGCCAAGAAGCTGCGCGAACATGGCGTGCTGTTTACCGTGTACCGGAGATCCACGAAGCAAAATGGACGGAGCGCCCCAGTCCATTTATTTGTGGACCACCCGTATTTTTCATACTGGGAAGAGCTGCTAAATTTAAGTGATTTCCAAACAGATTTCCAAACAGAAAACGCTGAAACCCCTTGTGGTTCTAAGGACGAAGGGACAAAAAAAATCCCTACCTATTCTTTACCATTAAAAAAATCTTTTAATAAATACATACGTAAGGACGAAAGCGTTTTAGATGACTCGTTTACCCCTTCTCATATTCCAAAGAACTTTGTATTAACCGTGAAACCGTTCTTTGGACAAGCCAAAGAGATTTATAAGCTAT
>NZ_MWMM01000041.1:0-3821 GCF_002189605.1 Pseudobacillus badius
GTGTGCTCTGCGAGGCTTTTTTCGGCAAGCCGAAAAGCCATGCCTAAGCATGGCCAAAAACAATCCTTGGGCGCCGCCCAAACCCGCTGGGGAACCCTTCCCCAGACCCCCTATAACAAACTCCCCCATCCCCCTCACCTTTGAGGGGGCTCCCTCGCCGGTAGGCAGGAATCGAATGTTTTCGATTCAATGCCAAGAGGGTTTAGGATAGAAGAATCTGTCAACTCCTTATCCTCATTCCGCTATCGCTTCATTCCGGTACCGTTGACAGATGCCAATGGTTCTTCTTTTTATAACTTTTTAAGAGACTATTTTAAAAGCATTCTTGCATGTTACAAATAGCATAAAACCTATAAAACAACTTAGTTGGTTTAATATAATATCATCTACATCAAAACTGCCTAAAAAAGAGATTAGTTGGATAATCTCTATACTGCATATCAAAAATAAACAAGAAATCATAGTTTTAATTATATTTCTTTGAGAAGGAAAAGCGAGAGGTATTATGAATCCCATAGGTACAAAAGGAATAATATTACCTAGGATATTTATAAAGGGTACTCCTGAATTCACATCACTTACATAAGTGTCAATCGTTCTAAAAGGAACTAAGTTTACAGCTGATTCTCCTGCAGCTCTCCGCTCAGTATTGGATTGTATAGTATCTATAACACCGTTTATATTTCCATTAAACTTAATCACTATAAAGTTAAGTAGCATTAATATGTAGAGAATAAATACACCTTTCCAAATAGTTCTAGACATTTTTGGGAACCTCCAAAATTTTAAATTAAAAAGAACATCGAAAAGTTACGATGTTCTTTTTTCTTTAAATAATTATGCTATTAAATTACTAAGAAATGGAACCATTAAATGAATAAGTATTGCTATTTAATGGCACTGAAAACTTAACATAGTATTTTGTAGAAGAGCTTAAACCAGAAAAGCTGGCGGAACCAGATCCTTTTGAAATAGTAATTGTTTTACCAGCAACCTTTTTACCAGATGAATTATATACAGTAAGTGTAAGAGAGTTAGAAGTCCCCCCATGCGAGTTCAAAACTTTCCAATTTTTAACGGATATTTTCATTGTTGTTTTGCCTTTAATAAACTTATCTGTATAAACTTGTGCGCCTACTTTTGAAACCTGGTAATTGTAGGTACTTACTGAAATATCATGTGTAGAAGCACTACTAGTAGGTGGGTTCATACCATAAGGTTGCATACTACCGATTTCTGAATCAGAAGGGGCAATAGGAACCAGTTGATTCAAGGTACTAGCTTCAGTTTGCGAATTCAACGCTACTGGACTAAATAATAATGCAGATGAAAGTAAAACTGTTGCAATTTTTTTCATTCTAATCCTCCTAATATGCGGAATTTTTTCCATAAATTACATTATAACGTTTCTACTAGTTGAATCAACTCTGAATTTTTGTTTAAAAATTTTTCCTTCCTTGTTTTGGGGAGGTAGCTGGCTAGTCGTGTGGGGGCTAAACCCCACGAATTTAACGTTACAATGCTTTGTTAAAGAGCTTTTTCTCGATCGGAAGCACTTGCGGTTTTTGGCGGTATCCTATTCAGAGCAAGCTCATCACCGATATTCCTCGTTTTGGGTATGGTGAGCTTGGCGAATAACCAGCACCGCCAAAAAATGCGGAGAGCAAGGGGGAAAAGGTGGAGATTTTTTTGAGTGTTTTTCTCAAAAAAATACTACCTGAACCTTGCTTGGAGCATAGCTTTTTTTACAGATACAGAAGGGGCCTTCTGAAAAGTCAATAATACCAAGGGTTTAAAGGTTGACCTATATATCTCCTGTGATATAAACTATAGCTGTAGAGATATATATCTCAATAGATATAGTTTATATATTTTGAGGGGGGGCGAAATACATAATGAATCAGGAAGAATATAAACGTTTACAAAAGACAAAAATGCTACACGCTAATGTTGATCCTGAAACCGGTGAAATTGTCAGTCTTACAATGCCTTACAAACCCATGAAATCGAATTTAGGAGGTGGTTGGCTAGCTATGTACCAAGATCCTTTAAGCTGGATGGCAGACGCTAAATTGAGTTACGAAGAATATCGAGTGATACTGAAATTATTAGGAAAATTGGATTTTGAAAACTATATACGAGTGACTCAAACAGAAATTGCTAAGGATTTAGGAATGCAACAATCAAATGTAGCAAGAGCAATAAAAGGCTTATTAGAACAAGATATTATAAGAAAAGGCCCCAAAGTAGGCAATTCAAATACGTACCGTCTAAACCCTCACATCGGACACAAAGGGCAAAATATTAATCAAACTAAAAAAGAGTACGATCACTTAAAAAGAATCAAATAAAAATGAGTTAGAGCACTTAAAAATCCGTTAAGTGATGGACTTTCTAGTGCTCTAACTCATTTTTAAATCTTTTTTCATCTTTCGAGCTCAGTATTCCTTTCACGAGCTTTTTCGCGCTTGTATAAGCGTTCAAATTCGCTTCCAATGACTTTCTCCTTAACCTTGCCTACAAAATCCTTAAAAACGTTTTTAAAGGCTCTCACGCTCTCTGTACGCTCTTTTAAAAACTCTTTGGTACTTTGATATAAAAAATGAATTTCCTGCCGTAATTCGTGATTCTGAGAACGCAGAGAATAGTTTTCCTCGTTCAGCCGTTGATTTTCCCTCTCTTTTTCTTTCAAGCCTTTTAAAGTCCCATTCAACTGACTGGCCAACTTCTGATTTTCTTTGGCAAGGTCCATACGAAGAATTTTCTCCATCCGGCTTTTCAGCTGCTTGTTATCTCTGGCAGCTGCCACCAACTGCTTGAATTCCTTTTCAGGCACAAGAATATTACCAGTCGGCTTTTTCTTGATCTCTTTTTTGGGAATGCCGAACAAATTTCTTTCCTCCGTTTTGACCTCCACTTTTTTCATTTCTCTTTTGGCAGAAATTCGAACCTCGTCCGAAATTTCTTCGTTTAAGGTTAACAATTCATTTTTCTTACCCGAAAGCTTTTTTTCTAGTGAAGCAATCTCTTTTTCAAGCTGTTCCTTCGCTGTTTTTCGCTTGAAATCCTGAACGGATAAATGCTCACGATCAAATCCCTTTTCTCCTCGCTCCAATTCAAAACCCATCTTCTGCATATGTTCAGGAAACTTGTCTTGAAGCCAAAGCAGCTCCTGGCGATTAAACACGTTTTTACTTTGAAGTCTGCCATCACGCATAGGAACCACCCCCATATGCATATGAGGTGTTTTTTCGTCCATGTGCACGACCGCATAAGCGATATTCTGTTTTCCATATCGCTCTTGAAAAAAAGTTAGACTGTCTTCAAAAAATTTTCTTGTCTCGTCCGGATCAAGCCGATCAAAAAATTCCCTGTCAGACGTGATTAGCAATTCGTTAACGAGCACAGCATCTTTTCTCGTTTTCCTCGTTCCTGTTTTTTGCGATTCAATGATTTCTTTCACTCGCTTATTAAAGTCGATGGGATCCTCATTGACCAAATCATAATTTTGATAGGAGCGCTCTTTGTCAATGTCGGGATTCGTCCGGCTCTCCCGTTCGCGTTGATGATGAAACTGCATCCCCTTCAAATCGTACGCCTTCATCTTCTCCATATGAACGACTGCATAGCTCAATTTTTCGCACTCCTTTCGACGCCCCAGAGCACCCTTTTCCGGCATCTACTTCCAGGTAAAGTATATCACACTATACTTTACCTTCGTAAAGAGTGTGCTCTGCGAGGCTTTTTTCGGCAAGCCGAAAAGCCATGCCTAAGCATGGCCAAAAACAATCCTTGGGCGCCGCCCAAACCCGCTGGGGAAC
>NZ_MWMM01000042.1:0-3448 GCF_002189605.1 Pseudobacillus badius
GTGTGCTCTGCGAGGCTTTTTTCGGCAAGCCGAAAAGCCATGCCTAAGCATGGCCAAAAACAATCCTTGGGCGCCGCCCAAACCCGCTGGGGAACTCTTCCCCAGACCCCCTTCATCACCCCCCCACCCCCGATCTTCGGGGGCTGCCCCTTCGGCGGGCGCAAACAAACGGGCGTTTGTTTCCTCCTTCAGGCTCTGGGATAGATGAGTTTGTCAACTCCTTATCCTCATTCCGCTATCGCTCCATTCCGGTACCGTTGACAAACGCCACGGATTCACGTTTTTAACCTTACCTATTTAACGAATAGGATATTTCATGAACGGAAAAACTAAAAATACTCAACTAAACTATGGGGAGGTCTAAATAAAATGGTTAACACGATGCTGGCTTGCTTTGTATTTATGAATTCTGTATTTTTCACAGCGATAGAACCAAATATAGAGTTAAAAAGTGAATTATCTAAAGTCGAAGAAAACGTAGATTTTAAAGTTTTTATCCCAGAAAATTATAACCAATGGAAATTAATAATAAAGTCGCTTGCTTTTGATAAAAAAAATCCAGATAGCGTATTGATAACTTTTGAAGACAAAGAGACTAAAGGGAAATACATTTTTGAATGTATTCAAACAAAATCGAATGGCGATCATCCGGAAAATGGAAGTATAGTTAATGTTAATCATAACAAGGCAAGATTTACTCCCTGGGCTGCATCTAGAAATAATCAGAAACCTGTTGGTGGCATTCTAACATGGAATCAGAATGGAACTAATATCGAGATGAAAAGCTCTTATCTTACAAAAGAAGAAATGATTCAAATAGCTAAAAAAATGAAATAAAAACAGCCCCTATTTTAGATGGGCTGTTTTTATTATCTTGAAAAACCTTCTAAAGTAAACTTAAAAGTAAAAATATTACAAATGAACCCCCTTGTTTTGGGGAGGTAGCTGGCTCGTCGTGTGGGGGCGAAACCCCGCGAATTTAGCGTTACAACACTTTGTTAAAGAGCTTTTTCTCGATCGGAAGCACTGGCGGTTTTTGGCGGTATCATATTCAAAGCAAGCTCAACCCCTAGGTTCCTCGTTTTGGGTGTGGTGAGCTTGGCGAATGGCTAGTACCGCCAAAAAATGCGGAGAGCAAGGGGGAAAGGGTGGAGATTTTTCAGCGCAGCGTTTTGAAAAATACTACCCGAACCTTGCTTGGAGCATAGCCCTTTAGGAGATATAGAAAGGAACCCTTCAAAAACGTTGATGTATCAACGTTTTTGAAGGGTAAATGTAACATAGCTTGTGATACGTTTATGTAACATAGCTTGTGTTACATATTTAGACATAACATACCATTTTTGTCTTTACATGTATCATGAAATGTTATACGATGTAACACAAATAATACATATAGGTATCAAGGTTAGTGATACATAAGGGAGGTAAACTTATGAATGCGGAGGTTCTAGAAACGGAAAATAAAAAGGACGAAGAAAAAGTCATATTAGAGTTAAACCAAGACGAATTTAAGAAATTACAAAGGTTATTAGAATTACAGGAAGAAAACCAACAAGAAGAAGAAAAAAGAAAATCAGAAGATAAAAACGCTAACTTTGTTCAATTATATCGAGAACACATGCCTGAATTACGTTGGTTGATGTCTAATCATGCTTTCCCTAGTTCCTTACTTTTTTTCATTTTAGAACACATGGATAATCGTAATGCTTTAGCTTGTTCCTATGCTGTATTTGAAGATTATTTTGGAAAATCAAGAATGACAATCTATAGAGCTATTAAAGTATTACAAGAAAATGGATTTATTGATGTTTTAAAGATGGGAACCTCTAATGTCTATTTAGTAAACCAAGATCTTGCTTGGACAGACTATAATTCAAATAAAAAATACTCAAAGTACGACGGTAAAATCCTTGTAAGTAAGAAAGAAAATAAAGATTATGAATATCGAAGTCAATTTGACCGTTTCAAATTATTAAGAGAAAGAGAAAATTTAAAATAAAAAGCCTTTAACCAAGGCTTTTTATTATTTCAATGGCAATATTTCCATATTATCGCTCCATCCCTCTATTTTTTTCTTTTTTGACCTCGCGCTTATAAGTCTTTTCAAATTCGCTCCCAGTGACTTTCTCCTTCACCTTGCCCACAAAATCCTTAAAAGCGTTTTTAAAGGCTCTCACGTCCTCTGTAATCTCTTTTAAAAACTCTTTGGTACTTTGATATAAAAAATGAATTTCCTGCCGTAATTCGTGATTCTGAGAGCGAAGAGAATAGTTTTCCTCACTTAGCCGTTGGTTTTCCTTCTCTTTTTCCTTCAAGTTTTTTAAAGTCCCATTCAGCTGACTCGCCAACTTCTGATTTTCTTTAGCGAGATCCATACGGAGAATTTTCTCCATCCGGCTTTTCAGCTGCTTGTTGTCCCTGGCAGCTGCCACTAACTGCTTGAACTCCTTTTCAGGCATAAAAATATTGCCCGTCGGCTGTTTCCTGATTTCTTTTTTGGGAAGACCGAACAGGTTTCTTTCCTCTGTTTTGACCTCCACTTTTTTCATTTCTCTTTTAGCAGAGACTTGAACCTCGTCTGAAATTTCTTCGTTTAAAATTAACAATTCATTTTTCTTACCCGAAAGCTTTTTTTCTAGTGAAGCGATCTCTTTTTCGAGCTGTTCCTTCGCTGTTTTTCGCTTGAAATCTTGGACCGATAAATGTTCCCGATCAAATCCCTTTTCTCCCCGTTCCAACTCAAAACCCATCTTCTGCATATGTTCAGGGAACTTATCTTGAAGCCAAAGCAGTTCCTGACGATTAAACACGTTTTTACTTTGAAGTCTGCCATCACGCATAGGAACCACTCCCATGTGCATATGAGGTGTTTTTTCGTCCATGTGCACGACCGCATAAGCAATATTCTGTTTTCCATACCGCTCTTGAAAGAAAGCTAGACTGTCCTCAAAGAACTTTCTCGTCTCGTCCGGATCAAGCCGGTTAAAAAATTCCCTGTCGGATGTGACCAGCAGCTCATTGACGAGTACCGCATCTTTTCTGGTTTTTCTGGTTCCTGTTTTTTGCGATTCAATGATTTCTTTCACCCGCTGATTAAAATCGATCGGATCCTCATTGACCAAATCATAATTTTCACAAGAGCGCTTTTTATCGATATCCGGATTCGTCCGGCTCTCTCGTTCGCGTTGATGATGAAACTGCATCCCCTTCAAATCGTACGCCTTCATCTTCTCCATATGAACGACTGCATAACTCAATTTTTCGCACTCCTTTCGACACACCAGAGTACCCGTTTGTCGGCGTCTACTTCCATGTAAAGTATATCACACTATACTTTACATACGTAAAGCGTGTGCTCTGCGAGGCTTTTTTCGGCAAGCCGAAAAGCCATGCCTAAGCATGGCCAAAAACAATCCTTGGGCGCCGCCCAAACCCGCTGGGGAAC
>NZ_MWMM01000043.1:0-3307 GCF_002189605.1 Pseudobacillus badius
TCATCAATGATAGCTCTTTTTGTTTTTCCGTTTTGGTACAGCTGTACCATCTGCTTTTTGAACTCGGCTGTAAATGTACGGCGTTCTCGCTTTATGATATTTGAAGCTCCTCATCTGTTTTAGATCAAGTGTACGTGACCTTAATTTTTCTGTCCAGATAAGTGTAGACGCTCCACACCTACTTTGATGCGATGATTAACGACTATACAAGTATAAATTTTGACGAATGGTCAAGAATAATAAAAGCAACTTTTTAGGAGGCTCACATTGAAATCTAGAATCCCAAGACTTTTAAAAGAGTTTCTAAAAATCAAACAAGAGAAAAAGAGTAAGAATAAAAAGGAAGCGTCCCCTCAAGAAACTCAAGGTATTTCGGCGGATCTTTCATTCAACGTCAAACATATTAAGCAAATAACAGGAAATAGTACCGACATAGTTATAAGGAATTTCCAAATTGGGGATCATGTAAAGAAGAATCTATCTATTATTTATACAGATGGATTGTCTAACAGTGCTTTCATTCAGGAATTTATTTTGGATACCCTTATGTTAAAAATCAGAAATAGTCAATTGGATCCACCTGTTAGGACAGATGATTTCTTTAAGGTAATTAAGTTGCACACTCTCCCGATAGGAGATCTAAAAGAAATCAGTAATTTACAAGATCTTTTTCTTCATCTTCTATCTGGGGATGCCATATTATTGCTTGATGGATGTTCAAAAGGATTAACACTTAGTTCAAGAAAAGGGCCTGATCGTGGGGTTCAAGAACCTTCTTCTCAAACTGTAATTAGAGGGCTGATATTAGTGGAAACACCAATTGAAATCATTATGCTACTGTTTATCTTAACAAGTTTGATCGGTGTCCGGCTTGGTCTAGAAGTCATTAGCCGATCTTTGTTAATTTTTTTTCCTTGGATTATCATGTTGCTGTTTTTCTTGACTTTATTCCTCATCCCTGAAATTAAAGTGGAAAATATACAACCGATTCTTGAAGGAGGTATAAAACCAGTCCTTAAAGGCACGTTTCATCAATTAGGAATACCTTATTTGCAACTCATTATTTTTTTAATGATCACTCCCTATGTAAATGAGAAAGCTAACATGCGGAAGTACTTCTACAAAGGAATGGTAATTGGAGGAATGGTACTTTTAATTGTAATTCTTTTATGCATATGGGTATTAAATGTGAAACTCACTTCTTTTCAATCGTATCCTGTTTATACTTTAGGTAAAAAAATAAATGTTGCTAACTTTTTTAACCGAATTGAAGTAGTAGTGGCAATTATTTGGGTAATCACTACCTATTTCAAGTTAACAATTTGCTTTTATGGGCTTTCCCTTGGATTAGCCCAAATGATTAACTTAAAAAATTATCAGATTCTCCTTTTCCCTCTGTCTTTATTAATTTTTTCAATGTCCATTTTTTTCTACCCCGATGTTGTCTTTTTTAATGATTTTGCTTTAAAAGCATTTATTCCTTTTTCATTAATTATTTGTTTCATCTTGCCTTTATCATTACTAATAACTGCTAAGGTAAGAGCCAAAATAACCAAGCAATAAAGGTAAAAAGTTGTCAAAGCATATAGATAATCGTATCTACAAAAGAGAAAAATACGATTTTCTTTCAATCGACTATTTCCGAGTTTGCCTATCATTTTCAATGCTTGAAAAAGGAGTTATCTAATGGACCATAAAAAATTAAAAAATCAGAAGAAAAGGAAGTCGTTTCTTCTAGTCTTTTTTCTATTGCTCCCCTTACTTTCCAGCTGCTGGGATTCTAATGAACCGGAACGCATCATTTATGGACAAGGACTTGGAGTAGATTATAAAAATGGGGCTTACACTGTCTACCTGCAGCTTGTCAATCCGTCTTTAATTGCCAAATCAGAAACAGCCAGTAAAAACCAACAAGCCAAAGTAGTAGTCGGCAATGCATCTGGAAGGACATTAAATGAAGCAATTTTTAACTTATACCGTTCTTCGCAAAGAAGAATTTTTTGGGGACATTTATCTTTCTTTGTACTTACAGAAGAAGCACTGCAAGAAGGAGCACTCCAAGCAACACTCGACTTGCTCGACAGGTACCGAGAAACACGGTACCTTACTTGGGTTTATGCAACTAAGGAGCCTTTAAAAGAACTCCTTTCAGCTATTCCTCCTTTAGAGATGTCCACTTACTTTTCTCGGCTAAGTGACCCGGAAGCTGCTTATGAGCAAAGCTCATTTATTGATCCAGTCAACATGAGAGAGATATTAATTGCTCTTAATGAGCGCCACCTCATGAAGCAATCATCCCTTACGTTAGACTGGCTAAGCACACTTGGAAAACAAATAAAAAAACAGATCAAATTGTTCAATTTTCAGGTGCAGCTTTTGTTACGAAAAACAACTTAAAAAACACACTCTCTTATAAGAAAATAAAAGGTTTAAAATGGCTAAATGAAGACCTTAAGAGAGAAGAAATCAGCATTAAAGAAGAGTCCGCTTCTGTTAGTTTGTTGATAGATAAGCTAAAAGTCAAAAAGAAAGTGGTTGTTACAGGCAGGGATGTCCGCTTTCAAATTTCGGTTGAGGTTGACGCCATCTTATGGGAATTAATGCATCCAAAAAAGCTAAAGGATGTACAAAACGCCGCAGAAGAGACCATGAGAAATGAGATAAAACAAACTTTTCTAGAAGGAATAAAAACGAATACAGATGTATACCGGCTTTCCGAAGAAGTATACCGCAACCATTTGAAGACATGGCAGGCGGTTGAGAAAAATGGAAAAGTCCCATTGACAGAGGAAAGCTTACAAAGTATTTCTGTAAAAATAAAACTGATTCACGGAGGAGAGCAAAGAAAGAGACCTACTCTACATTCACAACAGAGTCGATAATTAATACCTGATTTTGTTGAATTTTATAAACCAAATCATTGATGTGAAAACCCTCTATCCAAAAGGAGGGTTTTCACTATCCTCAATTATAACACTTTGCACAAATACAAATTAACCTCATGCCCTACTCTTTCTTTCGCCTTACCAGTGCCATCTCCCTAGACTCTTTAAAGTAATCACTTGAATCTAGGCAACGCCTTTTAAATGAGGCATATCTTTCAAACGAAAAATACAGCTAGTGATCCCCTGCAAATAATCATCTTTATTAGCGTTTCACAATTATGATAACCATTATTTAAGAGGCATTGCTTTGGCGAGATTTTTTTCTCAATTGCTGTTTATTTACTATCTGTACAATAAGGCCGATTAACACCCCAATTAACGCTGGGACAAGCCAGCCAAAACCGGAAGTGTATAATGGTAAT
>NZ_MWMM01000044.1:0-2482 GCF_002189605.1 Pseudobacillus badius
TAAGACCATGCCTTTTTTATACCGCACATTAATCACCTTGAATTACATAATTTTTCAGTCCAATATGCCATCTTGCTATTACATCAAAAGCTCCATTTGCCACTTCATCATCTTCAGAAATTTTAACAAGATCCCCGTCCTCAGCATCTCCTAGATTCAATTCCTTATGAATTTCCTTCAGCAATCCACCGTACCCAATCAGCCTTTTATAAGCAAGAGCATCGTCTAACGCTAAAACTGTTTCCACGTTTTCATCTGTTACCTTATTCCCTTTAATGACGTCTGTATCTTTTACTGGATATTTTGATACTTCCAAAATTGCATTTTGTTCTTTCATAGCTTTTTTTAAGTCTTTTTCATAGGTTTCTAATTCATCTAATTTTTCTTTTGGTTTTACTTTTTGGATATGTACAATCGGTGTGTAATCTAGCTTCATAGCCTTTTGCCAAAGGCTTGTCCATTCTGATTGCTTTATATAAAAATCTTTATTTTTGAAGTAGCTGGCAGGAACACATAGTAGTGCGTGAAAATGCGGGTGATATGTTCCGTAATTTGGATTTTCATCACCAACAGATAATCCCTGTCGTTTATAATAGCTAGGGTTCTTTTTATAGCGTTCTTCTGTAATATGAGTATCTCGGTCTCTCGTAACCTCCAAAGCCCTAAAAAAGCCCCTCACAGACGTTTTAAACGCTTTGTACTTCGTTAGCCTTCTGAAAGCTTCAAACATAGCTGAAATCGTCTCAGGAAGGCTCTCAGCGTCTGTATTCTTGACGGTGAGGGTTAGGAATAGCCAACGGACGTTTTCACGCTCATTAACCGTCTCAACGATTCGTTTATTGTGATAAGCAATTTTTAATGACCTTCTCCAGTTGCACATAGGGCATAACCTCACTTTACAAAACCATGCTTGATACAGTTTTAACGCTTCCCCAGTATGCTTAAACACAAGTTGAGTCGCACAATCCTTCATCCGTTCAGCTTTGCTATGTAATCCTGCTTTTTCAAAATGCTCGGCTGTCAATATTGACCGACGTTTCTTACCTTTCCAATCTCTCTCTTTGCCCGATTTTGTTTTGTCCTCCAATATTTTAGGAGTTGATTTGTCGGACGTTTCAATGTTATTATTTTTGTACATGATAAAAGTAAATACCCCTTTCTGATACGTCAGAAGGGATAAAAAAACCCCCTCTGTAATTGGTTTAAGATTCGACACCTTAACCTTAGCATAGGGGTTTTTTTCTGTCCACCTAAAAAAACTGGCTTAAAGCCAGTCGTATCAAGGCTTCAAGCCTATTTTTCCAAAGTACATTGTTTCTATATGTATCAAGATAAGAAAAAACCCGATTTCGACCGCAGTTTTAGTGGTCAAAATCGGGTTTTTTCTCGTGCTGCCGTTCTCTATTTATTCCACGGTTCGATTGACCACGAGCCTCCAAACCCTCAAACTCCCGAAGGCAACCCCACAGGGCCAAAACCGCCCTCTGGGGCAACCTCCGAAAGTTTGCATGAGGGTTCCCCTCATGGTAAATCGACTTTCGCGGCATAAACCGTTCACTGGTTTATCAATGACCAAATAAACCGTTGTCTGCTTCTTCTCTTTTCCGGCGAGGTAATCCAGGGATATTTCTTCTCGTAAACTTCGATGTCACTTTCTAAAAATAAGGCAGTTCGACCGTTCGCCACATACTGAACCGGTGGAGGGAAATCATTCTCCATTTTCTTTTCGTGAATGCTTTGTCTTGGCATTTGCCATCTTGTCGTTAAATCTGCAATCGTTAATAAATTTGGAATCTGATTCATGATTTTTACCACTCCTTTATTTCTTACTTTCAAAAACCGGTTTTTTGTTCGTATTGCAAACGTATTGTTTTTCGCTTTTTCATGGGGACACGAAAAAAATAGGCTCTGCCTATTTCCTCACAAACTGTGGGGACATTTTTTCCTTATGCTCTTGCTCACTCCGAAAAAATACGGAGTGCCCACTTACGCACCTTCAAAAAGTTGCAGTGGGTTTCACTCCGTTTCGGAGAGAGTGCCCATCTATACACTGACACTTGTCAGTGAATATTACTGGGGTCGCCCTGCGACGAAATAACGCTTGCAGCGTTGGACCCGCAGGGGCTAAAAAAAAGCAGGGATACCTCCCTGCCGCACACATTGACAAGTGTCAATGTATAAGTGCGCCCTTCTTCACTTTCGTTCATTGGGTATTAAGAAAGCAGGGAAATAGAACCCTGCTACTTTTCTTCGAGGAATAGGTCATCAACTGCACCGCATTCTTCACATTCACACCATACAAACGCAATTGTTTTACCTTCATTTTTTTGTCTATTAACCCGATATATTTTCATTTTTTCGTTATAGCATTGCCAACATGTATTCTCTAAGACCATGCCTTTTTTATACCGCACATTAATCACCTTGAATTACATAATTTTTCAGTCCAATATGCCATCTTGCTATTACATCAAAAGCTCCA